>DDGE01000036.1:132136-145812 GCA_002337545.1 Phycisphaerales bacterium UBA1910 | reverse complement strand
TGCAGCCCAGGGGCCCGCCCGGCCATCATCAACGCCGCCTCAATCGCCAGCGTGCCCGAGCCGCACATCGGGTTGAGCAGCGCCTGCGTCCCGTCGTAGCCCATCCCCATCAAGACCGCGGCCGCCAGCGTCTCGGACATCGGCGCGTGGTGCGGGAGCTTGCGGTAGCCCCGATCGCTCAGACGGGTGCCGTTGACATTGAGGTACAGCCACGCCCGATCGCCCTTCCACACCAGCTGGATCACCACGCCCGAGCGGTCCGGCCCCGAGTCGGGGCGCTCGCCGGTCTTCTCCTTGATGCGATCGACGATCGCGTCCTTGAGCAGCAGGTTGGGGTACATCGTGTTGGTGACACTGGGGTGTGACACATTCGAGCTGATGCTCAGGTAGGCATCGTTGGGGATCAGCTCCTCCCACGGGAACGATCGTGCCCATTTTTCCAGCATCTTGAGCGAGGTGCAGCGGGTCTTGTCGAGCTGCCAGTACACCTGCTGGGCGGTTCGCAGGTGCAGCGTCAGACGCAGCGCCTCAACCAGATCGGCCCCGATGCCGACCGAGACCTTGTCCTCGCCCTGGATCTCGTGCCCCAGGGCCTCCACTTCTGCGCGGAGGTACGGCACGACATGCTCGGCGCACGAGATGCGGGTGAGGCGCTTTTTGTGGGGATCGATCGAGGACATGAACTGGGACAATAGGATCGGCACGGACAAAAAACCGCCCCGCCGGGATGAACCGGCGGGGCGATGAACACAACACGCTGCACCTGGAAACTGGGAGTTGTACAACGCATTTGAATCAGGGCCCGCGGGTCACACACCCGCGAACCCCGGGTTTGGAGCTCGTCAGGACACGCGGCGACGCCGGGACACCATGCCCAAGCCGGCGATCGCGAGCACACCCATCGCGCCGGGTGCGGGCACGAGCACATGCTCGACATACTCGATCGCCTCCTCATGCAGGTCCTCCTCGAGGCCCGCGTTGAAGACGGTGAAGATGACTTCCGAGTCCGATGCGCCGCTCAGCGAGAACGAGTTGGCAAGCACAAAGATCCCGTTGCCAGCCGCCGCATCGACGGTGTAGTCGAAGTGCTCGTCAAAGCCGCCAGCCTGATCCGCGTCGTAGTTGATCGAGAACCCCGCGACTGGGTTGTTGTTGAACGCGGTCGACACACTCGCCGGCCCAAAGGTCAGGTTCATCGCGTGTGCGGCCTGCGAGAAGTTCACCGAGCCGGTTCCGTCCCAGTAGAGCAGCGCCGAGGTCAGGGTGAAGCTCACCTGGGTGTTGTCGGCGAGCGAGTTCTCAGCGATAAAGATACCGGGTTCGTCGGCGAACCAGTTCGAACCGCTGAGCGCCATTTCCGCTGCGAACACGCGCTCGCCGAACTCGGTGATGGTGCCCGTATCGTGGTCACCAAGCCCAACGGCAACCGAGCCGTCGATGATCGCGAGCCCGTAGTCGGCGTCTTCGCCGTGTGCGAGTGCGAGCGACGCTGCTGCGCCACAAACGATGAGTGCTGTACATTTCATTTCGATTCTCCTCACAAATGGGTCTCCAAACCCAAGAAAAGCCGTGATCTGTGTTATGGGCATCCGTTCGTGTACGCGCTCAGGAAGTCGCTGACATCGAAGAAGTTGAACTGCCCGTCGTTATTGAAATCCGCAACGAGGTCCTGCGCGTTGTAGGCTGTCAGGAACGCGCTGACATCGAAGAAGTCCAGCGAGCCGTCGCCATTCAGGTCCGCGAGACAGGGCGACCCGATCCGGTTGTCCTGGACCCACGCGATGGCGTCCTCAAGCTGATCCTCGCCCTCACCCTGCGCGAACAGGATGTACAGCGGGTCTGAGGGATCGACGCTGCCCGATTCATCCCACAGCTCCAGTTCGAGCAACCAAACCCCCTCAACCACCGGCGGGAGCCCGCCGTTGAGCAGATACTGCATGTGATGATGGAATGTGGCACTCGGGGTGATTGATGCTTGCCCGAAGACGATCCCATCGAGACGGGTATCGGTGCTCGGCGCGACGATGTTCTGGGCCGCAGCACGCACCGTGATCTGCTCGGTCGCGATGGTCTCGAAGTCCATCGCCGCGCCGTCCCAGACACGCGGAGCCCGCAGAATCGAGAACCCGATGAACATGCCCGGGTTGAGCTGCCCCAGCTCGGCGTTGAATCCGGGGTCGTTCGTGAAGTTGGGGAACCCCTCCGCACCGAGGATCGCGGACTTGATCTGCGAGGGATACACCACCTCGCCAGAATCCGGATCGATCACACCCGTGACGATCTGGTTGTCTTGAATCGCGAGGATGTAGTCCGCGTCGTGCAGGTCACTCGCGTTGGTGAACGAAATCGCAAGAGCGAGCGGGATGCATGTATTCATGATGTTCTTCATCTTGATCTCCGATCATGGCTGCACGCCGGTGGGCGGGCTTGCTTCGGGGTGGAAGAGATTGTGGTCTGTATCGCGATACATCTCGTCGAACGACAGAGTCCGCACGGACCCATCGAAGAACGCGGCATTGCTCTTGCCGCTCGGGCTGGTGGGCTCGCCGCCGTGCGCGTTGAGCCAGATCTGTGAACTCGCGAATGTGGCGCTGGCCGATTCTGAGATAAACGAGAAGTCCCATTCGTTGGGATGAACATGGTCCGCCTTGGCAAAGTCCGCTTCCGAATCGATGGGCTCACCGAAGCGTCTGGCGATCGGGGTCATCATGACGAAGTGAATGGTTTGAGATGTCCGGGGAATGCGGGTGATCTTGGTGTACGCGTTGCCCTGATCCAGACGACGCCCGGTCACCGGATCCGGGTTCAGGAACGGTGAGACGGTCTGGGCCGTATAGCCGTTGAGACCATAACTGGTCAGACGCACGATCTCGGGTTGCTCCGGATCATTTCCAAAGTCATTGTCCGTCAGCAGATCCTCGTTTTGCTCGAACCAGGAACGGAGCTGGACGAGGGAAGCTCCCTCGTCGCTCCCCCCGTCCTCAACGCTCCGCCAGATGGATCGATCAACCGGCGAGTACAGCGATTCGGGCGCTGCGCCGTAGTCCTGCAACGCGATCAACCATGTTGATCGCACATCACCCGCGAGCGACCCGTGCGGCAACGCCGCGTCGATGAATCGCCCCTTGTAGTCTTCGATATACAGCTGATGCGCCAACTCGAGCTGGCGCATGTTCGATTGACAGACCACCCGCTGCGCACTCGCACGGGCGCTGCTCAAAGATGGGAGCAGGATCCCGATGAGCAGCGCAATGATCGCGATAACGACCAAGAGCTCGATCAGCGTGAACGCGCCGCGGCGTCCACGATTCGGTTGTGAGTGCATAGGGCTGATCCCTGTCCTGTGTCGGCGCGCAGCTGCACGCGCACGACAAACCTTGAGTGATTCAAAGATCCATCAGGTTCAGCAGACAGGGGGAGCGCGAGCGGGGCATTCACCCAGAGGATCGCGCGTGTGAGCGGAATGGGATGCGACAATGAACTCGGCCGTGAAGTTCGCAAAGGTCACAACACGAAGCGGTTCCTCGACAGGGATCAGATTCAACCCCGCGAGACCAAGGCAGATCTCGCAGCCCTCATCCTGAGGCACGGGAAGATCGTCCTTCTCGTTCGACTGCTCGCTGTGGTCCGCGTCGTGATCACAATGCGAGACATGCGTGTCATCCCCGGCGTGGTGCACTATTTTGTGCAGTGACGACACCACCCCACTCCCGTTGAGGAGCAGGATCGCGATGATCATCCAGCATATGGCACGGAGATGTCTCATTGCTATTGAGAACACATTATCATCTCGTGGGCGTTCGTCAACTGTTTTCGCGAGATCATTGTGCTCTTTGTCAGTGTTGCGAGCGTAATCGAGCGAAGAGCAGAAACCCGATCATTGCCAGAACACAGATGCCCGCCCCGATCTGGAACACGGGCATCGCGTAAAAGGGAATCTTCGGCATCCGCGACGAAATCGAATCGATGAATCGATCGATTTCCCCCAACGGATCGCCGTGAATTTCCGCATCTGGAGCGTCTCGCACGAGTATTCGCCGAGCGTCCTTGAATGCGCGATGAGCGGTGTTCAGATCTCGATCACGACTCGCCTGCAGCGCGGCGATGATCTCTTCGGACGCCGTGGTTGAGAGCATCGGCGCATGCCTTGTGAACTCGGATGTTTCTGCCCATGGGTACCGCACCGTGTCCGTCATCCCCCCTCCTGCTCGGAGGAGTTCACTCGCAACGACCAGATTCCCTGATTTGTACTGCCCCATCGCGAGGGTCCGCAGCATCATCCGTTGCTGCCACACATTTTTGTATGGCGTTGGATCTGCGAGTTCATCCCGCATGAGCTGGGTCGCGGTGTTCAGGTACTCTGCATCGAGCAGCACGAGATGGGCATCTTCCTCGGACCAGGTGATGTCGGCCATGAGATCCACCACAATATACGCCATGCTCGAAGGGTTGTTGTGAAGTTCGATCGCCTGATCGAGGAGTGCATACATCGCCTCAAGACTCCCACCCCATCGCGGCATAATCGCCCGGGCGTAGTTATCCCATACACCATCATGATCCGCACGGTATCGCAGCGCGTCCTGAAACCAGAAGTGCTCATCGCGTTGCGAATCGACATCCGCAGCCATGTCGATATTGATGAGCTGCGCCTGGGTCAGGACCCAGTGCGGATGTGCCTCCCACGCACGCATCAGGTGCCCGTATGCATCTTTCATGTACTGACCGAAGGCCGCCCACTGCTCTTGGGTGACCTCGTACGCCCAGCCATCGCCACGCGCATCCCACCCACGCTGCATCAGGAGCTTGCCGATCGCAAAGTGCGCGACCCATCGATCAACACCCGGGTCTGTGAGATAACGCTCACACAGGAGTTCCTTGTCCTTGTCGGTGAGCGCGCTGTACTTCCACCCAAAGTTGCTCACACGCTCAGCGACAAACTCACGGTGTTCCGGCGCAACATCCTGTAGAGATGCCGCACGCACAAGCTCATCCATGCCGCGATCACGCGCGAGCACTGCCCGAGGAGTCGATTCCAATCCCGCGTCGCGGTAAAACTCTGCTGCACGGATCCAGGTCGCACCGATGACATAGGCCGGATACGCCGCGTCTTCCATCCGTTCCGCAATCCGCACCAACGCGTCTGCGTGCCCCTCGAAATCGTCACTCGGCGAGTCCGATCCATTCTGAGCCACGGTCCCGTGATAGCGGTACTGCGCGTACAACGGAGGATCCTCATCGAGTTCGATGATGTGTGGATATAACTCGAATGTGCCGAACCTGATATTTCTGTAAGGCTGCGCGTATACAGCACCAGTGCGGATGATGATGTCCATCATCCCCTGATACTGCTCTGCGTCCTGATCTCGCTCAAACTCGCGTGTTTCAAACTCATCCCGGATCGTGTCCCAGAGGAACTCGTACCCCGAATGGCGAAAAGACTCTTGTGTCTCGTGTATGTGCGCTTGCGCGTACGCAGACGGGACAGCCTTCAAGACGAACAAAGCCAATACGATAATCAATCGTCGATACATCATGCACAGATTCTACGAATCCATGACGCATGCGAGCAGATCAGAGCCCTATAGAAGTCTTCGAAATCATTCGTTCATGTTCTTCGGTATCCACTGAACATGATCCGCAGGATGAGCGCAAAGCTCGAAAGCGCGGCGAAGATCAGCAGAATCATCGCGATACCGGGGTATCCCCAGAGGGTCCAGTCTGCTTCAATCCGCATCATCAGCGCTGCGGCGACCACCAACGCGGCGAGCATCACCCCCACCGTGATCCGGTTCGCGATGTGCTGCAGGCCCTGAACAAGATGTTCCTCGTCTACCGCGTCGGCCTTGATCTCGATTTTGTTCTCTGAGAGCAACTCCGTGAACCGGTTTATCCGGTGCGGGAGGTGCTGGAGCAGGTCCGTTGTTTCTAGCACGGACCGGAAGAGTTGATTGAACGAGATATCCTCGAGCGCGTGACGCTGAACAACCGAGCTGGACTTCTTTTTCAGTGCCTCAGCCGGATTGAAGTTAGGATCGAGGACCTCGATGATTCGATCGAGATGGAGAAGGGTTTTGCCCAGCATGCGGATCTCATGCTGAATACGCAGACCGTTCGTCCCCGCAGCGGATTGCATCGACATGAGCACCTGACCGACGGGCATCCGATGAACCGTGTCGTTCTGGTGCTCGGAGATGATCTGCGTGAGCTCGTGGCGGAACCCCTCGGAATCGAAGTGGACCATCTTGCGACCAAGCTTCTCCGCCTCTCGGCCGGCATCTTCGCCTCGCCCTTCGCTGATCGCAAAGAGCAGGTTGATCATGTGCCCTCGCGTCTGGGGACCGACATGCACGACCATCCCGCAATCAATGATCGCCAGCTTTCGATCGTGCGTGAGCATGATGTTCCCGGGGTGTGGGTCCGCGTGGAAATGACCCTCGACGAGCACCTGCTTCAGGTATGCATCGAAGAGCTGATCGGCGAGCCCGCTTCGATCGAGATCGATAAGAACAGCCGGGGAAACATCCGTAACCTTTGCGCCCGAGATGTATTCCATCGTGAGAACACTCGCACTGGAGTAATCCTCGTACACCCGTGGCGCAATCAGATCTGGGTATTCCTCAATCATGGCCCCGATTTGCTGTGTCGATTTCAGTTCGATCCGCAGATCGAGCTCACGCTGGATTGTCAGTTCGAGCGACTCCGCGATGCCGAGCAGATCGTACTTCCGAGCGAACTTCGCGTTCTTGTCGAGCACCGTTGCGATTCTGGTGATCGCTTCGATATCGATATTGACCTGTTCGCGGATCTCCGGCCGCAGAACCTTCACCGCGACGCCGACGCCGGATCTGAGCGTCGCCCGATGCACCTGAGCCATCGATGCCGCGGCGATGGGCTCTTCGTCAAAAGACTCGAAGATATTCGAAACCTTGGCACCCAGCTCATGCTCGATCAGGTCCTGGACCTCTTCGAACGAAACAGGGGTGACATCGTCCTGAAGATTTTTCAGCGCGTCAAGGTATGCGGGGGGGAGCAGGTCCGCACGCGTGGAGAGAAGCTGACCCAGCTTCACAAAGGTTGGCCCCATCTCTTCCAGATCCCGCGCGAGATCCGCGGGGTCCTGCGCATCGTTCTCGTCGCTTTCGATGGGTACGCCCTCCACTTTGAGTTGATCGGCGAGATCGCGTCGCCCGTATTTGACGAGCAACCCCGCGATCTGGGCGTACCGTTTCAGATATTTGGGCTGAACCTTGATCATTGTTTCGTCTCCCTGCGGTCTGGACAGAGCAATGGCTGCTCCGTCGTTGATACCAATAGGTTCGGTATGAGAGATGAAACCAATACGGGAGGGTGCATGAAAGGGGCTTCATTTTCGAGGTAAAGCCGCAATCCAACTGCAAAAAGCGACAAGCCACCTATTGCAGGTGGCTTGTTCATTGAACGGATCGAGAGGGATTCGAACCCTCGGTACAGGTTTACCCTGTACACCGGATTAGCAATCCGGCCCCTTCAGCCTCTCGGGCACCGATCCAATCAACCCAGATATTCTGGGCCTGCTGCATTCTAGCAGGGCAGAGACGATAGGGGCATCCTCGCGGCGCTTCAATCGTCTCCACGCCCTCAATTGCACACGGGGCCCGCATCGCGGACCCCGTTGGAAGAACGGATCGGGCTTTGTGGAGAGAGGCATTCAGATCGAGCGGGAGACTAAAACCACCCGAAATGAATGTGCCTGTTGCTCAGGAGTCGTCGTTCTGAGCACACCGGGTTCGTCCTACCCACCCGGCATCGATTCGATCCATTCTTTGTGCGTGTGAGCGTGACCGCTGCTCGATGCTCAATCCGCGCCCTCGGCGCCGTTGCCGTTCTCAAGCATGTTGCGGAGGTACTTGTTTTCGCGGCGTGTCGCTTCCAGATCAAATACGAGGTACTTGACGGAAAGACGGAGATGATCGAGCGACTCCTGGAGTTCGCCGATGGTTTTCTTCATGCGTGTGTGGCGCAGCTGGGTTTCTTCCGCGAGCTTTGCGAGCTTGGGGCGCTCTGACTCGGGGAGTGTGTCGATCTGCTCAAGGAGATTCTGAAGACGGCTCTGGAACTCGTTCTCTTTCATAGTCTGATTCCCTTCTGGATTGGATGTCTGCCGACGCGTTGCCGCCGACACCACTCCACTTGCACGCATTGGGCCAGACGCCGTGCCAAAGGCGCACGAAATCGCCGGGTCCGGGAAGATCCCCTCCGTGGGGTCCAGACAGTCCGTTTTGAGCATCCGTGTGATGTTTGAGTCGTCCCGGATCCTTCCGAGACGGGTCCGGCTGTGCCGGGTGTTGCGTTTCGTCAACGCGGGCGGTGCAGCTTCTGCAACGCCCGTTGGGCGGCCGGGGGAGCGGATTTCGCAATCGAAACCAACTCGGCGGCTGGGACATTGTTCGCGTCTCGCACCACCTGAGAAAGGTGTTTGCGCAGATTCTTTTCGAACATCCGATAATATTCCTCTAGCTCGTGGCGATTGAACCGCGACAACGGGTCCGCGAGCCCGGATTGTGCCGCGGCCCAATCGACCAGGCCACCGCCATCGGAGTCATATTTATACAGATCCAGGGTCGCACGCAGGCGTTGGGCCTCGGTCGCGAACGGGTCTCGGGCTCGTTCGGGGATCCCCGTCATGATCGAGAGGAGTTCTTTGTGCCCCGCGGATGCGATCGGGAGCGGATCGTGGTGCGCGTCGTCCTTGGGCTTGAGGACCTCCGCGACCTGCCCGGCGGGCTCGATCGGGGCCACCCCAGTCATCACCGTTTTGAGCCCCGCGCGGGAGAACCGGACGCTCAGGCGCTGGCACTTCTTCCCCTCGTGGGTAGCCGCGCCGGCGCTGACCACGGTGCCCTTGCCCCATTCGGGCTTGGACGCGTGAACGACCTGATCGCCAATTTTGAACATAGAATCAGAACCCGGGTTCATCCCCGTCATCGTGGACATCGTCATACAAGCCCTCTCGCACACTTGACGCCTCGGATCAGATCGTCCGATTTCTCCTCTGCCGAGAAACCGCCCAAACCAGATTCCTACTGGTCCCAAACCCGTTGCGTGTCTATACTTGCCCCCGCGCGGCTGCATGTCAGCCAAACCGCCCGAACGGGATCGATCCCGACGGGAACGCACGAAGCTCCATAAGGATAGCAGATGATCGAAGCCCTGAAAAGTGACGAAATCGTCGAAAAGGTCGGCGGGAAGTTCAAGCTCACGGCCCTGATCCAGCGCCGACTCGGTCAGCTCATGGAGGGCGCACGCCCGCTCGTCGCTCGCGACGGGCGTACCGATCTTGAAATCGTGGTCGAAGAGATCATGCAGGACAAGATCACCCTTGAGTTCATCGATCAGGCTCCCGAACAGGCGGTCGCTGAAGAGCCGTTGCTCTAACCCCCACAACAAGGGGTTTACCCATGTTATCATCTGACTCGAACGCGAAGAACTGGCTCGCGCCGGACTCCCTGCGCCCGCATGTCGAGGGTAAATCGATCCTCGTCGGGATCAGTGGCGGCATCGCGGTCTACAAGGTCTGCACCGTCGTCTCGCGCCTCGCCCAAGCGGGCGCGCAGGTCACCGTCGCGATGACCCCGGCCGCGACGAACTTCGTCACCCCCATTACTTTCCAGGCGCTCTCGGGCAACCCCGTCTACACGAGCTCGTGGGAACACATCGAATCGAAAGACCCCCAGCACATCTCGCTGGCGGACCGCTGCGACCTGGCCCTGATCGCACCGTGCACGATGGACATGCTGAGCAAGCTCGTCCACGGACGCACGGACGATGTCGTCACCCTGATCCTCAGCGCGATCAACCGCACCAAGACACCGGTCATCCTCGCGCCCGCGATGAATGACCAGATGTGGAATCAGCCGAGCAATCTGCGCAATGTCAAACTCGCCGAGCAGGACGGGTTCAAACAAGTCGGCCCCGGCGTGGGGTGGCAGGCGTGCCGACACACGGGGACGGGGCGGATGAGTGAGCCGGAGGATATCTGCCGGGTGGTGTGTGAGACGCTCGGGTGAACGGGCAACTCAGCGATTGATCTGCGTGAGGATGGTCTTGTCTGTGATCTTGTGGTCGTCCGCGAGCATGAACGCCTTGCTCAGGATGATCGCGAGCACACGGTCGCCCTCGAACGGGAGGTGCACCTTTTCGCCTCCGGGTCCCTTGCTCATGGCACTGGTTGGCACGATGCACAGGTACTGATCGTTGGGCTCCATCAGGATGTTGCCGCTGCCCAGGTGGATCTTGTAGGTCCGCACATTGCCGCGGACGATGAGGAACTTGTCCCTGATCTCGCACTGCGAGGCGATCTTGAGGCGCGGCACAAGGCGTTCGAGCAGCTCCTTGCGGGTCTGCGCGGTGCCGGTGAGTGTGCCGAACGAGTACGACTGCCAGTAGTCCAGGAATCGGCCCTCGGGGCCGCCGTCGGCCCACTCGGGGTTGTTGCCCACGCTGGCGACGCCGACGAACAGATCGACATCCCGGAGGGTCTCGCTGAGCACGATGGGCGGGATCTGCTCCAGCGGGATCGGGTGGTTGATGTCCTCATCCGCGCCACGGTTCTGATAGGGGCCGCTCCACGCGTGCCCCATGTTCTGGGCGGCTTCGATCGCGTAATAGCGGACCTGGTCGGTCGCGATGTACAGGAACGCGCCCGCCGGGCTGACATACTCCTCGTTGTAGTCGTCCCCGATGCCCTCGATCCAGAACTCCGCGCGGATCCCCCACGCCTCCAGGTCGCGGCGGGGGGCGTGGCACTCCATGTCAGCCATGATCCGCAGCTGGTTCTTCCAGAACCGTCCCGTCGCCAGCGCGTTGAACTGATGCTGACGGAGCACATGGGCCGCGAAGCGGTTGGAGTAGACCTCCGTGTTCCGCTCCGCGTCGGTCAGCAGGTAGACCTCGCGGTGGGCCTGCTTGAACGGCTGCACGATGCCCCGTTCCTCATAGAACCGACGCCACGCGAGCACATCGCCCCGGACCGGGTCCGCCACGGGCTCGGCGTCCTCGTGGATCGGATGCCACATCGAGACCGTGGCGGTTTCGCTTGGCTCATACACTCGCCCGTCAACACGCACGAGTGTTCCCTCGCCGTGGGCCGGGCCTTCCGGGTCGTCGCAGAGCCACGCCGCGGCGACATGGTCATCACCTTCGGAGAAGACCCAGATCAACCGGCGTGCGATGGTCCCCACCAGCGGATGATCGAGGTACCGCTCACGCCACTGCGCCACGGGCCAGCTGCGGCGCTGCAGGAACAGCCCGTCGATGCGGTCCCGCTGGACCGGCAGCATCTTGTTGACGTCCTTGACGCTTGCTCGCAACTCCTTGAGTTCGTCTGGGAACTGCTCCTTGACCGCGGCGGGGACCGACTTGATCTCCTTGCCCTTGGGTTTCACCCATACCAGCTTGCCCGGCGAGGTGTTGCCGCTGCTCGAAACGATCAGGCGGGCGGTGTACTCACCGAGTTGCTCTTCACCAAAGCCGACCTTATCGAGCCCATACGAGGGAACCGACATCTCCTCGATCTGATCGCGCGGGATCCCCTCCCGCTCGGCGACCCGGTCGAGTGCCTTGAGGATCAGCTTCTGCGCGCTGGCAAACTTGAGCTTGATCCGGAGGATCGCGAGCTGCCCGATCGCGGCTTTCCCGGGCATCGCGCCCAAGGCATAAACAGCCGCGTTTCCGATCTTGACGGCGCGAGGACCGATGCCGGGGATCTTTTTGTAGGATTCGATCGCGAGCGAACCCAACAGCCTTGCGAGATGATCGTCCTCTAGGACACTAGAGAACCAACAGAGCCCCTTAAGGATCTCTGAGTTCTGATCCGTGATGAGCAAATCTCCCATCGCTCCCGACCGCCAGTCTTGCCGCGGGCTCGGAGCGGTTCTGGGCTTTGCAACCAATGGGAACCAGCGTGCCATAGCCTGGATGAATGCACCTTCTCCGAGCTCATCGATCAGCGTCTCAGATTGCTTCAGCCACTTCTTTGACGGCTTACTGCCTGATGCCGATGATGCGTGCATGAGCATTCGGCGATACGCATCTGCATAGCCTTCCAGATCCGTGTTGAGTTCTGCAAGAACCGCATCAGACCATGCCTCGCCAGGCTCAATCGGAACAAATGCCTCACCATGGATCTGCTCATTAATGTGCACCGCGAGCTTCCGATTATCTTTATCGGGATGCGAACGAAGCTGCTCTTCAAGTGTAAGAACTGCCTCATGAAGCTTGGGGTGCTCTTTGCTCTGCTCCCAGTGTTGAACGACATAACGAATCAGTGCCCGAAACGCGGTGGTAAGCCTGTACTCCCTCTGCGCCTGACTCAGGCCCACTAAGAGCTCATAACTTTCATTAGGGCTTGGCTTCACCTTCGTGATACTCTTTGAAACCAAGTCGTACTTGACTCCCTGCCGATACCAGCCGGTCATAAATGAGGTTACTCGCTTCTCCTTGCGCTCGATTGACAGGCACTCCTCAATTACAAGAATGCAGAATGCAAAGCGAGTCTCCCGATCGAGTTGGTTACACCGCTCTACCCATTCTTTGAGCAAAGGCTCATACTGAACATCAGAGTTCAGCTCCTGATCATCAATGGACTTCAAGAACGCTTCTGCTTCCGAGCATCGACTGGTCCCGAACGACTTTAATATTTTCATCGATTACCCACCCACCAGCATCACTAGACGCAGGAACACCACCTCGGTCGAGGGCGTCAGTTCGATCTTCTGATCAAGCGAAGTGGTCTGCTCATCGCCCACAAGCACGATGAACTGGTTGTGCTCGTACGCGTCGATCGCGACCTCAAACTGCTTCTTCCAGTCCAGCTCGCGTGTCTTGCGTGACTCCTTGGCCCGTAGCGGCTCGTTGAGCTCGGCCTCGTGCTTTTCAGGCTGCACAAGCCCAAAAAACCGCGGCGATTCCGTCTGTTCACGCGCTGCACGGTTGTAATCGTCAACTTCCTGATACACCCGCTCGCGGATCAACTCACGCACCGTCATCGACTCGCTGGGAATCTCCAGCGTGAACATCCGATCTTCATGCCCGAGCCCGGTCGATTCATCGCGGATTGTTATCGTCGCCATCATCATGCTCCTTACATATGTAAAACAGGCCAACATCATACAATGTTGGCCTGGGAACACAACCTATAACTCGGCAAATCAGCCTTTGATCGTCTCCATGTCGATCACAAAGCGGTAGCGTACATCGCTCTTCTTCATCCGCTCGTAGGCCTCGTTGATGTTCTTGATGTCGAGCATCTCGATGTCGCAGGTCACGCCGTGCTCTGCCGCGAAGTCGAGGACCTCCTGCGTCTCGGGCATGCCGCCGAATGCCGAGCCAATGATCGAGCGTCGTCCCAAAATGAGCTGGGCCGGTTCGATCGGGGTTTCCAGCGGCGTGAGCTGTCCCACGATGATGTATGTGCCGTCGATCTTCAAAGTCGAGATGTACGGGTTGTAATCGTGATTCACGGGGACGGTATCGAGCACATAGTCGAGCGAGCCCGCGACGGCGTCGAACGCGCCGTCCTTGCCCGTCACCACCACCTCGCACGCGCCGTGGGACTTGGCTTCCTCGACCTTGTCTTCCGTGCGGGTGAAGACGATGACCTCGGCACCCATCGCACGCGCGAACTTGATGCCCAGATG
>DDGE01000036.1:130338-131919 GCA_002337545.1 Phycisphaerales bacterium UBA1910 | reverse complement strand
ACGACGACATGATCGGAGTACCCGCCGTAGGTGATCGAGCCGTCGTGCTTGTCCTCGCCGTTGTAGGTGAAGACATTCCCGCCGGTGCAGTACTGCTCGAGTCCGTTGTTGCAGGACTCGCACTCACGGCAGGAGTCCACCATGCACCCGACGCCGACGATGTCGCCTTCTTTGAACCTGGTGACATCCGACCCGACGCTGGTGACGCGCCCGACGATCTCGTGCCCCGGGACGACGGGGTAGATCGTCCATCCCCAATCGTTCTCGACGAAGTGCAGGTCCGAGTGGCACACGCCGCAGTACATGATGTCGATGGCGACATCGTCCGGGCGCGGGTCGCGCCGCTCGAGGGACCAGGGTGCCATGCCGGAGGTTTCGGACTGTGCCGCGTAGGCCTTGGTTGCTCTCATGTGGTGCTATCCCTTCCGTTTCCATGTGTGCCGTGTTCAGGGCATCATAGGTTCACGGATCAATCACCCCGTTCGAGCGTGTCGAGATACTGATCGAGCAATCGATCGAGCTTTGAGAACGCATTCTCACTGAGCCCACCCGTGAGGCGGTGCAGGTTCTCCACATGGTCCTCGATCGCGCGATCGATCACGCGTTTTCCCTTCTTCGTGAGGGCGATATGCACGCTGCGCCCGTCATCTGGGTTTGGGACACGCTCGACGAGCCCGCCCTTAACGAGCTGATCGATGCGATTGGTCATGGTCCCGGATGTGACCATGCTGTTCGCGATCAGCTCGCCCGGCGAGAGCTGGAACGGCTCGCCCGATCGCAGCAATGTCGCGAGCACATCAAAGCTTGCGAGGTTCAACCCATGATCCGCGAAGACGGATTCCATCTCGCGTTCGAGGATGCGGGAGATGCGTTTGAGGCGCCCCGTGAGCCCCATCGGCGTGACATCCAGGTCCGGGCGGACCCGCCCCCACTGCTCGAGAATGCGATCGACATGGTTCATGTATTCAGCATATCGGCAATTTATCTTGAAATCAAGAAATATATCTTGACTTCAAGGCATTCGTCTTTTATCTTGACTTCAAGACAAACCAAAGGAGCAACCATGACCGCCACACAGACCAGCACAGACACACTCTCCATCGCCATCTTCGGGGCCTCCGGGCAGGTCGGGCAGCGCCTCGTCGCCGAAGGCACCCGGCGCGGTCACCGGATCACCGCGATCGCCCGCAGCACGCCCAAGCCCGGGATTCACCCAGAAGGAGTCGATCACCTGAGCCGCGATGTCCTCAGTGCATCGGACCTGGACGCGATCATCGCCGAGCACGACATCGTCCTCAGTGCCTTGCGCCCGCCCGCGGGGTTGGAATCGCGGATGGTGGAGATGACCGACCGGATTATCGACGCATCGAACCGCTCCGGGACGCGATTCATGATCGTCGGCGGCGCAGCGCCGCTCATTACGCCGGACGCGCCTGAGCACACCGTGCTCACCAAGCCGAACTTCCTGCCCGAATCGTCCGTCGCGATCGCGCACGCCTCGCAGGCGCAGTTCGAAGCCGCGCTTCCCAAGCTCGGATCGCTCGGCACCTACTTCTGCCCACCCGCGATGCTCGTGCCCGG
>DDGE01000036.1:17707-130194 GCA_002337545.1 Phycisphaerales bacterium UBA1910 | reverse complement strand
CAGATCTCGATGGAGGACTACGCCGTCGCGATGTTTGACGAGATCGAAGCACCCAAGCACACGGGCCGGCATTTTACGGCTGCGTATTGACCCACTCAACAACCGCACACACACGAAAGGAGCACGACATGCTCAAAGCACGCGTCAACAACGAGACATGGATGATCCAACAGCCCCACCACGCCCAGGTCAGCGGCTTCCTCGCCGCCCATTGGGGCGGCCCCAACGGGTTCGTCCGCCCCGGGTTCGAGAAGAACGCGACGCACCCCGCGAAATGGCGCGACGAAATCGTGCTGGGGATCGCGGAGCACGACAACGGGTGGTGGGAAACCGAAGCGATGCCCCGGTTCTCCGCGAATGATGGGCTGCCCGTCGGGGTCGGCGAGGCCGCGCCGCTGACGGAAGAGAACGAGTTCGGCGCATGGCACGCCGGTGGCTTTGAGCGCTGGTTTATCGGGATCGATCGGCTCGAGGCGCACCACCCGTACGCCGCGCTGCTCACGAGCATGCACGCGTACTGGTTGTACGCGGTCGTGTTCGAGGACTTGCACACAGAAGACACCGATCTGCGTCGTCACTTCGTGTTCGGCTCACCCGAGGTTGCGAAAGGACTGGTCAGCGACGAGCCGAAGGCACGCGCATTCCTCGCAGAACTCTCGAATGTTCAGGCCAAGCTCATCGGGCGGATCGCGAAGGACCCGACCATGGCGCGGGTGCTCGAGCCCGAGTACCTCGACAATCACGCTCGGCTGCTCCAACTCTTCGACTCGATGTCGCTCTACCTCGCGCTCAACGACACAGACACGCACGAGTTGCCCCATGTCCCCCGCGGGGGGTGGCATGACCGGATCACGCTGACCTGGAAACGACTCGACGATCGCACGATCGGTCTCGACCCGTACCCATTCGATACCGAGGGGCTCGTCGTCTCGATGCCAGCGCGGATTGTCCCGGATACGCCGTCTTGCTCTGATCAACCCATGTCCCGGTTTCTTGCGTCGCCGTTGCAATCGATCGAGTTCCGGTTCGTGCCGTTGAGCTGACCTTTGAAATAAAGCGCCGCCCGGGCGAGCACAAGGCTCGACCCGGGCGACGACAAGAGGGGGCACTGAGAAGAGAGAGAAGTCAGCACCCAACACATGAAGATTCGTGTTTACTCCGCGAGTGTCGCGAGGCGGGATCCGAGCTCCACCGCGTCACGCAGAGCCTGCTCTCGCGATCGTTGGTGCCGCTCATCGTTGAACTCCTGATACTCCGAGGCAATCTCGTAGATATCCCCTTCGGTGATACCCAGCAAACGCGTTGCAATCGTCCGCAGGTGTGGGCTCATGTGGTTCCACCCGTCGCGGATGCCGCCCGGCTCGAAACCGAACTCGCCCCTGGACGACAGCACAACGAGCGTTTTGCCGCTGAGCGTGCTCTGGATCGGGAAATCCCCGCGCTCAAGATCAAACGAGAAGGTTTCGCCGATCCGGATGATCTGATCGACCCAGGCCTTGAGCGCCCCGGGAAGACCGTAGTTGTAGAGCGGTGACCCGATCACGATCACATCCGCTTGGCGCACCTCGTCGATGAGGGCCATGGACTCCGCGAGCGCATCCTTCATCTCCTGGGTCCGCTGTTCGGGCGGAAGGAACCCCGCGCTGATCCATGCTTCCGTCACGATCGATGGCGGGTTGCGCCCAATATCCCGGGGCAGGACCTGAACACCCGGCTCGCTCGATCGCCACCCATCGACGAATCGCTCGGTCAACTGACGCGTGATCGATCGATCCAGGCGTGCGCTCGCATCAACTCGCAGTAAGACAGTCATGGCGAATCTCCTTCTGAAATCAGCGCACACGGTGTGTGACGCCGTGAAGCAAACATAAGTCTGGGAATCAGCCGACGGGGCGTCTCCACCGCGTCAGCCGGATGAGTAGAGAGAAGAGGATCAGTCCTTTATTCGGCGTGCTCCGCGAAGAGCTTGGGCCAGTTCCCGTTCGCACGCTCGACACTCCCGTCGAAGTCCGCGTTGAACTTCTTGAGGATCTCGGAGTTCACATTCAGGTACAGCTTCCCGTTGCGGACCTGCGCAGTCGTGATGTCCACAGGCAGCAGGATCCCGAGCGAAACGCCGTAGGCGCAGAACCCGCCGTACTGCGGCGCGTAGCGATCTGGGTTGGATTCGAACTCGGACTTGCTCTGTTCGTCCGCGAAGAGGTAGGTTGCACCTCCGTACGATGCGCGGATCATCGGCGACCCGTTCTTCGGCGCTCCGCCCTTGAAGAACGAAACGGGGTCGAACCCGGCGAGCCCGATATCGCTCGCCCCGGACACATTGACCAGCTCGCCCCGAGCCGCCGCGATCTTCTCGACCGCCTCGTCGGTGCTCCAGACATCGCTCGCAATCATGCGGTAGTTCACGAATGCTGCTTCGAACCCGTCGTACCCGGGCAGCTTCGCCGCCGCGGTCGCGTCAGAAACAACAACCACCTCGAAGCCGTCCTCGATCAGGTCACGCATGTGCGATTCAACGCACAGGTTCGCGGACATCCCCGCGAGGACGATCTGATTGATCCCCCGCTTACGGAGCTGGAGCGCCAGATCATTCGATTCCGGACCGTACACCTTGTGCGGGCCGACGATGATGGTCTCGCCATCCTCAATATACGGCTTGTACTGCTCGAGCCAATCCGCGCCCGAACCCTCGAGCCCATCAACATTCAGCGGCCCCTTGCGGTTGAACATCCCGATGTCGTGCATCAGGGTCTCCAGCGCCCCCTCGAACGCCCAATCATGATCGTGCGGGTAGTAGTAATGCGGGCTGACGACGACCTGCGCGTCGACATCCTTGGCGACCTCGAACAGACGCCCGATGTTGTCGACCGTCCCGTTCTCCGTGACGGACTCGCCCACCACGCCCCAGGTCACCCCTTCGGGGCTCAGGAAGTCGTTCTGCGGGTCGATCACGACGACCGCGAAGTTCCCGCGAGAGAGCTCAACGCCGGGGCGCGGGATCGGCGCATCCTCACGAGGCCCATCGATGTAGTGAACATACTTGGTGCCGTGCCCGTTCATGGTGTCGTGCGAATCATCCATCGGCTGGGCACTGGCGCACCCAAGCGTTCCGGCGGCACATGCGGTAATCGTTGTGATCATGGTGAGTGTGCTTGTCGTCATCGTCGTCTCCTTGTAGTTATCAGTGTGGTTTCAATCTGATCTGGTTTTTGCACGCGAGGAGTCCCCGCGTGCCGAGGGTGGTGTTTACTGAACTTCGGGGATCCCCGCATCATCGAGCGGTCGCGGGCCCGGCGCATCCCAATGGAACCGGCGCTGTGATTCAGTGATCGCGATATCGTTGATGCTCGCCTCGCGACGGCGCATCAATCCCGCGTCGTCGAACTCCCAGAGCTCATTGCCGTAACTGCGGAACCATTGCCCGTCCGCGTTGTGCCACTCGTACTGGAATCGCACCGCGATCCGATTCTCACGGAACCCCCAGAGCGCCTTGGTCAATCGGTAATCGAGTTCCCGATCCCATTTGCCCTTGAGGAATGCGCGGATCTCTTCGCGCCCTGTGACGAAGGCATCGCGGTTTCGCCATTGGCTGTCTGCGGAGTACGCCAACGACACCCGCTCTGGGTCGCGTGAGTTCCACGCGTCTTCCGCGGCGCGGACCTTTGCGAGGGCTGTCTCCATCGTGAATGGAGGCACGAGCTTGCTCGGTGTGTTGGGTGTCGTTGATTTATTCATGTCGATACTCCTGAATGATTCCTGCCTGAGGGGTTGCGTTAACCCGCGAAGGCAATCGAGCGGAGACGAGGATGCTCGTCTTCCGGCGTATTGGTGATGAGTGAGATAAACAAGGTCAGCGCCACAGCGCCCGCGATCTCGGAGATCTCCTGATCCTCGAACCCGCGCGATCGCATTGCCGCGATCTCTTTCCGATCGAATGTCCCGCAGACATCGATCACACAGCGAACGAACGGCGACGCGCTCGCGATCCGCTCAGATCCCTCGCCGAAATCCGCGAGAGACTCGACCACGATCCGCATCGCTTCGGATTCTTCGAGCGCGTTCTTCTCTGCGATTAACTCCGCAGCGACCTGGATCATCCGGTACGGCTGCCCCAGTTGCCGGATCGAATACTGCGACCAATCCCATGAGCCCGCCCAGACGGCGAGTTCCTGAAGAATCTGTGCCGTTTCCGGGACCTCACTCATGCTCTGTTCGAGGTTGTCCATGATCTCTTGATTGAACCAGGCGCCCCATGCTGTCTTTGGATGTGTGTGTGCTTGTACCATTCTGATTCCCCTATCTGAATCCATGCGATACCCACGCGGCGAAGCGGTTCGCCGATGAACGCGGGCCACTGTGTTGTCCTTTGTATTAACGAGCCGAATCAACCAGCTCGGATGAGCTCCATTGCATCGCCGAGAACGCGCCGTCGAGTGGTGTCTCGGCGACATGATTCGTGTAGTTCGACATCACCTTCACGGCTGTGCCCAGGATCACTTCCAGAACGGTCCGTTTGGTATACCCCGCTTGGAGCAGCGCATCGATATCCGCTTGCTCGGGCCAACCACGCGTCTCATTCACGCGTTCTGCAAAGCGGCGCAACGCGTCAAGCTTCGGATCCGCGAGGGTCGTCCCCTGACGCAACCCCGCGACCACATCATCGGACACCCCCTGCGCCTTCGAAATCGCGGAATGGGCCGCCATGCAGTATGTGCACCCGTTGAGCCGGTTGTTCACCATCAACACAACCTGCCGCTCGGTTGCGGATAGATCCGTTTGATCAAAGATTCCCGCAAGCGTCATATACCCCTCAAGCAACGCGGGGGCTTCCGCCATCACGCCGAGCAGGTTCGGAAGGAATCCGAATGCCTTCTCTGCGTTCTCGATCAGTTGCTGAGATTCTGGTGCGGTCTGTGCGGTGTGGATGTCGAACTGTGTCATTGTGTGCCTCCTTTGGGTTTCCGCATTGTCCTGAACTCATCACAAATGAATGGACGCAGCTTGGCGCAAGTATACTGACTAATCAGTATGTGTCAATGTGTATTCATCAGTCTGGATGATTTTTTGTTTGCAATTCGAGCACAACCTGATTTATGGCAATATAAACGGGTTTTAGGGGGTTTGACCCTGCAAGAAAAATCCGAAAAACCCTCGACTGATCCTGACTACACAGTATACTTCATGCTGAAACGGACATTGGAGATCCACTTTGCCCCCAAGCAGACGAAACGAACTGATCGACGCCGCGATGCGTGTCTTCTATCGACACGGGTTTCACGCCTCGAGTCTGGACGACATCCTGAAAGAGGGCGGGATCAGCCGCATGACCCTCTATAACCACTTCAAATCCAAGGACGAGCTCATCCTCGCCGCGATGCGCCGTCGCGACGAGATCTTCCGCAACAAGCTCATGAAGTTCGTTGAATCCAAGGCCAAGACACCCCGAGAGCGGATCCTCGCCGTCTTCGACTTTCACGAGGACTGGTTTACGGGGTCCGAGTTCTGCGGATGCATGTTCATCAATGCCGCGGCGGAGTTCTCTGTCGCAGAGTCCGCGCCGCGCCGCCTCGCCGCGGAACACAAACAGGAGATCGTCCGATATGTCCGCGACCTGTGCGAACAGGAAGGGTATGACGATCCGTCCGATCTCGCGGAGCAACTCAATATCCTCCTCGAGGGCTCTATCGTTGCTGCTCGCGTTGTTGGGCAAGTGACGGACAACGGGGAGAACCCCGGCGAATCGGCCCGCCTTGCCAAACGGATGGCCACCGAACTGCTCACCAAGGCACCCAAATCCGGATCGCAATAGCACGCGCGATGGGCCTTCGTACTTTCCTCCCGCGGGTCGGTGCCCTAGACTACGCACCCGCTGTGCCGATGGCATACCCAGCACTGGAGAGGTGGCTGAGCGGTTTAAGGCGCACGATTGGAATTCGTGTGGGGTGGCAACACCCTCGGGGGTTCGAATCCCCCCCTCTCCGTTAAAACCCTCGAACCCGCGTTTAACGCTCGGGAACGAGGGTTTTTCAATGGTAGGTGAAAGATGAGCACCAAAGGAGCACTAGGTGAGCACCGCGATCCTCAAACCCCATCCCGAAACAGGGCTGAGCACTCCAGCAGAGTGCTCAGTCAGGCAACAAATAGTGCTTGCACTCTCCGTTCGCATGTGGCAAAGAAGTCACACACGAAACAGGAGAGCAAGCATGAACAGCAATGAACTCATCCAACTTCACATCAAGCAGGGTATCTTGCAACGCGTTGAACACGCTAATGGATACTCGGCAAAACGCGACTGGTCCGAGTACGCCCGAATCTATAGGCCTCTAGCGTGCTTTCACAATGATGAGCCCGTTTCGGTGCTGCTATCACTCAACCACCTCGACCGGATAATCGACCGCCAATCTAAAGCTGGAGTTCTCGATCCAGCCGCGTTCAGTCATAAAGGTGGTGATATCTTGGATTTCCCAGCACGGGTTGAGCCAGGCACACTCTACTCAGTTAGCAACGATTATCTATCAATGATGGTACCCGCATTCATCGGCATGTGCCCTGACACATACGCGAAGATGGTAGATGGCCTAGATTATCAAGAGCTTCGGCCCCTCAAGACTTTTCAACTTGCCCAACAACGCCAGCTCCAACGCTAGTTTTCATCTCGTATTCTTTATCTAGAGCTAGGCGTGCAGCACCGATGCTTCTGCTGATGCCACTATTCCAGCATGTCGCAAGTCGTACACGCTCTGAGGGCTTTTGGATACCGTTCGTGTGCCTCTCAATCATATCGGTGACACTTCTCTCAATAGCTTCCCATTTTTCTTTGAGAAGGCCATCTAAAAGAACTACATCCGGATCGAGTAAATTAAAGTGCCCCGCGATCAACTGCCCGAGGCGTTTGCCGACATTCTCAGCAACTCGTTTAGCAGCAGAATCACCATTAATCGCGGCATCAAGTGTGGACTCTTCATCAAGCGCATCATCTTGATCAAGGCGATTGAGTGCTGAATCTGAGCAATGTGCAGGAAGCTGTTTCAGGCGATCCACTTCATCACGTGCTAAACGGGCAATTCCGGGACGGCCAAGAAATCCTTCGGCGGTTCCATGCTCGCCGTAACCCGCAGGCCCATGAGCTGACAATCGGATGCGTCCAATCTCACCAGCAAAGCCATGCTTGCCGTGAAACAAGTGCCTGTTCAGAACTAAGCCCGCTCCAATTCCAGTCCCAGTGTAAAGGTAGAGAATGCTGTCGTAGCCTGCACATTCTCCCCAATACCATTCGGTGATCGCGCCTGCGTCGGCGTCATTAAGCACGCCGACGGGAATTCCGGGAGTTAAGTCTTGGAGGATAGCTTTGGGTCCTGCTCGAACGAGTGAGGCCGACGACTCCCACCTGGGCATCATGTGGGTTACTTCTAATCGGTCTTCTTTCCTGTTGTAGGGACCACAGACACTCAAGCCGATTGCACATGGAGAATATGCATCTCCAGCAAGCGCTCTCAGTGCAGAATGCGCATCTCGAAGTGTTTGTCGTAGGTTGCCACTGCAGTGACCAAGGTCTCTGGAATATGTGCTACCAGCCTCAAGCGGGCCGCCATCTTTGTCGCGGATAAAAACACGACTCGAATAACTCGCGATATCGATTCCCCAGAGACAGTTACCTTGAAACTCGTTTTTGATCTCTGTGAATGTGGGTGGTCTATTGGGGTAGAACAAGTGTTCGAGTTCTTCTCTCGAAAGGATGTGCTCGTTTCCATGATTATCCGTGATATAAAACTCAAAATACGGCGATTTCAGAACGCCCGGTACCAGAATGATCGATTTTTTGTCTTGTCGAAGCAAGCATTTCCATGGAGCGATAGACCAGTTAAAACTCTGTCCTGAGTCGTTGATAGCCAGGTCACCCCAGTACTTCTTCGCATCTGTAGTTGCTTGATTAGATTGGCTTCCTGCATTCTCAACGCCAAATAGACAGCGGTCTTGTTTGCCATGTAGGCTGATAGCACTGCTCATAAAGTTTGTGAAGTTATGGCCTTCCTTGTAGTGAACATCAGACACATCGCCTTCTTTCAGACACAACTCCTCACCCTGAATCGCCTTGAGTGCTATGCCTGCCAATGCGAGCATGGCGTATGGCAGTTCATTTGTAAATTTTGTCTTGGGAGTTGAGCCTGGAACGATCTTTCGGCCATCGGCACTAAACGCGAATGACATCATGATCGGGGATAGTGAGTCCTTCGAAGACAACTGAACGCGAAGGTAGGTTTGCTCAAGATTGCCTAGCTTACCTGATTTGCCTTGCTTTGACTCGACCTGAGATATGGGCTTGTTGATCGTCATCGTCTTTCGGATATCCGTGCTTGGCGTTTGATGGAGTTCGACTTTAGGGTACCAAACGTGTCAAACTTTCTGGGCCCAAAATGCCTGGCAAAGAACATTTTTGGCGTGCACGCCAGCATGCACGCGTGCACGCGTGAATCTGTCCATTGTGGCGGTTTATCGAACTTTTGTAGATGAATTCTGCTGTATGTTCCTGACGAGTGATCGCTCCGATGTGATCCGTGATGGTCACGAATCACTTCAGGCGACGGACGCGTCGTGATCAATTAACAAGTTGCTCTCAGAGCAGATAGGAAAACCAATGTCAGAGAAAAAGCAAATCAAGGCTGGCGACAGCCATGGGGCAATCCGTGATAAGGGAGGGTCCGTCGACCCTCAAACAGGGCGAGTTCTGAATGCCTGGGGCCAGAACACCTCCTATGTCTCAAACGGATCGAGCGCCCAACCTGGCTAAGCCTTGACTAGCCTCGATTTCCTCGCTGTGGCGGAAACGCCATAGCGAGGATTCAAACACCGCGACTGCAGGTCGCTAACTCATCAAGAAACTGAAGCACAAGGAGAACACACCATGGCGCGTGTGCCAGTTATCTCATGGATAAAACCAAAGAGAAAGAGGAAAGGGCCGAGTCATGAGTTCCCCGTTGGCCACCCTGGCAGGCCGCTCTTTGAGCTGAGCCCGCTCGATGCTTGGGCAATCAAGGACTCGTTTGAACACCTGTTCATTTGTGGCCGTGCAGGCGCTGGGAAGAGTTCAACCTGCGGTGCAACGCTTGGCTTGCACCTGCTCCAGGAAGGATATTCCGGGCTCGTCATTTCCGCAAAGTCTGAAAGAGCGTTCTGGGAATCACTCTGTGCTGCAACTGGTAGGTCGGACGATCTGATCATCGTGGGTCCTGACGGCACGAACCCCATGAACTTCCTCGAAGTTGCTGCGGCTTCGGCACCCGCAGGGTTCAGCATGCTCGCGGCGGATCTCTTGACCACGGCATGCCAGGCAGCGGTGTCCAACAAACAGGGCGGAGGTCCAAGCGACACATTCTTTGTTGATTACGCGAAACGATCGGTGACCAATGCCATCGATCTGCTGGTCTTTGCTGGCCATCAGGTCAGCGTCGATGAGATCATCCGAGTCATCGTCTCATGCCCCCGAGATTCCGATCAGACGGCGGATCCAGCATGGTGGGAGTCAAGCGAATGCGCTCGGTGTATCCGGCTTGCCGACGAGCGGGTAACAGAACCGAATCGGCGACTCGATCTCCAACGCACGATTTCCTTCTTCGTGGAGGAGCTGAGTGCGCTGGGTGATCGCACACGGAGCAGCGTGGTTGCGACCCTGACGGGATCAGCGGATCTGCTCACGAGAAGCCCGCTGAGAGAAGTCTTTGGCAGCGACACATCGTGGACACCGGACGATGCGCTCAACGGCAAGATCGTGCTGGTTGACTTCCCGTCATTGAAGATGGGGCCAGTTGGCAAGCTTGCGAATGCGATCGTGAAACTGATGTTTATGCACGCGGTCCAACGTCGCGACGCCTCTGAGGGAACCAACGCGTTCCTTTGGAGCGATGAGGTCAGCGAGAACATCATCGGGAACCGCGACGCGGCTTTCTGCGCAACGGCACGCAGTTCTCGCTGCGCATACATCGCGTTGACCCAATCGAAGTGCAACATCGACAGCGTGATCGGGCGCGAAGCCGGATCGGCGTTTATGGCCAACTTCGGGACGCATATCGCGATGTCGAACCAGTGTTCGGAGACCAACGAGTTCTACTCCAAGCTGGTCGGGAGTACTTGGCAGAACCGAACGAGCTTCACCAAAAACGACCAAGAGAAAACCGGTCAGAGCCAGTCTTCGCTGGGCACGCAGATCAGTCAGTCGCTTGATGCGCAGGTCCCTGCCCAGAAGTTCACTGTGCTCCGCTCGTGCTCGCCAGAAACCGGTGGGCAAGCCGACGCGATTGTGATCCAAGGGGGCAGGACCTGGAACGCCTCACAGAAGAACCACCTGATGACGACCTTCCAGCGATTGGGGCTGGGGTCATGAGCATCAACACCTATGAAAGGACACATCATGGCGAAGGACAATCACAACTTCAAAGACGAGTTCGAGGACATCGGGAAGATTGCGAGTTCGGTCACCGATTCCCACAAGAAAACACTCCAGTGGATCCAGGGTGTCAAGGAGATGGGGCATATGTTGCTGCTCGCGTTCCTGACGGTCTTCACCATCATCCCGGAGCTTTGTCTTCATACCACGCACGGGCTGCGCTTGCTCAAGAACCGTTACCTGATCACATCGTTGATTGCGTTCACTATCCTCACGTGCACGGGCCTTGTGCCGTTGATCGGCGGGGCGAACCCAAAGTTCTCGATCCTGATGAGCATCGGCATCGTCGTTGTGTTCACAATTCAACGATCCAGGGCGAACAAGCGGTTCAAAGCAGGCGAGATCATCCACAGCAAGTCAACAGCAGATCCATACGCCTTTTGGTATCGGATTCCGGGTATGAGCACGCAGTGGCGGGTACTCAAGGTCGCCGAACCGCTGTCGCTCATTCTCCTCGGGCTAGCTTTGCGATTTCTCTTGGGCTCGTCAGTGGGCAGCTACCTCATGATCTGCGGGTTGGCGATGCACATGAAGTGCATGGCGGTCGAAGAGAAGCTCAACAACCAGATCATGGATGCGATCGACCAGCAGGTTGAGGCCAACCGGCTCACCGAGGCGATGGAGTCGGGCAAAGAGATGCAGGATCCGACCAACGGCTTTGTGGTTCCGATCCGGCTTCCGGGTCGTGACGCGTCGTAAAGGCACACCAGCTATTTCACCACTCGATGCTGGGGGCGAGAGCCCCCGGCAGAGATTCCACACGCCCCGGCTTGGGGCGGTTTAGAAACACCGAAACGAGGATAACGACATGACATGGCACGTTTGGGATTACACGATTGATGAGGATCACGGGACATTTCCTTCACCGCACGGGCGGATCTTGAACGCGGACGAGGCCGCGCGGCGTCTGGGGATCAGCAAATCAACGCTTTACAAGTGGGTTGAGAGCGGGCGGTTCCGCAGAGGCGTCAAGCGGGGCAAGCCGCTGCTCTTCGATGAGGATGTGATCGTCGCCGAGATATTCCGCGACGGGTTCTGATCCTGTTGATCGGCAGATGCGTTGGCAACGGGATCTTGAGATTCCGGCCAGGGCGTGAGATCGATTCCGTCATAGCCATTCAACCCCAGAGGTATCCAATGAAACTTATTGATCGCGCCGAGGTCGGCGAGATCGTGATCGGTCGGCGTGTGCAGTATCGCAGGCGTGGTGATCAATCGATCGAGAAAGCCTCAAAGACCTTTTATGCACAATACAGAGAAGACGGACAGCTGAAATCAAAGAACCTATGCGTGTCGACACAAACTGAGGCGATCGAGCTCGCTCAGCAGATGAACCAACAGCGATCAGAGGATCCGAGTTCCTCGCTGGCAAATCCGACGAAGCACGGATCACAGCGCATGACTGTTCAGGATCTGGCGATCAGGTATATCGAGTTCAGTGTCTCCAAGGGGCTTGCAGTAAAGTCGATCGCCAAGTACCGGACCGACCTTGAGAAACTCACACGGTTCTGCGATGAGGAAAAGATACGGTACGCCGCCCAGATTGATGAGCAGGTGTTCTATCGGTTCGTGTCTTGGCTCAGAGAAGAGAGCCACAAGCAGAGCGCGGACGGGTATGCGCCCAAGACAATTTCTACAGCCAGCATGATCTGCGTGCAGATGGTGAAGTGGGGATGGCGACAGAAGTTCATTCCTGAGTACAGCCTGGGGATGGTCAGGCACCCGGTCGCCAAGCCCCGTGAGCAGCCGTGCCTGAGCATGGTGGAGATCGAGCGCGCCGCCCTAGGGATGGACGGGATATACCGCGATGCGGTGTTGATCCTCGCGTACAGCGGACTCCGGGTGAACGAGTTAGTTCAACTGAGATGGATTGATGTAATCTTCCGCGAAGATGAGGCGGTGAAGCTCCACGTGCGACGCGGTGGCTCGGGTGATGCGCCGAAGGATAAGGAAGATCGATTTGTGCCGATCCACCCTCGGATCAAGCCGCTGATCCAAACTCAGCTCCGGAGCGGCCCACTGGTCTTGCCGGGATTGCGAGACCGGATGCTGCTCTCGAAGTTCAAGCAGGCTGCTAAGGAGGCTGGCATCTCAGGTAGGGTCACGGTGCACAGCCTGCGCCACTCTTTTGTGTCGATGTGCGCTGCCAGTCATGTGCCTCAACGATTAGTTTTGGACTGGGTTGGGCATTCAAGCTCCAGCATCACGCAGCTGTACTACCACCGGAGCGAGCGAGTGAGCGAGCACGCGATGGAGGAGCTGGCCGAGCATACCAAGCGGGTGTGGGAGGGCAGATCCAGGTGAGAGCTGCGACCAATCGATTAACTTCGAATCAAAGACATCATGCTGCCGGAACGGGATCGGATCGGGGGCTCGCCCGAGCTCCCCCCCGATCTGATCTCGTGGAGGGTGTGCGTTCCTCCCTCCATGCTGCCGGACGGGCTGAGGTGAGGGGGCTCAAGGCATCGGCTCATACACACGCGTTCTTTCTCGGTGCGTGGGCATGCATCCGTTGCCGGGTTGTCGACACACTCTTGGATTCTGTGCGACTAGGGGCTAAACGCATGAAAACACACAAAAACAGTAGAAAACATACACAAGGAATTATTTGTAAGCGAAAGGGTAAAGCACTATGAAGCTCGCAGACTGGATTTTTCAAAATTTGATGACACCATCGACTCTGAGGCGTCGCCTCGGTATCGCGAACCGCAGCACCGTACATCGGTGGTTGCACGGGGAGCGAATTCCCAAGCCAGAATACATGGTGCGGATCAAGGACCTCACGAACGGGCAGGTCACCCTCCGGGACTTTCTCGATCCGGCCCCGCCCGAGTGTGCCGTCGTTGTCACGCTCGCAAACGGGAAGATCAAATGGATCCTTCCGTGGTCACATACCAGCGAGGAAGAACTCGATTCCCCTCACGACCCACACTCGGATCACGACGAGGTAAGCCTGCCTGTACGAAGAGCCCTCGCAACGCTCGGACGCCGGGCAATCGAACAGCTTGGCGGCATGTATCGAGTCGATGGTCGGATTACGGACACATCGGGACTGATCAAGAAGGCGAACCAGACCCTGCACAACGAGAACCGCGAGCAAATCGCGTTTCCTGGGGTACAAAAGATCGGCGGTGACAATGACTGATGGGGCTTGGAGCGCTGATTTCGCGCCACAGTCCTCATCATCAGTCACTGTTCATGGGAGCGCTGGGTTGACACCGACCACGTTGCGCGCGCGTCATGAAGTACCAAGGCCGGAAGTGGTCTACACGACCAAGGAGGTTGCCAAGATCCTGCGGGTCAGCCGGAGCACGGTTGGTCGGGAGCAGCGAGCTGGTCGGCTCGGATGCATCCGGATTGGGCGGTGTGTGAGATATACACCCGAGCACATCAAGGAGTACATCAATCGGCAATGCAAAGGAGCCCAATCATGTTCTACGAACCTCTCTGGGAGTATCAGCAATACCAGCTGGTCAAGCGCCCTGACACTCCCAACATCTATATCACTTGGTGCAAACCCGGTTCGAGCGAGTACCAACGCAAGAGCACGCGGACAAGCGATCTTGCAAAGGCACAAGAGATCCTCATAGAGTACGTCCGTGACCGGGATCGACCGACGCGTACCGAGCCCCACGAGGTCTCGATCCTCGATTGCTTGGTCGATTATGTGGAGCGGAAGATCGCCACCAAAGCCCACTGGACCGCAGAGCGGACCGCCCTCAAGCACTGGATGGCCTTCACGAAGAAGGAGGACCTGGTGGTGGTCAGCGATCTTACCTTGAAGATGCAGGAGCACTTTATCGAGTGGAGACGGGCGAGCCTGATGAAGAAAAACGGGCGTGCCAGCAATGCGACGATCAACCGGGATTTGGATGTGATCAGAGCGGCCCTGAGAGATGCTTGGAAGCAGGCACGCCTAACTCACCCGCCGTTCATCACCAGCCTGCCCAACCCAAGGCCACGCGAGCGGACGCTGTCACCACAGGAGCACGCGGCACTCATCGATGCGTGCACCGAACCTCACCTGCACCTGTTCGTGATGCTGGCGACACACACCCTGCAACGCCCCGGTGCGATCCTAGAGCTGCGGATCGAGCAAGTAGATCTTGAGCGAGGGATCATCGACTTCCACAAGCCCGGTGAGGCAGATACCAACAAGCGGCGGGCGGTGGTCCCGATCTCTACGACACTAAGGCCGCATATCGAACAGGCGATCAGCAACTCACAGTCAGGCTATGTCATCGAGCGCAACGGTGAACGCGTCAAAGAGGTAAAGCGATCATTCCGGACCGCGTGCAGACACGCGGACCTGACCGATGTCACCCCGTATGTGTTGCGAAGAACGGGCGCGACGCTTTTGGCGGCTTCTGGCGTGCCGCTACGGCAGATCGCCGGGATGCTTGGGCACTCCACAACGCACACGACCGAGTATCACTACGCCAAGCACCAGCCGCAGTACCTCGCGGAGGCTGTCGGGACGCTGGATCGAGTCCTTGGGAACGGAAAACAGGCCGATCTTGATGATTCTCCCAAACGCGCGCCAAAGTTGAGACTGGTGAGGGGAGCCGAATCGCTCAAACCCGCATGAATGCTTGGTGGGCCCAGAGGGACTTGAACCCCCGACCAAACCGTTATGAGCTCGGACAATTGGCGTAAATGCTTGCTCTCAAGGCACTTTCTAGTTCTTTAGACACCTCTAGACACCAGCAAGTTCTCCCAAACGCGCGCCAGATTTCACGGATAATGTAAAACTCAATAAGTATCCCAGCAAAGATATAAAGTACCAATTGAGTGCCCAAGATTTTTGTATGGTGATCACCTTTGCGGCTGCAGAGTTTTTGCCTTATCAGAATACAGTAAAGCATTGTTCATATTCTGAATTACACTATCAACCACATGTTTATCCGGACTCTTGCGAATTTTCTTAGCTGCTTCCGAAATTATTTTTCGGGTTTTGGTGCTCAAAATGTCTGTGTTTATCGTAACTCTGTAAGTATTACTCGTGACATCTGAGGCTTGAACAATATCGGTAGACAATGTATCTCTTGCTGTGCTTATGTCTGGCACAAGACTCTGTATTCTGCGAGCCACTTCGTCGCTAAAATCTTGTCTGTACAAGACCTGCATAAGAGTGTCATCAGGAGTGGCTTTTTCGAAGTAGTAGCTGGCTAAATATGACATAGATGGCATGCTGTATGTAAAGGTACGCCTTCGGCCAGAAGTGAGGACTGGCCCATCCTTCATTTTTATACGTGAGCCCGAAAATACTTGAGCTGAATGATTCAAGAATTGCTGTCGTTGCTGCTCTGTTAGATATGCAAAATTGATTCTGAGCCTAATCCTAGTGCTAGAGTCATTTAAGATGCCTGTTCTGTATAAAGGTTTCGATTCATTATTCATGTACTCATCCCAAGTTTTAGGAGGCGTAGGGGTGTGCACTGAATTAAAGTCTACAAACTCTAAAGCATTCTTGTTTATATTACCCTGTACCCCTAAAGCACGAAAACACAGATCTGCAAGCTTTTCTTGCAAATCGTCTACGATAGTATCGGGTGAGGGCGATAAGTCGGAAGTGCTTCCAACTACCTCTGAGGCTTTTGAAAGAAACGCTAATGGGGGCGATGACATTGTATTACCTTTATCGGTTTCCTTTGCCCGATCACGATCTCTGTCGAAAACACCGTCTATATCCATAGGGGGCATTACCATTGGCTCTGGGGCATCATCACCACCTCCCGTGCTGCCAAAATCGTCTCCACCCCTTATATCACCGAGCCTACTCCCAGGGTCACTATCTCCTCCACCACTGCTGTCATCACCTTGACCATTTCCGCTACTTCCTTGCCCATCATTACTGCCATTGGTGCTTGGTGGGGTTTTTTGGATAGGCCTCACATACTCGTCTATATATTGATCGTGTGCTTCTTGAATAGCCCACCTCATCTCAGCCTGTTGTTTGAGGCTATTCTCAAGTCGATACCGGGCTATTGTGTAGGCCTCGTACTCGTCAGTTGGCACTTCACTGTTAATAAAAATGTCTAGAGATGTTTTTATTTTGGCAAAGAGACTCGGGTTGACAATACCTTTGATTATTTGCAAGGCAGTACCTACTACACCATTGTCATATAGGTCGCCACTGTCAGTTTCTACATTAAATTCTGGATGCCTTTCTTTCATGGCATCGGATGCTGCGGAATACGCACTCTTTTCTGTATTTACCTGCACTTTTTTCTTGATCCACCGCTCAGTCAGTTCAGCAATTTCCAGTGCAGCAACTTCCATTTTATCTTTTGTTTTGTCACTAAGTTTGCTGGGGTCTATGTGCACGTTGCCGCCCGAGTCAACACGAAACGCTTTCGATATTTCAGCCTGTATCCATTTTTGCTCCCGGTCTCTTTCTGACTGAATTACCGCATCCTGCTGTAACGGGCTTAGCCTTATGATTCCAAGTCGTGCCATGCGTGACAACTCTTGATTGCCTGTTTCAAGAGCGTCGGGAATAATGGCTGAAGCAGTAGCGACCGCATGATTGAGCCTCTGTCTGACATAAGTTGGATCTGCCTTTGTTCTATTCTTAAGGTAGTGGTCAAGGTCATCCAATCGGAAATCGAGAGAGCCTTTGAAACCAATTTGACCTCTATCAAAAGTTGGTGGGGACTTTTCAGCATATACTCGCTGGTGAATCACTCTTAATTCTTGAGCAATACTTTCTGGGAGCCGTTCTGTTCGAAATAAGATAGCTCCCGATACAAATATAGCTGCATTTTTTGATGTATCATTATAGTGTTCAATAACAGTTTCAGGGGGGAAGCGGTTAGCCTCGCGCCGGACGTAGTCGCCGCGTATTATATTTACTTGAAGCCCCATCGCAGCTAGATATGATTCGAGCATTTTCGCTTCTGCATAGCGTACGCCTTCATCATATTCTAATTCTAATTTAGCGAAAGTCCAAGTAGAGTTTGAGCCTGCATGGGCGGTCATCCACGCGCGAGACCATTTGTTTTGGTATGTCTCATTATCTGTGAGATCGATTATTAGATTTGAATAATTTCGTATTTTTTCAATATACTCATCCCCTATACGCCAAGACCAGTTAACCTCGACAGTGTTCCCAATTTGTCTGGCAAATAAAGGCGTATGATCATTTTCTACAATTGGATGAGCTAATGGGTCTGCGCCAAATGAAGCCGCAGTGGCCCCCAAAGTGTTTAAGCTTAAGATCGACCCAGCAATAACGGCGTTTGTTTTATTCATAATGCAACCCTCTCTATAAATGCGTTTTTATTAAATACCACTTTCAAGCCAATTATGAAAGAAATATTCTCAAATAGCTGTTTTTGTATATCGGATTCATGTGCGTGACTAGACCAGGCCGGTAATCCCGGCTTGGTCGGGCCGAACCGGGAACGAAAACAGTGTAACCCAAACGCGCGCCATTTCAGGGGTTTCCAGCTCTAAATAGGAGTTTGTGTTTCCACGCTGGCAACTATTCGAGGGTGAGGTCGGATGCTCTGGGATGTTGCTGGGCTGGCAACTTGAGGCTGTGAGGCACTTAAAATGACTGAAATGGTGGGCCCAGAGGGACTTGAACCCCCGACCAAACCGTTATGAGCGCCCGGAAGCGCCGTGGATGCTGGCTTTCAGAGCATCTGGGTGCTCCCAGAGTTCCTCTAGGCACAAGCAAGTTCTCCCAAACGCGCGCCAGAATATTGCGCGGCCAGTGTTTGATGCTGAGATCATGGTGTCAGTATCGCCAAGACTCTTGACGAACAGGAAGCTCGTTCAGTCGATCGCGATGAGTTCTCCATCATGGTAACGCATTATTCACACTGGCCTGACTTCGCTTGAGTTCAAGCACGCCGAAGGCGATGCCGTTTACAAACAGGACGATATCAGGGTGACGCTCATACCCACCAGTGAGGGTTACTTCTTCGGCAATCGTAAAGTGATTCGCTTATAGGGGTACCACCTTGCTTCATCGTAGTGTGCAATAACACCACTTCAGATAGGCTCAATGGATTACTTGGGCTTCCACAGCGAACAGATGGATGGCCGCAACTACTCGCTTGGTGCTGTCAGGGGGCCCATCATCATTTCGTAGTGGGCAGGATGTCCAGACTCTGTGAAGATTCGTTCGAACACACTGAGATTACGTGAGACTGTCTGTTCCGACGCGGTGAAGTGGGCATCGTCCATGGCGGCGTGAGACCCCGCGTGTACCCAGGAAAGCAGTGACTGACAAAGGATTTTCTCATCCCCTTCGAACTGCTTGTAGAGTTCGTCGAGATTAACAGAGCCGAGAATCTTAAAGTAGTGCTCTAAGATTCGCCGCATGGAGTTTTCGACACGAATGCCAATCGCTTCACCCGATTCGATTGCGCGAACGGCGTCGCGCACTTCGTCCCACAAAAGTTCGTAGGATGTCTTTACCGGATTGTCGTCGCAGAGTTTTACACGAGACTGCGATTGCGACCGAGAGAGCACCCAGAAGGTCTCGTCACGAAGAACTCCGCCAGAAGGATTTCCGCTGAATGTCACTTCTTTGTGGAAGTAGACATTGTGTGTCAGAAGGAAAACTTGGCGGATGCCGCTGGATGAATCGCGAGCCCTCTGAAAAACTTCCCGAATGAGTGTGCTCACGATGAACAATACATCGCTGTCGAGACTGGACACGGGATCGTCGAAAACGACTACCCGATCCGAGGTGGTTCCAGAAGCGTCCAGGCTGCCATTTAGGAGATGATAAAAATAGAGAAACACGACGAATGTCTTCTCGCCCTCACTGAGTGTGCGTGACGCATCCTCTCCACTCTGACGGACCAGGCGATAGTGCTTGCCGTCTTCTGACGCGGCTAGGCTGAAGCTGGTGAAGCCGAACTTCGAGAGTGTACTGTTGATCGCATTGATCGTTGGCTGGATGCTTGTCGTCTGCTGCTCAAGACTGACGATCTCTCGCTCAAGCTCCTCGTACTTGCTGTCACACGCTGTTATCTGTGTGTTCAGGCTGGCAATGGCAGATTCCAAGCCTCTCTTCTTCTCCGAGTAATCGGCGAGATCAATCGCCAACTCGTCGAGGACGAGGCGCCACACTTCAGCCGTGAGGGTTGTCTTCTCGGAGGAGAGATTGGCGACCCTCGTGTTGTGAGTGGTAGTCCGGGTGTTCGCTTCATCAATCGCTCGGTAAACAGCTTCTAATGGCTCTTTGACACTCTTGAGCGTGATCGGTCGACTAGGTTCGTTTGTTTTGGCTGTGATCTGGAGACTATTCGTGTCAAGAGTCGATTTGATCACCTCGACCTGTGAGGTAAAGACCTTTGTATCGAGGTATTCCCCGGGTTTTTCGATAATCCCATTGAGTACGCTGATCAAGTTATCTGCATCGCGTGTGTATTGCTCAGAGAGCTGAACAATGCTGTTCTTGTCCTTGGTGAATGTCTCGTCGAAGTAGTCTTCCAGATCTGAAGTAAAAGATGGGGCTGTGTCTTGCTGGCAGAACGGACAGGCCCCATCGTTCTCTTTGAAGTACGGGAGACCCTGCTGCACCCAGTCGCTATTGCCTAGGCGTTCGATCATTGCCGCGATATCGACATCGTCCTTGCCGATGACTTTCTTCTGAAGCACCTCGTTTAACTCGTGAGCGAGGATGGACTCAGAACTCGGTACGGGCAGCAGCGGCTTTGCTTCAGGAGTGTTACCAAAGACTGTCAGTGCTCGATCCGATAGGTCTTCGAGTGGCTTGGATGACGCGGTATTCTCTGCGTGCTCTTTGAGAACTCGTGTCTTGAAGCTTTGCTTGTTGTTGCGATGCCCTTGAAAGGCCTTTTCGAATGACGGATCGTGCTTTTCAAAAACCCTCCAGCACAACTCCTTGAAATGATCTTCGAGGGTGGAAACCTCTTGCAGCTTGCCACTCGCGCCGTCCTGGCCCTGCAGCGTGGCTCGAAGCTTGCGGCGCTTCTCTGCCTCTGCACGCTGTTCTTCGCGCTTTTTCTCGATCTGTTCTTCTATTCCAGTCTGCTGTTCACCAAGCGTAAACACGCCGCGAAGCTGACCAAAGTTGTCATCGATAAAGTCACGGTTGAGCGCGAGTACATCGAGTGTTGTGCCGCCACGCCACCTCACGCTACAGGCGCTTCCGATAGCGGGGTCCTTGAGAACCCGGCCAAGCGTGCTCTTTCCGACTCCATTGGACCCAAAAACGTAGTTGATGACCTTGAGGTCATCCAGTGTCTGGGGAGCCTTGGGGTAGGTTGCGATATCGCCGATGGTGACTGACTCGATCATAGGTTGCCTCTCAATCAGCGTCGGTTACACCTTCTTGTGCTGACGTACTGTCGCCGAGGAGCGGCATGCTCAGTCCCTCGATTTCTTGAAGGCTCCTGCCAGCGATCCCCTGGAGGTCCCCGTACATACCCGCGGTTGCATCGATCACGCCGGTGATCTGCGCCTCACGCTTGGCCCACATCCGCGTCATGGACTTGCGCTCGCGATCGAGATCCGCCTTCATGTCGGTGAACTTCTCGACAATCGCTTCGACACGGTGCCTGAACGCCGGGCCCGTGAGATACTGGTAGACCAGGTCAGTTTTGGTCTGTTGACCCTCTCCCGCCTTACGGGCCATGGACACTTCCAAGGCCGCGTTCCGGACAGCGATTGCCACAGGCACCGCAAGTCCTGGGGCAGCGACCCAGACCCCGTCCACCAGGTCGAAGGTGTCCACACCATCAGGCAACGCCTGCGAGATGATGATCGCCGCGTCGGCCTTCGCCGTCCGCTGATCCTGGCGGAGCTTCGCGAGCCAGCCATCGCTCCAGTTTTTCGTGCGTTTGGATTCCCAGAGGATCAAGGCGCACGGCTGACCGTCCGTTCCCGCGACCCGCTGGATCACATCGCCTCCGAACTCACCCTTGGCGACCGGCTCAATCCGATCGAGCGGGAACCTGCTTGCGAGGAGCGTCTCCAGCTCCAGCTCTTGGACCTCGCCCTGGAGCTGTTGCGATCCCTGTTCGGCGCGACGCTTTAGATCTTCGATCTGTTTCTGCATCGACGAGATGGTCTGTTCCTTCTCGGCGACCTTGAGCCGGAGTGATTCCTCCGCTTCCTTCTTCGCCTGCTCGCGGGCGGTGGTAAGCGATTCCTGCACACGCTTCTCGACCGTCAGGTCGAGCTCGCGCTTCTGGTCTTCGAGCTGGCGTTCCTTGCGGAGCAGCTCGGCCTGCGCTTTCTGGGCCTCCGCGAGTTTGGTGTCTTTGGCTTGAAGCAGATCCTTCAGCTCCTTGAGTTCGGTCGATCGCGCATCGATCTCGTCGCTCAACGCCTCGCGGGCTTTCTTGGCCTCCGATGCTGCGATGGCAGCTCGCTCTGCCTTGAGCTGCTCGCGGACTTTGTCGTCGATCGCTTCGCGCTCCGCGTCCAGCTTGACGCGCTCCGCCTTCAGCTCGTCCGCTTTGGCTTTCGCTGCGGTCTCGGCCGTGGCGATCCGGTCCTCGTACTGGCGTTTGGTCGCCTCCACAAGGGGGGCGGCGAGGGACTCGGTGAGCCTGATCTCGGTCTGGCAGTTTGGGCAGGTGATAGTTGGGTCTTGTAGCGTCATGGGGCCTCGGGAATGTTGTGGATCCAGCAGTGTATTGTAACAATGCACGAACGACGGCGCAAGTGATGGAATGCCCTCTGTACGGGCCGATCACCGCTAATGCCACAGATCTGAGGGTTCTTTTCGAGATGGATCAGACCACTTCTAAACCAACTGGCCTGCCCCCCAGTAACCAGTACATTTTTTATGAGCCTAATCTCATAGTATGGGCGTATTTGAAAGGTGGGTAGACATGGCGAGGAAACGGCACACAGCCGAGCAGATCATCAATATGGACCGCGTGGCCGAGGTCCATCTGGGTCAGGGGATGAGCGTCACCGAGCAGATATACTACCGGTGGCGCAAGGAGTACGGTGGTTTAAAAACCTATCAGGCCTGCAAACTCAAGGGCCAGGAGAAAGAAAACGCCCTGCTCAAGAAGCTGCTGCCGGATCTCTCGCTCGACAAAGCGATGTTGCAGGAAGTCGCCTCGGGAAACTTCTGAGCCCGCACCGGAGACGCACAAGAAATCGCCCTGGATGCTAGCTATCAGCGCATCCAGATGGTTCCGTGAGCCCGCTAGACATCAGCGTGCTCTCCCAAACGTACGACAGAATCAACAACCTTAGTGAATGCGATTGATGCCAATCGCATGGTCACATGCTCTGGGCAGTGGATTCGTATAAATGTCTCTGGAAACCGATGAAGAGATTGCGGATATCCCCTACGGATCCGAGCTCATCGACAGCATCACTCACTGATTGATATCGAAGCTCCAGCAGATTTGGTAGTTTCTCGTCGTCAAGTTGGCCAACTCCGTGTTGTACATAGTGGCCAAGAACAAAGTCGACGAACTCTTTCTGTTTTCCTGTATAGCGAGCAAAGATGAATGGGCTGTGTTCGTCGACCCTCTGTTGTCGAGATTTGGTTGGCTTCGCGAATGCCACATATGCTAAGACATCGAACAGATCAGCGTTCAGTGCATCAATCATCTTACTGACTTCTGCGAGTTGAGCAGTCCCGTAACCCATTTCTTGTAAGCCATCGAGCAGAGCTTTGCGTGTATCTGGCAAACTCCAGATCCTGCGGAGTTCTTCTTCGTCCTTAAAGAGATCAGGAAGATCACCGTAAAGCCGTTCAATAAACTGAGCAGCAGAAATCGGTGTTCCATCTGGACTCCAGAAGGAGGTTGCCACCATGTGATCGATGAACCGCTCTTTCCCGTCGGCAAGTTTCACACGCGTGCGTTTGCGTCGTGGAGTATGTTCTTCTTCAGGATCAGGATCCGGCTCTGGAGACGGTGGAATATCGGGATCGTCTGGTCGGGGCGGAACCGGAACAGGTTCCTGGGGTTCACCATCCCATTCTGGATCGTTGAAGTGCTCGTATGCCTTCACAAAATCCCAGATCGTGAAATAGTCCTTGCCGTCGTACAGGCGCGTCCCACGGCCGATGATCTGCTTGAACTCGATCATCGATTTGATTTCACGCAAGAGAACGATGTGACGGACGTTTCTCGCATCAACCCCAGTAGACAACTTGCGAGATGTGGTCAGAATCGTTGGGATTGTCTTTTCATTGTCTTGGAATTTTCTAAGGAACTGCTCGCCTGCTGCTCCGTCGAATGCCGTGACCCGAACACAATAGTTCGTGTCTGTAGATGGACTAATCTGATTGATGAGATCGCGGACGATACGGGCGTGATCTTGTGTGGCGCAGAACACAATCGTCTTTTCTGTCGGGTCGACATTCTGCATAAAGATCTCAACACGTTTCTGCTCGCGTTCGCGGATCTCTATTGTCCTGTTGAAATCCCCCTCTTTGTACCGTTTGCCTTCTTCAATGTCACCTTCGACAATCTCATCGTCTGACGTATAGACATACTCATCGAGTGTGGTTTGGATTTGTTTCACTTTGAACGGTGTCAAGTAACCGTCGTTGATGCCGTCCTTTAAGGAGTAGGTGTAGACCGGCTCGCCAAAGTAGTCGTATGTGTCTGCGTTGATTTTTCGCTTCGGTGTAGCAGTTAATCCAATCTGGACAGCTGGAGAAAAGTACTCAAGGATGCCACGCCAGGTACTCTCGTCTTGAGCTCCGCCGCGATGGCATTCATCAACAATAATAATGTCAAAGAAGTCTGGCTGGTACTCACCAAAGCTGGGCTGTGGCTCGCCATCAGGCCCGGTCCCCGTCATGAAGGTTTGAAAAATGGTAAAGAAGATGCTGCCGTTCTTGGGCACGCGTCCCTTCTTACGGATTATCTCTGGATCGATACGGACCATCGCATCATCTGGGAATGCCCCAAATGAGTTGAACGCCTGATCGGCAAGGATGTTCCGATCTGCTAAGAACAGGATCTTGGGGCGTCGAGTTCCTGCCGTGTTCCCGGATCGCCAGTCGCTGAGATTCCATCGGCTCTGGAACAGCTTCCACGCAATCTGGAATGCGATCGCTGTCTTTCCCGTACCAGTTGCCAGTGTGAGCAGGATGCGGCTATCGCCTTGCTCAATAGCTGCGAGGGCCTCGGTGATTGCATTGTGCTGATAGTATCGTGGTTGCCATTGGCCACCCTTATCTTCGAAAGGCACTTCCCCAAAGGCTTCCCGCCAAGGGTTTTGTTCCTCGAAGACCTCAGACCACATTTGCTCAGGTGTCAGGTAGGCATCGACAGGCCCTTCTTGCCCTGTCTCCATGTCAACACGATAAAGCTCGTGCCCATTTGTTGAGTATGCGTACCGAGCCTGGAGCTTCTCTGCATATCGCTTGGCTTGGGCCAACCCTTCCGTTGGACCAAGTGACTCTCGCTTTGCTTCAATAACTGCGAGCTTGCGGTCCTTGTGTATGAGGACATAGTCAGCGATATCTTGGTCGCCTCTACGCCCCGATCCCATGAGACGGCCAAGCGTGATGACCTCTCGTCGTACACGGCTACCGTGGATCTTCCCCCAGCCTGCTTCAGCTAGCACAGGGTCGATCAGTTCTGCGCGTGTCTCTGCTTCATTCCGATCCATCAGCTTCCACCCCCGAATCGGCGTTTTAAGTATGAGACAAGACCAGGGCCTTTAAGCTCCTCACTCGCAGGATTCGTGCGGACAAAGAACTGGTCGCCCTTGAGAAAACACTCTTTAGAAGCAGGGTTGCATTTGATCTGCAACACAGGCGAGTTGGCTACTTGAACGACCCGGTAATCGATATCCGTGTAGAACTCTCTGCCAATCCACTTTTCGATGCGGTTGCGAAGGTGAAGCAGCATGTGATCTGTGCTGCCTTTAAATGACTTGGCGAGTTCGTTCTCAATCCCCGGAATTGAACCATCATCGGCAACACCCACCAGCAGCGTGCCTCCGTCAGTATTGAGAAAGGCAACGACGGTTTTGAGTGCCGAAGTTTCGACATAATCGGCTTTCTTCTTCTCTCGCAAGCAGTATGCAAGAGTCTCTTTGAACTCGACAGTCTTGGATTCTCCATTGCGAATGATGGCCCTGATTTGGTCCGCATCCGAGAGTTCCCCAACAACGCGTAGCATCTCTTCCGCACGGAGCGACGCCTCTGATGCTGTGCTTGGATTCAATGCAAGCTCGGATTCAAGCTCATGTACTTTGCTTGTAAGTGTTTCCAATCGCTTGCGGGCAAGGACGATGGTCTCCTGTTCTTGCTCGGATGGAATGGAAATTTCAACGGCAAGCAGATCCGCTTTTTTCACTCGGCGAATCCCCGCCCCAATCGCAAGGGAGCTCATGATGGACTTGCCCAACTCCGACTCGAAAAATGCTACGACGTATTCAGCCAGTACAGAGCTATCCAGAGTGACAGCGATGTAGTGCTCATGAGATGTTGGTATCTCTGCAGGGTCTGTTACCGCACGGCGAGCTGCCCGCTCAAGAATCGATATGTAGACCGTATTCTCCTTGAGAACATGCGGTCGGTTGCGACTGGCTTTCTCTGTCTCGATGGCGATTGAGCTCAGGGGGACTCTTTTGTATGACGCATGGTGCTTTGCAAGCTGATCAGCCTGCAGACGTTGGGATAGAGCGTCGATGGTGCGGAAATCACTGCGTGCAACCCGCACTCCCTCATGCAAGGAGTTGCTTGATGTGCCCTGTTTCAGAAACTCAAAGAAACGGCCAAACCCAGATTCCGCTTCAAAATCTGTGGCCAGCAGGTCATCGCTGCTCTGACGCGAGATCACGATAAGAACAGGTTTGACCGAAGTCATCGGAAGACTCACCGATTGAAAATGGGCGACTGCGTTTACAGTGAGTCCATGCTCACTCAGAATGCCCTGAACACCGCTGTGTTCAAGGGCATTCGACGGCATGAGCGACAACAGAAATCCATTGTCGGAAATCGACTTAGCAGCTGCAATGGTGTCAATCCAATGCGAGGGCAGGCGACTCATCTGGATCACATCGGATGATGTTGGCCTTTTGTGCCCCCATGCAAACTCTGCGAGAATCAAGTCCTGCGATTGCTCAGGCGATTCGATTTTGCCATCGATGGAAGAGTTGGTTCGAACAGATTCGGATGTCAGGACTGCAGGAGACCAACTGCCAACCTGCCATTCATTCTTTGGCTTAAAATGCTTTCGCCACTCGTCGACAAATCGCACCAGCTCTGGATGTGGTTGGTCCTGGTTATCGTCTTGTTTTCCGAGTGGTGCATTCATTCTATTGGCCCTCATAGCTCCTCTGGATGAGTGGGAGCGATCTATCCAACGATGATTGATCGTTGACCAATACCTCTAGATCACCAGTCCCCCAGTGCCCGATTCCAGTGACATCCCTGGTAAAGCCCTGCTCCAGTTCAATCGATGCAGGATCAACTTTGAGGTAGAGCGTTACACCTTTTTTCTGAATCGTCAAGGAAGCGAAGTTCTTGATCCGGCGGTAAGCAAAGTACAGCTTCAGCGGCTTCTCGATGACATCGTCGCCGAGCCCGGTGATGAATGACCGGAGCTCATGCACCAGCGCAGCGACTTCATCATTCATCTCATCGAGCACCTGATTGAGCGGTTTGTCTTTGCCACTCACTGACGCCTTACTCTTCATCTGTGGAGTATCGCTATCTGCGGATGGCGAAGCAGTGACTGCCGTTGCCAGCTCCAGCGCCAGTAGCCCATCACCAAACCGCTTGTATCGCACGAGGTCGATATTCCGATTGATCTGCCGTATCGCATGCTCGTCGAACTTGGTGAAGTCTGCGGCAACACAGATCAGCCGCGGTCCGCTCCAATCGATCGTCTCGGCATCTACCGTCCCGAAACGCTCAAGTACGAGCAGCTTGAACTCGGCCTTGTGATCCATCAGCCAGTCGAGATAGTACAGCCCCTGGCTTACCACATTCTCACTCTTGGATCGCTTGTATTCGATGATGACCGGCGAGCCGTTCTCGTCGATACCCAGCGTGTCGATCCGCCCATTGTGCACCGAACCAGTTGAGTGCTCGGAGGCGAGGAACCGCACCCCGAGCAGTGTATCGAGGTTCTGCTCGAAGAGCGTCTGCAGCGGCTTCTCCAGCCCGGAGGCTGAGCCCGCGATCTCGGTCGCGGTGTTGGACTGGATATTGAAAAGTTTGATCTCGCTCATGCGATGGTCTCGACACGGCACGCTTGCAACTCACCATTAAATGCCGCAATAAGAAGCGCATTCCGCAAATCTACCGACAAGGTCGCCAGCGTCGAGCCAGTGGTGCGCAGCATTTGGCACTTCCTTCTTACCTCTTCATTGTCTTCCACGATTCTTCTCTGATCAGCAGGATGCGGCAGTACAACTTGTAGGCTCCGTTGCTTTGTGATACCGATATATGACCTCGTGCTTCCCTGTTTGGCAATGCCAGACATGGCAGCCTGAAAGCTCCTACTGCGAAAATACTCTGCCAAAAACTGAGGGTGAAGACTGTCATGGTCTAAAGATCGGTAGTAGGTGACTTGGGGTGTGAGCACCACGTATTCGTACTCGGTGTTCAAGACAGCAACCCGACCGATAGTCCCCTTGTGGGACAGAAGGACATCTCCATCTTTGGCGAAGCCTTTTCGAAGCTGCCGCGACTGGTCCCAGCTGATGAAATGGCAGTCTGTCTGGTTAACTGATCCATCCTGGAGATCAGACGCCATGATGAACGGCACACCAGATGCCGTAAAGTCAGCTTTCTTCGGATGAATCGCGCCGTGGTTACCGTCAAGTGGCGGGGCGAGAAGACCTTCTTCGACCAGTTGCTCCAAAGTCCCCGTGAACGCGGTAGCGACATTGGCAAGGCGAGACTCAAGCCATGATGTTTCCAGAGTCTCGAGTGCCTTCGCTCGCATGTCCTGAGCATCCTCACGCCGCTTTATCGCCTCAAACGCTTCGTCGAGGATCGCCACGATCCGCTGCTGCTCGGCGAGCGGGGGTAGGGGGATTTCCTGCGACATGACATACTCGGGGGGGACACGCTGGTGGCCAACCGCGCCGCTCATCTGGTGGACGCCCCCCTCGATGAACGAGTTTTGGCTCAAGAAGTAGAACAGATACTCGGGAAGAATCTCGCCGTTGCTCCGCAACACGAAGTACTCAGAAGACCCGAAGCCGACGCCATTCGGAAGATCTCTGGCGATGCCGAGTTTGCCATTCTGGAAGCAGGGCGTGATCTTGGCGAGTAGCACATCGCCATCGGCGAAGTAGGTGTAGCCCTTGTAGACCTCGCCGAGCGATTTGATCTGCGAGGTCCGGACGGCCTGCTGCCGGATGCCGAGAGCCTCCATGGGCAGAAAGCCGACTTCGGCATTGTCATCGAGCTTCGCTCTCGCTTCTTTCTTTGGCGGGCGAATCGTGCAGAGGTCGCCAAGCTGTTTGGTCGTCCACCCCTCCCTCACAGCATCCCCCTGATGCTCGCGAGCACCTCCGACGCCTCGGCGTCCAGGGCCTCGATCTCGTCGAGGATCTCAGTCGGCGTGCGTGTATCGGTCTCGTCTGGGCGATTGGGATTTTTGGGCGACAGGTCAAGCGTCGCCGCGTCCAGGTCACCCACCGACACCGTCCACGACTTCTCGCTCTCGGGTCGGGTCTTTTGCATCTCGACGAACTCGGCGAGGTCGTCACCGTTCAACGGATCGGTCTTGCCCAGATTCCGCCCGGGGTCGAGCTGGTAGAACCAGATGTCGTTCGACGGCTTGCCCTTCTCGAAGAACAGCACCACGGTCTTCACCCCCGCGCCCAGGAAGGTCCTGGCCGGGCAATCGAGCACGGTGTGCAAGTCGCAGCTTACGAGCAGTTCTTTCCGCAATGCCTTGGCGGCGTTGTCCATGTTGGAGAGGAATGTGTTCTTGATCACCACTGCGGCTCGCCCGCCGGGCTTGAGCCGCTTGATGAAGTGCTGCATGAACAGGAAAGCGGTCTCGCCCGAGTGGATCGGGAAGTTGTGCTGGACCTCCCTACGCTCTTTGCCACCGAAGGGCGGATTGGTCAGGATGATGTCGAACTGGTCCTTGGGCTGCACATCGGCAATGTTCTCTTCGAGCGTGTTGGTGCGCACGATGTTGGGTACATCGATGCCGTGGAGGATCGAGTTCATGATCCCCAGCACATAGCCGAGGCTCTTTTTCTCTTTGCCGTAGCAGGTCTTGGACTGAAGCGTGGAGAGGGCTTTGGTGCTCTTGGCATTGGGGCGAAGATACTCAAAGGATTCACACAAGAACCCGCCTGAGCCACATGCAGGGTCATAGATCGTTTCGCCAATCTTGGGGTCAATGACTTGGATCATGGCGCGAATCAATGGTCGAGGTGTGTAGTACTGCCCGCCAGTGCGACCAGCATTACCCATATTCTTGATTCGCGTTTCGTACAGATCCGAAAGCTCGTGTTTTTCAGTCTGTGAGTTGAATCGAAGCTCATCAGCATACTCGAGTACATCGCGAAGGATGTACCCGCTTTTGATGCGTTGTTTGACATCGTCGAAGATCGCCCCGACTTTGTATTCGATCGTGTTTGGATCTTCGGTAGTCTGCTTGAATGAGCGGAGATACGGAAACAGCTCGTCGTTGACGAAGGACATCAAATCATCACCCGTCAAAGCGGTGTCATGATCAAACTCCCCGGCCGCATTCTTTGGTGCCGCCCATGCGGACCAGCGGTACTCCGGATCAAGGATCGGCTTGGCTTTTTTGCCTGCGAGTTCTGCCTCAGCGGCGCGTTCTGTCTCCAGATCATCAAGATATTTCAGGAAGAGGATCCATGCTGTTTGCTCGGCATAGTCGAGCTCCGAATCACAGCCCTCGTCCTTCCAGAGGACATCATCGATATTCTTAAAGGTCTGCTCAAACAATGTGGTATCTTTCCGTTCTGTATGTTTATCGATGTAGCATAGTGGATATCTGCTATCAAGCAACGGGCATGCTTGCCCGCAATCCTGCCTTCATTCTACTCGGCCTTCGCATTTACTATGGTGCCATCCTCCTCGATGACCACACGCGGGGCGGGCTTGATTGGGATCGTGAGATGGTATCGGGTGCCTTTTCGCTCCCCTGTGCGGTCCAGGGCACCATGTTCGACGAGATCCGCGAGATCGCGAGTCGCCGTTGCCGTGGGGGCACCGGTGATGGATTGGTAGTTCCCAGCGGACATTCCCCCCTTGAACCCTTCGGGACCTTCCCGCATCATGCGAAGGAGGGCCTTCTCTTGGCGTTCGTTGAGTTTGCCCTGGAGTCGGTCCAGCAGCTTGGTCTTGGCGAGGATGAACTCGACCCAGGCCTGTGTGCGTTGCTGGGCTTCGAGCGTGATGCCCGCAAACCATGCCAGCCAGTCGCTCACTTCGTTCTTCTTGTTGGCCAGTTCAAGCTGGTCGTAGTACTCTGTGCGGTGGGTGAGGATTGTTGCCGCAAGGGCGGTGAGTGTTGCCCGGCCCAGGCCTTGAGCGAGCGCCTTCTCCGAGAGTGCCCGCGCGATGCGACCGTTGCCGTCTTCGAAGGGGTGGATGCACACGAAGTACAGGTGCGCGATCCCGGCTCGCGTGACCGCTGGCAACGGGCTTGGGCCTTCTGGGCCCGTCTCATTGAACCACGCGATAAAGGCATCCATTTCATCTGGCACCTGTTCCGATGGCGGTGCCTGGAAGTGGACATTTGGGTCGTAAATCTTGCCCGAGACGACCTGCATCGGTTCAGGATGGGTGCGGTAACTCCCGATCTCTCGAAGGTCGGCCCGCCCCTTGGTGACATGCTTGTGCCACTGATACAGCATCTTATGACTGAGCGGCTGGTCAGAGTGCTTGTACAGATCGACCATCAGCTCAGCGATCCCTTCCTCGGAAGGTTTGGCTCTCATCAGATCTGTCTTGAGTCCAAACTCGCGGCGGATCGATGACTGGACGCTATCACGATCAAGAAGCTCGCCCTCGATCTCCGAGGTCGTCAACGCTTCGGTCGTGATGGTCTGCACCATGAGGGTTTCTGCCACCTCGTCCTCAAGGTGGGCAACGGACCCCAGGATGACCCCGCCGCTGACCATAAACTGCTGCTCAGCCTTGGCCAGGCGTGCAGCATCCCACTCAAAGTTTGGCCAATCGGGCTGTTCCCAGTTCCAGGTCATGATCGATATCCTATGCATTTATCGATCAATTTATCACATATTTTGATCGATATCTAGAAGTTTTATCGATCACTGGAGCCCTACCAGACGCCGTATTTATCGCGAAAACTCCCGTCTCTTGCGAGAAATGCTGCTGTTGCCCCAGAGACTGATGGAGTGGCATCAGCTGTCCCGATGCGGCCACAAGCCCCGGCCAGCAAGGCCGATCGCCAAGCGACGGGGAGATGTCTGTAAGTTTTTTACTCTTCACTTGTCCCTCTCTGTCAACATCTGCTGACTCCTCTTGGGAACCAACACCAGTACTGCGGGAACACCAATGCACCCTGATGGGCAACTCAGATGCAGAAGACGGAGAGAGCAGAGTGCTCACACATCTGCATTGGAATTCTTCATCCAAGTGTACAGATTATGCTTGTTCCCAACGCGGCAACACAATCGTCATGAACTAGAGAGCCGCTGGCAACAACCTCTTCCCTTTGAGCTCGTGATCCGAGAGACTGCGTGATTCTCAGTCACACATCTCACCAGGAGTATCAGGTTTGTTCCGGATCAACATGTGCACCTCTGCCGAGTCCGGCAAGAGCTACTTTCAGAATGCCTTGAGCAGGGGTGAGTACTATCACGACGAGAAGATCCTCAACCAGGAGATCGTGGGTCTTTGGGGTGGAAAGGCCGCAGAGCTTCTCGGCATCGCGGGGCGTGTGGATCGTGCATCCTTCGATCGGTTGTGCGACAACCTTCACCCGGACACAGATGAGCGGATCACCACCAAAACCGTCGATGGCCGGAGGGTGGGGTACGACCTCAACTTCCATGTTCCCAAGTCCGTCTCGGTGATGCTGGAGCTTGGGGGTGATCAACGGATCCTGACCGCGTTTCGGGATGCGGTCCAGCACACCATGCGCGAGCTGGAGAAGGAAACGGAAACGCGTGTCCGTAAGGGTGGGGCTGACACAACCCGGAAGACCGGCAACCTTGCTTGGGCGGAGTTCGTGCACCTGACCGCTCGGCCAGTCGATGGCGTTCCCGACCCGCACCTCCACGCCCACTGCTTTGCTTTCAACGCGACCTTTGATGAGACAGAGCGGCAGTGGAAGGCCGCAGACATCGGCCCCATCAAATATGACGCCCCGTACTTCCAGGCAACGTTTCATGCGCGGCTCAAGGGCAACCTCGCGTACCTCGGGTACGAGATCGAACGGCGTCGAAACAGCTGGGAACTTGCGGGCGTTCCCGATGCGGTGACGCGAAAGTTCAGCAGACGAACCGATGAGATCGAGCGGATCGCCCAAGAAAAGGGCATCTCGGACGCCGTGAAGAAGGGCGAGCTTGGTGCCAGAACACGCCAGGCCAAGCTCTCGGTGACCTCGATGGAGACCCTCCGTGCCCATTGGGATCGCCGATTGACAGAGGGGCAACACCAAGCGTTGCTGAATGTGCTTGAGCGTTGCCGCGACGGGCTCGGTGGGTCGAGGCTGAATCGATCGAGCGAGCTCCATTCCGCGTTGGATTCTGCGCTGAATCACATGCTAGAGCGAAGATCGACGATCCCCGATCGGCAACTGGTTGCAGCGGCTCTCGATCGCACAGAGGGCGGCGTGACCCCCGAAGAGATGTGGGTTTATATCGAATCTCGGATCGCTGACGGGAGCATCCTGCGTGGCGAATACAAGGGCGTGTCTGTGCTGACAACGCCGGAAGTGTTTGCTGAAGAGCAGGCGATGCTCAAGGCGGTGAAGGATGGGAAGGGCCAGTTCCAGCCCTTGAAGATCGAGCATGAGTGTATAGACGAGGCGTTGTCAGCCGAGCAACGCGATGCGGTGAACACGGTGCTGCGTTCCCGCAACGGCGTCATGCTGATCCGGGGGAAGGCCGGTGTCGGTAAAACCCGGTTGATGAACGAGGTGGTCGGTGCCATCGAATCCCAGGGGATCACTGTCCTGCCAGTGGCCCCCACGGCCCACGCGACTCATGAGGTTTTGCGGGAGGACGGGTTTGAGACTGCACAGACCGTGGCGCACTTTCTTGGCAACGCCGAGCTTCGATCAAAGCTCCGGGGCCAGGTGTTGTGGGTGGATGAGGCGGGGCTGATGGGGATCAGGGATATGAACCGGCTGGTATCGTTTGCCAAAGAAACCGGAGCACGACTGATCCTGACCGGAGATACGGCCCAGCACCACTCGGTGCAGCGGGGCGATCCGCTGAAACTGATCGAGGAACTCGCCTATATCAAGCCCGCGGAGGTCAAGCAGATCCGAAGACAGACGCATGCCCAGTATCGCGAGGCGTGTATGAGCCTGTCCGAAGGCAAGATTGAGAAGGGGTTCAAGCAACTGGAGAAGATGGGGGCGATCAAGGAGGTCGAGGATCAGGATCGGGCGAAGGTGCTGGCTGGTGAGTACCTTGACTCGATCAAGAAGAAGATCGACACGCTGGTGATCTCGCCGACCCACCGAGAGGGCAACCGGGTGACCCACGCTATACGGGAACAACTCCGCCAAGACGAGATCATCGGCAAGAAGGATCGGGTACTCGCCAAACTCGAGCCCAGGCACCTGACCCAATCTCAGAAGATGGACCATACCCAGTACCAGGCTGGTGACATCGTCCAGTTCTTTCGGAATGCCAAGGACGGGATCAAAGCCGGTGATCGCGGCGAGGTGTACAAAGTGAATGACAAAGGCGTGGTCATCAAGCGGGAACGAGATGGGCGTACCGTTGCGTTGCCAACACAGCAACCCGATCGATTCGGGGTATTTGCCAAGAGCGAGCTGAAGCTTTCCAAGGGCGATCGTGTCCGCATCACCAACAACGGACGATCGAAGGACAACGCCCATAGGCTGAGCAATGGCAGCATCTACACAATCGACGGTTTCACACGCGAAGGAGACATTCGCCTTAAAAACGGATGGACCGTTCCCAAGGGCTTTGGGCATATGACACATGGGTATTGTGTTACCAGCGATTCATCACAAGGCCGGGGAGTGAAGCACGTGATCATCGCCCAGGCAGCAGAGTCTTCTGCGGCATCGAGCATCCAGCAGTTCTACACCTCGGTAACGCGGGGCAAGAACAAGGTCACGATCATCACCGACAGCAAGAAGCGGCTCCTTCGATCGGTCATGAAGGATGCCTCTCGGGTAAGCGCGACCGAAGCGGTAAAGAAGTTCAACCCCATGATCCCGCCCAAGGGGATTAGTCGCTCCCCTGTCCACATGAAGCAAGTCGGGCAATGGCTCCAGTTCCGACAGGCCCAGGCCCTCGCCAAGAGAGCACGCGAGATGGCCTCCAAAGAGCCGATGAGGATGCAGGATCTGCACCGTCAGCGAGATCAGCTTCGAAAGCAAAGCAAGTCCACCAATGGTCGGAACCGGGGAAGATTTGAGGGCCGCAGCATGGGGAGGGATTGGTCATGAGCAAACTCATCGATCAGTATCTGAAGAGCCCTTCGAAAGAGGCTGTTGGATCAACGACTCATGAGTCGAACAATTCGACTGGAAGCCAGACACTCGATCGCCCGGTCATGATGCTGGATCTGGTGCTTGCCGATCGCACGCGGATGGCTTTCCCATACACCACACTGTCGCGTGTGCTGATGGACCCAGACAGAGGTATCGTGCTGAGCTTCATGGCCGATGAAGTGCTCATCGAAGGCACAGCCCTTGAGAGCTTGTACAAAGCAATCATCCAGCACCGGTGCAATCGGATCGAGACGAGTTCCAATGAACGAAGTCTGAACATGCCCATAGAGGGAACACCCGTGGTAACCGGGATCCGGATACTTGGAACAGGCCAGGATGAATAGGCCGTGCTCACCGTTGGTGAGCGCGGCTGAGTGTCTGGCTATTCGCAGGCTGTGGTGACTGTTGGGGATCATTGATGGCCTCGATGATTGTACAGGCGGCTTTCTGGATCCGATCGAGGGAGTCCAGGAGAGTGGCCTTGTCACCGTTGTAGAGCTGTATGTAGTCAGAGGATGCCGTACCGGTTTGAAGGCCGACTGAATGGCACACGGTAAACGCAACCGCTTCGGCTTCGGTCTCGCGGACAGTCTTTGAGGGTCGCTCTTTGCGATCTACTTGGTGGAGAAGCTCATGCGCCCATTCATGTACCAACGTGGAGAATCGGTTGGCAGGGTTCAGGCTTTCCAACACACTGATCTTGCCGCCTATTGACATTCCCTCGGCACCGCCCAGGTCGGGCTCGGAGTGCAGAGCAATCCCTGAGCGTTTGATCCCGGACTCTAGAGCCGAGAGTAGTTCGCCGGGATCTCCATCAATCCTATCGGGCTCGGGTAAAGGCTCTCCTTCAGTCTGTGAGATATCGAACACATGCACGGAACGGAACCGCACGATCGGATCGTCTTCAGCTGACTGCGGGTTAATGGACTTGGTGTCCGAGTTCTTGAAGATCATCGGTGCGATGATGACGATGCCTTTCTCGCCTTTCTTGACAAATCGTCCCATGGACTTCCACGTATGAAACCCAGCCACTCGACGAGCATCAGGGCACTGGCTCATGATGAGCATCAGGTTTTGGAAGCTGTAGCTATGGAACCGTGACATGGTGCTCAAATATTTGAGCAAGCTTTCACTTTTGCCGGACTCAAGCTGTTCGATCAGTTGATCAACAGCCGTTGCAACGGCCTCTCGGGCGAACTCGACCTTTGAGGCCGCACCGGGAACTGTCCCGGTGCGTCTCGCGGTACTCATCGAGCGGCTGCGGTTTGCTGTTGAGCTTGGGCATTGGCCACTGCTTGTACTCGATCCTGAGCTTGAGCTTCATGGACGGATCGAAAGGCCATCTCGGATGCTTGGGCAAGCACCAACAGATCATCACGGTTGAGCGATGAGGTTGATTTCCATTCACCCTCGGCATCCCGATAGCGTTTCTCGAAGGTCACGCTGTAGTAGGCGTTGCCTTTGTCATTGGTGTTCTTCCAGATCGCCAGCTGAATGGATCCAAGGACGACTTTATCGAATGGTTTTTGATTGGTAGACATTGTGTAGTACTCCTGTAGTTGTTGTTGATCATGGCCCTGATTGGGCGTGAGCGGAGCGGTGATCCAGCGAAAGCCGCCCACAGGGTGGGGAATCGGCTGCACACGACTCATTTTTGAGTCACGGAAGCTGACGGCCGCTTGAACACCGCGAGAATCACGGCAAGGGCGTATCATGAACATCAACAAACAGCGCACAGGAGTACAGATAGCGTTGCCAGGGCATGTGCGATGATTCTGGCTTGGGAGATGCGCCTGGTGATGGTACAAGATTTCTCATGGATTCAATACCTAGCAAGAATGTCGCGCAAAGATCGCCTGCTGAATGGAAGCCTCATCAGCAAGAGCTTCTGAAATGGTTCTTAGAGGTAGCCCCATCGCTTGCTGCGCCATATGAAGCTGCGGTTATCATGATCAATGACGGCATTATTCCAGCCCGTATTCATCTGATCTGCCACATCGTCCGTGACATCTATAACGAGCTTCCTGCGATTCTCGATGGCAATTACAGCCGGCTACATGGCGGAGCTGTATACCCTGCTGCTATTGATAAAATCGCTATCGCGTTTGAATCCTACTTTGTCGAATCATTTGATCCATCTGCCGACAAAGAGAATCCTGATTCTTCCAACATGATTAGTATTTCGATGCATTCAATTCGACAAGTTTATGCTCTCGTACAACAACATGAAACCATCAAGAACCAGGCGTCGAGTGGTCGAGTGCTGGCTGAAGCTTTGTATCGCCAATATGCCACAGCAGGATCCATGCCATCCGACCGTGTGATCCGCACATTTGATAAGGCACGGGTTTGGTTTACCCGTCGCGCTCATCTAGTCAGGGATCCGAACAAGTTGCCCACTGATGAGGGTCTTCGGGATAACTTTGAAGCTTTTGAAAGAACTCTTCACTCACTAATAGCGCCACATTTTACGATCAAAGGAGAGCTTGATGACATCCTTCAAGAAGCCAACTCCTGAGCAAGTGAGCGATGCAGTCAATCGACTGAGTGCACCTCAGCATGAGCGACACTTCTTTGGCAACTTGCAAAATCCTTGGTGGATTTCCCCGTTGCGACAGCACGCGATGTTTGACACTCCCCCCAGTCTTGTGGAGATGGATGATGGACGATTACGTTGCCCACCATGGCCTCAATCCCAATATTTGGCACGTATGGCAGATTTAGCCCCAGAAGAGGTGGCTGATGTATTCGCCCAAATGCCATCAACCAAGAACTGGACTGTGGCTTATGACAGGGTGCAAGCAGCCAACTCAATGCCTGCAAAAATCGCGGTCAAGCTGATTGATGTTATTGGAAACGCAAATCAGAGCACATATACCGACTACATCCTGACGGACATCGGGAAACTCGTTGAAAAGCTAGTCTTGGGCGGAGAAATAGAGGCAGCTTTGAAATTGACGAAGAGTTGCTTCGTTGCTAGTGGCGATCCTGATAGTTTTACACGAAAAAGGCAATCTGATTTCTCGTATTTTGAGGGTATGCGGAATCATGTGATACCAAACTTATCGAGGACCAGTGCAGACAAATTTATCTCGATAATCGCCACTTGGTTAGAAGATATCGTACAAATACCGGATCGCCATGGGAGCGTTAAGGATCAGACATCATTTATTTGGCGTCCTGCGATAGAAGACCATGAACAGAATAGTGACTATAAGTTTGCCTCAAATTTTCTTGGCTGTGTGCGGGACGCTTGTGAGATTGCGATACACGCGAAGCAGATCAGCATCGAGGATGTGTGTCGAATACTTGACTACAAAACAGGACATGTATTCGTCAGGCTTCGATTACATCTTCTCACAGAGTTTGGCCATCAGAATCCAGAACTTACGTGCTCTGAGATGATGAATCGCGATCATTTTGCGAGCATGGCTGTGATTCATGAGTATGCAAGACTATTTCGCACACAATGGATTTTGTTGAATCAAATACAGCAAGATGAATGGCTGGAGTGGGTCGACCAAGGCCCCGAGGGGATAAGACCTGAATATTACGATGAACCAGATGATCCCGAACGGATCGATCGCCAACGAAACTATTGGAAGTTCAAACGGTTGCATTGGATACATGCGCATCTGAGTGGTGAAAAGAGAGATTTTTATGATAAGATGCATAAGGAGTACGGCGAGCCCGAATTGGCAGACTTGAATTTCTCTCAAAGCTCCTTTCGTAGCGTGGAAACTGAAAGCCCATATACACTTGACGAGCTGACATCTTTGACATTCGTTGAAGCTGTAGAAAAAGTATCCACTTGGAAGCCAAGCCCGGATACGAACAGGTTTGAGGGGCCGAATCTGGAAGGCCTATCGCATACATTCGGAACTTACCTAGCTCAGGACCCTGTGGCATTTTCTCGCGAGGCAATGGCTGTACGCAAGTGTGGCCCGATGTTTGTTCGACGATTTTTTGAGACAATGCAACAAGCTGCCAAGGATTCGATTTCCATTGACCTCAAGCCTGTCCTTGAACTTGCCCAATGGGTGCTTAGTCACCCAGATGACGAGAAGTTTGATCATGGGGATGATGGAGGCCTGGTAGATCGGGATTGGCAGTGGACGCGAGATTCGATCGCATCAATGGTAGAAGAAATCACAAAATCTCACGGATGCAAAGGAAAACCGGCATATGGAATTCAATACAGGGATGATCTCTGGACAGTGATTGAGCCATTGGTGTCTTTCCCAGCTAAGTCCTACATCGTGGAGAATCAAGCTAGAGATCCGCGAGAAGTTGATTGGCTCACAGTGATGTTGAACTCCACACGGGGCAAAGCCATGCAAGCTGTACTTGCCTTTGCGGAATGGGTCGGAGAACTACTCTCAGGCGACCAAATCACACCCGGATCACTTGAGGGTGGTTTTGATGCGATCCCAGAGGTAAAAGCTTTATTGGAAGCGGAGCTAACGCGACCGGACGCGGATTTTGGCGGGAGAGCGGCATTCGGGTCACGCATGGGATTGCTTTATAATATCGATCAGGGTTGGCTCGATGACCATTGCGCACACATCTTCGATCTCCGTAAAATCGAGACTGATCCTGCTCACGCATTTGGGTGGGCGGCTTGGGTCACCTTCTTGTTTTCAAGCCATCCACATCGCGTGTTTTATCGTATGCTACAAGATCAGTTCTCGTACGCGATTGACCAAAGCATACAGTTAGGTACGAATGAAGATACAGCAGACAAACACTGGAATCGATTAGGAGAACATCTTATGGTCTTATATGGGCGCGGTGATCTCGGGTCGGATTCCAAAGCTGGAATGGAAGCAGACAATGCGATCCTTCTGCGGCTTATATCAAAAACACCTGTATCCATCAGATCTCACGCCGTTAAATTCGTTGGGAGGAGCTTGTCGGGTCAGAAGGAGAAACTTCCCCAAGAAGTCCTAGATCGGTTCGCTGATCTCTGGGAAATTTATTGGCGTGATATTGGCCAACAAGATGCAAAGAACAATCCGCAAAGCTCTGTTTTTGGATATTGGTTCAGTTCTGGTGCACTTGATCCTCAATGGTCGCTTGCTCAACTGGAAGAGTTTGTCTCTGCCGCACCTCGTGCAGAGCCAGATCATTTGATTGTTGAACATCTTGCGACGGTCTGTACCCATGATCCTCTTCGTTCCGTGAAAATCATTCAAATGCTTGTAATGGGTGATGTTGAAGGATGGCGCATTCCGAGTTGGAAAAAGGAAGCGAAAAAAATACTGCAAATCGCTATGTCTGCAAAAGGAGATGCTTGTGAATTAGCCAAGCAAGTAATCGATGCACTTGGTCGCCGAGGATATCTAGAGTTTGGCGAGCTTCTTCAAGAGGCAAATTAGCAGTAGATATGGAAGAAGTTTTCATGCGCATGAATACCTTGTTCTGATCCAACTTCATTCAGGCAAGTCGATCATTTTTGATGGATATCTCTCTGAGAAACCTAGCCATAGAGGGTGCCCTCTACGCTCTCAAATTACCAAATGAGCACCGGGTGAGCACTCGGGCTCTCAGGATTGACCCGAAAATCGGATACCACCGGACACGAGGTAGAATACGGAAGTTCGCTTCCTGCAGGTGATTATGGCGATTCTGGCCAACGGCTGAGGTTTTGGAAATGAGCACCTATCGAATCCCCCCTCTCCGATTGAAAATAGACATTGGAAACGGCATCTCGAAGGGGTGTCGTTTCTGCCGTTTTAGGTGTGACGGGGAGGTATCTCGCTTCTATGCGAGCTCACTGGTTCAGTCAGATTTCTAGAAGTGAGACTATTTGGGAGAAATGCCTCTCATACGATTTGAGGAGGGGCGCAGGGAGATCGTTGTTACCCCTATTCTGAGTTGAATTACGGAGCAAGCTATGAATATATGACTCGAGTCTGCTTCAAAGCTCAAGCAAACGCTGCCGCGCCCAGTTTGACCATTCCGGTGTTCCACGCATTGCGATGATCTTGAGCCGATCTGCGACTTGAGAGTCAAGCAGGTTGTACCTTATCTGGCAGCGGACGAGGGCTTGCACGGAATCGAGGTGCTCTGGGGTTATCGCGAGAGCGGCTTCATACGATTGGATTGCTTCGTCTATTCGTCCGCCGTGTTCGAGTGTGAGGCCAAGATTGAGCCTTGGCTCTGGATTTCCCGGCATAAGCTTGCGGGCCCATTCGAACTCAGCGGCTGCTTGGTATAGGCGGCCTTGCTCGATAAAGAGCACGCCGAGATTGTTATGCGCAGGGCCATAATAAATATCTTCGGCAAGGGCTTCGCGAAGCAGTTTCTCTGCTGTGATCGGATTAGTCTCGATCCAATCTGCCGCCTCGCGGGTGAGACGCTGAGCCTTTGCGGTATCGCGTCGCTGTGGATCAGCATGACGGTATGGGCCTGAACCTGTTGTGCATGAGAAGAGGGGGAGCGTGGAAACGAGAAAGAGAGTGAACAGTGTGATACGAATCATGGGTCAGGTCTCGTGTCGGTGTAGCGAGCGGTGCAGGTCAAGTTAACATGATACTCGTTTGCTTTACTCGCGCGTGATGTACTCTTCCGGAGTGAGATCGCGTGAACAGTCCATGCGGGTTCCTGATCTCGCCATCTCTTCAGGAACTCGCCAAGCACTGGAGGCGAGATGGAGCGGAGCTCGATACTCATTTCTCGGATCCTGATACGGGATTGTGTGGGATCATGATTGAGTTGCCGATCCGATTCCCGACGGATGCTCACCGCGGTGTTGGCTGGTAAGCCGATCCACTCTAGCACATCGGCTACTGCAGCCTGGACATCCGCGTCTGGTGGAGATCCATAAATATGGTTTGCGGATTGCGAAGAGAGCCGGTGGAGTTCTTGTACATCAATCTGAACGCTATTGAGTTGATTTTGCACCGCTATCAGCTGTGACGCTGACTTTGTTGAACGAACGAACTGAATGATTAAGAGCGAAAATGATGCAAAGAAGAGGGTGATTATGTGTTGTGTTGATCTGGTCATGGGACATCCCCAATGCGATTCATCCTAATCACGAAACGCGTTTCTCCTCGCTGCAGATTGCTTGATGAGGTGGTCGGTTCGAGCTCATCAATCTGCTGAAGAGCTACAAGAAGATCAGTTGTATCTTGAGCACGATCCGCGAATACCGTGATTTCCACCGCGCTTGCTGAGATGGAGATTGAATCTGCGCGGAGCAATGCATCAGCTGGCCAAGCACGAAGTACCTTCGCGAGAAGCGCGTCAGCAGGTGATGGCACATCTGGGAAATCCATATCGTTCGAACGGGTCGATCTCAGCTTCCTAAGCTTGGCGGTTAGCATCGCAGCTGGAGGTTGAGCGTTGAGTGTTCCCGATGGACCGAGGGCTTCTTGATAAATCGCACTGATTTGAGCGCGTGCAAAATCGATAGAATAATTTGCTTGCCGGATTCGTCGCTCTAGACCCCACGAGCACAGCACCGCGAACAACGCGACAAGCAGAAAAGTGGCATGCCGTGTGAACCGCCGGCTCCTAGAGACATTCACAGGCGTACATGATCCAACAAGGAGATTGACACGCTCTGGCGGCACAGATTGTGTGCAAAGATCGAGCCACTCAGGCCAGAACTGCGGGTGGGCAGCAGAGACATCGGCTCCGAGTTCCAATGCTCTTTCTTTCGAGATGGCGACCGCGAGCACCCGCTTGTCGCGGAGCGGGTGGTACACCGTCTGCAGTGTTTCGGTATCCACGGGCACGCACGATTCGAAGGCATAGAAGAGTTCTTGAACCCGATGGCGTCCGTGTGACATTGGGGCGCAGAGGATCGCCAGAAAGAGTTCATCGGGATGTATCTTCACCGAGGTCATGGCAAGCCCTCGCCGAGCGTAAGTGTGAAGGGGCGTTCATGCGCGATACAACTTACACTGTTAATCTCGATCTTGAGAATGGTGGTCGGCCCAAGCAAATCCCCAACCTTAAGCGTGGCCATATGGCCAGAACTTGGGTCAAAGATCATCGCGGCAGGCTGCCCCCCGATCGAAGTGATCCCGAGCAGTTCTAGATTCGGCAGGGGAGGGGGAGGAGGTAATTCTTTGACGACCGGCTCTGGCGCAAATCGCCACAAGACGGTATTGAAATCTACTGGGTTGAGTGTCTGTTGCAATTGGAGCGCTGATGTATCATGCGTGTCTTCTGAATCAGATGGACTCGGTACAGCACCCACGAAGTTCGTCGTGGCGGGATCACTCAAAGCCCATGCGGAGACAATCATGGCAAAGCACAAGCCGATCACGAGGATCACAAGTCGCAGACGTCGTTGGAACAGAATGGGGTCAATCTGGGATGACAATGCGTTGCTCCAGCATCCAGTTGCCGCCTCGCTGGACATAGACAGACCACAAGCTCAACGATGCGAGGCCAAACTGAACATCGGTTCGGATTGACCAAGACTGGCTCGATGAGACAAATCGTAAAGTCGTTTGACCATCGACACGGATTGAAGAGCCTCTTGCGGATTCGCTCTTAGCTCGCGAAGAGAGTACCTTATCAAGCCCTGAAATGTTGTATTGTAAGAAGAGTTGCTTGAGTTTTGGTGCGGGTGTGGTATTCAGATTGACCGAAGGCATGCCATTTCCTCGAGTCTGCTGACCGAGGATCGGATTATGAGTTGCAATGTTAGCGCCCAAGTTTTTGGGGTGAAGTGAACTTGGGAACACTGAGACAGGGCTGTTGATTTGATCAAGGCCGGAGATTGCTTCGTACTCCCGGATCTGCTCGCCATTCGGTATCATCGCAAACTGATCCCAGGCATTGATAGTGATCCGCACCCGTTTCTTGTCGATCTGGAAAGTGTCATTGAGAACGCGGATCATGGGAGAGATCGAATTGGGATGAACCGTGACATCTTTCGATTCAGTTTCGAGCCATGCCAGAATCGGATCGTGCGCCGATTCAGCAGTGATCATCGCGTCAAGAAAATCGGCGTGGATTCTCGCTTCGAATGAATCGGTTGCTCTCTCGCGTGAGATAATCGATGTTGCCATGACAACAATGACGAGTGCCCCGAGTGTTAAGAGCATGGCGAAACCGCTTCGTATCATCTGACCCACCTCGCCGGTACATTATGTATAAGCTGGTGCTGTCCTCCTTCGACAGTCACAAGTACCCGTAGAACCGCAAAATCTGATCCCGGTTCATGTTCAAGCATAAAAGCAAGAGAATCTGCAGTTGTGATAAAATCAATTTCGTCCGGACTACTCGATCGAAGAATTGAGCGTGAAGTGGGGTCGAAGTAATAGTTGACCCTTCGTGGACCTTGATCACGAGTGTCAATATGTAGGTTTTGATCATCGAGTTCGATCCGAGGGCGTTTACTTTGCGCCGACGCATCAAGCTGCAGGAGGTCAACCCGTATTGCTCGATCCAAGAGTTCGATCGATCGAATGACATTCATCGAGTGCGCACGATCACGCTGTAGTCGCATTGCTGTGCTCGCCCAACTTACGGCAACCGCCAAGAGTGTGCTCATGAGTGCTAGCGAAAGCACCAGTTCGATGAGTGAGAACGCGCGACTGATCATGGCTGTGAATCCGATGATCGAACCCAAACTAAGACGACCCCATGACTATGTTGAGATACTCTCCATCGCCCATTGATTGAATCACCAACATGCGAATCAAAGTCCAACACTTCATTCCGATTCCTACTGGATTCTGTAACTGTGAATGCGTTGGTCAGCATTGGACCGGGGTGAACTGAAGGCACTTGGATGACTCTGGCGCAAACTGCCACAACCATGGCAAGCATTGCGGCAGCCAGTACTACTTCAAGGAGTGTAAATCCTTGGTTCTCACGCATCGAGATGCTCCACTAGACGCATACGGCCAGAGAAGCCGTCGAAATAAAGTAGTAAAGCACGCTTATGATCGGCACTGATATGAATAGTGTAGTTCTGGCTCCGTCCGAGACGATCGAACTCAACCCGCTGGATTGGACGGCCCTCCTGATCAAGCATGTATATGCTTCGAACGATAGGTGATGATGAGATCTGTTCCCCTTGACTGATCAGACGCAGGACATTGGCATCGGTACCCAGCCTGATGACCACCGGTCCATCAGCGATCGATGCGATCCGAGCGCGGCGATCGAGATCCGCTATCTGGGCGCATATATCATTCATCACAGCAGATTCGGAGCGATTGAAAACTCCGGGCGCGATTGCCGCTGTGGCGATCGCGATTAGCAGGATGGTGCAGAGCAGCTCTGCAAGTATGTAGGCTTTATTTGAGCGCACGCGATTCACTGGTTAATCTCTCACACGAATTGAGCTTAGATCTTGTGCTTCGCCTTCGCCTCCTGGCTGGGCGTCTGAACCATAAGTCAGGATTTCGAAAGGGTAACCGTCCGGACCGGGGATTATCAGGGCATAAAGCTGATCCCATGGATCTCGAATTTGGTCTGGCTTGAGGAAGTACGATGCGGTCGGAGCCGCTTGTGGTGTTGTCAAGGCACTCAGCCCTTGATTCATCGGAGGCCATTCACCATGCTCTATCCGATATGTCTCGATGGCTTGGCTAATAAGCGAGAGCTGGGTGCGCGCGATCTCCTGCTTACCTCGCGCAAATCGACCTGCAAACGAGACGGCGAGCACGCCTGCGATAAGACCAAGGATGACGAGGACCGCGAGCAGTTCCACGAATGTCATGCCTCTTCGCACAGCGAACTGGTGCTGATAATGTATGTTCATCCGACAATTTCCTGAATCTTGACGATGGGGAGGACCGCAGCAAGCACGATGGCACCAATGAAGAAAGTCAGCAGCACGATGGAAGCTGGCTCAATCAGGGTCGAGATGCGATCGATCAGCCGATGGGCGCTACGGCGGTCGCGTTCGCCGACACGGCGAAGTGTTTGCGCAAGTTCACCCGCATGCATCCCCGCGGCAACGAGGCGTTGATGCTCTGGCGTAAACCAGCGACGATTTGACATTGAATCATCAAATGAGCCCCCCAGCTCTATAAAATTAGCAACGCGTCGCCACTCTTCGGCTAGCGATATCCCAATTAGTCCCTTTGCGGTCGGCGCGGTGATCCTGATGGATTCGTTCAGTGTAAGCCCGGACTCTGTGAGCTCGGCAAGCATCAGAAAAGATTCGGCGGTGGCGATCCTTCTAAATACCTGTGGTGAACATGCGACAAACAGCGTGGTGACCTTGAATCTAGTTGATCTGGGTATCACAATACCTGAGACAAAGAGAATCAGCAAAGCCATCCCGATGGGAATGGAATAAGCAAGCGTGAACTGGCCAGCGAGCATGACAAGTTGGGTGAGGAGCGGGATGTCAATATTCGCATCACGGAGGACTTGCGTGAGCTGAGGAAGTGAGTGATTCGCAAGGAAGATCGCTACACCAATACCTGCAACTGAAACGAGAATCGGGTACAGCAGCACAGATGCAAGCCTTGAGCCAAGATCGCTGGATCGAGCCTGGCGATCGGCGAGTCGTGAAAGAGCAACATTCAGCTCTCCTGCACGTTCTCCTGCCTCCATAACCGCGCATTCGGCATCATCAAACCATGTGTTATGGTTCCTCGCAGTGTCTGAAAGTGAGATACCTTGCGCGATATCCTCGGCCAGAAGTCGCGAGAGCGACCCGATGCCGGAAGACTTCCTGTGCGAGTCGGCGAGCACAAGCAATGCATCACGAGGGGTTACACCTGAACGCAAGAGCGTCGCGAATGCATCATAGAACTCCGCCTTGATTCCTACACGCCGGCGACGATGGTACGATACGATTGTTGCCGAGAGTGCCCCGAGCGATGTGCGAGATTCATTGATTTCCTTGATTTGGATCGGTCGCAACCCGATGGCCCTGAGCATCCTTCTGGCCTCGATAGCGCTAGGGGCCGAGATCACCCCCACTTTGGATGTGCGTCCTACTGGCTGGGCGGCTGTGTATCGATAGACGCTCATGCTGATGCCTCCGCTTGATACCTGCTGTGAGTATCAGGATCCTCTGAGAGATCAACGGTAACGCGCTCGACCTCGGTGCGTGTTGTGGCGTTCATTGCAACCAACCGCAAGCCATCATCCCGGAGCGTGCTCATACCTCGAGCTATGGCATACCGTCGCAAGACTGTCGCCGATGATGCCTGGCTGACCATTTCACGCGCAGACTCGTCGAGAACAAAGAGCTCGAAAATCCCAGTCCGGCCTTTAAAACCAGTAGTCAGGCATGCATCACATCCTGCGCCATGACATTCGTTGTGGAAGATGCGAACTAAGCGCTGCGCCATTACAACGGTGAGGACGGCAGATACGAGATAGGGTTCACATCCGAGATCGATCAGGCGTGGTGGAGCTGCAACAGCATCGTTCGTGTGAAGAGTAGAAAATACCAAGTGCCCGGTTAACGCCGCCTGGATTGCCAGTCGTGCTGTCTCCTGATCGCGAATTTCACCCACCATCACCACATCAGGATCCTGACGCAGAATGTGGCGAAGCCCGGACGCAAAGCTCATGCCCTTCTTGCGATTCACCTGCGATTGACTGATCGTGACTCCTGACTCACTTAACCGGTACTCGATCGGATCCTCAACAGTCATCATATTCAATCCGCCTGCGCTCCCCGCAGCGATTCGGCGCAAAGTCGCGTATAGCGTTGTGGTCTTGCCGGAACCGGTTGGCCCCGTCAATAGTACCAAGCCGTTAGAACGCGAGGTAACTCGTTCATACGGCTTGCGAATATGATCGGGCATCCCGATGGCATCGAGCTGAGCGAGTTTTCTCCCCCGATCTGTATCGAGCAGACGAACGACAGCACGCTCGCCCTGCGAAGTTGGGATGGTGCTGATACGCATATCGACAGCCGAGGTAGAATCACCCGATCGCCCGAGCGACATAGTGGCTCGCCCGTCCTGTGGCGACCGTGTCTCAGCCGTATCCATTGTGCCGAGAACTTTCAGTCGGCTGACCACAGCATCGCACGCGCTGCGTGGGATTGATTTGACATTAGAGAGTACCCCGTCGATTCGAAAACGGACAAGCGCTTCAGTTTCAAGCGGGTGTATGTGAACATCTGAAGCCCCGGCAAGGATGGCGTCCAGAAGAACCGTATCGAGAAATCGTGCCGTATCCGTCTTGCCTGTCGTCGTGAGCAGATCTGATTCAAGGCCCGCGAGTTCGGTTTGGATTTGACTCTCTTGATCTGCTGGGTCGTGTAAGGTTGTCTGTGCGATTTGATCCTTGTATGCCACGTCGATCATCTGAGCCAAATCACTTGGGTTTCTCAGCTCAGTAGGCGGATGAACCGCCATCGCGACGCCCGTGTTATGAACTACTGACTCGGATGTTGATTCCGAAACCAAAAAACGAGTTGACCCCTCGGTCTTTAAACCAAGAATCAGGTGCTCACGAGCAAACCCATGATCGATTCGATCTAAAAACTCTTTCCATATATTCAGTTGGCTTGAAGGCTGTCCACCCATTTTAGTATACTACCGGATGATAAGTGGCTTGACCGTCGGCCAGCCAATCTCGCTATCTGATTCTTCAATAGCCCGATCGCTGATGTACTTGAGCCGTTCGAACGAGGGGCTCCGGAGTACCGATGCACGAATAAAGAGATAAAATTTTGTCGTACTTAGTGACTCGGTTTGTGATTTGAATAAGTTGCTAATGATTGGGATGTCTCCCAAGAATGGAGTCTTTGTGTCCGCATCTGAGTCGGTAAAGAGCTCAAGCCCACCGACAACGATCGCGTATCCATCAGGAATAGTCGCGACAGATGAGATAGATGTGTTCTGACTCGGTGGGGGAAGCCCCTCGCTGGTCGCCTCGCCGATAAATGCTGAAAGACTTACATCGTAGGTCAAGACGAGAAAATCACCCTCCGCGATCTGCGGCGTCACCGAGATTTGTGTACCCGCTGATTCTGATCCACCGAAGCCTGTGATCGAATCGCCGTCATCAAGCGTTGTCGTGGAGAAAGGTTGCTGAACCGTGTTGCTTACGGACGCCGACTCATTGTTGTTGACGAGCGCGTTCGCCTTACTAACCGAACGCCCGCGACTCACACGCTCAAGCGCTTTGACTACCACAGAGTAATCGCCCGGATCCAACACGACAGCCGTTCCGCCAGTTCCGGTTGCCGCTGCGGCACTGCTCCCGGGGGTAATCGACGAAAGACCAAAGATAGATCCAAGCCCGACGAGTGTGCCCGAGTCACCGAGTTCTGCGCGAAGCTCGACCCCGAGATCTTTGCTCTCGCCCTCAGACAGACTCACGAGCATGAGCTCAATCTGAACCTGTGGCTGACGAATATCCATTCGCTCGATGAGTTCTTCCAACTGACCAACTAAGCTCGGCGGCCCTATCGCGATTATCATGTTCAGTTCCGGATCCACGCTCATCACAAGATCGCGTTGATTATCTCGCTGACGAACCGCTGATCCCTCTGGTCGCGAATCGAGCTCCTCGTCGGTTGCAGACCCTGAATCGGCGCCTGCCCGAATCCCGAGCAGAGTCTCAAGCGATTGACGAAGATCGATCGCGTTACGATTCTGAACAACAAATGAACGCGTCACACGCCGCTGACCAGGCGGAACCGCATTGATCTGCTCGACGAGATCAGCGATGCGTTGGTGCTCGTTTTCGCTCGCGGTGATGACCAGTGTGTGCGTAATCGTGTTAGGAACAATACGCCACTGCCCTGAAGAGCTCTCCTCAGTGGTATCCTTCCCAAGCTGCGTAATGAGGTCGATAACGCTCTGATCATAGATATCTGGCAACACATACGGACGGGTCGAGATTACCCCCGGAGTATCGATCATTGTGATGAGATCGATCCACCTCTGTCGCTGTTCGTGAGTTGTTGTCAGATGCAGCGAGTCTGCCATCGGGCCGAGCTGGATCGTGCCGCTTGGGCGCCGTGAACCAAGCGTATCAACATATGAGTTGATGGCCGTAACAGCAGTCTGGGCACACGTGTGTCGGAGCTCGACCAACTCGGTCATCGTGTGCGATGCCAGCTCGTCGAGAGTCGCCATGTGCGCACGAATCGCTGGGTGCCGCCTTGTCAGCACGCCTACATTTACGAAACCAAGGATTGGATCAGCGCGGAGTAACTCTAGCGGCGGTTCGAGTTCACCGAGTGCATTGACAAGCTCAGAGGATTCTATATGCTCGCTGGAGTACTTGAGGACCGCAAAGCCGGGCTCGGGAATGGGGAGTGACTTACGCGGTTCAGTATGAGCGGCCGCCTCTTTGATCTTAACGATCCTGTAGAGCGAACGATCACCAGGCGCAACGACGCTCGTCAGCCCATTGGCTTCGAGCATCTGGTGGGTCAGGATCCACAGCTCATGCCGTGTGTAAGGCTTCGCAGATCGAATCGTGACCGATTCCTTTAGATCACTCGGGGCGTACTCGATATCGATCGGGTACTGGGCTGCAGCGATATCGACAAGTCGCGCAAGCGTCAGTTTCTGTGTGAGCGTAATCTGAGGCTCATCCGTTGCCCCGAACACCGCACACGACAGAGAGCACCACGCGACGAACAAAATTAGCGGCTTTGATATGGCTATGGTCTCAAAACGCATTAGTTATATCCTCGCACACACCCACCAAGCTGTCCAGTAAAAGTACTTAAAATCTCATGCCCTGCACAAGAGAGTCCAACGAACTGTCATCACATCCTAGAGCTGTACAAGTTGCAATATTTTATTTCTGCATATGAAGATGGATACGAACCAATGTCTGCACGAATCCGCCCAGGCGCCGATCAAACCCGCTGAATAGCCCGCCGCTTGCGGCCAGCGAGAAGGTGTCCTGGTTCAGGTAGTTGCCGAAGGAGTCAAACCGGTACTGCTTGACGACCTCGCCATGCGCATCGGTGTAGGCCCGCACCGTCCCCATCGCGTGGTCCTGCACCAGCCACGCCTCGCGGTCCCACCAGTCGATCTGCACATGGCAGGTATCGAACGGCTAAATCACAACCGAACGGCTTCGCAACCTTGGCAAATTAAATTTAATCACTGCCAGATGATAGACGAATCACTAACGACATCACACGGAATATCATATTCTCTATTTGAATAACCATTGCTACACAGAAACTCAAATAGCTCGCAAGCTTTATTTCGAGATTTAGTTGAATTTCGAACTGAACTGCCCCAACACACACTATCTGACGCGGTCCACAACATTGACGACTCATTGCCCTTGCGCCTTGAACATTGTGTATCAGCAACATACTCGAAACCATTCTCAATCAGGACCCGATACCCGACACTAGATGCTAATTTTGACCCGATCACAAGTCCTTCACGAGGAGCTCTGCATAGCTTTGTGCGCTCTACCCCCCCATGCAAGCCCCACCCGTCAGATGCCTGCTCTCGAGCAACCGTCGTCGGATACACACTAGTGGTGTAATAATATCCTTGTCGATTTGAAATATAATAATCAATATCAATGACCCCATGACAAACCGCCGACTCGCTCTCGGCGACAGAGATAATACTCTTATAAAACGACTTGTCTAAAACCAACTCGCCAATATCACCCAAAGATGCAACCCCAACCACGACGCACGGGCCGCCATGCCCCCCCTCACACGAGTGAGACCATCCTTCATTGGCGGTGTATTCTGTTATTGTATAGTTAAAAAAGAACCTTCCCACTCGACACCCGCTCTCCGAAATACAGTACGCCGACGCAGGTAGCCCCACCGATTCACCTCGCAACCGATCCGATGCTATCCTCTGAATATTATCCTTTAACTTATGCTCTTTGAATAAACCCGCCGACAGATCTTCGGCATACCCAAGCTCGAACTGATCCCCAAAATTTAATGCTTCAGACAAAGCAAGAGAAATATTTGCGACAAGCAAACTGGGATTTTCCACTTGTTCATAAAAGTACAAGCAAAGGACATGGCATGGCACAAGAAAATGCTTAGGCAATCTCATAGCTATTACCTTCTTGATTTAGCAGGTCCGATATTGATTACACGATAGCTCTTGAGAGCACCGCGAGATTTGAGGGCGCCAACTATTTGTTGCTTTCTGAAAGAATTTGCGCCTGATCTACTAGTATGGTCAATCTCCCAAACTTCCACCTTGCCGTCATGGGTTATAGCTTGAATGTCAATTCTTCTCCACGAAAGTATTATTTTACCATTGCCGTCACGCAACGCCCTATGCTTCAAAATCATTTTGTATTTCCCTGAATCCCTTAACTCTCTGTACTTCCCGTTAATCGCGGCGTCGTGAAACTCGCCACCATGACGCCTCCCATAAAATTCATGGGCAATCTCATTGACTGTCAATCCAACCAGAATTGCGCCCGAAATAATACCGGGAGATGCCAAACTCGAAGGCAATTCTTTCTCGCCTTCGAGTATTCTGTGTACCATATCCATCTGAGCAAGCGCATATCCAGTGACCAAATCAGTGACTCTGATTTGCTGCTCAACTCCCATGCCAGCCATATCCATGGCTTCTGATGACATGCTTACCATGTCAAAACCTGTTGAGAGACCGCTTAAGATCCCAAATAGCCCCGTCGGATCCTGGCTCATGATGGGATTGGCGCCGTAGGCCGTCCATGTGTCCCACCCGTCGCCATAATGGCTCATCGCGTCGAACGAGCCCGACGGCGGGCCCTGGGGCATCTGCCCCAGCATCGCCAGCGTCGAGACCACCGGCACACCCGTGGCATTGGGGTCGCTGGAGATAAACCGCCCCAGCTCGGGTACATACCAGCGCGATCGCGACTGGTACCACACCTCGAGGTCCGGGCTGGCATCGAGCATCGGCGCGTTGGTGTGGCGATCCACGCGCTCGCCGAAGAGGCCGTGATGACCCAGGCGCAGATCGAACCCGCTGAAGAGTCCGCCGCTGGCGGCCAGCGAGAAGGTGTCCTGATTCAGGAAGTTACCGAAGGAATCAAAGCGGAACTGTTTGACGACCTCGCCGTGCGCATCGGTGTAGGCCCGCACCGTCCCCATCGCGTGGTCCTGCACCAGCCACGCCTCGCGGTCCCACCAGTCGATCTGCACATGGCAGGTATCGAACGGCTGACCCGAAGCCGCGGACCAGATGAACTCCGCCTCGGTGCGGTGCTCTTCGCCCGCAGGCGGACCACTGCCAAGACCCTCGCCGATCTGCACCGGCCAAGGGGGAGACGCCTGCACTGGGTCGTGGAAGTGCTCCTGGATACGGCGAACACCGTCGTAGTAGTAGCTCTCGATCCGCTGCCAATCCTTGGTCGTATTCGGCCAAGGCGCAAGACGCTGCGCGACGCGGCCGAAACCGTCGTACCTGAACGCGACGACCGGCTCCACCGCTGCGGGTTGGATCGAATCATCGATCTCGGCGACAAGCACCGGACGGCCAAGCCAGTCATAGAAGACCGTCCGTCCGTGGAGTTCCGTGATCGCCCCTGCAAGGTCAGTTTCAATGCTCTCATTGGTGCCGTTCCCGAGGTCAATCTCAATGATCGCGCCTCGCTCATCGAGAACATGCGATTGCTCTGCGACCGCGGTGCCATTCTCGAAGATCTCCACACCTGGGGCGCTTACCGTACCGACGCGCCGGTTCAGTTCGTCGAGCGTGTATACACGACCGTCGTCGGGCGACGCGATTGTACTGTTCGCTGCATCGAGCGCCCCGTAGTCTTCTGAGATCAATCGGCTGCGTGTGTCGTACCCAAAGAGCGACGAGTGTGTGTTGTCACGCGAGCCCAGCGACGGATGATCAAACTGGACCATCCGCTCCGCAAGACGCCGCCCGCCGAGATCCATCTCAAGAATCGAGCTGTGGATCACGCTGTACGCTTGTGTGCTGGTGTCGTACTCGGCCTCGACCGTACGAGAATCAACACGCCCGAATCGGTCAAAGCTCCGGGTATCCTTGTGGATCGGGATGGAGTCGACCGGATGATTGCCAAGATTGACACCCGTGAGGCGCGTGCCCCCAGCTTCATACTGGTATGTCGCGACATGCCCGATCTCCGTGCCGACCGGTCCACCCGTGCTGCTGAGCCCGGTGACACGCCCGAGCATGTCTTCGATGGAACCACTCGTGCCGTAGAGCAGATTGACGACGCGAGGTGAGTGCGAACCACCATCATGTGTGCCAACTCGCGTAGGGTAGGTGATCGACGAGACACGATTGATGTTCTCGGTTCCGTCGAACACTCGCGCCGGTGAGTTTGCCGGATCCGCAGGTATTGGGATATAGCGATGGTCCCACCCGTATGACACGGTGCCGCTAACAGAGAGCGGATTGTTGTTGACATCAACACCATTGAATCGCTGCTGCTCTTCGCTGAGCAGATTACCAAAGCGGTCGTAGTCCAAGATCGAATGCGTGTCGGTTCGGAATGACCCATCGAGCAGATCACGCCCGGTCGAGACGGTGAGCAACCTGCTCAACGCGTCATAGGTGTACTCGATCGCGTTTGATGGGAGCTGCTCCTCACTCATGCCGAAGCTCGCGATCAGCGGCATATTGTGATCGTCACCCGACATGCGAATGAGGTTGCCATCAGCGTCATAAATGTAACGGAGCAGGATCCCACGCGAATCCAGTCGGAACGCGGGGAGCCCGTCGATGGTGTAGAAGAAGAACAGCGAGTACCCCATGCCTTCGCCCGTGCGCCCGGAGACTGGATCGGGGAGATGCAAGGCCTTCACCAAATCAGGACGGTTGCCAATCCCAAGATCACCCCAATCGTCTTCCCACAGCGGAATCGCCGGCGGGGAGCCGGGCGTGATGATCCCGCTCGGAAGCTCAAAGTCCGGGTTCACAACGGGCGCGTTGTACTCAATGATCGTCGCACGCCACGGGTTGGTCCCCCCCGAATCAATGAGCCAGTTCACCGAGAAGCTGCCCTCGGCAGGGTCTGTGCTGAAACTATAATCGTCCGCGGGATTCCCGGTCTGCGAAGCAGTTCGAGTACCTACAATATCGTTCCAAACGATCTCCATTACAGCTGAATCCAGCGAAAGCGGCCGAACCGAACGGACCTGCTGGGCCATATTCGGCGCATATGTATTGTCCTCAAGTCGAACTTCGCCCTCATAGCCGTATTCAACCCCACCGAGGAGTTCAAAATCCGATGAGGTGTACGAGCTGCCGTCGCCTGTGTAGGCATACTGATGCTCGAGCACCTTCTGCCCGTACTTGTTGTACTCGGAGCGATCGATGATAAACTCGGTGTCAATCAGCCCAGTGCTCGTATCGAGCGAACTCGAGAGTACCGTGAGTGTTGCGTTCTGCTTGCCGAGCCGGTCGTACCAGAAACAACTCACCCGGGCGAGCGGCTCCCCGTTTGCATCAAAGTAGCTTGGCGGAAGATCAACGCCAACCAAAATGCGGCGCTGGCTCATGCTTGAGTTATCCGGATCCCCGACAAAGAAGTCCTGATACTTCGCGAGTCGCAGTGGTGGATCATCCACCCGCGCAGGGATCGCTGCCCCAACGACCGAGCCGTTCACGAAATGCACGCTGCCCATGTCCGCACTGGCGATCACACGACCAGAACTATCGAACCAGGAGTAGCTCACGCTCTTGCGATGGTCCGCGAGCGTGACATCTGCAGTCGTTGTGTCGAGGTGCTCTAGCCGATCGTACTGCACGACCTCGGTCACATGCCCGCTGGGATCGAATGTGTTCACGGTGCGAGAGATTTCAATGCCACCGGAGTTGGGATCACCGGCATAATACTTGATCTTCTCGATGCGCCCCTTGGCGTCGTAGACTGTCTGGGTCACATCACCGCCGTTTGAGCTTTCCCACACCGCATTGTTGCGGTGATCGGTGTACGAATATGTTGAGAGGTACCCGCCGCCCGCAGGGTCATAACGCCTGCGCTCCTCGACCTGCCCCGCCTCGTTGTACACAGTTTCCTCAAGCGCGACCAGGTTTGTGCTATTCATGAAATCATCCGCACTTGGCAGCGAGAATGAGCCGGTACCATCGGGTGTGATGTCCGGGTCAGGGGCACCAGCATCAGCGACCGGAGCGTAGACAGCACGGAAGCGAACACGATCGAGATTGTCTAAGAAGAGATGTTCCTCGCGGAACACGCCCGGGTTATCGAGCTCAAAGTCCTCGTACCTCGTCGACACGCGACGCATGCGCCAGTCGTACCCGTAATATTCGATGATTCCTGGGCTCGACTCGTCATCAGCACTGTTCCACGCACTGAACGCGATCGGGTCGCCACTCTGATCATCAGAGGGCTCGAACCAATCCCCGTCGTACTGCGTTGCAGATCGCGCACGGTACATCCACTTGGTGATTGGGAGGAACGCATCATTGACCGAACTGCCATAAAAAAGCTTCTCGGTCAGGATCATGTCGTCATCGGCCTCAGACGGCGCAGCCGTCCTCCAGCGCGCATGTCGATCACGAGATCCCAGATAGGTTTTGTGCAAGCGTCCGAGCTGGTCGTACCGGTTTCGAGTGATCTTTCCATCAGGCTCGATCTGGAGCAGCGGGTTGCCCCAACCGTCATAGGAAACAGCAGGATCAAGACGCTGTGGAGCTTCTGAGTTGTCGCTGACCGTGATCCCGACCAAGCGCCCAGCAGTATCGTAGTTCGGCGTGATCTCAGCGATAACCTCTAGGTCCTTGAAGACTTGACTGTCAAGCTGATACGGAGATCCGTCCCACTGATTCGCAAGCAACTCATCGATCGTGGATTGGATGCTCCCACTGAGTGCGCCGCCATCGAAGGCGCTATCGAAGAGTCCTTGACCCACGAAGTTCCACGAGTCGCCGTCGAACTCAACACCCATCGCACGAAGTTCCCGCAGCGTCTCGGACTCTACATCGTAGTGATACACATCGCGCATACCGCTCGGGTGTACCACTTTGTACTCACCGAAGCGGTTATATGCTCGGAAGGTGATGTTGTTGAGCGGCGTAGACTCAGACTGACGAACGAGCGAACCCCCAAGGAGTCCTTGGCTCATGCGATCGCCGTTGATCGCGTCGATAATGTCACCTGCCTCACCATAGCTCAGGTCGTCACCATCCTCATTTTCCCCGATTAAAAGATTGCCTGTCAGCCCAGTTGTCGGTAGATTGTCATCGATGACGGTGGGGTGCCCGGGGTAGGCGAGGTTTGTGATGTCGAAGCCATTGCTGATGTCTTCGACATGGAGGATTTCGCGTCCATCTTCGTCATACGCGCGATAACTGAGGAACACCACTTCATCGGTGCTCCCGTTATCCATCTCGATGTGCCCATCAGTATCGGGCATCGGATCCACGAGCGCACCTTCGGCGCTCCACACGAGCTGCCCCTCGTCGTTATACCACTCACCCTCGAAAGCGCGGAGCGGGCTCCCATTCGGGCTACTCTGGAACACCGGTCCGGCGCGAACCTTCCACCGCATTGGAGGGGTCTTCTGTTCCTCGCCCGGTTCGGTTGAAGCTGGCCAGTACCCGTAGCTGTGCTCGATCGTCCCAACTGGAGCACCCGAGAAATCGTAGAATGTCTCCATCAATGGTTTACGAGCAAGCCATTCTTCAATCGTGGTGGTTGATCCCGTTGTGGGCGCAGAAACCACATACTCAATCTCATGGATCTTGACATCGATGCCTTCGCATCCTTTTCGGATAGACCGCTTAATGGGTTCACGAGGATACACGGTTCGGATAACATCATCCATCCCGTTTGCCGGCGGACCGTAGTTGATCTCGATCGATCCTGGCTCGTACTCAAACACCTCGACGAGCCCGCTTGTTGTCTCAATCGACTCGACCGCCGCAGCACCCCAGCCGCGTGAGAACTTGTAGATGGGCCGCATGTGCTCGTCGAACGACCACGCGGTCAATATCGCGGGCGGATCGTCGGTATCAGTCGATGGCGCATCCCAAGACCGATCCGAGAGCACCAACCCGGCACTGTTCATCCCAACTACACGCCGGTTCTTCCAATCAACCGCCGAGGAATAGTGATGATGTGTGTCGCTGTTGTTTGCGGATCCGCCAGTTGGATACGCAAGCGAGGAGTTCTGAGACAACGCTGCGACAATCGAGTCATACTCATCAACGACCGTCCACCACATAGGGTCAGATAGTGGAACATTGGTTGGGTGTCCTTCGGTTTGGATTCCCCAATCAACAGCAGTGAAGTTGTAAGGATAGTAGTAGATCGAGTGGGTCGCATCAGTTTCCCAAGGGGCATCGATGCCCGAAGTGTCCGCGTACCCGTCTGCGTAGATCACCTCGGGCCCACGCGGCGCATCGGAGATTGGAAGGGGAGTGCCGCCTGCCCCGCCACCATCACGCCAAGCGATCGGATCTTCAGGCGCTTGGATAAACCGATAAATTCGGTACCACTTGAGCGTCCCGTCATCGGCGATTGCGGAGAACAACCCAGTTCCACCGGGCAAGAACCCCGTCGTGTCCATCCTCGCTTGAGCAATTGTAGTTTGCAGATAAGATTCGCACGCTGCCGAGATGCTCGCGCCGACATAGGTATCCCGGAGGGTCTGGTTAAACGGGTTTAGAGCCGCACTATTGCCTGCAACGATCCCGTTCACTCGTCCATCAAGTACCTCCCAACTCGCTGGGCGTGCGAGCAGTTCTACTGGCGGAGTGCTGTTGTTCTCGTCGATCATGATCCGAGGATCGAGCCGATAAGCCTGCGTCCAGCGGTAAAACACTGAATCTGCGAGCATGCCGACCGGCAGTTCTTCCATCGAGGTTTCATCAAGGTTGTGCGCCGTCTCATCGTCATAAGGCGAGTCGGGATCAGTTGGGTCCGACGGGTCTAACGGCTCGTACGGCACCTGAGATCCACCGGTGAATGGCTGACCGAACGGGATTCCCGATGCGGGTGCGGTCGCGGGCGCGAGATCAAGGGGCGTGTTGAACTCAAGCGATCCGCTTGCTATCTCAAGTGCTCGATCCTCATCGATCCCTATTATCCCATTGACAAACCCGTTCAGCGGTGCATCGGCGGATGAGACCGGGCGGTTTTTATAGATCCGAGCGATAGTATCCGGACCGAATCGGTGGCTGAGGCGGCGAACACTTCTATATGCTCCTACCCCTTCATATGTTTCCCAACCAGCATGAATAATTCGCGACCAATGCGACGGCTTGTCCAGGTCGATAGCCTGCGTATCCTGGTAGCGGTAGAGCCAGTACCGGCTTGGGAGCTGCGTTTCCGCGAACTCACCCACTTCGAAGCGCGACTTTGATTCGACCTTAAGCAGATACGCTGCCTGATTACGCTTACGGACTGTGTAGTGCTCGTCGATTTCCGCCGGCCCGCATGATGGGAGCGTGTAATCGTTGAACGGATTAAAGTCCGTATAGGTCTGATCGCCCGAGTTCTCGTCGATTTCACCGTAATGCGCAGGATCAGCGTACGAGAACCGGAGCTGGTGCGCCCAGGTATCAGGCAGAACTGAGATCGTCGAACCACCATGGCCGGTTGGGCCAATTACAGTATCCTGATACTCAAACTGATTCGAGTATGACCCTCTGATCGGCTGCGAGAATGCTTCGATAATCTTGCCAACCTGATCACCATCATTGTCGCTTCCGTGGTCCGTAAATACATCCACAAACGCCGGCGGAGTTGCAACTCCATTGAGCCCCTCAGGACCGAAGCTTATTGAATCGCACGGCAGGATGAGATTTCGATCTGACGATGGGTCAACATCTCCATCATAGACAAGGAGGGAATGCAGTGCCGGGGCATGCGAGTCGGAAGACCAGTAATCGATAAACGGGTCAATGTCATCCTCGTCTCGATAAGTGTCAGAAACCAATGTATCTGCGGTGTTCCGAGCTGCAAAGAATGTCCGATAGGTGTAATAGATCGACCAAGCGGCTACGGGCGAATCGGACGCGTAGAGCTTGACATGGTCAATCATGCCCTTATACCACCCGCGTTGACGCACGGGCAGGATTTGGGCATTCAGCGCCGCATCGCGGATCGGGTCTCCTACAATGTTGTACGCTGGGTCGAGATAAGGTTTGTGCAGTTCTGGGTCTGCGTAGTTGATCTCGACCCTGTTCCCAGCACTGTCCTCGATGCTCGTTACAAGCCCGTAATACGGCACCCCGTTGCCATGATTTACAGATTCTCCGTCTTCTTGAAGCATCGGGCGAAGATGCTGGATCGGATCGACATCTTCGTAGTACATCTTTATGGTGTATACGACCGAGTTGTCGTGCATGTAGAGCTTCATCTCTTGTGGCGGTCGAATCCAGCCATCCGTTGGATTCCAGACCGTTTGCGATTTGTCGTACAAAAGCATCGCGTCCATCCATTCAGGCGCGACATAATCAGGAGGCATAGTCACCGTACCGCCCTGCTGGATGAATGGAATCGAGTGGTGGGCATCTGGTGCGAAGTAGCAGACCGGACCGATGTCCTGGCTGTCACCTGTCACCAATGTGCCCGAGTATGAGGCATCGAACAAAAACAGTGGCGCATCGCTCGACATCCACCCCATGCCATGCCAACCGCGGATCCCCGCCTCGACATCCCGGAGCAAGTGCGAACCTCGGTGAACCTTGTGACCGTGCGAGGCACTCTCGGAGTAAGTCCGAACACGCCGGTACACTGCACTGCCGAACGGGAGTTCAAGATCGATCTCGGTCAAAATCGGCTCGCCGGTGATCATGTCGACACGGTCTGCAATCGACTCACGCGCCAGGTACGAGCCGTGCGAGTTCCCGCCCGACGCAGGGATGATGGGTGAAGTCGATGCCGCGATCGAAGTCGATCTCGGCGGGTAGTTCGGCGGAAGTTCTACATGTTGCGGAGACCCTACCCTCGGGAACCCGTTGCGACCAAAACTGGCTGTGCTATAGCTGGGCTGGTCGGAGTTCCGGATGATGTCCTCGAAATACGCTCGGCTCAGATACGGTGCATATATATCCACCCAACTGTCAAAGTTCGGCCCGTTTAACAAAGTAGATTGCCAATTCGGAGGCCAATCCCACGACGGGTTCGGGTCAGTGCTACCCCAGTTATACGCAACCTGGAAGTCGACCATTGCTTGGAAGCGATTATGATAATTCTGTTTCAAGCCGGGCACATGCGGCATCTCGATCGTGTAAAAATCCCACGATCCACCTTGCGATGCTGAGTACACGCCCTTCCAGAACAGCGGATCTACATCTAACGCTGAACCAGTCGTATTCACATACCCTTGATACAATCCCACATGCATCGGCATCGGTGGGATCGGAGTACTCGGATTGCCATTGCTGAACTCAGCTGGAACTGGCTCGTCAGGGTATCCCTCAGGAGTCCAGTAGACCTGCGGCTGCGCTCCTGAGTAATAATCGGAATACGGCGGCCAGAGCGGGGTAAAAAGCATGCCACCAGTTTTATCATTGACAATCATTGGCGAAAGCACGATCGCTGGCGGCTCTGGATCAGTTCCGAGCGCCCCAGACACTTGATTGATTCCAAACACAAACGCCAGCAGTACAAAACAGATTTGCGAACATTCAATCTTCGTTCTCATCATCTCTCGCCTTGAAAATTCGGAACAAGCCATATACAGAATAACCATGAATCTCTAGCGCCTGCACCTTCACTAAAACACCAAAGGATAATGCGAAACAATCTCTCTGATCCAAACATCTAACTATTGTCATTGACAAGCCCCGCGAACAGTGAGCCTTACTTCAACCAAATATATCGATACATTTGAGACAGCTCAACCCTGCACTCAGTTTTCATTCGTCATTAATTGCCCGACCACAAAACACATCGCCCTAAGTACAGATAAAACAGCTACTTCCAAGTATATGGCCATGCCTCAAAATAATTTTAATGCTTCATCCCTGCCGACAATGTCGAAAACGAACTACTGGAGAATCCAATCATCAAATTGAACACCGTCGCTTCGAATAAAACATGGCGGTATTCGTAGTACCCCGCGAAAGAATCCCGCCTGAAATGGCAGATGAGACGACGGATACGATGAATTACATAGACCCTCTGATCGTTTCCAAACCACCAATATGCTTGGTATCCAAAGTGACGGTTTGTCTGCTGCGACCTTCTTTGTGTTCTGGTTTCTCACCAACTCGAAAATCTGTTTTCTTGAGCGTCCCACCCTAGCTCTCGACTAAGGCTCCTCATTGCACAGAGACTCAAGCGGACGATGCTTGGTGACTGTGATATGCTTGCTGATCTCTATAGCTCCGCGTTTTCGGCAATCTTCCTAACTCAATGCACGATAAGGGATTTATGAATCCTTTAGGCGAGTTAATCTATCATGTTCTCAAGATCCAGAACAACAAATAGTTTGCTATATCTTCAGCACACACCGTTTCATAACGAAACAAACCCAATTCTGAGGAATTGGGGCTGTTTTTGTTTTGGGAGCAATGTGTTCCAGATGTTTTCCAGCGACATTTCCTCAGAATAGTGTCAGCCGATGAATCACTCACAGAGAATGCGACACTGGTTGCTTCGCAGCATCCCTCGTGTTTCCCTCGACCGGTGCATGTCGCGTCTTGTTCCATGGCAAGCGAGTACAAAGCAATGACCCCGCCGTGGAGCACGGCGGGGTCGTGATAGGTCTAGTTTATCAGCGAGTTGTTATGGGCAACCGGATGAGTACACCGCCAGGAATGCGCTCACATCGAAGAAGTTGAATACCCCGTCCTCGTTCAGGTCCGCGGCTGCGTCTCCATTGGTGTAGGCCATCAGGAATGCCGAGACATCGAAGAAGTTCAACTCACCGTACGGCTGCGCCAGGTCAGCAGCGCTGCATCCGCCCTCGAACACATTGATCTGAACGATCGCAGGATCACTGTATACCCTTGAGCCCGAGTCGTTGACCGTGGTCGTTGTCCGGTATGAGAACCGATCGATCCCGACGAAACCGTGGTTTGGTGTGTAGGTGAACGATCCATCGGCCTGGATCTCAACCGTGCCATTTTGAGGCGCGATGTAGTCATTGCTTGCGGCGAAGCCCGTATCAACCTCGATCGCACGGTAGGCCTGATCAATATCGTTGTGCATCAGGCCTTCGAGTGCATCCACCTCAAGCGAACCACCCGCTGCAACATACGAATCATCAACCGCGAGCTTGAACGCCTGATCACGCAGATGCCGAAGCTCCGCGAGTGTCCACTCGATGAGGCTGTGGCCCTGAAGATCAGGGTAGGTGTTGATGGCCTCATTGATCTCGTCCTGGATGAGCAGTGCGCGGGTCTCGAAATCACCACGGATGCTGGTGTATTGCCCGTTGTCGCCATCGCCGATCATCGCAAAGAACCAGTCATCGATCGGCATGGCCAGCGCGATCTCGTTGTTGAACACACTTCCCCGCATCGCGCTTGAGACCGCCGTGCTCTGCTCGAAGATTTCAGGCATTGCGAGCGTCGTATACGCTTCCCAGATCGATTCCCAGCTGTTGCGAGATGATTCCAACGCATCGAGTCCGGTGTTGTTTATAAAGGCAAGCCACATCTCGTCTTGCAACGCGTTGAGTTCGTTCTCAATGTACGAAGTCGCGGCGGAGTTCGATCCGAACAGCTCATTGTCTTGCGTGAACTCAAGTGTGACCTGATCGCCGTTGCCGTTGAATGTGTTCAGACTTGTGCCGACGAGATTCTCTCCGTTGAAAAATGTCAGCGCGATGTTGTACCAGAAGGGCAGATCCTGTTCAAGCAACTCTTGCGCATCGTGATTTGTGTAGATATAGATGGGCGATCCGAAGCTCGTAAGTTCACAGATCACAGATCGATTGAAGGTGTAATCCGACCCGTTCGGGTTATCGATGATGATGCTGAATCGGAACTCAACATCATTCTCCTCAAAGAAACCATTTGGGTACACCCGGAGTTCGACCGTGGGCGTCCCACCGCTTGGATCCTCGGAGGCCTCCAACGCCGCGGTGAGCTCGGGCAGTGTATTGAAATGGTAGAGATCCCAAATATCATCGCCGAGTGTAGTCGCGGCGGGGAGCGTGGTGCCCAGCCCGTCGCGCCCATAAATCGTGGTGAAACCTGGCGCGTCCTGACGACCTTGCTGATTCACGCCGCCCCAAGGATCGATGCTCGAGAGGTTTGCGTCACTGAGAATCTGTGCGATCTCGTCATCCACGATATCATCCATCGCGATCATGGTTGCGGTGTATTGATCAACGATGGTTTGGAAGAAGGAGACCTGCCGGGCTTCCAATGCCATCGCCTGCAGCGCCTCGCCCTCCTGAATGATCAGGTCCAGGTCAGGGTTCATCAGCCCACCGTCGAGCTGTGATTGGTACATGTATGCGAAGTACCATGGGCTCTCCTGAGCGACCTGCGCGTATGCGCTAGAGGCTTGTGCCCATGGACCGGGTGCGACTACGCGCGATGGGTAGAGCGGCAACGGCTGATTCAGATAGTTCGAATCCGTCGGGAACACCCGAAGGTCGTTGATGCTCCTTCCAAGTGGGTTCTGTTCCAGATCGCTCGTATCCAGAAGACTCAGATTCTCACCGCTGTTTCCCGCGTAGGTCGGCACGCTCGCCGTGAAAGTCGCCTTCGTGAACAGGTCGATGATCTCGTCCGCGAAGTTGGTCGCGCCGTCCTCGTACGGAAGATCAACGCCGCGCCGCTCACGATACGCGACGATCCCATCGACAAGCTCCGCGAGGTCATCGCGGAAGAGGTCGTCGGCCATGCCCCAGAGCTGCTGCTCGATGCGTTCGAGCTGCGCCTGCTGACCCATAATTTCTGTCCGAAGCGCCTGCACATCTACATTGAGATCAAAGATCGAGTTGCCGAGTTCGTTGAAGCCGACAGCCAGGGCGTCGTAGATCGTGTTGAGTTGAACCTCGATGCGGTCGAACCTCTGATTCATCTGGATACGCACTTCCTCGAGTTGATCGCGCATCTCGACGAGTTGGCCGAAGATCTGTTCGTCAGCACTTGGGACGGAAGACCCGCCGAGCACTTCGCCGAGTTCGATCGAGCTGAGCACCACATCGGCGAGCCCCGTGATCGCGTCCGCGGGGCTGCCGGTTGCGATCCCGAACCCGAAGGTTGTCAAAGCACTCGCGTACTGCACGCCCGCGTTGATGCCGGCGATCGTCTCGTTGGTCTGGAGCTGTGTTCCCCCAAACGAGAGCGCTTGCTGCGCCAGATCGCGAACATCGGGGTCGGCACTCTGGAGGAGCATCATCGCGTTCGCGTCGATGATCGCGCGGTACTGGGCGACCTGCTCGAGCTGTTGCCGGTACGCATCCGCGAGCTGTTGCATCTCGGCCGGATCCTGAGCGTCGAGCATGTCCTGGTAGATCGACTCTTCCATGCTCAATGCGGTGTTCAGCTCATTGATCCGCTGCTGGGTGGCCAGAGCGACATCCGCGAATGAGTCGTTGAGACTCCCCCACAGCGACGAGTTCTCAATCGATTGGGTGAGCATCGCCATATACGACGCATAGTCTGCGGGCAATGATGCGTCGAGCGAGGACTGAACAGTATCGAAGCGTTCGTCGTCAACACCATCGGGCACCGGCTCAAATCCCTGTGACTCGAGATATGAGCGCAGGGATGATGAAATGTGTGCGTTCGTGATCCCATCGAGATCAAAGCCCGCGAAACCGGCCATGAGCAGACTCAACCATTCATCACGATTCGCAAAGCTCGTGACCCGCGCACGCTCGTATGCGGCCACACGCGTGAGCAGGTTGTCATACGACTCGATCTCAGGCACCTCGAGCCCAAGGATCTCGGTGATTTGCTCTCCAACCCGTGTATCGGTGCCCTCAAGCTCGGGGTACCCCGTGAGCGGCGTGGTATACCGCATCGCAGGGAGCAAGTTCGTCGAGCGGTCCAAGTCCGGATCTCCCGGGGCATACCCGGAGAGGGTCGAATCGAACGCGTTCACGAAGGCGGAGAGCTGTGTGGAGTCAGCGTCCGGATTCTGAGTGGCGAACGCCATCAGACCCGCGACGGCGATCACCACACGCGGATTCTGGTCCATCGCGTAGTCATACCGCACATACTGGCTCGCGTGCACAGCTTCTCGGAACTGCAGATACGAGTCTTCATCGGTGACCTGAAAATCTGTATTGATGGGGTTTGCGTGGAGTGTTCCTGCACAAACGGCAAGGACGAGCGGGCTCCAGCGGCTCAGTTTGGTGCATTTCATGTCGAATACCTCTCTTAGTACGGGCTTGTTGCGAGTTGAAGGCTCAACCTGATCCACGAAATCGAGCACCGGACCCTGCACTGATCTCATGCTTTTTTTCGCGATTCGATTAGAATGGGCATACCGAGAGGCAGGCGCATGCGAACACCACCCGAAAACAACGAGTCCCGTCCTCCGCTGGATGTGTTTGAGTGTGCCTATAAAGAACTACACGCGCTCGCGAAGTCTCGATTCTCGGGTCAGGACGCGAACCACACCCTGCAACCCACCGCCCTCGTTCACGAGGCCTACCTGAAAATCCGTGATTTCTCTGGGGAAGTATCCGACCAAGAACACATGCTCGCAATCGCTGCTCGCGCGATGCGCCAAGTCCTTGTCGATCACGCCCGGAAGAAGAATGCCGCGAAACGAGGCGGTCAGATCGACGGGCACAGGATCACACTCTCGGGTGTTGATTCCGGATCCAAAGAATGGGATGTGATCGAACTCAATGATGCACTCGAGCAGCTCGCACGCCTCGACAAGCGTCAAGCGCAGATCGTTGAGCTCCGGTTCTTCGGTGGCTTCACCGTAACACAAGTCGCGGAAGTCATGGAGCTGAGCGAGCGAGCGGTCTATCTCGACTGGCAGATGGCCCGCGCTTGGATCCTGAGTCAGCACGGAGCAGATCAGGATGGATGAGCATCAGTACCAACGGATCCGTGAGATCTTTCACCAGGTGTGCGATCTGCCCGCCGCGGAACAGGATGCAACACTCGCAGAGCTCTGCGGCGAGGACACCGCGCTGCGACAAAGCGTTGAGCAGCTCCTGAGCGCGATCGATGATGCTGATGAAACGGACCTCAATCCGGAAACTTTTCAGTCCACAGAGTTCATGCCTTCGATCGAGGGATACACCATCATCCGTCTCCTTGGAGAAGGCGGGATGGGTAGCGTCTATGAAGCCGAGCAGCTCCAACCGGCCAGACGGGTCGCGATCAAAGTCTTGCGACTCGGATACACCACCAAGGCGCTAACTCGCCGATTCCAACTCGAAGCAGAAGCACTCGCACGACTCAAGCACCCGGGAATCGCCCAGGTCTATGAGGTGGGGGTCGATCAGACTATCGCGCAGCCCTATATCGCGATGGAACTCGTCGAAGGCCCGACACTCAAAGAGTTCACGCGATCAAATGAACTCCCTCTCCGCGAAATCCTTGAGCTCACATCGAAGCTCTGCGACGCGGTCGACCATGCGCACCTGCGAGGGGTGATCCATCGTGACCTCAAGCCAACAAACATCCTCATCGACGATTCTGGCGCACCAAAGATCCTCGACTTTGGCATCGCCCGCGTAACGGAGCAGGATGTTCGTGCGGTTACGATGAACACCGAGATCGGGCAGATCATCGGCACACTCGCCTACATGAGCCCGGAGCAGGCCTCGGGCGACCCCACGCAGATCGATCATCGGAGCGATGTGTACTCACTCGGCGTCATCCTCTTCGAGCTACTCACGGGCCAACTCCCTCACAAGACAGACAACATGCAACTCGCCGATGCGCTCAGCGTCGTCCGCGATCATGATCCAACGCGAATCTGCTCGCTCGACACCCGCCTCAGGGGGGACATCGATACGATGATCGCCAAGGCACTCGAAAGGGATCCGGATCGCCGATACCAGAGTGCCGCCGAGCTCGGCGATGACATCCGCCGCCATCTCGCGGACGAGCCGATCCATGCCCGACCGCCGAGCAGGGTATACCAGCTTGAAAAGTTCGCGAAGCGGAATAAGGGGCTCGTCGCGAGCATATGCATCGTCTTCTTCCTGCTCTCAGTGGGTGTCATATCCTTGAGCATCGCGCTCCAACGCGAATCACTCGCACGCAAGTCCGCTGAGGAATCGCTTGTTCGATCGAACGCCGCGTATGAGTTCCTCGATGAGATCTTTCTGGGTCTGGATCCGAAGCAAACCGAGGGGAAAGACACAGAACTGCTCAGGATGATGCTCGATCGCGCAGCAGAGCGTGCAAAGTCAGGGATCGAGATCTCCGTCGTCCGCGCCGAGATGCTTACGCTCATTGCCCAGACCTTCAACGCGGTCTTTGCCTACGAAGACGCGGCCATAGTGCTCCGCGACTCGATCGCGTTGTATGAATCAACCTCACCGATCGATGAGCAAGGCCTCCACCATGCCCGGAGCGTGCTCGCCGCATCACTCTTCAAGCTCGGCCAACTCGAAGACGCAGAACAGCAGTTCGAGCTTCTGGTTGCGTACGAGCGTGAATCCGGTGACGCTGAACAACTCTCTATCACACTCCGCCAGTTCAGTGAGATGATGATGGAGACAGGAAGGTTTGATGAAGCGCTCGACTACATCGAAGAAGCAACAAGCGTGTATACCGAACACGATGCGCTCGAGCGTGGCAGACAGCAACAACAAATGGGCGCGGTGCTACGCCGATTGGATCGCTACGACGAGGCCTCGGTTTGCTACCACAACGCGATGGACCAGTTCCGTATCGCCGGCGCAGACATCGAATCATCGATCACGCTCAACTCACTCGCGATCATTGCGAGAAGAAAAGGGAAACTCGAAGAGTCAGAGCGATATTACAAAGAATCCATCACACTCCGAGCACGCGCGGATTCGCGTCTGAATCCTGATATCGCCGCGGCCTACGCGAATCTCGGGCGATTGTACAACCAGATGGGACGCCACGCGGAAGCGGCTGATGTACTCCAAGTCTCAATCGATCAACATATCGAACTCTTCGGCTCTCAACATCCAAATCTCACATACCCCCGGCTATCACTGGCAGAAGCGCTCAGCCACCAAGAACGGCATGAGGATGCGCTTGAGCAGATTCAACTCGCATCTGATCTTGCGGAATCAACCGTTCCTCTCGGTCATCCGCTGCGTGTGCTCGTGGCCACGCAGTTCGGCCACATACAACACGGCCGCTCCGAGTACGAGCTTGCGATCGACAAATACGAAGAAGCACTGACGACGATCAAAGCACACGGCCCGGACAATATCGCATACGCAATCGCGGTATGGGATGGGTATGTCAGATCAGCCAGCGCGCTGGGCGACCTCATCCGTGAAGCACAAGTCATCACCCGGGCGCTAGGCGTTTACCCAGAGGATGATGAACAATACGCCCATCTCAAGGAACGGCTTGAGACGATTGAACATGAGCTGGATCAATAATGCGCCGTGTCATCGTGAGAGAAATGGTGTGAATGAGTACAACCGCTCCACTTCATTCACCCTCGATCAAGAGTCGGTCTCTCCACTCATGGGCAAGAGCTGTCTGCCCCTCCCTTTCCAGGAGCACGGGCAACGCGTGAACAAGGATTCGACGCAGTTCATGCTCACGATGTGCCGACGAGAGGGAATCAGCCGCATCCAAGAGCCACGCCTGAAAATCATCGGCCGACACGCCATACGGATTATCCTCTGCAAGATCCGATTTTGAGCCCAGTGCAATCGCGGCGTTCGCAAGATATCGTCCCCGTTTGGGATGGCCTTCCGGCACACGATCGAACTCTCCGATCACCCGCGAAGCCCACTGTGTCCCCGACCCGAGTAGTTCCGCCCCGATCTCCGACACCCCGATCAGGCTCTCGTCCTCGCCCGGCCCCGCGACATAGATCCGCTGGATGAGACCGCGGATGCGCCAATCCATGTACTCTTGGTCATTCCCGAGCTTCTCGTGGTAGAGCGCGAGGTTGTTGTATGCGAGCTCGACCTCATAGCTATGGGGGCCGAACACATCCTCGAGGATCACGAGGGATCTTGTGCGATATTCGATCGCCTGCTCGTACAGACCGAGCCTGTGCGAGATGCCAGCACCGTTCTGCAGCATGCTGGCGTACGCGGGCGATTCATACCCGTACCGTTCGCCAATCTCGACGAGGATGGACTCCACGGAGTCAATCGCCTCCTCTGCGCGGCCGACTACGCTGAGGGCGCTCGTGTGATGCATCCGTATGATGAGCTGTGAGCCCAACTTGTCTTCCGGGTCGTGAACCTGTATGTACTCAAGGAGCCACGCTGACAGCTCGAGCCGGTCCTGGTTTCGTTCCAAAGAGCTCAGCATGGCGATCCTGTTCAGGACCGTTTTGATGAGAGATTGGAGATTCACCGGGTCGTGCTGAAGCATCTGAACCGTGATCTCCTCAAGCATCGGCTCTGCCAGCTCGTAGTCTTCCTGTGCCGCGTATATCGCCGCGAGCCCGGAGCGTGCGATCAGCATCTCATCCTCCGGGTATGGCTCAATTTCTGAGACCAGCTCATAGTGACGGGTGAACGCGGCGCGAGCTCGGTCGAGCTCGCCCAAGGTATGGAACACCATCCCGCTGTTCCCGTGGAGTCGAGCGCGGTCGATGAGCGTCCACTCGTCGAGCTCATCGAGCAACTCCAGCGCTTCGATCGCGTGATGCCTCGCTTCTTCGAAGAGGCTCGCGTTCGAATACATCTGGCTGATGAGGTAGTGCGCCCGTGCCCGCATGCTCGCATCGTTTGCGAAGCGCTCATCAATCGTCGGGGCGGCGCTGCCGAGGAGTTCTACGAGCGTGACCTGCGGCCCCAGGTTCTCAATCGCGTTGGACAAGAACAGGTCCTCGAGCAGGAAGTCGTTGATGTCCTGGACGCGCTGGGTTTGACGCTGGGCGAGTTCACGCTGCTCGGATTCGAGCTCGAGGGCCTGGGTCGTTCGCAAGCCGAAGATGATGCTTGCGCTCAGCCCCGCGATCAGCGCGACCACCGCAACGATTCCCGCGATCACGCTCGCTCGGTTCCTGCGATAAAACTTCGTCACCCTGTACCCGATCGAAGGCGGCCCAGCAACCACGGGCTCGTCTCGCAGGTGCCGCTGAAGATCTTCAGCGAGTGCGCCGACCGTCTGATATCGCTGGCTCGGGTCGCGATCCATTGCTTTCAGGATCATCCAATCGAGATCTCGCGGGATCTGCCTGTTGTGATGGCTTGGCGCGACCGGGGTTGATTCCTCGATCTCCCTCAGCATCGCGGAGATGCTGCGCGAGGTGTCGGCCGAGGCAAGCGGAGAAGTGCCGGTGACAAGCTCGTACATCATCACCCCGATCGAGTACACATCTGAGCGGATATCCACATCATCACTGCCACCGATTTGCTCAGGGCTCATGTACTTCGGGGTACCGATCATTGCACCCGCGGCGGTCATGCTGATCGTGTCCGACATCGCTTCATCGAGCGCCTTGGCGATCCCGAAATCGATCACCTTGCAATGGGGCTTCCCGTCGAGTCGCGTTACGAGCACATTGCTGGGTTTGATGTCCCGGTGGAGGATCCCCTTGCTATGGGCGTGTTGGACCGCGGCGCAGACCTGCAACAGCAACTCAATCAACTCATAGAGTTCGATCTGCTCCTTCTTCACAAATCGAGTGATGGGCTCACCCTGCACAAGCTCGAGCACGAAGTAGGGGCGATCAACACCACCCGCCCCCGCAGACAAGATCCCGCTGTCGAGCACGCGTGCGATGTTGGGATGATTCATCCGTTCAAGCGCTTTTCGCTCGAACTCAAACCGGCGAAGCACCGAGTTTGAATCCATCCCTGGCCGAATCAGCTTGATCGCGACCGTCCGCTCGATCGGTTTCCTTTGGTGAGCTCGGTACACAACCCCGCACCCGCCGTGCCCGATCACCTCTTCGATCTCGTATCCATCGATACGCTCAGGATGATCGGCGATATACGGGTCTTTCATCGCTGGGGTCGATGAGATCCCATCCCCGCTCTCCGTCATCGCGTCAAAGCGGAGCAGCGACATGACATCCTTGTAAAGCTCCTCACGCCCCTTGCACGCGCGCCTGACGAACGGTTCCTGCTCCTCGGGGCGTAGATCGCATGCGGACGCGAAGATCTCACGCGTCTCAGACTGGCCAAATGACTCACTCATCCGATGCTCCCGCCAGTTCTCGTCGTAACCACGCCCGCGCGAATCGCCAATCAAGTTCGACCGTCCGCGGGCTCACGCCGAGCACCTCCGCAATCTGTGCCGTGTTGAGCCCTCCAAAGAACCGCAGCTCCACGATTCTCGCCTGGCGCTGATCAATTCCCTCAAGCTTTGTGAGCACTTCGTCCACATCCAACGCATCGAAGCCCTCCTGCGTGTCCGTCGACATCATGCCCGTGAGCGTCACCCGCCCAAATCCGCCTCCACGACGCTCGGTGCGTTTCTTGCGCGCGTGATCGATCAGGATGTGACGCATCGCCTTGGCCGCGACTCCAAGAAAGTGCGACTTGCTCTCCCACTGAGCCGAGTCCTTGCGGATCATCTTTGCGATTGCCTCGTTGACCAGCGCGGTCGGCTGGAGCGTGTGCTCAGGGCCCTGTCCTCGGAAACACACATCGGCGATCGCACGCAGCTCGTTATAGATGGCAAGCGACTGCTCCTGCGAGAGACTGGATGCGCCCTCTGGACGGCCGATGAAACCAAGATAGTCATCACTTTCGTTCTCTCTGTTCATCGTTGCGACTCCGAGCTGATCGGGGATCAATCGGAATCGAGTGTACCAAATCTATCTCATCGTCTCACGCTTCATTCGCAGACACGACAGACGGGCGGATGAGGGAATCCGCCCGCCTGAGGTATCCACACATCGATTCACGGCTGCGACGGCGGGTTGACCAGAATCTGCACCGGATCGCTCGTCCGAATATTCGGCGGCGGGTTTCCGATCCAAACCTGCATTGTCCCGATCATCGAGACATCACTCGCACTCAGCGTCGCACGCACGATCGAATCCGAATCCCGTGTCGAGGGGATCGCATTCCCGTTTACGAACACCACACACCCCGGCGCGAAGTTGCGCCCCTGCAAGGTGATGTTGTGATCGTCCATCGCGGGCTCGCCATCGATCGTCGTCGCCGCGTAAGGGGGCACACCGACCTCGATCTCAGGATGACTTACAAAGTCAACCTCGGGCGTCGGCCAGAGCATTTCGATCACGAACGGATCCGAAGTCCCCCCGCTCGGGACAAGCCCCATGCCAAGATCGTTGCCCTTGCCATCGATCAGGTGCTCAGTATACATCGTCCCCTGCGGATTCGGTGTCGTGACTGTCACTACACACCGACCAAACCCATTGAACGCTGCGCTGGTCACCCTGGCCACGAGTTCGCCCGAGTTGACGAAGGTGGTATCCACTGCGTTCCCGTCAATCAGCACTTCCGATCGTGGTGTAAAGTTTCCGTACTTCTCGGCCTCGTACCCGTCGAAGAACGGGACCGTCGTCGGACCGAGCACACGGACACGCACGAATCCCTTGGAGTCTGTCTCCACCTCGCCGGGTGTGAACAGATCGGGGGTCACATGCGAGATAACAGGCCGCGGCGCGGGAAGCTCCAACTGCTGCGTGCGGCTCATGCCGCCGCCGGGGCCCGGGTTGACAATCGAGATACTCTTGAACCCGCTCCGCGAAACAAGCTCTTCAGCCACTTTCACACGCAGCGATCCATCAGGCGTGGCCTGCTGCAAACGCGGCAGCGATACACCGTTGAGCACCACAGCCGGGAACCCCGGCGTGCTCGGCTCGACGCCCGGAACCGACCAACCAGAGAAGGTTGAGAAGTACTCTTCCGCGGTCTGATCCGGGTTGTTCAGTTCTGCAAGGATGGTCGAGCTCCACAGGTTGTCCTGCATGTACTCGAAATAGTCTCTGCGGGCGATGAACGAGTCGTTCCCCGCAGGCGTCCCGCCATCGATGATGACAACAGGATCCTCTGACCAACGCGGGTCGCTCGCCCAGTAGACCTCCTCAAGCCCCTGGAAGTTCGGGAACGGGTACTCGATCGAGAGATCGATGCTCTCCGAGATGCCGTTATTGTTCGTCACCCAGATCCGCGCCGTGCCCGGCAGGAGGAAGAACCGGTTCGGGACCTCGACGAGCAGCGCCTGATTATTCAGGCGTGTCCGTTCAAGAGTCTCGGTCCGACCGTGGTGCTCGATCTTCACGCTGATGCCCGAGCCACCAAAGAACTTGTATCCATAGAGCACCATCGGCGATACACCCGACGCCATCTGATCGAACTGGACCTGCGTCGGCGTGCGCTGGTTGTAGATCAGCATCGGCGCCGACTCACGGCTCGCCCCGATGAGCTGCGGCTGCAGGTCCGTGTCCCCAAACACCTGGATCGGTGCGAGCCGGTGCTCATTCGGGAAGCTGAAATCCTCATCGATGTCGATGCCCAGGTCACTCAATCGGACAGTCTTGCTCGATGTTTCCTCCGTGCACCCGATGCATTTATCGATACTGATCAGGTCCGCGCCCAGCGCGGAAGCGCTCGCCTCGAATCGCGCGACATCGAACCCGGCTTCGAGTTCGATCTCGATGCCCGAGCTGTTCACCAGCGTCAGATCCGCACCGAAGATCGGCGTGATCTCAAGCTCACCATTGTCGGGCATCCGCACCGTATGTGTGCGCTGCTCGATCGGGTTACCAAAGTTCCCTCCCGCGTTGTCGTTGTAGAAGTTAATCCGCGCAGTACCGGGCGCGACATCACCAGTTGTATCGAACTCCAGACGAACATACGGGCGGATTTCGAGGAAAAGGTCCTGAAGCAGGTACAAACGCCCATCAATATCCGCTTGGATCATGCCCGCGTCCACATCCGCGTTCCACCCGTCGGACCCACCCGATGGGCTCCAGTTGAACGACATCGGACCCTGACCAAAGTAGGCGAGCAGCAGCTCTGTGACCCGGATCTTACCTTCGAAGAACCGCTGGCGGATCAGGCTGGTCATGACCCCCTCATCCTCATCAAACACGCCCTCAGAGCGCAGAATCGGGGAACGCACCTTGGCCGAGACAAACCGTGAGAACGGGAACCCGACCGGGTCGTACCAGACACCGCCGGGGGGAAGATTCACAAAGTCCACACCCAGCACATTCAGGTCGTTGCCGCCGTTGAGATCGTCCGCGAAGTCAAGCTCCGCCCTGATGATCCCGGTATCCACGATGTTGTCGCCGTTGCCCTTGTCGATGTCCAGGTCCGCGTCGATGTTCATATACGCGTTCGCGTAGACCCCACCCTCAAGACGCGGCTCGAGATTGCTCAGCAGCTCCGTCGCGAACTCGTCCGGGTCCCAGTTGAGGACGATATCAAAGTCCTGGCCCGCGAATATCTCCGTTTCCGCAGGGACCGCGATCGCCAGTTCACCTGTGGTACTCGTGTCAAAGACGCCCGCCGAGACATGCGCCTGGACTGAGACATCGACGCGCCCCGTGAACTCGCGGAGCTTCACCCCGCCCTCGATGACACCCGCGCCGTAATCAATCCGAGCATCCAAGCGGTCATTAATCTGCCCCCGCGAGATCACGTCACTCGAACGAAGCGTGAACAGCGGCTCCTCGTACGAGAACCCATCGATGCCCAAAGACCCATCCGGATCCCACACGCTTCGACCCTCCAGGCTCAGCTGTGGGTAACTCCGCGTGATCTGCGGGATAGAGACATACGGCTGCTCGTACTTGATGACGAAGAACTCCTTGCCGATCGCACCATTCGCCGTGTCCTCGCCAGTTCGATGACCCGCGAGATACACGCTCCCCCCCGCATCCACGATCAGGTCCTGCGGCGAGAACAGCAGGTTGTCCTCATTGGGACGATCCGGAGAATCAATCATCTCCCACACAACGGACCCATCAACAGGGTTATGTTTGGTCGTCATTACCTTCGCGAGATTCCCGGTACCCTGACCGCCGAACCACCCGGCCATGTAGGGATTCCCCAGCCGGTCGAGCGCCACGTCCGTCGCGATCCCGGTCGTCCCGGTCGTGTAGGCCCAGACTTCGTTGCCGTCCGTGTCGTACTTGACGAGTTTGTAGGTCCGCCCGTTCCCGCTTCCGCAGACATAGGCATTCCCATCGTTATCGACCTCCATGTTCTGGACCTGCCCATCGCTTGTAGTAGTTGTCCAGAGCTGGTCGCCGCTCTCGCCATCCCACTTGGTCACGCGCCACCCGCTGTCCGCACCGCCGAGCCGGCTCGCGAAGTACGCGTTCCCATCCGGATCAAGACGAAGCGAGTCGATGAAACTGATACCCGGGATCGCGGCGTTCACATATTTGACCCATTGCAGCCCACCGTCCGCAGCCCGAACCTTCGCGACCAGATGCGAACCCGGCGCGACCCCCCCGATGAACAGATCGCCCTTGCGATCAAACTCGATCCCACCGATCGGGCTCCCGGGCACCGGCGGCTCTTTTAACCAAACAAGCTGCCCGTTGTCCGGGTTGATACGCGCAAGGAACCAACTCGGCAGGTTTGTTGTTGAGGAGGTGTAGGTGCCGCAGACATACACAGAGCCCTCAGGGTCGATCGCGATATCCTTCGCAACCGCGTTGTCACCGTTCAAAACAGCCTCGTTCGTGCTCCAGATCGTGGTCCCGTCCGTCCCATCGAACTTCCAGACATTGAACTTCCCGTTGGAACGCATGCCGCAGGTGTAGGTGTTCCCCTGGAAATCCACGGCCCCCTGCTCAGCGGATACATATCCATCCTCACCCGCACCTGAATAAAACGGTGCACGCTCCCAGTTCTCCGTCCACCCATCGGACGCGTTCGCCGCCCCATCAAGCTCGGTCACATACAGGCGGCTGAACCCCGGGTCGGCGTTATTCCCGCCCAGGTCCGATCCGACCACGACCACATCCCCGTCGTAGTTGAGCACGAGATCGCTCGCGATGTGATCCTCAGCGCGTACAGACTTGGTGTACGACCAAGCAAAGTTGACCAGATTGATCCCGTTGTTGTCGACCTGATCGGGCCCGACCGCCTTGTCCCAGATCGCATGCCGGATCGAGTCGGGCAGTTCCGCCCACCCGAGACGCTCGCGGAAGTCGGATCGCCACTGCTGATCATGCAATCGACGCGCCGAATACCCGCTCGTCGGTTGCTTGATCGCACCGAGTGTGCCCTCAACAAGCACCTCTTCGCCGTTCACGATCTCGGTCCATTCTTGGGTCTGTTCATCTTTCGCGGCACTCGTCCCCGCGATCAGCATCAGCGTCGCAGCGAGTGACCTGGAGATTGATCGATTGATGTATTGCGTATTCATCTTGATATCCCTTCGAGTTCAGTCTTGGTGTGTTCGTCACTCACTCAGCGCGTTCACGCGATGAATGATCGAGCCCCAGCGACTCGGGTTGCCCATACAGCGTCGGCTGCAGGTACCGCCCCTTCTCCGCGCCAACCTTCTCACGCTCAACCGGAGCACCGAGCTGCGCAACGAACGCGTCGTTCCGCTTGGCCTTCACTTCCCAGCTCACGCGCATCCCGGCCTGGCCGCCCGCGATCATGAACTCGTTGTCTACGATCTCGCTGGCGACATGCAGCATCGGTGCGGGCGCCCCGATCGCGGTCAGCTGGTACCGCGGATCGATGTTGATCGCCTCGTAATACTCGGGCAACTCAATCCATGCCTGCCCGTCCGCATCGAGCGTGACGGTGCCGGAATACGAGTTGAGCACCTCGGGGCTCTCTGTGCTGTAGTGGTACAGGAACTTGTTCCCCGGATCGAGTGGGTGATCGATCATGAAGCTCTTTGTGCCAGAAGATCCGAGTCGCCCATTGGAGTACACGCCGAATGCTGCGCCGCCCGCGGCCGTGCCGTACACGCCGTACGCCGCGCTGCCGCTGGGTGCCTCACCGCGCACACCCGCTGCGCCGGAATCCATGCTCTGCGTAATTCCCCGAACCCCATAGGTAATCCCAGCAGATGATTCACTGATCGCGTAGACCCCTGTGCCGTTGTCGCTCTCAGCACGAAACTCACCGGCCACAGAGTTGCCAGTCGCCGCGTAAGACCGCGCGAGCAGCGTCACGCTACCGACCTGCGAGCTGTCCGCAATGATCGCGTTCGCTCGGCTCTCGCCGTCCACATGCAATGTCGTGTTCCCTGGTGCAAACCCACCGATCGACACACGCCCGTTCTCCTGAACTCGCATGAGCTCATCACCCGATGCACCGGTGCCATGGCGCGAGATGCGGAAGTCACGGTTGGTCGAGTTGGCGTTCGAGTCGATGATGATCTCGGAGTTTCCGAGCGAAACCATCGACAAGAGGTCACTCTCGTCCGACTCATTCCCGAATCGGATCACGCCCGGCTCATCCGTCAGGTTCACTGCGAATCGGTCATCGCCGGGACCGATGTCGAGGTTAAATGATGGGTCACGCCCAAACCCTGCGAACTGGTTGATGCCATCGAGATGCATCAGCACGCGCTCTTCCCCGACACCACCTGAGTACGCCTCGATATCCGTGCTGTCGTTCCCGCCTCGGAGCACGAAACGAGTCGCGAGCTCTCCATCCTGATCTTCAGTCTGGAGTTCCATTGCTTTCTGCCCAGCAAACGAGTTCATGGTGAACCCAACCTGCCCCGTCGCCCCGGGGGCACGGAGAGCAAGCGTGGTGGCGGGCGAGCTAGTCCCGATACCGACATTGCCAGTCGTGAACGATGTATTGGCTCCATCGAAGCCCCAGTAACTGTCGCCAGCGGGACCCTGATCGCCCTGAGGACCCATCGGGCCCACAGGCCCATCCGCGCCGATCGGACCTTGCGGGCCGACTGGACCAACAGGACCGACTTCGCCCTGAGGACCCTGAGGACCTGCGACACCCTGATCACCCTGGGGACCCGCAGGACCAACCGGGCCTTCCGGACCGACCGGGCCAACCGGGCCAACTTCGCCCTGGGGCCCCTGTAGACCTGCGACACCCTGATCTCCTTGGGGACCCGTAGGACCAACCGGACCTTCCGGGCCGACCGGGCCGATTTCACCCTGAGGACCCGTTATGCCCTGATCACCCTGAGGACCTGCTGGACCTGCTGGACCTGTCGGACCTTCCGGGCCGGCGGGCCCAACTGGGCCAACTTCACCCTGGGGGCCTTGGGGACCCTCCGGGCCCACCGGGCCCGGGTTGCCGTTCAGCGCATACATCGCATAGGGCGTTGGCAGAATCGCTTGCAGCGGATTGAGCACGGCATACGCCGGCTCATCACCCATCCCGTCCCAAGCGGGTGTGCGGACCGAGATTTCCAACCACCGCTCATCACCGGTGAACACCGCGGGACCAAAGTCCAAATCCGCGATGATCAAACCGCCCTCGATGGTTGCGCCGTGCAGATACAGGTCCGTCCCGACCTGAACTGTCCCGCCTGCGCTCTCATACAAACGAAATCGTAAATCCGCCTGCCCGTCATACATCTCCCCATCAAGATTCAAGACCCCTTGATAGGTAAACGCCTCGGGCGTCGGAGCCGCGTGGAGCATCCCGCTCCCAATGCCCAAAGCAGCCGCACACACCCCGAGCTGGAGTGCTGTGCGTGTCCGTCGTTTCAGTTCTTGCGTGTTCATGGTGTCCCTCGTCAGGTTGATAGGTTTCGTTCGTCAACGCGATGTGAACAGGCCGCATCGCACACAGGTTCACACGCACTCCTGTGCGAACCTGCGCAACGCAACTCTGAGTTTTTATAAAATTCAGAATTTCAAGAGTTCTGTTGCGCTCTCGAGCACGCCACCGCGTGTCAATGGCAAGAGGGCGGACCGCCGGGATCGCCCGTAGCGATTCACGCACCCCGTGCACCTGTCAATCAGAGGAATACGGACATGAACAACAAACACAAGATCTTTGCCGGCGGCGCCCTCCTCGGGCTCGCCACCATCGCCATCGGGGGCACCCCCGAGTACTCGATCTCGACCTACTCCATCGCGGGCGGTGCCGGGATGCACCAAAGCGGCAACATCATGCTCGTCGGTTCCACCGGTCAGCCCGTCGTTGCTTCTGGCATTATGGGTGGAGGCTTCTCACTCACCAGCGGATTCACGCAGGACTCGGGTGGCCCCCCACCTTGCCCAGCGGACCTCACCGGTGATGGGATCCTGAACTTCTTTGATGTCAGCGCCTTTTTAGGAGCGTTCAGTGCGCAGCTCCCCACGGCGGACTTCAACGGCGATGGGATATACAACTTCTTCGATGTTTCGGTCTTCCTCGGGCTCTACTCCGCCGGTTGCCCATAGGCCTATCCGGGAAAACGCAGGGACCTGCAATCACCAGTCTCTTCCAGCAATGAACAGGCGTTCCCGCAAGGATTCCCTTCTCGACCGCTCAGGATCGCTGGCAACCCTTGAGTTGAAATCACCCAGACTCGTGAAAAGACCCCGCTGCTTCATGCACTGTTCAATCAGTGCAACACAAGCAGCGGGGTCGTCTGATGTCTTCAATTGACTCTGCCTTGATCACCATCGCTGATCCAGCAGAATCACCATGCCTATCCAGCCTGTGTTGATTCCAGATTCTGAAGGAACTGGATCTCCTGTCGAATCTCCTCATCAACCTGCTCGACAAAGTGCACCATGGCCGCGAGGATCGCTTCGTTGTAACGCTCATCGCTGTGCAGGAGCCGATCCCGCTCCGCTCCCATATCGCTACGAGCCGATTCAGCCCTTGCGGACAATGACCGGTAGACAATCATCGCTTCGGCTGCGAGCACATCGTCTCCAGACACGAACTGCTTCCTGGCATCATCGAACTCTTCGATCGCGGACAGCGACCGCTCCACGATTGAGTTCAGTGCCAGCACCGTTTCCTTTGTGAACGGAGATGCGAGATTCTCGAGCTCCTGCTCAACAAACCGCGACGAATCCGCATCCGAGAGCTGAGACTCAACCTCGCCAACTGCATCCGGCTCGCCGATACCCTCGGTGCGTGCAAGGCCGCAATCAGAGCTCAGCTTTTCGGATTCTCCGCATGCGGTCGCCTCAGGATCCGAGACGACTTCGGCATGAGAGGCGTGAGAAACATAGGCATTATAAAGAGGTAGACTCGCGGCGAGGCTGACGATGATGGCAACTGTACGGTACACCTTCATGGGGAAGCTCCTGGTTGTTGTCTTGTCTGAAATCGTCCCGCCCGATTTCGCAGACGGGACGCGGAGAGTACTTAGTTTCCACAGTCGAGGGTGTAAGCCCCGAGGAAGAGAGAAATATCAAAGAAATCAAACTCTCCGTTCTTATCCATATCAGCGATCGCATCTTCGTCCCCAAACAATCTCAGGAACTCAGAGACATCGAAGAAGTCCACCGAACCGTTTCGATCCATATCCGCGAGGCAGTAGACCTGCTGGAATGCATCAATTTCGCTGAGGATGTGCTCGCCGATGGCCTCTCCGAGTTCCTGGCCTGCGATGTTGTCCCACTGCCAGTGCACACCGTTGTAGATCCGGCTGATGCCGTTGGACCGCTGCGCATCGCCCAGTGAGGTAAAGCGAACAGGGACTAGCGGACGAGGCACACCGAGCGGATCGACCCCCTCACCGTTGTATTCATCAGAGACAAAGGTGAATCGGGTGCGATTGCCAAAGAAGTGCCGCATTATCTCGAAAGTAGCGGAACCAAAGGTCGAGTGCCCAGAGGGGTACGCTGGGAACGGCGGGGTTGGTGTGATCGCGAGTTCCGTATTGATCACGGAGATTCCCACCGGTTTCCAATCAGGATTCTCCTGAGTCTCAGCGACGCCATCGGATTGAGGGATCGCGGTGACCGGACGCCAGTAGTTGTAGTAATACTTGCTGTCCCATGATGCGATCCCGGCATCCGCAAGCCCTGTGTTGATCATCGCGAGATAGCGTGCCATCTCCAGCGGCTCATCGATGCCCTGCTCAACCGCGACCTGCGCCGCGATCTGGTTATACGAGCGGGGAGGAGTACCGAGCAGCGGCGTGCCGTCGTATCCCCAGAAGTTGCCGATGAACCGGGTATGCGGCGTCGACTGGCTTCCCACGGTATCAACCGATGCACCGATCGCCTTCACCTGGTTGTACCCCTCCACATACCGGTCGGAACCCGGGTTCGGAGGCGGAGCGACACGATACTGATCACCGCTATCCAACGAGAATGGGGTCACCGCACCCCAGTACGCACCCAGCGCAAGGCTGAAGTCGCCTCCCGCAACCGGCGTGAGCGGATCCGGCTCCCACTGGAACATCCCCGTCACGCCCCCGTTGATCGGGATCCCGTTGATGCCCGTGTTTCCATCCGCAACCAGTCCGCCTTCTCCGAAGTCCGGCTCGAGGTGATCCGAGTTATCGTTTGATCGAGCGGCGAGAATAACCTGCGCGGCCAGTTCGCCTACCGCTCTGCCATCAGCAACTCCACCACTGCCGCCAAGATTGATCTGTTCGAGATCAGATTCAAGCAATGAAGTCAGACGGTCGGTCTGATCAGGGTACAGCGCCACCTGGACGGTGTACGCAGCGTACGCGATCGCTGCATCGATCGAGGCACCCGCAGGCGCAACACCGATGTCGTTGTACGCGCTGTACTGCTGCAGGATTGAGTTCACGGCGTCGAATACAGCAATCTGCGTCATCGCGAGCGCACGGCTGGTTCTGGTCGGGCCAGCCTGCGCCGCCCCGGCTTCGCCAGTATCAGGATCCGGCGTGTGGTCGATCGCGACCGAGTCCAACGCGATTTCATGCCAAAGCAGAACCCGATCGGTTTGACTGGCCACATCACGCACATCAGTCTGATTCTTCAGACGGTCCAGAACATTCCGCGCCATCGCCGATCGGCTCGTTGCCCCCAGATAGCCGATCTCCTGGTTGCGCGAAAGCTTCTTTCTTCCTTCCTGCCCCCCCTCCTGCGCAAACGAGTCCACGGCGGGAATCGCGAGCAACAGCATCGCCGCCAAGTGTGTTTTGCTTCGCATTTGAGCTCCTTTCAAGCATGCAGTGCTCAGGTTCAATGGGCACAGGAATAGATTGTCACGCCCCAGAAATGTGTGACTCAGAAACACGCAATTTGTTGAACTTGCACAAAAAATGATTTCAGAAGAAGATTCGATGTCACAATACTTGTCGTCAGCGACAACATACCTGTGGCGGTTCCGCCATTGCGATTCAGCGTTCTACTGGTATTCGAGGGGTAATCGTGGTCAAACCACATGCACACGATGGACACGATGTCTTTGAAATTCTCGTGCGCGAGAACGCGGACATGCTCAGTGCCTACCTGCGTAGCTTGCTCGACAATACGGCGGATATCGACGACCTGTTCCAGGAAACAATGGTCGTCGCATGGCGTCGCCTAGATGACTATGACCGATCACGCCCGTTCGGGCTCTGGCTCCGTGGGATCGCGAGGAATCTGGTCCTCGCACACTACCGCAAACGCTCAGAGGCCCCAAAGTGGTACACCCCCGAGGTGCTCGATGCACTCGACTCCCGGTTTGAATCATTCGCGACTGGGTCCACGGACACATTCCGCGATCGAGCACATGCATTGCTCGACTGCATCCAAAAGCTTTCAGATCGTCTCCGTCAAGTCATCGAACTCGCGTACGGCAGGGGCATGTCGCTTCGAGAAGTTGCTGCCACCATCGATGAGCAGGAAGACGCCGTGCGAAAACGCGCTCAACGCGCACGAAATCAACTCTACGACTGCCTACAGCATATGAACGGATAACCATGACTACAGATGAACACACAGGCGATGAAAGCGGCACGGATGGGCCGATCGATCACAACTCGGTTGCACAGGACCGATTCATTCACGGCCTGCTTGGGTTCGTCTACAAAGAGACGAAGACCACCCAAGAACAACGGGTCGCCGGCGTGCTCGATCGTATCCAGAATGCACCAGTTCAGCCCCGAGGAAATCGATCAAGGATCTTCTCCCGGTTTGCCCCCTTTGCATCTGCTGCGGTCCTTCTCATCTCAGTGCTGACTTTCTTCGTTGTCTCCATGCAATCGTCTGCGTATGCGATGATGGACGAAGCCATCCGAGCGACCCGTCAAGCAGAACAACTCAGGTACGAGATCAGGTTCAAGGATCCCGCGTGGTATGCGGGTGAAGAGCAGACCATCGGAATCCTCGATATGCGCGGCGATTTCATGAGGGTCCAAATCGATATGCCACAGGGACATGTGTATGTTCTGGGCAGAGATCAGCAAGGCGAATGGTCGATCGGGGCAGAAGGCATGCTGGAACGCCATACGCCAAGAGCGGGTGCACCCAGATGGATCAATCTCGGCGAGAGCACCATACTGATCGGTAGCCTTGATGCACTACTCGATGAACTCCGCAAAGACCAATACTCGATCGATCGTGTAGAAGACACAAAACAATCGACTCCGAACGACAAACTGACCCAACTCACCGCCACAAAGCTTGATCGAACGACCCCAGGGCCGGGCCGTGTACAGATCTGGATTCATGACGAAACTTCACTCGTCGAAACACTCGAGTTCCATTGGGAACGCTCGAAACCACGGGCACATCGAGCCCCCCCGCCCAATCCACCCCGGCCTGGCTTGCTCTCTCACCCCCCGAGTTTCCGAGAAGATGGGGATCCCCCGCCACCAGAGCGCATCGTGTTCCAACGCATGCCGACTGAAGATCTGCCTGCAGCATTCTTTTCGCCGCCAGATCCTTAAATCCCCCCTTCATCACCCGCAACATATGTGGCTCCAGTTTGCCCTCGGGTCGATCAACACCCCTCTTCGTACGGTGCAGTTCTCGCCGTCGGATCGCCCGAACCAACGCCTCTGAAAGAAACCCCCGCCCCAGTTTGGCCAGATCTGGCCAGGCAACGGGGAAGTTTTGCCTAAGACTGATCAGATAGGGCATTGCAGCCGCCCAGCGTAACTGTTACATTGACCGTGCTCCCAGTGTGGAGACGCGAGTCTGTCTCGCACACTCTGTTCCGATAACTGATTCCTGCTCCCAGAGGACAACTCATGATCTTCCGCTCCGTTTGGATTCACCTGGCAGTGTTGATCTGCGTCTGCACTACCTCGGCATTTGCAGATACGCCGAGCTACACCGGCGAAGTATGTGTCGAGGGGTCTGCAGTCACAGTTTCCGTAACCGTCAACCCGACCGCGACCGCCGTGTTGATCTATCCCAACCCACCCGGCGGCGGATACTACATGAACGACGATGGAACAGGGAACTACAGCGCCACATTCAACGGGCTCCAGAGCGGCACCGAGTTCAGTTTCCATCTGGTCGTCCAGATCCCGGCACAGTACGAGTTTCCGACGCACACTCTCACGCTTGAGCAGGGCTGCACACTATTCAACTCCGAAGACGGCGGTGATGGCGGAGGCGGTGGCGGCGGCGGTAGTGGTGGCTTCGGCCAAGGCGGACTCCCTCACGCTCGCGCATTCCGCCACGATCTTGTCGAAACAAATGGGATATGGGAAGTCCTCATCGAGACCGGTGGAGTCGTTGCACCACTTCCCGGTGTCACCGGCATCGATGTGCGCTATCGGATCGACGATGGACCAATGCAGACAGAATCGATGTCCGATCTGGGGAACAACATCTGGGGACGCGAACTGCCAGGGGTGACCGAAGGAGACAGTGTCTCATACTCATTCGTGAAAACCGTCGGAATTGAACCAGTCGATACGGCCTGGTTCCAACGCACCGCTGGCGAGGCCGCACCACAACTACCGCAAGACCCAATCGAAACCATCACAGGAATCCGGTTCAGAGACAGGCATGAGAACGAATGGCGATTCGATCATTATCCTGCAGGGTATGATGTCGGAAGATCGTTCGATCTCAAAATCATCGACCATGGTGACCGCCTCGATTTCGAGCTGACGACCTCCCCAGAGGTCCCTGTCAACGCCGTCGATATCAAATGGTACAACCAATCAGGGGAAGTGGGTTTGTGTGATCGGAACATATCGGCGATCAGCAAACGCATGGACGGCGGCAACGGCACATTCACCTCTTCAATCGATAATCTCGTGCACGGCCAGCGGGTCGATGTCGAGTTCACCCTCCTCGCTTCGCAGACCTATTACACCGAGTTCATCTATTACTACATGGGCGATGGACGGCTTCAGCGTGAGTCGCAGCACCCGCTCGCGTACGCCGCGGGCGATGCCTCCATCCCGGTCGTCACGGTCAAGCAGTTCGCGTTCAACCAGCACGCCCTGAACCTGCCACCAGAGGGCCTGCTCTCGTTCATGGACGGGAAGGTGATCTTTGAGACGCGCTGGGACGATGGCCTGCTCTTCAACCCCCCCACCGCGTTTGACTGCAACGGCGGTCCCGTCAACTTTAACATGGGCCCGAGCCCCGTTTATGAGCCGGACCTACTCGGCCCGCTCTACACAAACAACTCATGCATCGAGTGCCATATGCTCGACGGGCGAGGGATGGCACCCGAATCCAACATCGACTCGATCGAGGATTATGCCATCCGCGTGAGTATTCCCGGCCAACCCGGAGACGCACCCCAGCCACACCCGCTGTACGGCGACCAACTCGATACCCAAGCCACGCCAGGCGCCACGCCCGAAGCCAGCGCTTCGATCGTATGGGAGATCGTGACCAGCACCTTTGACGACGGCACGACCTACGAACTTCGAAAACCACGATTCGAGTTCACCGATCTGCTCTATGGCCAAATCGGTACCAACATCCCGGGGCAACCCGCGGCAGACCCCGCTGGTGACGCATACGACGGGGTGGCTGAGGTTTCGGTGCGGGTCGCTCCGATGCTCATCGGTCTCGGATTGCTCGAAGCTGTCGAAGATACCGAGATTCTGGCTTGGGAAGACGAGCATGACACCGACGGCGACGGCATCTCAGGCAAAGCCAATATCGTGACTGATCAGGCAACTGGCGATCATGTGCTGGGCCGTTTCGGCTGGAAAGCCTCACAACCCAACCTGCGTCAGCAAGCCGAGTCGGCCTTCGCCCATGACATGGGCATGTCGACGGAGCTCATTGGGGACGGACCGAATGAAGTCGCCCCCGACACCATCGACTCTATCGTCGCCTATCTCCGAGGGTTGGCCGTGCCACCCAGAGAGAACCATCTCGATCCGGTCGCTCAACAAGGGAAGCTGCTTTTCGAAAACGCCGGATGCATCGCATGCCACCGCCCACTTATGCGCACCGCGTCCGATGCCGCCTTCGCACCGTATCGAGACCAAATCATCCAGCCGTTTACCGATCTGCTGCTCCACGACATGGGTGAGGAACTCGCGGACGATCGTCCTGAGTTTGGGGCAAGCGGACGCGAGTGGCGTACCCCCCCGCTCTGGGGGATAGGGTATGTCGGGCATGTTCTCGGTACCCCGGACGACCCGTTTGATCCCAACGGCAACCCCGCTCAACCGAACTACCTTCATGACGGACGCGCCCGCTCGCTGATGGAAGCCATCCTATGGCATGGCGGCGAAGGCGCCGCATCACGAGACGCCGTGCTCGCAATGAACGCGACAGAGCGCGAAGCACTCATCGAGTATGTCAAGTTCCCATTCGTCGATCCTGCCACCATCTCATCCGCAAACACCTGTGCCCCAGACATGAACGCCGACGGCGTGCTCGACTTCTTTGATGTCAGCGCGTTCATCGGGGCGTTCCAATCGGGTGCGCCGGATGGCGATTTCAACGGCGACTCTGTTTACAACTTCTTCGATATCAGCGCATTCATCTCTGCATACACGCAGGGGTGCCCATAGCGAATATGTCCCGGATCATCCAACCCTGAAGTCGATATGACCGAAGGCTGCACACACACACGAGTCCGTGCTGAGGCGATTCTGTATCCCCTCAAGCTGAGATTCATCCTCCCCCAGCAGCGTCACGGATACCGCTGCGGTTGGTTTTCTACCAGCGCCTGAAGCTTGTTCAGATGACTGTTGAAGCGTGCTTTGATTGCCCCGCGAGCCAGGTTCATCCACACACCGTGCCACCCCTTCGGAGAGGCGACAAACTCCCACCGGATCGTGCTCTTGTTTGGCCCGTTCGGCTCAAAGTAAAAGTGGAAGTCTGTGTCCGCCCATTCATGATCGAATGTATACCGAAACTCCTCATGAGGTTTGACCGTGAGAATGGTCTGCGTGAGCTCCATCTGCTCGCCCTCATCGACAAACCTGACCATTCTTGGAACACCGATCGCACTCTCATCAACATCCGCCCAGTCCATGACCCCACGGTCCCATCCAGCGTGCATCCAACTCCCGAGATTGTCCGCATCCGCGAACACCTCCCAAGTCGTCTCAACCGAACGGTTCACTTCTCGCGTTGTGGTTACATGAACCGTTTGGCATCCAGCTGAGACGATCGTCAGCAGAGCGCACGCCGTGTACCAGATCAGATTCGCAGAGGCTTTCATTCTTCAGCTCCTTGTCGTAATCATCAGGGCGGATCGAGTGCATCGATACGAAAACACTGCTGGCCGGGCGGATGATTCCAGAACACCTGCTCGTCAGAAACTCGCCGGTGTGTGAAAGTCGCACACAACTCATAAGTTGTTGGGCTCGTAACGATGTACTCGTAGCGTTCACCCGTTTCCGGGTCATGAAGGCTGATCCGCTCGACACGCGCCAGCATTGCCACCTCATCGAGTGACGACGGCAGGGGGCGTTTGAGGCGATCCTTGATATCCCGGTCGTGGCACAGCGACTGCACCTCCCGAAAAATGGCTTGAAGATCCTCTAGCCGCTGATCATCGAATCGCTGCAAGCGGACCACCCGAGGCGTGCCAACCAGAACTACCCCCCAGATGATGGCTCCGATGACCACCAGGGCGGAGGTCGTGGAGAAGACGATGTGCATGCGGCTTGTCATCTGCAGGCCTCGCTTTCGCTTCGTAGCGTGAGCGACAGATACAGAACGATCCCACCGGTGATGAGGAACAGCACACCCCCCTTAAGGAGGATCCCAATCGTCATCTGTCCTTCGAGCAGCAAGTAGATAAGCGTCATCAAGTCACCGGCCAAAGTAATGGTCCCGACAAAGAGCGTCAGGTATGCGAGCCAACGACGAATGGCACCACGCCCGGCATGCGCCTCGCGCAAAAGGAAGTGCCAGAGGAAGAGGAAGAAGGGGAACGCAACAATCAGCGTCGCGATCTGCCCACGCATATTCGAACGAATCACATCAAGCCTCGCCTGACTCAACCGCCATGCGGGATCTGGCAACGCGAAGTCGATGGCCGTGGTGAGCAGCAGAAGAAGTGCGGTCACCCATGTAAAGAGTGCCCCGAACGCCAGAAGATGCAAAAACGCCTCGCGTGCCCGCCTTGGCCAGGGTGACACCGCTCGACGCTGCCCCCGTGTGCGTTGAACTCCAGGATACGAAGGCACAGGAACGGGCAACTCCAGTTCTCGGGAACTGAACGCCTCGGCGATGTCACGATCTCGCCAGCCGTTCGAGAGCAGCAACTGGCGAATCGTCGCGAGGTCAAAGCCCTTTTCCCTCGCGTGGTCCACGAAATCGGTGAGTTTCTGGTCCATGACCATTGCATAGTAACCACTAACCATTTTGCCCCAAAGAGAATTCCGCGACACTGATGATTCTTTTTCCTCTCAGGTTCCGGGTTTGGAAGCGCAAAGGGCGTCCGCTCGCTTCTCAAACGATTGCGCTTTTCCCCGACGAGCACTCCATGTGTGAGGCTGTAGGCGATTCTCGCTCAGTAAGGGCTCTCATACGCCAGAAACTCCGGACACCTGCAGAATGAACCCGAATTCATCCACGCTTCAGCGGAATCCCAAACTCGATCGCCAATATGTGTACAACGCAAGGGGAATGCCCCCCTCGCAGAAACCTTTGAAAGGGGTACACACCATGGAAACCATCAAGAACATTCGGGTCACCGTCGGGCAAGCGATCGCCATCCTGTTCGCGGGCAGTGCGCTTGCATTGACAGGATGCAACACCGTTGAAGGCGCCGGCGACGACATCGAAGCCGCAGGCGATGCGATCTCGGATACCGCCAATGACGCGAAAGACTAAACGAATATGAACCGAAGAATGAGCCCGGATTCATCTGAGCGTCATTCGGAGTTCAAACGCGTCACCGAATATACACATGAACACAACGCAGCGCTCGTGAAGCGTTGCCCACAAAACACTGTGAACGGGGAACCGTTCAGAAAGGAAACTCGTCATGCTTGGTTGGGCACTTACATTCTTCATCATCGCAATCATCGCTGCAATCTTCGGCTTTGGTGGCATCGCAGCCGGGGCCGCAACAATCGCGAAGGTTCTCTTCTTCGTCTTCGTTGTCCTTTTCCTGCTTTCGCTCATCGCGGGACTCGTGCGTGGCAAGGGCTCACCCGCCAAGGTGTGATGCCCGAATCCGCTGAGACTTGAGAAGACATATACACAGAAGGAGTTGAATCATGAGTTCCAAATCCACAAAGCGCGCTATCGCGGTCATCGGGACGCTCTCGCTCGCCGCAGCACCGGCACTCTTCCTCGCCGGTTGCGACGACAACGATGAGCCCATGGAAGAAGTCGGAGAATCAATCGACGACGCCGCCGACGAAGTCGGAGACAGCTTCGAAGATGCCGCAGACGAAGTGGAAGATGCTGCGGACGGATAAGTCAAATCCGCCCCGCACCCGCTTCCACAACAATACAACACAAAGGAGTCAATCCAATGGAATCTGTTAGCACACTACGAGACGAAACTATTAAGGGCATCCAGGACCTGATCGAGATCAATATCGACAGCTCCAAAGGCTTCAACGATGCCGCCGAAAAAATCGACAACAACGACATCGCCAATCTGTTCAGGCAGTGCGCGGTGGAGCGCGAACAGTACGCCGGCCAGCTCAAGTCGCTTGTCGAGATCAATGGCGAAGAACCCAATGACTCCGGCACAATCAAGGGCACTGTTCACCGTTGGTGGGTGAACATCCGCGGGACCGTCCAGTCGGGCGACGAGCACGCATTGCTCGCCGAAGCAGAACGCGGAGAAGACGCGATCAAGCACCGCTATGAGGACACGCTCAAGGAAACCGCTGGCAGCGCCGTGAACGATGTGCTCCAGGAGCAGTACGCCGGTGTGAAGGCCCGCCATGACCAGATCCGCGACATGCGAGATGCCCGGGCATGATGGCATGAACAACTCGTTCGTCCCCTGGATGACGGAGTAGGCCTTGTGGCTCTCCGTCATCTTTTTGCGCCCATGCCCAAGAGCCCTCTCCGAAAATTACCAGACCTGATACACTCCGCGTCTTGGAGATCCACGCATGAAAACGCTACTCATCACGACATGGTGCCTGCTCGCCATGAGCGTCACAATCATCACGCTCTTCTCACACCTGCCCGGAAGATTCTGGATCCTTCGCGTGTGCGACTTCCCACGGGCACAGGTTCTGGGAGTAGGAATCCTGCTGATCGCGGTACTCTTCGCTGCAGTATTCACCGGATTCCCACTGAAGCCTGCAACCGGCGTTCTCTTCTGGATCTTCACCGTCATAATTTCAGTCACAGTCCTGATGCAGGCGCTCTGGGCGGTCCAGTTCACACCACTGCGCACCGTGACCGTTCCGAAGTCACAAATCGCACCAGGGTCTCATCGCGAACAGAAAAGCGCGCTCCGCCTGATCACGGCAAATGTTGATTTCGAGAACGAGGATCCCCCGCGGGCAATGGACATACTCATCGGGGAATCCCCCGACATCCTTGCACTCGTGGAAACGGATGCACTCTGGGATGAACTGATCGAAGCACACCGATCCGAATATCCACACATCGTGAAAGAACTGCGTGAGAAGGGACGGGGCGTCGCCGTGCTCTCGCGAATACCGATCGAAGCAAGTGAGATCAAGTATCTCGTCGATAAGGACCGGCCCTCGATCTGGCTGCAGTTCTGCATTCCTGATTATGAATGCGTACGACTCATCATCACCCATCCAGCGCCGCCCGGACTCCCAAAGCGTGACGGCGAAGGTCGTCACTCAAGCAAGAAGCGAGATATAGAGCTCGATCTCATCGCATCGCACATCGGAGATCGACAGAATCAACACTGGATTCTCGCGGGCGACTTTAACGATGTGGGGTGGTCATGGACCACCATGCAGGCCAAGGAAGTCAGCGGGCTTCTCGATCCGCGGATCGGGCGCGGAATGTTCAACACTTTCCCCGCTTCATACCCCTTCCTCCGCTACCCGATCGATCATGTGCTTGTGTCGGATACATTCAAGCTGATCGACATCCGTCGAATCGAGAACATCGGATCTGATCATCTCCCACTGCTCGCTGACCTGGAACTCCCCAAGCGCACGATTCCACCAACCTGAACCACAGGCAGAAGCTTCAACCCACATGAACGAAGCCGCATACCTCCCTCTTGGTACGCGGCTCCGTCCGTCTCAGCACGCTGCTGCCTCGTGATGCATGTGTTGTAGATGATTCGTGTGCGTCTTATCCCATCCGGGAATGCGTCGCACCATTGCCGCTGGTACCGCTCGCGTGTGCGGGGTGCCGAACAGGTGGGCCAGCTGGCCGGGAAGTGTCATCCTTCTCTGAATCCTGACCATCAGAGTCTGTGAAGTTGCCGATCGCAGACTTCATCAGACTCGCCGCGGTTACGCCTCGAGCGAGCAACCGCAGTGAACGCCCTGGACCAATCGCAGAGACGACCAGCATCGCCGCACCAGCCACGACCGCGGGGTTACGCATCGCGTATTCGAGGGCCTCGTCCTTGATCTTGTCGACACCCGGCAATGGATTCGACTTCTCAGTGTGCTCATCCTCATCGATCGCGTCTGACATGCGCTCTTTAGCATCTTCCTTCTCAGTCATCGCTTCGTCCTCCTTGACATCCTCCGTGATCGCAGACTCGATCCCCTCACCCGGATCCGCGCGAGCGTGCCATGCCCATACACAAATCGTAATTGCGACGAGTGTCCCACCATGCACCAGCAATGAGATCGGGTACCCAACCTCGTGTGCGAGCAGCATCGTTGTGCCAGCAACAAGGAACAGCAATCCGATCAGCACAAACAAAAAGAGCACGACACCAACGAGCGAGCGGACAAGCACGCGTCTGAGACGCGTGCCCGCCAGCTCCGCTTCAGCCTTGAGTAGCTCGCTGCTGCCCTCAAGCAGTTCTTTCGCACGGAACAACAACATGATTAGCGCCTGGTTGCTGCGAGAACGCGACCGATCATGACACCGGCACCGAGAGCGATCAGCACGGAAGCCGTCGGGCGTGCACGGACCTGCTCAGTCATCGTGGAGTGAGCCTGCTTCATGCGATCGCCGGTCGTTGACGCCACATCCGCGGCTGTCTTTGCCCCGGTTTTGACCGCCTCGATCGCCTGAGCTGTCGCGTGCGAAGTGAGCTGCGTGGCGTCCTGCTTCAGCGCTTCGAGGTCTTCCTTCACATGCTGCGCGTCCTGCTTGACTTCCGAGAATCCTTCTCGCAGATCGTTCGACTCTGAACTCGTTGTGGTGTTTGCTTTTTCATCTGTAGTCATCAGTGACATCGTTATACTCCTTGTCTGTGCACTCTGGATCAAGCTTTGGGTTCATCGGGGAGTCGATCCTTGTCCCCGCGAAAACTATGTTCAGCTCGCGTGTCCTTCGCGGCGCTCCTGGGTGCGCATCGTGGTCGCCCAGATCGCCGGATTCCCGAGGAAAGCAAGCCCCGTACCGAATACGAGCACCAGCATGCCAGCCGGCACACTCCAGACCGCCGCCACAATGATGGATGCGATGATGATCATGAAGAGCACGGACACCATGAGGATCATCAAGCCTTTGGGCTTGAGCTCAGGCATGGCCGCCCGCCCTTCGGGCGAATCACCTGGGACCACACGATCCCCCACCAGTCGCGAACCGGTCTCATCGTGATCTTCAGAACGAGATGCATATACATGCGGCTCGCGATCGTGTGTTTTTTCACTCTTGTCGGTTTGTAGATCATTCGTAGGCATGGCCAAACTCCTTTCATGCGCTCGTTAAGCGTCCTGCAAAGCCCGCGCCACGCGCGTTAGCACGCGGCGGGGGAATATGTAGATCCGTATTAGTTTGTCCACGCTGGGGTGTCATTGTCCCAGAGGGTCCACTCATCATCATCGTTCTCGATGCTGATAATCGTGATCCACTCGCGACCGTTGAACTCCGCACGCTTCGCTTCAATCGTCAGCGTCTCACCCTTATCGAAACGCAAGTTCTGGCGATCCGCGAACCAGCCCGGCGCGACGATCAGTCGCTGCGTTCCGTCGCTGGTGTTCACGGTCATGAACCGCGCCTCGGGCGCACCATCAACCACGCGGCCATTCGAGAATCCGTTGAACTTCCCACGGATCATGACATCCTCGCCTTCGCGAAGCGCTTCCATCAGATCCGAGTCGGCTCCCCAGGCATTCCCGAATCGCTTCGAATCACGATCGCGGTTGTCATAGGAGTTCTTGACACTGTTATCACGCGCTTCGAAACTGGGCATTTCCAGATGGAAGTTCTTGTACGCGTGCGACACCGATGAAGGCGTACGCAGTGTGCTCACATCATCGGGCATCTTGAGCGCTCTCTCGAGCTCCGCCTCGTTCGAGTTGATCATCATGGCTGAACCACGCGGCAGCGAGATCGCTCCCCATGGCACAAGTGACAACTCATCACCCAACCCAAAGAAGTTCTCGTTCGGATCGAGCGCGATCATCGCCACCTGACCCGAGCCACCCTCGACGAGCGTGGTCTGAACCTCCCCGACCGTGGTGCCAGCGACCTCGGCATTCATGCCCTCGAGCTCAGAAAGAAGAATGTATCGTGCGGGTGTTCGGGAGTTCCGCGATTCCCACGATGCACGCCCCTCGTTGTCGCGGTAGGTTACTGATTCGTTGTTCACCCGTCCATCGGCAACGATGTAGTAGGTGTCATACTCCACGACACTGAACTCGACCTCATCGTCACGGTTGATCGGGTTCTCCGACCCCATCACATACCACGAGGGACCCAGAATCAGGTTGTGCTGCTCGCCGGAATCGTCCTGGACGATCACGAACACATGCTCATCGCCCTTGTAGGTCTTGCGGAGCACGCGTGTCACGCGCCCTTCGATTTCTTCACGATCCCCACGCCTGACAGCCTCACGGATCGAGTCGTCGTCGTGATCAATGTCGTCATCGTCCATCCAGCCGCTGACACGATCCAACCAGTTCGAGTTGTCCAAGTCTTCCCAGTTCTCAGGAATGAACTCTGTCTGACGCTCGAGCTGCTCTTCGGTCATGTTCGTGCTGAACCCGGAGACCGTTGGCTGGTAGCGGAGCTTGTGGTACGGTACCGCGATGCTCTTGCCCCCGAAGCCGAGGATGTCGCCGCTCTTCACGATCGCAAACTCGATATTTCCCGAACCACGATCAACGATGAAGTCGCTGACAGAGCCGATCGATTCTGACGCCGTGTTGTGCAGATCGGACCCCATCAACTCGTCGGAGCGAGCAAAGTGGAGCAGACGCGCGTCCATATTGACGCTCTTGTCTTGAGTATTCTTCGTGTGGGTGTTTGTGCGCTTTTCGTGGTCTGGGCCTGCGTACGCCGCAGCCGTACCCGCGGAGATTGCCAGCGCGAGCGTAGAAGTCATGATCGCAGTCGCAGCGAGTGCCTTGCGTGTTGTCTTTGCCTTGCGTGTCATTGGTGTTACCTTTCCTTCGAATGGACCGTCCATCAACCTTCGTGCGAGTTCAGGTCCTCTCGCTCACACACACATACATTCGCACCCGAGGCTGAACACCCGGTGACGAGAAGATGAAACTGAAATCATTTTGGTTTTAAGACTCAGCAGGCGAGCGGTGGCTCAGCCAGCTTTTCGCTCTTCATCGCCGCTCTGCTCGTTATCCTCATGACCCTGCTCTGGATCCTCAACCTGTACTTGATCCTCAAGATGATGGATATTGATCGAGGAAGAAATTGAGTGGCCAGCGAACTTACGGATGAGAGAGAGCATTGCCAGCAGCGCCGTCGTCAGCGCGATCAGAAAAATGCCGTGAAGCCACAGCTCGCCCTGATGACTGGTCACAGACCAGAAAAGAGACACCCCGCTAAGAAGCGTGACGATGATACAGAAGACAATGAGTGCATACATTCGCATTGAGTACTAAACCGTTCCTATGAACAGGATTGGCTTGCCACATGACGCGAAGTTAAACAGCACATGAAAATGTCTTTAGAGTGCCCCGTAAACGATTTAAAAACGGGAACTTAGGACAATTCACCTAGCCGAGATCGGCAACGATACCCGGAACTCACACCCGGGATTCATATTCCGAACCGAAATCGTTCCTCGGTGCAGTTCCGCGATGCCCTGAGCAATCGTCAAACCAAGCCCGTGCCCGCGTCCCTCGCGTTCGTTCCCGCCTTGTGAGAACCGATCAAAGATCTTGTCGATCCGATCCTCAGGAATACCGGGCCCATGATCCCGAACGATGAGATCGACCATTGATTCACCACACGCGAGTGAGATATCGATCTCATCACCAGTCTTGGAGAATCGGATAGCGTTCCGGATGAGGTTATCCAGCATCGTCACGAGCAGCTCGGCGACACCGAGAACAGAAACATCCATCGTTGATTCATCGTCGAGTAGCGTCAGCTTGAGCCGCACACCCTGCTGACGCGCCATGGGGGTGCAGTGCTCCACCGATTCCATCGCGAGCTCGTTGACCGATTCCTGTTTACCCTGCGAGCGATCCTGGCCATCCTCCAGACGGGTTAGCGTCAGAAAACTTTCAACCAGATTCCCGAGCCGCTTCATCTCATCCTGCACGGATTCAACAAAGTAGTCGACATCTTCCGGGAGCCCATCCGTGTTGAGTGTCTGTGATTCAACGAGCATCACGGCGATCGGTGTCTTGATCTCATGCGAAACATTCGCCAGAAATCGCTCCTGCGACTCGAACGCCGCACGAATGCGTGCACGCGCGGCCTCAACCTCGTGCGCAAGCTCATCCACCTCCGAAGTGTTCGTACGGTAATCGACATCGCCCCGAAGGTTCTCAGGACCCATCTTCTGAATCAGTTCCTGCGCCCGGCTGATCGGTGCAACCGCGATCCCCGAGATAAACCACCCAGAAACAAAGCCGACGAGCGGCGAGATCATCAACGCCGCACGAAGCACGCCCCGAGCAATCGCAAACTGATTCGATGAATACCTGTTCGCGCTCGCGAACAGCATCACATACGGAGCCCCGTCCCGGCCCAGAACCTGCTCCAGCTGAGCGTAACGGATGTTGATATCCGTCAACTCCTCGTTTATCCGCGAGATGATCTCTTGGTTTTCGATCGACACCGGCTCGATGGTCTCGAGCGATTCACGGAACGCCTCTTCATCTGTTGACAAAAGCGAACGCCGCCCCGGAATCAGTGATTCACCGTTCACGCGATACACATCGAGATACACCGATTCAAAGTAGATCGATCTCAGCGCCTGTTCCTTCAGATCATCAAGCTCCTGCCCGGTCACATCAGGCAGCAACAACGAGATCTGACTCGCGAGCGTTTTGGACATCTGAGTGTGCGTACGCAACTCAAGCTGCGCCGTTGATCGTTCCAGATACAACCAGAAAATCGAAGACTTCACCCAAAGCACAATCGTGACAATGAGTGTGATCCACAGCGTAAGCCGCAGCCGCATCGAGAAGTGGTGGTTCCCGGGATTCTGGATGAGCAAACCCCTGAGCACGGGTCAGTCCATGATCCCGAACCGATACCCCGCCCCCTTGATCGTGTGGATGAGCTCGCGCTCATAACCGCGATCAATCTTCTTTCTCAGCGACGAGATGTACACATCGATCACATTGCTTCCGGGTTCATAGTTCATGTCCCAGACCTTCTCCGTAATCTGCGTCCGTGACAATACCCGATTCGGATTCCGCATGAGATACTCAAGCAATCCGAACTCCTTGTTCGAGAGCTCGAACTCCTGCTCACCGCGCGTCGCCATGCGCGTGTACAGATCCAGCTTGAGATCATCACACTCGAGCACTCGCCCCTCGCTCGCCTCACCGCGACGAAGCATCGCGCGAACACGAGCGAGCAACTCCTCGAACTCGAATGGCTTTGTCAGATAATCGTCGGCACCAGCGTCCAGCCCAGCCACCTTGTCGTCCGTGCCCGAAAGCGCGGTCAGCATGATCACCGGTGTCTCTACACATCGACGCCGAAGATTGCGGCACACATCCACACCGTCGCGATCAGGAAGCATCAGATCGAGGATGATCAAGTCGTACGGTTCAAGAACCGCCTTCTCTTCCCCCTCGAACCCGCTATGCGACACATCGACGGCGTAGCCGTTCGCCTGCAGGCCCTTCTGGATTGCCTGGGCCATCTTCGGGTTGTCTTCGATTACAAGTATTCTCACGCGCAAACTTTAGCGACAAAAACCTCAAGAAGTCTCCTGCAGGACGCGCATTTTCGAATGAGAAATTTTTCATCTCACACCACTTCCGCACCGCCCACTACGCCCTGCAAATCAGCCAAAGCCGGCTTCCTCGGCGAATGCGACTACTCACCTGCCAACTCACTTATTCAGCATAACGATGTCTTGAATAGACAGTCGGGCAACAAACCGCCTACGAATGCGCGGACATCCGCATGCACTTGAATCCCGCCTAGAGACCCCGAGTCTGTTGAGTCAATCGGCATGCCCCGGCGTAAGGAATCAAGCCGACCTCAGGCCTCGTGAACTTGTTCGATCCCGATGAACACCGACCGCACCAGACGATCGCACCGCTCGCCATCGAAAGTCAGTGACTGCCGGACCGAGCCCACCCCATCCCCGCCGAGCACCGCAGCCAACTTCGGCTTGGCCCGGAATAGAGAGACCTTGACATTGCTCTCGCTCAGCCCGAGGCTCAGCGCGGTCTCTCGCGTACTCAGGCCATGAATAACCCTCAACATAACCACGCCCCGCTCATTCTCTGTCAACGCGTCCATCGCCTCGTCAAATCGCTGCATCCTCTCCGTCCCATCCATACCCGACTCCGGGAGTTGCGTTTGAGATTCAGCAGCAGCCTGCTGCACACCAAGGCGCTCACGCCTCGAAACCCTCGCCCTCCGCGATCGAAAGCGGATCGACTCGTTGAACACAATCCGTGTCATCCAAGTCGCAAGAGTCGACCGCTTCTCGAACGCAGACAGCCCTTTGTACACACGAATGTATGCCTCCTGCAACGCGTCCATCGCGTCGGTGTCATTCGAAAGCACGGAACGCGCCGTGCGAAACAATCGCTGATTGTGACGGCGCATCAGCAGCTCAAACGCACCCGTATCACCCGCGAGGACGCGGCCCACGACCTCATCATCACTCAACGGCGCGAGCTGCTCAAGTTTCTCTGACTGAAAGCGCATGACGCTCCCCTGACTGCTGTGTATACCCGCCGATCCTACGACGCGATTGTCGATGCATGTCGATCATGCTCACCCGAACCAGGTAGCAACTGCTCCCCCCGATACGCGGCCAACCCCGCCAAGGTGTACGCACCCAGCGCCATCACGATATCACGAACCGCGATGTCGAGATACCCCGCAACCGCCACATTGACCGCGATCAGAAGCAGCCAAGCCATCACGACATAACCACCCAATCGAGTAAACTTCGTCAGCACGGCCAAACCCGCGACGATCTCGATCACCCCAACGATCATCATGAACACCCCCGCCTCGAACGGCAGCATGCCGGACAACGCTTCAGGGAGATACTGCGACCAGTCGGTGAGCAGATTGGTGAACTTGTCCGCCCCAGCTACAACGGGCACCAGCCCATAGCACAGCCGAAGCGGGATATAGAGATTGTTCAGATGCTCGTTCGTATTCATGTTTTTGATTCCTTTCGATGTCTTTGACCCCGCCCCGTCACCACCCGTTACATCACCTTCCAAAAACTTGTCTTGGCTTACCCAGGAACCGGGGGGTGACCCAAGCCCGGCTCGCGCATCCGTGAACGGCGTCATCAGCATGCCCCGCACCGTTTCGGTGTGCTCAGGCGTGTACCCGTCCAGGCCAACCGGGACCGTCTCGGCGCTCGGATGGCGAGAAAGCGTGCCAAAGAGCCGATCCCAGATCGACAATACCGCGCTGTAGTTGCTGTCTGTCAGCGGCTGCCATCGGGCATGATGCAATCGATGCAACCCGGGCGTCACCACAACCAATCCCATCGCATCCTCCAGACGCTTCGGGATCCGCATATTCGCATGATGAAACAAGCTCGCCGGAAGCAGGATCGCGTTATAGATCGCAATTTCGTGCACACGCACGCCCAAAAGCACGACAAGCGGGAACAGCATCACGCCCTGGAGCACGATCTCGATCGTGTGAAACCTGAACGCCGTCGTGCTCTCGACCTGCTCCGCATGGTGATGCACCGCATGCAGTCGCCATAGCAACGGCACCTTGTGCATCAGAACATGCCCCGCATATTGGCAAAGATCAAGCAGAAGAAATGCCACTATCCCAATGCACCATGCTGGCATCGAAGCTGCACGAATCACCCCAGCACCGAAATCACGAGCACCCGATTCGCAGAACACAAGACAAGCCACAATCGCGAGCCCGGGTATCCCGTTCAAAGCCCCCAACGCGAGATGCCGACACCGAGCCGCGCCGACACGCGAGGCATGCACCCCCGGCAACACCGACTCGAGCAGCCAGCATGCGCCAAGCGCCACGGAAGCGATGAGCGATTGTGTCTCGAACTGCATCTCTTTCGTTGCACCTCCGCACAATCGACCCGAGCCGATGCGGGATGGTTACATCTCATCAACAACCAGAAATCCATGAGCGAGTGTGTAACCAAGGACAGCCCACACGGGTCAAACCCAGCGAGGAACCATCTGTACCGTTCCAGGAAAGGAAAACCGAACCATGCCAACGAAAACAACCGCCATGCAGCTGATCGCGATGGGGCTCATCACAACCCTCGCCAACGCCGACCTGATCGGCGTGAACTATTCAACCGGCGATGTGTTCTCGATCGATACCTCAACCGCCCAATCCACACGAATCGGCCAGACAAGCACCGGCATCATGGGTATCGACCGGGACACAAGCGGACGAATCATGGCAATCACCGACGGCATCGTCGGCAAGCTCTCAGTACTCAACGAGCAAAGCTGGGAGCTTGAGACAGTCGGCAATCTCGGCGCCGGCTTCACCTCAGAGGGCGGGCTGGCCGTCAATGACATTGGCGAGCTCTTCGCTGGCACACGCCTTGCCGGCGGGGGAAGAGCAATATTCCAGATCGATCCCGATACCGGATCCATGATGCAGAGCATCACACTCTCACGATCCTCGCTCGATCTCAACGGACTCCAGTTCCGCAACGACGGCGTGCTGGTCGGCATCGACGCAATCGCAAACGAACTCGTCAGCATCGACCCACTGAGCGGAGAAATGACCACCATCACCTCACTGAGTTCCACCAACCCGGGAGCAGTCGGCGGGCTGGCGATCGATAACGGAGTCGGGTACTTCGTGACCGCGGGCACCGTTTCAGGATCCAACGGCGACAACAGTCTCTACAGCATCGACCTTTATACAGGCCAGCAACAACTCATTGGCTCCCTCGGTGCAGAGGCCGGTTCCGGATTCGGTATCGGCGCACTGACCGGGCCCGCCGTCCCAACACCCACAAGCAGCTTGCTCCTCTGCATGGCCGGCGCATGCTCCATGAAGCGCCGATCAAGAACCCGCTGAAAACACACAGCCAGTCACACATCGCGTAGGCGGCGTGCTCATGGAGCAAACCGTCTTGTGCCAAACGCGGCCCACAATCCTTTCGGGCCGCGTTTGTTTATATGGTGAACCGCAAAACCGCCTTGAATCCCTCTCAGGCCCAGTTTCTCGATTTTCTGCCCAACGCGTGTCCCCTCTCCGCTGCTCTTTCCGCTTTGTCTGATGGACGCGGGCCCCAGCACGCTCGCACCCCGACAAATGGAAACCCATACAGAGAGGCAAACCCCATGCTCCCACGCAACAAGACCCTGTGGGCCTGCGTCATCGCCGCCGGCTCCGCCACCGCACACGCCGACATCTTCACCTGGTTCGCCAACTCCGGCATGTGGGAAAACCCCGCCATGTGGAACGGGCCAGCCGGGCAATACCCCGACTCCATCCTCGACACCGCCACCATCAGCGGAAACACCACCTCCGCAACCCTCGGCCAGAACCTTGCCATCGGCACGCTCAATGTCATCAATGGTGCAGATCTCAATACCGCGGGCAACTCAATCTTTGTCAACGCCGACACGATCATCTCCGGCATCGGCAGTTTGATCAGCATCTCCGAGACGCCCGCACTGCGAGATTTCGATACCGACACACTCACACTGGACAACGACGGGCTATTCGTCATGTACGGTGGGCTCGCTCAGTTTGATGAAGCGCTCCACATCCACGACGGCGGCGTGCTCGGTGCAGGCACCATCGAGATGAACAGCACCACCGGCAACCTCGTGCTCAACGAGGGCGTCCTTTGGATCAGGGACGGGCTCGGCCCGCACGATACGCTCCGGATCACCCGCACCGACTCGAGCACATCGAAGCTCGATTGGACAGACCCGGTCTCAAGCATCACTGTCTGGGAAGGGAAGACAATCCACAATGAGCTTCCCTACACCGGATCGCTCGGCGGGCACATCAACCTCTCTGGCTACGACGGAACTGTGCGTTTCATCAGCGATCACGGGTTCATCGCGGGGCCAAGCTCCGAGCTCAACTTCAGCAGCGGCAGCGCCCTGAGCGCCGCCCGCATCGAAGCACCGTTCATCGATTCCTATGGGCTGATCGATGTCAATGGCTACGGCGTGCTCGACACGCCCCTGGCCGCACTCCGCGGCGAGATCGAGATCGGGCCGGACGCCACGCTCGTGCTCTCCTCCACGCTGATCAACTTCCACTCAATCGATATCACATCCAACGGGAACAACGCCATCGCCCGCTTCGACATGGGTCACAACGGGACCATCAACTTTAAGGACGGCCACTCGAGCATCGTTATGGGCCCCGGCTCGCGCTTCGACCTCGACGGGAATCTCTATGTCACCGTCAACATCGAGGACGACGCAACCGTCTGGATCGAGGCCGAGCACCTCGACGCCGCGCCCGGAACGCCGTTCCAAGGCAGTCTCAACATCGACGGTTCACTTCACCTCGAGCCCGTCAACGGGCAGAACACCCTGACAAACAGCGGGGAGATCAACCTCGACTCGGGCGAACTCACGGGGCGTAATCTCATCAACGACGGCATAATTCGTGGCACTGGCTTAATCGAGGGCTATGTCATCAACAACGCCGAGATCATCGCCGACGGCGGCACCCTCCAGTTCGGCTTCGTCGGAATGGACGGCGAATCGGGCACAGGCATCCTCCGCGCCCAGACCGGCGATCTCATCATGAACATGCAATCAAACGGCGGAGATCACTACTTCACCGGATCAATCTTCGTCGGCGACGGCGTCGGGATCCGTGAGGTCCTCAACGCCGATGTCAACCTGTGGGTACGCGATACCGACGGCATTCGCGGTTCGCTCGAGCTCAACTCGGGATTCGTCGCACTCAATGATTTTCACACCAGCGGCGATATGATCGTCAACGGCGTTTCGCTCCTCCGCGTCACCGGAATCAACGCCGAGGACCGCATCTCCTTCAGTTCCGGCAGCATCACCACTATCAACGGTACCCTCGAAGCTGACGGGGACACCTGGTTCGTAGAAGGCGCGCAGGTCAACGGCACGGGTACCCTCGACATCGTTTCAACGATCAAGGGTATCTACTTCCAAGACGGAGCCGATCTCGGAGGAGTCTCCCTCGCCTCCTCGGGAGGGATCTACCTCACCGATTTCTTCGACTGCAAAGCCAGCGTCCAAGCCCTCACCATGCGTGACACCGCATCGCTCAATACCTCGATGTGGTACTCGCAGCAGCAGAACCAAATCGTCGCCGACAAGCTCACCGTGCAGGATCACGCGATCCTCGATGGCACCCTCGTGCTGACCAACTACCCCGAGACCGACCTACCCGCTGGCGAAACACTCACGATCCTCGAAGCCGCCAGCATCGAGGGCGAGTTCGATACCATCGACGACTCGGAGCTCGGCCCCAACCGGCGCGCGTTCGTCACCATCACGGATACCACCGTCGAGGTCTTCGTCACTTGCTTCGCGGACCTCAACGCAGACGGTGAGACCAACTTCTTCGACACATCCGAGTTCATCAATCTCTACAACCAGCAGGACCCCCTCGCGGACATGAACAACGACGGCCAGTTCACATTCTTCGATGTCTCAGCATTCCTGAGTGCCTACGACCTCGGGTGCTGAAGCGAGGGAGCGATGATCACATCGAGCTGACGCACCGAACGCGTCGGGTGGACGAAGGTCCACCCGGCGTTTTCCGCACTCCCCACATCGGAGGTCTCCACCATGCCAGGTAGCATAAAAACCCGCAAGTCGCACGCCCGCTGGCGATATGAATCGCCGCGCAATCGCATGCAAGCCGGTATACTCGCAGAGCAATCCCATATGCACGGGAAACGCTCGACGCGAGCAGGCTACACCATGAGCACGGAGAATGATCACAACGATCCACGCGGCACGCCGCACCGAGGCGCGGGCGATCTCACACTCCTCATCGAGGAAGCCCGCTGCGGGCAAGCCGAGGCACAGAAGCAGCTCTTCAGCGAAGTATACAGCGAGCTCAAGGTCATCGCCGCCGCCTACATGCGATCTGAACGACCCGAGCACACCCTCGGCGCCACCGCACTCGTCAACGAGTCGTACCTCAAAATGTTCGGCGTCGACTCAAGCACCCACACGATGAGTTACGCCCACCGCCACGCCTTCTTTAAGGCCGCGTCCGTCGCCATGCGGCGCATCCTCATCGATCACGCTCGATCCAAAAAATCCGCGAAGCGATCACCGAAGAACGGAAAACGCGTCATCAGCCTCGACCTCGAGGTCGCCGCAGAATCAAGCAAACCCGAGGATCTCATCGCACTCGACGAAGCGATCGACATGCTCGAACGCGAGGACGAACGCGCCGCCTCAATCGTCCATCTCCGCTTTTTCGCAGGGCGACAGATCGAGGAGATCGCCGAGATGCTGGGCCTCTCCGCACGCACCGTCAAACGCGACTGGGAGTTCGCACGCGCTCGCCTGCAACAGATCCTCGACCATCAGTCAGAACCCGGGGAGGCCTGACCGATGACCACACCAGACCGATCGCATGTCAAGGCACTCTTCGGCGAGATCCTCGAAGCCCGCGAATCAGGCGACGACGCCAAGGCAATACGCCTGCTCGCGGACGCCGAGCCGCAACTGCGTGACGCAGTCTCAGACCTGCTCAGCGCATTTGTGAAGGCATCGGGCGCACTCCTCGACGACACCCACAACACAAACCCAGATAAACAACTCCCACGCACCGCCCCCACCATCACGGGCTACGAAATCAGCGACGAGATCGGCCAAGGCGGATTCGGCATCGTCTACCGCGCCCGCCAGAAGACCCCGATCGACCGCCCCGTCGCCGTCAAGGTCCTCCGGCGCGAGCTCGTCAGCGACGAGGCCATCACCCGCTTCCGCGCCGAATCCGCCCTCCTCGCCCGCATGGACCACGACTGCATCGCCCGTGTCTACGACGCCGGGCTCACCGACCAGGGTCAGCCCTTCGTCTCCATGCAGCTCATCGAGGCCGAACCGCTCAACCGCGCCTGCGAGACCATGAAGCTCAGCACTCGCCAACGCGTCCAGCTCATGGCCCAGGTCTGCGACGCCATACAACACGCCCACCAGCGAGCCGTCATCCACCGCGACCTCAAGCCAGCCAACATTCTCGTCGAGCAGACACCCGACGCCATCACACCACATGTCATCGACTTCGGCATCGCCAAGCTCCTCGAGGACGACCCCAACTCGCACCACACCCGCGCCAGCGTCCGCCTCGGCACACCCCGCTACATGAGCCCCGAACAACGCGCCGGCAACCAGACCAGCGACACACGCGTCGATGTCTACGCCCTCGGCGCTATCCTCTGCGAACTCCTCGCCGGCGATGTCCCCACCGCGAACACAGAGCACAAAGACCCGACAGACTCAACAATCACACGCCCCAGCAAGATCGCCAGCGAACAGACCCACCGCACCGTCGCCCACCCCAAAGCACTCCGCGGCGACCTCGACCGCATCGTCCTCAAGGCCTGCGCCGACGACCCCGATCTCCGCTACCCATCCGCACAAGCCATGGGCGAGGACCTCCGACGCTATCTCAGCGGGCTCCCCATCTCCGCGTCCCCACCGAGCGTCGTCTATGTCGCTCGCAAGTTCGTCCGCCGTCACCGCGCCTCCGTCTCACTCGCCGGCGTGCTCGGCATCGCCCTGATCGCCGCCATGGGCATCGCCGCGCTCAAGTGGCGCGAGGCCAGTATCGAACGAGACCGCGCCCAGGCCTCCACCAACCGCGTCGCCTTCATCGGCGACTTCCTCATCGAAATGCTCATCCTCACCGCGGACTACAACACCCGCGGCGCACCACCCATCCTCTCAGAAAGCGCTATGGCAGAGATCGCAGACCGAGCCCGCGCAGGTCTCGCAGACGACCCCGATCACCTGCTCCCCATGTTGGTCGGCATCGGACGCTTCCAAACGCAGTCCGGCTACTCGCAGCAGGGCACGCAGACCATGCGCGACGCGCTCGACTTCGCGATCCAGTACCACGGGATCCCTTCCGAAGAAGTCATCAATCTCCGCATCTATCTCCACGATCTGCTCTGGGGACACGGCCTCAATGGAGCCAAAGAACAGATACAGCTCGCGGATCAAGAATCCGCACAGCTATTCGATGACAACGATCCCCGCAGACTCCGCGTCCTGCAGCGTTCCGACGGCTCAATCGAAAACATACAACGCATCATCGAAATCTACGACCAGATGGACGATGTTGATCCTGCAGAACTGTACCATGCACTCTTCGCCCTCTACATGCAGCAGCGCTTCAGCCAAACCCCGAAAGACCAACTCCCCACGCTCAAGAGACTCTACGAAGTCGCACAGTCCCACTACCCACCCGATCACAGCGCCACCATCGACGCCATGGCGTTCTATGGCGACGCCATGTCAACATTCGCGCCCTCTGAGGAATCCATCGACCTGCTCACGACCGCATACGACATGGCCGTGCCGAAGTACGGGTTCGACCACTTCACCACCGAGTCCATCCGGCGCGCACTCGCACGCACCTACGGCACGCTCGGCCAGCCCGAAAAAGGCATCCCCTACGCGCTCGACGATCTCAAATCAGTCAACCGCACCTACGGCGAAGAATCTATCCAATACGCCAACGCACTCTTCGAAATCGGACGCCTGTACCAGTACGCCGAGGACTTCGAGAGCGCCAAAGAATCGCTGGAGCAAGCGAACGATCTCCGCAAACAACAATGGCCCAAAGGCCACGCACAGATCGTGACCTCACAGGTTTACCTCGCCCAGGTCCTCTACGAGTTGGGCGAACACGAGCGAGCAGTCATGCTCATCGAAGAGATATTCCCATACATTCAGGACCTGCGAAACGCCCGCACCTACGCGGCCGCAAACTCGGTCCGCATCCAAGTCCGGCTAGACGCCGGCGATCAGGAAGGCGCAGACGCCCTTGTCGATCAGACCTACATACACATGAAATCACTCGGCCTCGACGATGAACAGATGCGCGAAGTCCTCCGCGACAACTGAAAACCGCACCGTCCCCCTTCAGAGATACAGGTGCGGCGTGTGGCTACTTCACCTCGTCGCAATTAGGGGCAACCGGCCCCGTACGCCGACAGAAACACGCTCACATCAAAGAAGTTGAACAACCCGTCGTCGTTCAAATCTGCCTGCGAATCCTCGCCCTGATAGGCGGTGAGGAACGCCGACACATCAAAGAAGTCAAGCTGACCGTCCCCCGTGAAATCCGCGACACACGCCACGGATTCGGGTTGGTACTCGATCGCGCCGATATCCGCCATGGGCGCGGCACCGCTCCCTGAATCGGTCGTGTCCGGATCATCAACGCTCCGCGGGTTCCCCAGAAAGTCGAGAGGAAGAAGCTCGAGCACATCCAAATCGTTGTCAAAGTCGGGCGTATCCGCGGGAATGCGTGTGTTGTCGCTCGCATCGATCGCGGGAGACAGCGGGCTCAAGGCATAATCGCCGCTCACCGCATCCACGAACACGGGATCGGCGTCAAGCCCGCTCCCATTGAATGCCCCGGACCAACCCTCGACAACTGAGTTGACGAACTCGTGCTCGACTCCGACTCCCGATTCCGAGAACTGTGCCGTTTCGTCGCCCGCATCAAGGTGCGGGTGGTTGCCCCACAGGATCGAGTTGATGACGGAGACCTGAGAACGATTCGAGGCAAACCCACCAGCACGCTGCCCAAACTGATTGTTCGGGGCTCGGTTGTCGGTGATCGTGCAGTTGATAACCTCGAACCCCTCGCAAAGTACAGCAGAAAGTCCGGAACCAGAGACGCTGCTCAGCGAGGAGTTGCGTGCGATGACATTATTGACAAAGTAAGGTGCGCACCCGACAACGGAAACGCCTGAGACGGAGTCAGTATCCTGATTGAACTCCACAAGGTTGTTGGCAAAGACATTATCAGGCCCGTCGTAGAAGGTATTGACCCGTACTGCACCGATCCAGCCCCGATACTCCAACGCCCCGGTCGAACCATAGAAAGTGCCATCGATCGCGGTGTTGTGATGGATGTGATTGCCCACGATACGGGTTTTCGAGTTATTGATGAGCACCATGCCCGCGGAGACCAGCCCGGTATTCTCGCGGATCTCCGAGTTGGTGATGGTCGTGTCCGTGTTGTACACCAGAACCCCACCCGCGAACTCCATCAGCGCACCACAGTTCACCTCAGAATCACCGTTCCCATGCTCAATCACAAGATTATCGAGCACCACCGGCGCGGGTTCATCATGGATGTAAACCACATGCAGCGCGTTGTCCTCCCGGTTCAACAGCCCATCATCATCCTGAAACTGGTCACCAGACAGGATGGTTCGCGCCGTCGAAGGAGATCGCTCGTCCGCGCTCGCCTCGGTTCCATCGAATCCCCCGAGAAGAGCAACACCACCGGGGATATCGAAGTATCGAGCACGATGCCCCTGGTCCGACGGGAGATAGGTCCCGTGCATGAGCCAGAGCTGCTCGATGTCTCCCGATGCACGGGCGAGTTCGAGCGCGTCCTGAAGATCGGTTCGTGCGTCTCCCCAGGAGTCCCCCAACCCAGTCCCGGTCGCGCCGGGATCCACTCGAATGACCGAAAGCTCGGCGTCATCAGGGATCCCATCAAGGTCATTGTCCGTGCTCGTGCCCATCGCGATGTCGCACTCGTCGGGGACCCCGTTGCGATTAAAATCCTGATCGGCGAAGTCGGGATACCCATTCCCATTGCAATCATTCAGATCACCAGAAACGATCTCGTCGTCGTCGAGGATGCCGTTGTTGTTCATATCCCGGCTGCGATAGTTCGCGACAACAGGCGCGGCGAAAGCAAAGGCACTCGCGCTGTCCGCGGCACTCGGATCCCCAATCGCAACGCCAGTGGGCTGGCCGTTCATATCCACACCAGGGTTCGAGAACCGAACCACCCGCGGGGCAGCCCCAACCCCCATAAGCGTCTGGAACGAATCGTCGGGCGCCATATAACCCTTGGCAAAGCGGGAAGCCCCGTTCGTGCACGGGTTCTCTTCGTACCCGTGCAGGATGCCCATGTTGTGCCCGATCTCGTGCGCAAAGGCACTCGTTGGTGCGGTCATACATGTCGCCGCGACGACACTGAACCCAAACTGCGGCGTCGGTGTATTCCCGGGCCCAACACCGATATTGGCGATCCCGCACACATCCCCCGCAGAGATGACAAGCATGACCAGATCGGCTTTATGAAGATCCCGCAGGTCATGTGCCTCATCGAGCACACCATCACCCGGGGAACGCAACCGCGTGAGCTGGGTGCCCATCGACCCCGACTGGTCATGTGCCACCTCCTGCGTATGGACAATCCGGAACACGGTGGGAATGCCAGAATCCAGCGTCGCGGCGTTGAGCTCATCCAAACCGTCCATGATCAGCGACTCAATCTCGGCCTGCCCCCCGGCGAATGTCGTCGCCTGTGGTGAGTACAGAACCAGAATGTCAATCAGGGACCCATCCTCAAGCGATGCCCCCCTGCCACGCTGATGCGTCGCATTGGCCATCGCTGCACGATCGAGCGGGCGCTGCACATCACTCGTGATGGGTTCACGCTGTGAGCAGTCAACACCGCATGAGTGCGCATGCGTCTGCGCAAGTGCAGATGATGCAACCAAGAGCGGCACGATCAGCAGAGCATATCGAATCATGATTGAGTCCTTTGAGCAATCAGGAAGTCTGGGTTCCGCGCACCCTGCGAAAACGCCACGAAGAACGCCGACACATCGAAGAAGTTCAGCTCCCGGCCCCAGCGCGGAATGAGCCCTGAGAGACCACGCGGCCGCCAACCCCGCCGCGCCCGATGAATCCCCAACTTTCCCACGATTCCACAAAAAACCCCGTTTCTCGCGATAAACGGGGCAAGGCATTCGCTCAATGCAATGAGTAAGGACTACAGATCGCTGTACGCAGCGTAACACACAAGAAACAGTGAAACATCGAAACGATCGAGCTGGCCATCACCATTAAAATCCGCTTCTGCCTGATCGCTGAGGTATGCTTCCAGAAACAGTGAAGTGTCAAGCCAGTTCAACGCTTCATTCCCATCCATATCGCACGGTATCTCCACAGGCGGCCGACAATCTCCACCGAACCCTGCCCCCAAGTCGTACACGCGCAAACCATCAGAACTCATCAGAACCAGAGTCTCCTCATTAATGAGTGCTGGTGCATGGAGCCTGGTGTCCACTACAAAGACCTGTTCAGGAAACTGCGGATCAGAAACATCCACAATCCGCAACTCATTAAAGTCCCAGTAACTCAACGCCAGCAGATTCCCTCCGAGCGAACTAGCCTGCCCTCTCTGCAACGGAATCTCACTCAGAGAAGTTCCAACAAGCAATACTTCCGATGGATCACCAATATCCAGAGTCAACAACCCCTCGATCCCACCGTGAGCTGTGGCCAGATACGCAACCCCGCCATTGATACTCAATGATGAATACTCAGCGCCGTAAAGCGTGTAACGCCCGAGAAATCTGGGTGAAGCAGGATCCGAGATATCATACCGATACAGCCCAAGATAGTTGTGCGTGATGTAGAGCGTTGTACCATCCACATCAAGATCAACAACCTCACCCGCAGCATTCACCGGCTCAATCGCCTCCGATACGACCCGAACAGGGTTGTTCTCGTCGGATACATCAACGATCTCGAATCCTCCTGATCCGTTCTCGTCTAAATCAAAGAAACCAAGGTACACCTGGTCGCCCTGAACAACCATCCGTGAGACAATGTCTGATGTGTGATACTCTGGGAGTGCCGTTCCATCATCAAGCCGATACCGAATGAGCCGACCACTGGACGCCGAGTAGAACACGCCGTCCGAAACCGCCAGCCGACCCCAACCCAAGCTCGACGAGAGTTCGTACGACTGAACCAACTCGGGCGAAGAGGGGTCATGAAGATCGATAATCTTGAGTTCCGCCTGATACCCAGCTGGTCGTAGAAGATAGGCATACCCATCTTCGTACACCGCGCTGGCCGAATACAACGATCCATCAATATCGCCGTACGACCCGATCAACCGCAGATCGACACACCCGTCCTGCGCCATCGCCGCAGCCGAGAGCATCCCCATCGCACACACACCGATCACCGATGCATTCAACATCGAGTCCAAAGTACTTCTGATTCGCATCACGCCCTCCCAGTTCAAAATGTTCAATGACAGAAAATCAACACCCATCAATGTACCCAAATCCCCAAAGCGCTGCAAGATGAAACCCAATCAACATCCACCAACGCAAATGCCCCCGATTTCAGAGGAAACCGAGGGCTTACTGTTCTTCCGAACTCACTCAATCACGGGCAACCCGCGTTGTACGCCGACAGGAACGCGCTCACATCAAAGAAGTTGAGCACCCCATCACCCGTCAGGTCCGCCGGGCAATCCGCCCCGCCACTCGGCTGGAACTCAAACGCCCCAAGATCCACGCACAACTCCCAAGTCGACAACCCCGTGTTCTCCGTGTCCGGATCATCAAGGTTCCGAACATTCCCGTCAAAGTCCGTGTCCACATCCAACACATCCACCGGCCCAAGCACCCCACGCGAGTTCCCCGCGTCGATCGCCGCCGAACCCGCCATCAGGGTGTAATCACCCCCACCCAGATCCATAAACATCGGATCCGCGCTGAAGTTCCCGTTTGCGTCCGCCTCACCCGCCGGCCCCTCCGGGATCAACGAATAGCTCACATTGAAATCACCCGCCCCGGTATGCGACGCCGCGCTCGCGTTCACCACCACACAGTTCATCAGGTTCGTGTCCGCGTCCGCTCGGTTCGACTCAAACGA
>DDGE01000036.1:5177-17476 GCA_002337545.1 Phycisphaerales bacterium UBA1910 | reverse complement strand
TCTGCGCGTGGTTCATCGAGAACACACACTTGCTGACATCCATAATCGCCGCACCGCTGTTGCCCGCAATACCAAGCATCGCGATCGCCCCGCCCCGACTCGTTGCCGTGTTGCTCAGGAAGGTGCATCCCTCAAAGTTCGCAATGTCGCCGATGGCCGAGTATGACAACCCGCCGCCCTCCACGCCCTCGTTCCCCTCGATCAGGCAGTTCACGAACGACTTGGCGAGCACGCCACGCAGATCAACCCCGCCGCCGTTGCCACCGCTCGTGTTGTTGCGGATGATCGTGTTGGTCACCGTCCCGCCGCCCGACATATACAGCCCGCCGCCCACAAAGTCCGAGTGCGAATCCTCAATCACACAATCGGTAATCGTCGCACGCGACCCACCCTCGATCGATACCCCGCCGCCAGCGCTGGTCGAGAATCCTCGCGTAAAGACAAGCCCATCGAGCACCACATCCGTCGAGCTCCCCGAAGACACGAAGCACTTATCGAGGTCCTGCCCGAACACCGTCACCGTGCCCCCGCCCGCGTTGCGAAGCGCCAGGTCCTTCCCGATCACGCTCAGGTTCTCCGCGTACAACCCCGGCTGGATCAGGATCTCGTCCCCGCTCGCCGCGTTCGCGATCGCCGCCGTGATCGTGATGTAGTCATATGTCCCGAGATCCGGTCCCACCGTCAGCGTATCCGCCAACGAAACCGAACCCGCCGCCCCCAATACCAACGCCATCGCCATCTTGTTCTTCATCGTGTGTGCCTCCCCGGGCTCTCAGTCGTGCTTCAGTTCCAGAACGAATCCGTGTGCCAGTCCATGCGATGTACCGGGTTATCGCGCCCGACGAATACCACAAAGAACCGTGAAATCCCCCACTCCCCCCGCTTTAGAGGGGCAAACACCCCACTCTCTCAGTTACAATGCCCCCATGCCCACAAACCCAGGCATCCAGTCCAAAGCGACCGCCATCCTCAACCGGATGACGCTCGGCGATGATGCCCACTCCGCCATCCTCTCAGAACTCCTCTACGACGAACTCAAATCACTCGCCCGCCAGATGATGAACAGCGAGCGCGCCGACCACACCCTCCAGCCCACCGCCCTCGTCCACGAGGTCTTCCTCCGCCTGATCAACACAGACGAGGTCCATGTCAACTCCAAAGACCACTTCATGATGCTCGCCGCCCAGGTCATGCGTCGTGTCCTCATCGACCACGCCCGCGCCACAAAACGCCAAAAACGAGGCGGAGACCACGACCGCATCCCAATCACCATCGCCGACCCCGAATCCAACGAGCCCATCTCCCCCGAAACCCTCCTCGCCATCGACGAAGCGCTCAACAAACTCCGCGAACTCGACGAACGCAAAGCCAAGCTCGTCGAGCTCCGCTTCTTCGCCGGGCTCGACGAAGAACAAGCCGCCCAGATCCTCGGCATCGCCCGCTCCACCGCTTCAAGCGATTGGCGATTCGCTCGCGCCTGGCTCCTCCGCCAGCTCGCCTCCTCCCAAGAGGACGATGCATGAGCACCGAACGCAACAAGTTCCAACGCATCGAATCGATCTTCAAAGAACTCAGCGCGATGCACGCCGACCACCCCGACGCGATCGAATCCCGCCTCATCGAGCTCACCCGCGACGAACCGGACATCGCCGAAGAGGTCCGCGCCATGCTCGATCTTGACCGAGCCAAGCACAACATCCTCGACAACCCCGCCATCGAGATCGACCCACGCGAAATCAGCGACGAGACACTCCCCGACTCCATCGCCAACTACACACCCACCCGAATCCTCGGCGAGGGCGGCATGGGCATCGTCTACGAAGCCGAGCAAAAAGACACCAACCGCCGAGTCGCCCTCAAAGTCATCCGCACTCGCACCATCCAGGACAAGATCCGCAAACGATTCCAGCGCGAAGCCCAGATCCTCGCAAAGCTCAACCACCCAGGGATCGCCACGATCTACGAATCGGGCACCGCCGACGACAACCGAACCCCCTTCGTCGCGATGGAACTCGTCGAAGGCCAACCCATCCACCACTTCGTCCGCGACACCTCACCCTCCATCGAGCAGCGTGTCGAGCTCATTGTCAAAGTCTGCCGAGCCGTCGCCTACGCCCACTCCATCGGCATCATCCACCGCGACCTCAAACCCGGCAACATCCTCGTCACCCCCGATGCCGAGCCCAAGGTCCTCGATTTCGGGATCGCAATGGATATGCAGCTCGACGAACGCACCATGATCACCCAGACCGGACAGCTCCTGGGCACCCTTCAATACATGGCCCCAGAACAGGTCGATCGCAGCACCAACGAGTCGAGCACCCGCACCGATGTCTACGCACTCGGGCTCATCGCCTTCGAGCTCCTCACCGGGACCAGCCCCCACGCCGGGCGCGACTCCTCCATGTACGAGCTCGTCCGATCCATCCGCGACGACGCCCCCCAGACACTCGGCACCCACGACCGCGCGCTCCGAGGCGACCTCGAAACCATCATCGCCAAAGCCCTCGCCCGCGAACCACAACGACGCTACCCCGACGCGGGCGCCCTCGCCGACGACCTCGATCGGTTCCTCCACAACAAGCCCATCCAGGCACGCCCCCCGAGCACCTGGTACCAGCTCCGCAAGTTCTCCCAGCGCAACCCCCTCCTCGTCGGCTCCGTCGCCTCCATCATGCTCGTGCTCGTCGTCGCGATCATCCTTGTTTCAAACGCCCTGCGGATCGCGAATCAGGAACGCGCCATCGCCAAACAAGAACAGCACGCCCAGGAACTCACCGCCCTCTTCGTCACCGAAGACCTCTTCTCATCCGGAAACCCCGACTACGGCGGGGACGCAAGCATCTCCCTCCTCGACGCCATGCGGGCCGCATCCGACAAAATCCCCGAACGCTTCGAGAACGCCCCCGAAGCCGAAGCCGCCATCAGCTTCACCATGGGCGACCAGTTCCGCCTCATGAACGACTTCGAGAAAGCCGAGAAACACCTCCGCCGCTCCGTCGAACTCACAGAGACCCTCCCCGATATACACATCGACATCCTGCTCAACCGCTACAACTCGCTCATCGACCTCTACAACGACATCGATGATCTCGACACCGCCCTCGCCCTCGTCGAAGAAGCCGAAGAACTCATGGCAGCCCACCCGGAACTCTCCGACACCATCCGCATCGACACCCTCGTCCAGCACGCCTCGCTCCTCTACTACACGCGCGACTTGGAACAATCCGCCGAGATCTTCCAACGCGCCGTCGACCTGGGCGAAGCCAAGCAGCCGCAATACAACGGCACCGTCGATGCCGCCACCGCGCTCGCCATGGTCTACACCAACCTGGATCGCTACGAAGAAGCCCGCGCCATGCACCAAAAGGGCATCAAGATGCGTGTGGACACCCTCGGCCAAGAGCACCCCGCCACACTCCAGGCCATGGACAACTACGCAATCCAGCTCTTCCGCGACGGCAACTACGATGAAGCCCGAAACCTGCTCGAAGAAGTCCTCGAGATCCGCCTCCGCGTGTTCGGGGACGAGCATCACAAAACCGACCTCACCAGGGCACTCATCGGACGCACCCTCATCCTCGCAGACGAACTTCAAGAGGCAGAGCCCATCCTCCTCGACGCCCACGCCGGGCTCAGCGAAACCCTCGGCACCGACCACCGCTACACCCTCGTCGCCCGCGCCCTCCTCCACGATCTCTACAACAAGTGGAACAAGCCCCAACTCGCCGCAAACTACGCCCCACCCAACGAATAACTCGCCCTACCCTTGCTTATGCAAGACGCCGCCAACATCATCCCGGGCGCCCCGGAACCCGGACCCGATCTCCCCTACAAAATCGCCTGCCTCTGCGATCTCCGCGACAAGGACGGCCGCGTCCTCCTCCTCCATCGCATCAAAGCCCCAAACAAAGGGCTGTGCTCCCCAATCGGAGGCAAGCTCGAAATGCACCTGGGCGAGTCACCCGCCCAATGCGCCCAACGCGAGATCAAAGAAGAAGCAGGCATCGATGTCGACATCGACGACCTCCGACTCGTCGGGCTCATCGCCGAGACCGCATTCGAAGGCCAGACCCACTGGCTCCTCTTCTACTACCGCGTCATGAAACCCGTCGAAGTCATCGACGGCCACATGGACGAGGGCGAACTCCGCTGGCACAACCCCGACGATATACCCAACCTCCCACTCCCCGAAACAGACCGGGCCATCATCTGGCCCATGGTCCACAAGCACGAACACACCGGCCCAGACGGCGGCCCCGGATTCTTCAACATCTACATCGATTGCCGTGGTGAGCAACTCACATGGACCGTCGAACAGGAATCCCCTTCCGGGCGATAACCTGCCGCCGTTGATGATGGATCGCCCCACAGTCCGCTAACCACACAGCCATCGAGCGATACAAGTGTGTTGATCCCCTACAACAGGCAAAGCCAAACTCGTCAATTTCATAAAAGACATTCCCATCCTCTACCCCCGCCTCATCGAGAACCGATGATACACGCTCTAAAAACGAAGGTGGATCTACACACTCAACCAACTAAAGGCAGCACTCCATTGAACTACGCTCTGTTATACATCAGCAAGGCCACAGAACCATTCTCCAGCGATTCACTCGAGCAACTCGCGATCGACGCACAACAACGAAACCAAGCGAGCAACCTAACCGGTCTCCTCCTCTACTCCGGCACCCACTTTATCCAGATCCTCGAAGGGGACTATCACGAACTCAACAACCTCTTCGAGAGCATCTCCCGCGATAAACGGCACCATTCGATCAAGGTTCTCATGGGCGCACCTGCAAGCGAACGCCAGTTCCCAGACTGGTCGATGGGCGTGATCGATATCTCAAGCAACGACCGAATCGATCCGCACACGCTCGATCTGATCTGCGCACAGGCCGAAGGTCAACCCGAGGCGACAAAGATCGCGGCCCTCGAGACACTCAAACATTTCCAGTTCGATGTCATCAGCAACACCGGCGCCGTCGCCGCATAACCAGCCAACACAACAGTAAAAAAACACCCGCTCAATGAGCGGGTGTTCTTATTCTGAGTATTCAAGCAGCAATCAGGCGTTCGCCGCGGCCTTCTCGGCCTTGGCGCGGGCGTCGTCGAGCGTGCCAACATACATGAACGCCGATTCGGGAAGATCGTCGCCTTCGCCTTCGCACAAACGCTCGAACGAATCGATCGTCTCTTCCAGCGTCGAGTTGATCCCCGGGAAACCGGTGAACACTTCCGCGACATAGAACGGCTGCGAAAGGAATCGCTCGATACGGCGGGCACGAGCAACGATCTGCTTGTCCGCGTCCGAGAGCTCGTCCACACCGAGAATCGCAATGATGTCCTGCAGATCCTTGTAACGCTGCAGGATGTTCTGCACACGCATCGCGACCGCGTAGTGACGCTCGCCGATGATCGCCGGATCGAGGATTCGCGAGGTCGAGCTCAGCGGATCGACCGCCGGGAAGATCCCCTTCTCCGCGATCGAACGCTCAAGAACAACGAACGCGTCAAGGTGAGCAAACGCAGTCGCCGGTGCCGGGTCGGTCAGGTCGTCCGCAGGGACATAAATCGCCTGAACCGAAGTAATCGCACCCTTGCTCGTCGAGGTGATTCGTTCCTGAAGCTCACCCATTTCCGTCGAAAGGGTTGGCTGGTAACCCACCGCCGAAGGCATACGACCGAGCAGCGCCGACACTTCCGAACCCGCCTGGGTAAAGCGGAAGACATTGTCGACGAACATCATGGTTTCCTTACCCGACTCATCGCGGAAGTTCTCCGCCATCGTCAGGCCCGACAGCGCGACACGCAGACGCGATCCGGGGGGCTCGTTCATCTGGCCGAAGACCATCGCCACCTTGTCGAGAACATGCGCCGTGTTGCCCTCGGCGTCGGTGTACTCCGCCTCGCCCATTTCGCGCCAGAGGTCGTTGCCCTCACGGGTACGCTCACCGACACCACAGAACACGGAGTAACCACCGAACTCACGAGCAACGCGAGCGATCATTTCCTGAATGATGACCGTCTTACCGACACCCGCACCGCCGAACAGACCGATCTTACCACCACGCACGAACGGACAGAGAAGGTCGATGACCTTAATACCCGTCGGGAGGATCTCGGTCTTGGGGTTCAGCTGCGAGAACTCAGGGGGCTCGCGGTGGATCGGGCTGCGATTCACACCCTCAAGCGCGGGCTTGTTGTCGATCGGATCGCCGAGCAGGTTGAAGACGCGACCCAGCACCTCTTCACCGACCGGAACCGAAACCGGCCCGCCGGTATCCGACGAGGTCATGCCTCGGGTCATACCGTCAGTCGACCCCAGCGCGACCGCACGAACGCGTCCGCCACCAAGGTGCTGCTGGACCTCACCGACGAGCTTCTTCTGCTCACCGTCATGCGTCCATTCCGTCACGATCGCGTTGTAGATATCGGGGAGCTCGCCCTCGGGGAACTGCGCGTCGAATGTCGACCCGATGACTTGCGTGATTGATCCTTTGGTCCCAGCTGCCATGTGCGCCGCTTCCTTTCGATGTGATCTAAACAATCCGGGCGCTCGCCCGTTCCGGTTGGACCCATAGGGTAGGTCCGCCAACCCCCAAGGGCGAGCAGACTTCCCTCCCCACTTGCGTCTTTCCGGCACAATTACACCGCCGATTTCCCCGCCGCTCGCCCCACCCCAACAGACGCAGCACATTCCCCCCGATCCACCCGCTCGCCGCATAGCATCCTTCTATGCGCACCACACACACACTCCTCGCACTGCTCGCCTCGCTCCTGATCGCCCTCGCCGCACCGGCCCACGCCCAGGACGCCCCGACCGAGCCACAACCCCAAGCCACGACCAACGCCAACTCCGAGGCAGACCCCGACCTCGAGTCGCCACGCGCCACCATGATGTCCTTCCTGGAGGCGATGAACGACGCCAGCAACGACCCAAACGCCGCCGTCTACCAGCGGGCCACCCGCACCCTCGACCTCCCCACCTCACTCCCACCAGAATCACGCCGGATCGCCGCCCGCGAGCTCTACGCCGTCCTCAACCGGATCGGAATGGTCACCGAGGCCCAACTCCCCGCCCAGACCGATGCCGAGCGATTCCGCTACTACCCCCAACCCGACATCGTCGCCCACGCCACCTTCAGCGCCAAATACCCCGGCTACATCATCTCCCTCACAACCGACGCCCAGGGCAACTGGCGCTTCAGCCGCAACACCATGGACTCCATCCACGAGTTCTACATCGCCACCGAGGACGAGGCCGCCCGCGCCGGCGTCGAGCTCGACAAAACCCTCATCGAGCACATCCGCGCCGCCGTCCCCCGCTCACTCAAAGGCTCAACAAACCTCGGCCTCGAGCACTGGCAATGGATCGGCATCTTCCTCGTCATCCTCGTCGGCATCATCCTCGACCGCATCGTCCGCACAATCCTCCGCGTCATCTGGCACCGCATCGAACAGCACGCCGCCGACACCCCCGACCAGCAGTCCGACACCGACACACTCAACAAGGCCGTCCGCCCCTTCGGGCTCCTCGCCGCCTCAGGCGTCTGGTTCCTCGCACTCACCATCGGGCTCCTCCCACCCACACCGACCATGGTCCTGCTCGTCGCCGTCAAGGTGATCTGGATCACCGGCCTCGTCTGGGGCGGCTTCAAAATCACCGACCTCGTCGCCGAATGGCTCGCCACCCAGGCAGGCAAAACCGAAACCAAGTTCGATGACCTCCTCATCCCACTCATCAAACGCACCGCCAAGGTCTTCATCACCGCCGTCGGCCTCATCTACCTCGCCTCCGCATTCTCTATCGAGATCCTCCCACTCCTCACCGGCCTCGGCATCGGAGGCCTCGCCGTCGCATTCGCCGCCAAGGACACCATCGAGAACTTCTTCGGCTCCGTCGCCGTCATCCTCGATCGCCCATTCGAGATCGGCGACTGGATCTATGTCAACGATGTCGAAGGCACCGTCGAAGACCTCGGCTTCCGCTCAACCCGCATCCGCACCTTCTACAACTCACTGGTCACGGTCCCGAATGCAACATTGGTTCGCGCGAAAGTCGACAACTACGGCCGCCGCAAATACCGCCGCTTCAAAACCATGGTCAATGTCACATACGACACCCCGCCCGAGAAAATCGAGGCCTTCTGCGCCGGCATCCGCGAGATCATCAAGCTCCACCCCTACACCCGCAAAGACTATTACCATGTCTGGCTCAACGCCTTCGGCCCCCACTCCCTCGATGTCCTCGTCTACATGTTCTTCGAGTGCCCCGACTGGTCCATCGAGCTCCGCGAGAAACACCGCTTCATGCTCGATGTGATCCGCCTCGCCGATCGCCTCGGCGTCGAGTTCGCCTTCCCCACCCAGACCCTCCACGTCGCCCAACTCGACCCCACCGCCGAGCACAACCCCGCCAACATCCCCGACACCCACGCCGAACGCCGCGCCGTCCTCGAAGGCCGCAAACTCGCAAGAGAACTCACCCAAGACCAACCCTGGAAAACCGAACTCCCCGGCCCCGTCTCCTTCGCCGAAGAGTTCGACTCCGAATGGGAAGCAAGAGGCGACAGCGCAGGGTAAGTTCGCACTGTAACTCCCATGCGTACACACAGAACCCTCAAACTCCCATTGCTTGAGCACCCACTCCCATACGCTCTCGCACCGTCGTACCAAGACGAATCTATCTGTATCTTCACATCCGCAGGCAGTCATCAACTCAAAGTCGGCGCCTATCTCATGATCGGCATCGCGATCTTCGGCCTATCAATGGCCCTGCTCGTCACTGCGCAAACCGGTCACCAGACACCTGTGCATCATCATCGATACGGCTCATTTCCAGTATGGGCGCTGTACCCCCTCGGGATCTTCTTACTCATACTCGGATTCAAACTTCTCCTCGATGCGAAACGACGCAGCCAAATCATCATCGATCGAAAGAATCACAACGCGCAGATTCAGTACACCAACGGGTCGACGGCAACCACAAAAGACGCATCCATCACGCTCACAGAGAGTGCCGTCATCACAGGACAACTCAGTGGTCACCGCTCAACAGTCAAAACAATCAAGCAAGGCACATTCCAAGTCGTCGCAATCGATGTCAGCCACGACTGCTTCGTGCTTGGAGCGTTCAAATCACAAGACGCTGCCGACCAGTATCTCTCCGAAATCCAAGAGCTGACACATTTGGATATCAACGTGAGACACAGCGAAGAACTTCTACGAGTAGCCGGCGAACGGAAATACCTCTTCCAAACCAAAGACGATTACGCCCTGCGCCATCGAAAGAAATCTAAACCGATGCAACCTGTTCAGTTCTGGTAAATTGGCAGCTCACACCCCCCTCAACGCCTCCTCAACCTCCACCCCACCCTCAACAAACTCAAACGCCTTCCCCACCGTCGCCGCCTCATCGAGCGACGCCACGATCACCCGTGCCACATCCGCCCGCGTGATCTCCAGATCATCATCGCCCCCATGATCGAACCGATCACTCGTGCGGATCTGCCCCTTCTCCTGCTCATCCGTCAATGTCCCCGGGCGCAGGATCGTCCAATCCAAACCACTCTGCATCACATACGCGTCCGCCTCGTGCTTCGCGTGCAGATACTCCTCGAGCTGGTCCGCGTCCTCCGGGTGCCCAGCGCCGATAGAACTCAAAAGCACGAACCGATCGATCCCGACCCGCTTCGTCGCGTCGCACAGGTTGATCGCCCCATCGAGATCGACCTCCTGAACCGCCTCGCCCTGCGACCCCACCGCGAACACCACCGCGTCGTGACCCGCGATCGCCCGATCGAGCGTGTCCGGGTCCGTCACATCCGCGATGTATGTCTTCGCCCCAATCGCGTGCAGGTCCTCCCGATCCTCCTCACGACGGATCATCCCCGTCACCGCGTGCCCCGCATCGATCGCCTTCTCAACCGCTTTCCGCCCAACCTGCCCCGTCGCACCAGCAATAAACACTTGCATCGTTCTTCCTTCCATTGATTACGCGACCAATCAGGCAACACACGCACCCAATCAATCACGCACACCAAATGAAACCAGACGCAAATGAATCTCAGATGAAACCGCAATGAAACCACCAACCAAACTGACAAACAACCACAATCCGCCCCCCCGATGGCGAGTGGCGAGTGGCTAGTCCCTCTCCCTCCCCACCACCCCCCGCGCAAACTCAATCGCATCCCCCATCCCCTCAAACACATGCTCCTGACCGATCTCATCAAACAGCCCAACACGCACCATCTCCATCAGCGGCTGCGCATGCACCCCACCCAACAACAACACCGTCCCCTGACGACGACACTTGCCCACAAACTCCTCCAGCGCATGCAACCCCGTCGCATCAATATGAGGCACCGCACGCATCCGCAGAATAAACACCCGAGGCGGCCTCTCCAACTGCCCCAGCGTGTCAATCAACAGATCCGCCACCCCAAAGAAGAACGGCCCGTTCACCTCAAAGATCTCCACACCCTCCGGGATGTCTAGGTTGCTCATCTGCGCCGGGTCCTTGGGATCAATGATCTCTGGCCGCTGCCCGCTCACCAGCTCCTCCTTGAGCCCGCTCATCGTCGTCATCTCGCTCATCCGCTTCATGAACAACAACGACGCCAGCACCATCCCCACACCAACACCGATCGTCAGGTCCGTAAACACCGTCAGCCCGAAAGTCGTTAGCAACACCAGCACATCCGGGCGCGGCGAACGCAGCAACGCCCGGAAGTGATCCACCTCCGCGATATTCCACGCCACCATGATCAGGATCGCCGCAAGCGTCGCCAACGGAATCTGCTTCGCCAGCGGCGCCAGCAGCAGCATAAACAACAGAATCACCACCGCATGGATCACCCCAGCCAGCGGTGTCTTGCCCCCGCTCTTGATGTTCGCCGCCGTCCGCGCAATCGCCCCCGTCGCCGGCAGCCCGAAGAACAACCCCGAAGCAATATTCGCCACGCCCTGCCCAACCAGCTCCTGATCCGAACGATGCCGGTTCCCCGTCATCCCGTCCGCGACCACCGCCGACAGCAGACTCTCGATCGCGCACAACACCGCGATCGTCGTCGCCGCCGGGATCACCTGACGCATCAACTCAAACGAAAACTCAGGAACATGCGGCGAGCGCAGCCCATTGGGAATCCCGCCAAACCGCGTCCCGATCGTCTCGACCACCGGTCGCGCGTGCACCCCATCAAACAAAACCGTCGTCTTCGCCCAGCCCATCACCCAGACCACACCCGTCGCCAGCACCACCGCAACAATCGCACCCGGAACCTTGGGCAACCACCGACGCAGCACAATCAGCACCACCAGCGACCCAACACCCACCCCGGCACTGTGCCAGCTGATCGTCGAGAGATGCGCACTGATCATCTGAACCTTGTGCACGAACTCCGCCGGCACCGTCGCCGCCGTGCCATCCGCATTGAGAATCGTCAGCCCAAGCAGGTCCTTGATCTGCCCCGTGAAGATCATCACCGCGATCCCCGAGGTGAACCCCGTGACCACCGGGTACGGGATGAACTTGATCAGCGTCCCGAAGCGGAACAACCCCATCAGGATCACAATGAACCCCGCCATGATGGTCGCCAGCACCAGCCCCTCGTAACCGAAGGTCGCCGCGACCCCGAACACGATCGGGATAAACGCCGCCGTCGGCCCCCCGATCTGCACCCGGCTCCCACCCAGCATCGAGATCAGGAACCCCGCAACCACCGAGGTAAACAGCCCCATCGCCGGCGGCGTCAACCACGGATGGATCGACCGCAGCTCATCCGCCACATCCTGCGGGATCGAAGCAATCCCCAGCGCCATCGCCAACGGCAGCGCAATCACCGCCACCGTCAACCCCGCAACAAGATCATGCATCACGATCCGCCGCGTATACCCCTCACGCAAACAAACCAGCGAAACAGGTGTGTACCGCGTCGAAAACCGGAGCTTCATGCTCGCCTCCTTAAATATAAGGCCAAGAGCATATGCCCCCCCAACACCCACCCCCAAATCAATCTAGACAACAATCTCCGATTACCCGCATGTCCCTCCCCGTGATCCGCCGTGTCGCAGATCCGTCAACGGCGGAGCGGACGAGGGAGGTGCCGAGCGCAGCGAGGCGGAGGGGTCTTGATGTCCCTCCCCGCGCCCTCGCGGGGAGGTGGCACGCCGTCCCCGGCGTGACGGAGGGGTCTTCACAATACCTCATCTTCCATGTATATTGCGAATGTGATCGACCACGCGACCTATCGCCATCTCACAAAGCCAACATCCCTCGCAAAGCATCGCGC
>DDGE01000036.1:4574-5043 GCA_002337545.1 Phycisphaerales bacterium UBA1910 | reverse complement strand
CTCCGCAACAACCAGATCGCTGACCTCCCCTTCCGTTCCCAGCACCCACTCGGCCCCTACATCGCCGACTTCTACTGCCGCGACGCCCGCCTCGTCATCGAAATCGACGGCAAGACCCACCAAGCCGACCAACTCACCCACGACAAAGCCCGCGATCAATGGATGCAATCCTGCGGCATCCATGTCCTGCGAATCCAAGCCCACGAAGTCTTCGCCGAACTCAACGCCGTCGTACAAACAATCCGCAACATCGCAGCACAACGCGCAGAAGAAATCCGAACCTACAAGCCGCTCTAACTGTCCCTCCCCGCGATCCACCGTGTCACCGATCCGCCAACGGCGGAGCGGACGAGGGAGGTGGCATGCCGTCTCCGGCGTGACGGAGGGGTCTTCAGAGCAACACATGCATCTGTAAACATGCCAAATCAATAGCAAACCGAAGCTCTCCCCATTGTCCCTCCCCGCGCCC
>DDGE01000036.1:0-4281 GCA_002337545.1 Phycisphaerales bacterium UBA1910 | reverse complement strand
TCACCCCATTGTCCCTCCCCGCGGGGCGCGGGGAGGGACAAAAACGCATACCACTCGCGCAACTCGATCAGGAACTCAAATCCGGTCTTCTCTGATACCCGATGGCTGATGGCCGATCCCTAGTGGCCAGTGGCTAGTCCCTTCCCCTACTCCGCAAACATCGCCTCAACAAACGCCTCCGGATCAAACGCCTCAACATCCTCCGGCGTCTCACCCACCCCAATGAACTTCACCGGGATGTCCGTCGCTTCTTTGATCGCCACCACGATCCCGCCACGCGCCGTGCCGTCGAGCTTGCTCAGGAAGATCCCCGTCACACCCGCCGCCGCATTGAACTCCTCGGCCTGCCGCAGCGCGTTCTGCCCGCTCGTCGCGTCCAGCACCAACAGCGTTTCATGCGGCCCACCAGGGATCTGCTTATCAATCACCCGACGGATCTTGCTCAGCTGATCCATCAGCCCCGTCTGCGTCTGCAACCGACCCGCCGTGTCGATGATCAACACATCAACGCCACGCGCCTTGGCCGCCGCGCACGCGTCGAAGGCCACCGCCGCCGGGTCGCCCCCCTGCTGGCCCTTGACCACCTCAACGCCCAAACGCTCGCCCCAGATCTCCAGCTGACGCACCGCGCCCGCACGGAAGGTATCGCACGCACCCAGCAGCACCGTCTTCCCATCATCCGTCAACGACTGGCACAGCTTCGAGATCGAGGTCGTCTTACCAACCCCATTGACACCCGTCATCAGAATAACCGTCGGCTTCGAATCACTCACATTGAGCGTCCGATCCTGCTCGGGCCACATCGCCACCAGCTCTCGCTTGAGATACCCGATGACATCCTCACCCTTCGTGAGCGTCCCCGCCTTGTAATCCGCCCGGATCCCGTCGATCAGCTTCCGCGTCGCCACCACGCCCACATCGCTCTGGATCAGCCGCTTCTCGATCTCCTTGATCAGATCATCATCGAGCGTCTTCCCCGCGAGCACCGACCGCAACGACGACACGAACACCTCGCGCGTCTTGCCCAACCCCTGCTTGAGCTTCCCGATCGTCTTGCGGAACAACGCCATACGCTCAGACCCCTTCACCGGTACGCGAAGCCGCGAGCACACGCTTGAGGATCTTGTCCAAAATCGCATTCACAAAGCCCGGCGAGTGCTCCGTCGAGAACTGCTTCGCCAGCTCCACCGCCTCGTTCACCACGCCCTTGGGCTCGCTCCCCTCCACACGCGTCATCTCATAATGCGCCAGCCGCAGGATCGACCGATCAACCACAGGCATCCGCGACACGCTCCACTCCGTCGACAACTCGCTGAGCACCGCGTCCGCGTCGCCGCGTTGCTCCCACGCATTCACCGCCAGCCGAAACGCCTTCTCGCGTTCCCCCGCGGAAAACTCCGCGTGCTGATCAACAAAGCTCAACCCCTCGTCCTCGAGCGTCTCGACATCATCGAGCGCATCGCGCACCGACTCCGTATCTTCGCCCTTGGTCGCGTCGAGCTGATACATCGCCAGCAGCGCCAGCTTCCGAATATCCCGTGGTGATGCCATAAAAAGACCCGGCTCCTTACCCGCCCGAAAGCTTGTCCTGCACCTGCAACCCAGGCGTAAACCGCACGCCCGGCGAATCGTTCTTATACCCCTCCGCGATCGCCACGATCGCGTCCGCCGCATCCAGCGCCGCGTCCATCGCCTCCGCGCCCTTGTTCCCCTTGTCGCCCCCCGCACGCGCCAGCGCCTGCTCATTCGTGTTCGTCGTCAACACCCCAAACGCCACAGGCACCCCCGTCGCCAGCGTGATGTCCGTCAACCCCTTCGCCACCGCCGCCGCAATGTGCCGATCATGCTCCGTCTCGCCCTTGATGATGCACCCCAGACACACCACCGCGTCGTACATCTCCGACCCCGCCGCCGCCGCAGCCACCGCCGTCAACTCATACGCCCCGGGCACCTCAAGCACCGCCAGCTTCGACTCATCCCCACCCCGAGCCACATACGCACCGATCGCCCCCTCAAGCATCACCCCCGTGACACTCGTGTTGTACCGAGACACCACAACCGCACACGCCCCAGGTTTCCGTCGTTTCTGCATATCAGCCATAAGGTCGTGATTCTAGTCACACCCCCACTCTTGTGCCTCCCCCGTCCGCCTCTGGCGGAACGGGGGAGGTGTCCGCGAAGCAGACGGAGGGGGTCTCTTGTCCCTCCCCGCGCCCCGCGGGGAGGTGGCACGGCGTCTACGCCGTGACGGAGGGGTGTCTTGAAGAGCTTCACGACCTTTGAAGCCCCGCCTCCTCCGCGCGTATCCGCTCCACTACACCCATGCTGGTACTATGTTCTCAGACCGCTGGGTTTGGCTAACAAACAAGGCGATATCTCGATATCAAGCTCTGAGATTCTGTAGGGATAAGTGATATGACGAACACCGACTACCTGCTCATGGTGGCGATACCGATCGCGCTGGTGTCCGTCATCATCTACGCGATTCGCTCAGACAAAAAGACAGCTCACAAAATGGGGAAACGGGTTCGTAATCTCCTTCCTGACGGATGGCGTCTCATGGAAGGCGGCTTACGGCAAGGAGAGTTCCCGTTTGAAAAGCACCTGCCGTCTGAGTCCCTATCCGTGCTACTCCAGACGCCGGTCCTAGTGAACGATGTCAATGGGTATGCAGGAGATACTTGGATCTTTGGCAACTGCACGGTTCGAACGGGTGCGCGGAGCGTCATCGGGAACTCGGTCATGGTCGCGCTCAAACTGGAACAGAGCCCCGGGCTTGGTATCCGGATTCAACGCAAGGCCGGCGGAAGATTATTCGAATCCGTTGAAGACGAACGGTTTAAAACGCTTGAAACGCAAAAGCAATCCGAGCGGCACTGGTACCTGTGCGCCACGGAAAATTCAGAAGCGGCCCGAGCCCTGATCGATGCCATCTTGAGCAACGGAATCCCGAAGCATGTGTATCTCGTACAACTCTTAGGTGATTACCTGATCACCTCGAATGCCACCATGCACTTCAACCCAAACAACTATCTGAATGCGTTGGCCAGTGCGCAAGCATTTCGTGATCTGATCGATGTATCTAAATGAAGCATGGGATTCATCTGCCCGGGTGCCCTGCTTTGAGTCCGCCTCTGGCGGGACAAAGCAGGAACGAACACACTTCAACAACACCCCTCTTCCCCCTCCCCCCATTGCCTATTGCCTATTGCCTATTGCCTTCCCCCTCCCCCCTACCATCCCCCGTGCGAAAAACCCTCATCGCCATCGCGCCCACCCTCAAGCTCACACGCGTCACCACCGCGTTCGGCGCCGTCGCCAACCTCTGGTTCATCATCCTCTGGGCACGATTCAACCCCGAAGAACTCGCACCACACCCCATCAAGGACGCATCCCTCCCGCTCCTCCTCGCCGCCGGGCTCATCGCAGGCATCGGGCTCTACGCCTTCGGCACCTCCCTCAACGACCTCCTCGATGTCCACCGCGATCGCGCACTCAACAAACAAGCATCCCCCATCGTCGACGGCTCCGCCTCCATCGAGCTCGCCGTCTGCCTCGTCGCCGCAACCCTCATGCTCGCCATCCTCGGGTCCATCGCCTTCGGCACCGAAGCCATCCTCATGACCCTGCTCCTCGCCGTCGCCATCCTCATCTTCAACGCGCTGGGCAAGTTCATCCCCGGCATCGGCATGCTCCTCCTCGCACTCATCTACGCCGGACACATGCTCATCCCAGACCTCTGGACCCGCTTCCTCCTCCCCGTCTGGCTCGTCATGACCCACGCCCTCATCGTCGCCGCACTCGCCCAACAACTCGGCCGACGATCACCCCCCATCTCACGCCGCGCCGCCGTCTTCGCCCTCCTCGGCTGGCTCGCCTGCACCATCGCCCTCTTCGCCCTCGCCTGGACACGACGAATCCCCGACGACGGCCTCTGGCCAAACTTCGTCCCCCCCACCGCAATCCTCTACCCCCTCGGCTTCGTGCTCATCTTCGCCATCATGATCTGGCGACGCTACAAAAAGGTCGGCCTCGGCCCAGCGCTCGGCGAAAAGATCACCCGCTACGGCGCCATCTGGCCCGCCCTCTACGCCTGCGGCTGGCTCGCCGGCGCAGGCCTCTGGACCGCCTGCGCCATCATGGCCGCCCTCACCGGCACCGGCTTCCTCGTGATGACCGTCCTCCGAGAGCTCTACGCCCTCATCGAACACCCCGTCGGCTACCGCCTCTAACCACCCCGCGGCCTCCCCAGCACCACTCGCCTCCCCCGCGCTTGCGGGG
>DDGE01000021.1:10282-18078 GCA_002337545.1 Phycisphaerales bacterium UBA1910 | reverse complement strand
ACCTGCCGCTGGAATGATGGGGACCGCTTCGACGCTCAGGAATCGGTCGGCGTGGGCTCGATGGTGATGGTCATGAGCTTGCCGTCCCTGCGGATGCGCAGCTTCAGGGTCGCCCCCTCATCGATCGAGGGACGGATGGTCTCTATCGGATCCGCGAGGTCGAAACGCACACCATTGGCGGCGAGCAGCAGGTCGCCCTATTTGAGCGCGGCCCGATCCGCTGGTGTGCCGGGCAGCACCTCGTAGGCATACAGCTGGTCGTTCTCGTTGATGCCGAACGCGATCCCGATCGAGAAGTTGGGCGCAGGCAGATCGAAGCAGAGGTCCTCGAGCGTTCGTGCAAAATCGGCGATGCTGTAGCCGTTCATGATGTCGGCGCTGTTGCAGTTGATGAAGAAGAGGTTGTCGATCCCTGTGTTGTACGCGGTTTGGAACCCGTAGCGGTTGCCGTTGAGCGTGACGCTGTCGCGGGGGAAGTGGTGACGCACGCGGGCGGGGATGAGCGTGCCGTCTTTGATCGCCTGGGTGAACTTGAAGAGATCGCCGGTGGTGCCCACCATGCCGCCCGAGCCCATCACGAGCCACGAGGTTTCGCCCCAGTGCTCGGGCGAGTTGACCGTGCCCCAGGTGTGTGCGCCGTAGCCGATCGCGACGGTCTCGCCCGGGAACCGGTCGCCGTGGAATCCGGTGCGGGTCATGTCTGCTGGCATGAGCACATGCTCGCGGATGTATTCCGGGTAAGTCTGTCCAGAGACCACCTCGACGATCGCGGCGAGCACGCCCCACGCGAAGTGCGAGTGCTCCTCGCGGGTGCCGGGCGTGAATCGGAGCTCGGCTCTGGCGGCTCGCTCGATGAGTTCATCGCGTGAGAGCGGCGAATGGTCGGGGTCCTCGTCCACACCGGGAATATCGGGGAAGTCGGGGAGCCCGGATTGTCCCGTCCGGAGCATGTTGATGGTGATCGTGGCGTGGTTGCCCTCGATCTGATCGAAGTACTTGGTGATCGGGTCGTCGAGGCGTAGCTTGCCCTGGTGGAGCAGCTGCAGGATCGCGACATGCGTGAAATCGATCGGCGTGGAGCCCAGCGCGAAGATCGTCTTTGGCGTGTTGGGGACCTTCTGGTCTCGGTCGGCGAGCCCGTAGCCCTTGTCCAGCACCACCTCGCCGTCACGCACGAGCAGTACCGTGCCTGAGAATCCACTGTCGACCTCTTCCTGGACGATCTGCTCAACATCGTCCCAGCCGGGCTGGGCGTGGGTTGTGACTGGAACGAGGGTTGAGGTGATGGCGACGGCGAGCAGTGTAAGCATGGTGAGTCTCCTTGAGTTGACTGTTCGCTCAGATGCGCCGATGGCGGGCGGCGGTCAGGATAAATAAAAATATAGCTAGAATTTTGAATAATACGCGATAGGGTAGGGTATGCCCAAGTCCCTTGAGATCAGCACGGTGCGTCAGTTGCGTCTGTTCAATGCGATCGAGACGCGGAGCGTCTTCGAGGCGATGCTTTCCATGGACGGTTCGCTCACCGCACGCGAGGTCGCGGAGATGGTCGGCATGAGCGCCGAATCAGCACACTACCACCTCGGGAAGCTGCTCAAGCTCAAGATCGTGGAAGACCGTGGTCGGCGGGAATCGGGCGCTCGCCCGGAACGGCTGTACGGGCTCCGCTATCGCCATGTCGAGCTCAAGCGGGGCAAGCGGAGCGCCGCCTACATCGGCGAGATCATCCGCGGCGTGCGACTGATGCTCCGAAAGGCCGAGCGCGAGTACGAGCAGGGATGGAAGCAGCATTCGGAGGGTAACTTTCGTCCTCGGGCCGTGCGGTCGGTCGCCTGGCTCTCGAAAGAAGATATTCAGGAGCTGAAGCTGCTGGAAGAACAGATGGATCGGCTCATGACGCGGGGCGATGAGGCACACCGCAATGGGGACACGCAGGGCCGGGAGCGTATGGCGGTGACGGTGACGATGGCACCGATCGGGTGATGGGCGATCAGTCCTCGCCCCAGCGGGTCTTGAGGTCGTGCTCGATGTGGAGCAGGTCGAGGACCTTGCCAACGGTGAAGTCCACGATGTCGTCGATCGACTGGGGGAGCAGGTAGAGCCCGGGGTTGCACGGTGCGATGGTCGCGCCCGCGAGTGTCAGGGTGCGCATGTTCTCGATGTCGATGAGATTCAGCGGCGACTCACGGTGACACACGATCAATGGGCGGCGTTCCTTGAGGGTGACGGCCGCGGCGCGAGCGAGCAGGTTGGAGCCCGAGCCGGTCGCGATCGCGCCCAGCGAGGTTGAGGAGCAGGGGAGCACGGCCATGCCGTCGTGGAGGAAGCTGCCACTGGCGATGCTCGCGCCCACATCCTTGTGTGGGTGGATGATCAGGCGGCCTTCGTACGCCGATGCGTGCTGATCCTCAGCGAGGTGTGGAGCCAGTGTGCCCAGGCTGAGTTTCGTGATCTTCATCTCATCCGCGAGGAGGCGTTTGCCATAGTCCGAGACGACGAGGTGGAGTTCGTGACCCTTTGTGAGGAGCTGATCGATGAGGCGGGTTGCGTAGACCGCGCCCGAGGCGCCCGTGATCCCGAGAATATAGCGTTTCCCGCTCGTATCTGGAACCTTTGGCGGCGGCGGGGTCTGGCGGGATCGCATCGGGGGGGTGTCGGGCATCGGGTGATCCTATGTAGGCGGCGCAGGTTTCGCGCTGCCGAGTCATCGGGGGGGCACTATGATGTTCGAGGACGAGACTCGATGGACGCAGTGGAGCACGCATGGCACGCACAACGCGAACAGATTCCTGGACCCTGAAAACCCCCGTGTTGGTGATCACATCTGCGGCGATTGCCTTGGCTTCGCTCGGCGGGTGCATGAGTTATACCAATGTACCCGCGCCCGAGAGTGCCCCCGCGTTCAAGAGCGCGAACCATCTGCACGCAAAGAAGGTGGCCAACAAGGCATTGCAGGAAGCATTCGAACGCTACCCGATGCGCGATGCCCAGGGGCGATACAGCGTCAACCTCCCGGTCGGAACAAGCCTGGAGTCGGCGCAGGAGATCGTCGAGGGTCTCCCCGATGGGGTTGTGATTCCATACGAGGGAATGGATGATTCGATCCCGGTCTACCACATCGGTCGGATCTGGATCCGTGCCTCGGATGCGAAGGTGGATGTGCTCTACCCCGCGCGAAGCTTTGACGGGAGTGACTTCACGGGCAACATCACGGTTTGGCTCAATGGTGGGATCCGGCGATGGGTGATGAATCGCGTTCAGCATTGGGCACCGGGGACCATACCTGTGCCGCCGCTGTATGTGCCCATCCCCGAGGCCGAGCTCAAGATGATGGAAGACGGCATCGACGATCGCTCCGAGATGTCCACGGCTCCCGAGCCCGTGGAATCGGTCGAGGAGGAACAAGAGGCACAGGTCGAGCAAACGCCCGTCGAGCCGGCCCCCGCACCCGTGGCGGAACAGCCGTCGAGCAACACAGGCGGGACCTACCGCGAAGTCCCAGTGGATGATTAATCCGGAGTCGATTCGATGTGGAGCGGGCACCATCTGTTGGGGATGCACGGCGCGGATGCTCAAGAAGCACGCGAGCTCTTGACGCTTGCGCACACGGACGCATTCTCCGGCGATGAGCTCGCGGGACGCACAGTTGCCAACCTGTTCTTCGAGGATTCGACCCGCACGCGTGTCAGTTTCACGGTCGCGGCACAAAGACTCGGCGCAGATGTTGTGGATCTGAGCGCGAAGGGGTCGTCCGTATCGAAGGGCGAGACCCTGATCGATACGGCGTGGACGATCGAGTCGATGGGGGTGGATGCCTTCGTAGTGCGAGCGGCGCAGAGCGGCGCGTGCGATCTGCTCAGTCGGCATGTTCAGCTCCCCGTGATCAACGCCGGCGATGGCATGCACCAGCATCCGACCCAGGCGCTGACCGACGCGCTCAACATCGGGCGTGCGCATGGTCGCACAGCGGGATGGGATTTCTCAGGGCTGCATGCCGTGATCGTTGGCGATGTGGTCTCATCGCGGGTTGCACGATCGAATGTCGGTCTGCTCCGTGCGCTGGGCGCTCGGGTCACGCTCTGCGGGCCTCCCATGATGTGCCCTGCGGGTGTATCCGCGTTGGGATGCGAGGTCTCGCATGATCTCGATGCGCTCGTCGATGATGCGGATGTGATGATGATGCTCCGGATCCAGTTCGAGCGTGGTGGCGGTGCACGACTCGCGTCGCAGCGTTTGTATCACGAGTGCTACGGATTAACGCTCGGGCGTGCGGATCGGATGAAAGACGAGGCGATTGTGATGCACCCCGGGCCGATGAATCGTGGGGTGGAGATCGCGGGGGCGGTGGCGGACGGTCACCGGAGCATTATCCGTGATCAGGTTGCCGGCGGTGTGCTGGTGCGCAAGGCCGCGATCAAGCTCGCGCTCGATCGGGGTTGAGGGGCACGGTGTAAGCGCTGCACTCAGGACGCGGCGCTGGTGTTGGGCTGCACCACGGGTGCGGGGTCCTTGATCCACCATCGGGTGCCCGGGAATCGGGTGTGAAGGACATCCAGCAGCTGGCGAGACATCAACTCCGGGTGGGCCGGGGCGTTGTTGATGGCGATAATGACGCCGGACTTGGAGTCGAGGTAGACCTTCCCGCGTGCGAGCAGCGGACGATTTGGCACCAATCGCTCGTTCGGGGTGGTGTGGGTCGAGCCGTTGGTTTCGATCCACCAGTTGAGTTCGTTGCACACTGTGGGCATCACAGGGGTACTCCTAGCGTCCTGTAGCTCTATTCGGATTTTCTGGAGGTTTGATCCACCCAGTATGAGCATGCGCTCCAAAAACGCCCGATTAGGTGATCTTCCTGCGCAATCTTGACCCGAGCCGTGGGGGCACTACGATTCCTGTCTCGGCATGTTCGAGAGCCCACACGGGGACGTAGCTCAGTTGGTAGAGCGCTTGCATGGCATGCAAGAGGTCGAGAGTTCGAATCTCTTCGTCTCCACTTGAAGAAAACGCCGTTGGCATCGAGCCAGCGGCGTTTTTTGATGGCTCAATCGTGAGTTCTTTCTCTGCCTTTATCTGTTCACCGCTTCGAAACTCTGCTGGGTTTCATCGGTGAATCGAAGTTTGAATCCGGTACACATCCGGCCCGTGATTAGAATGGAGTATTTGTGCGCTTGTTTGAAGCATCATGCAATCCGGATGTCAGTGTCGCGTAATTCGGATCTGAAGCCACAACTGCTATACCCACTATTGAAAGGAAGCTTCATGCCGAGTTTGTGCACTCGATATCGATCTGTTTTGGCAATGGGAACCGCGATGGCCCTTTGCTCGATGGCATCCGCCCACCCGGGCCACGAGGAACTCCCCGCAGAGACGGAGGCGGAGTTGACGCAACCCCAGAATCAGGGCGGGCAAGGACGGGCACTGATGGAGGCGATCGAGCTCCCGGAGCCGGAGGTTTCAATCACGATCGAGGACGGCATGCGTGTCATTCGTTCGAACGGGCTGCCGGACCATGAGACCGGGGCATTCCCCAACTCGGGCAACCCGAACGCGATCCGCCCTCAAAGCCACGAGTACAAGGTGCCGCTGCTTCCCCGCCTCGCGGACGAGCCGACGATCGCTCGCTCCGAGTTCGGGATCGCGATCAACGGCGTGATCTTCGACGCGGGTACCGGCGAGTTCTGGAGTGCCGAGGGACGCGTGTTCGGGGGCGGCAGCGAATGGAACTACGACGCCATGGGCGGCGGTGTGCCATTCGGGATCGACGAGAACAACGCGCATGTCCAGCCGACCGGCAAGTACCACTACCACGGCCTGCCCACCGGGCTGATCGAGAATCTGAGTGGGGACGCCGGTCCTGAGCAGATGATCCTGCTCGGCTGGGCGTTCGATGGGTTCCCGATCTATGGCCCATACTCCTACGCCGATGCGTGGGACGCGGATTCCCAGATCAAGGAACTGGATACGAGCTACCGGCTCAAGAAGGGCAAGCGCCCTGAGACTCCGGACGGGCCGGGTGGTACATATGACGGCACATTCGCCTACGACTTTGAGTATGTCGAGGGCAGCGGTGATCTGGACGAGTGCAACGGGCGTTTCGGCGTGACGCCCGAGTTCCCGATGGGTACCTATTACTATGTGATCTCGGGCGCGTTCCCCAATGTTCCGCGCCTTTGGAAGGGCGAACCCAGCGAGGCGCTGGCACGACGAGGTGGTCCCGGTGGTCCGCAGGGCGGGCAGGAAGATCCCGGCGCCCGAGAGCGTCCACGCCCGGGCCAGCAGCGCCGCACGCGTCCGAATCGGGGGCAGCGCCCAGGAAACTGAAAGGACCAAAGTAGGTCTTGCTTGAATCCCGCCACGATTGGCGGGATTTTTGTTTGTGCTCAGAATGTGCGATCTGGTATATTCCATTGAACGGAGGAGAGCTCCGTCGGGTGAGATCGTGGGGGTCACGATCCATTTGATAACTCATATGACGAGGTCTGTATGTGTGATGCATATGAGTCCCGTGCTTTGCTGCATGTGTTCATCGCAAATGCGGGAATGGTCGTTTCGTTGGGGCACGCGGCCCCACCGGTGGTTTCTGAACGGGCACTCTCGGTGGGATTGGACGCGATTCACGCGACTGTTTCTCATGGGCCGGATGTCGAGTTCATGGGTGGCGGTGGAGCCGTCGGAGACTTTGATAACGACGGGGATCAAGACCTGTTCGTGATCGGCGGGTCCGCCGGGATCGATCGGCTCTATATCAATGATGGCACGGGCAACTTCTCCGAGCAGGGCGAGGCTTGGGGCGTCGCGCGGACGCATCAGGGGACCGGCGCCGCGGTGGGAGACTACAACAACGACGGCTACCTCGACCTCTATGTCACATCGCTCGGCGGCCCAGATGGTCGCGAGCCCGGATGGAATGTCCTCTATCGAAACAACGGTGATGGATCGTTCACTGATGTCACATCCGTCGCGGGCGTGAGTATCGGGGACGCGTTTCAGGGGGATACATTCTCGGGCGCGTTTGGGGATTACGATCTGGATGGTGATCTGGACCTCGCGGTCGCGGGGTGGTTAGGTGGCAGCCGCCTTTTCCGTAACAATGGCGACGGGACATTCACCAATGTCACCCAGAGCGCACTGGACATCGATATGTCCACGAACCGCGGGTTCGCGCCCCGGTTTGTTGATATGGACGGCGATCGGTACCCCGAGTTGCTGTGGGTCGCGGACTTCTTTACCTCGCATTACTTCGTGAATGAAACCGACGGCACCTTCTCTTCGATGACGCCGGGCAACGGGACGGGGCTCGATTCTAACGGGATGGGCAATACCTTCGGCGATTACAACGGCGACGGCGCATGGGATTGGTATGTCAGCTCCCGCATCAATCACGATCAGACGAGCGGCTCGGGGAACATGATGTACATGGGTGGCGCAACGCCTCATGTCTTTATTGAGGAATCCGTCACGCGGGGGAGCAACTTTGGGTATTGGGGTTGGGGTGTGATATCGATCGACATCAACCACGACGGTCATCTCGATATCTACGAGACGAACGGGTTCAATGGATCGTTCGAATCCGATCCGGCGATCCTGTACCTCAACGATGGCACAGGGCACTTTACGGATCATGCCCCGGCCTGCGGGATGGATGTTCAGAGTGCAGGTCGCGGTTTGCTCAACGCAGACTTTGATAACGACGGCGATCAGGACATCGTGATGTTCAACTCGCGTCAGGCAATGGTGTACTACCAGAACGACATCGATGGGTCTGCCGGTGCGAACGCGATCACTCTTGATTTCAA
>DDGE01000021.1:3765-10156 GCA_002337545.1 Phycisphaerales bacterium UBA1910 | reverse complement strand
CTCAACGGCGACGGGAATCTGAATTTCTTTGATGTTTCCTCGTTCCTGACGATGTTCCAGAACGAGCACCCGCAGGGCGATATGAACGGTGACGGGGAGTTCAACTTCTTCGATGTGTCCGCATTCCTGGTCCTCTATCAGGCCGGATGCCCGTAATCGGACCCAGTTCGCTGTCTAAAACAGGTGCTCCGGCGGAGATTTTCTGCTGTGCAAAGCAGATGTGATGGGGTACCCTAGAAATGGACCGACACCCTGAGAGGGGGGTGTTGGTGTGTGCAGTGGCTCGGGAGAGCTCCGTTGGGTGAGATCAGGAGAGAGAGAATGCGATCGAGATTACATTTATGCGTGCCTGCATTCGCGGTAACGCTTCTGGCCGGATCGGTTCTGGCCGGCAATCCGCTGGTTTCAGATCAGACAGACACGGTCGGGCTCGGAACGCCCCATGCGAGTCTGGAGACCACATTCGGAACAGAGTTCATGACCGGCGGCGGGGCCGCGGGCGACTTTGATAACGATGGGGACCTTGATCTGTTCATCATCGGCGGATCCGCGAGCACAGATCATCTCTACATCAACGACGGCACTGGGCACTTTACGGACGAAGCCGCGGCATGGGGCGTCGATCGGGCGCATCAGGGCAGCGGTGCCGCGGTCGGGGATTTCAACAACGACGGATGGCTGGACCTGATGGTCACCTCGCTGGGAACCCCAACCCAGGCGCGGACAGACTGGAGCGTCCTGTACAAGAACAACGGCGACGGGACATTCACGGATGTGACGGCGACGGCCGGTGTTGGCGAAGGCAACAACACCTTCCTCGCGGATGCGTTCAGTCCGGTCTTCGGCGACTACGACCTCGATGGTGATCTCGACCTCGCCGTCGCAGGTTGGTACGGCGGCAGTGCCCTCTATCGCAACAACGGCGACGGAACTTTCACGGATGTCACCCTTACGGCCCTGGATATCGACATCACGGGCGTGTCGGGTGTTCGCGGTTTCGCGCCGCGGTTCGTTGATATGGACGGCGATCGCTATCCCGAGATCCTCTTCGTCGCGGACTTTGAGACCTCGAAGTACTTCCGCAATAACGGCGACGGCACTTTTACGAATCTGACGCCGGGCAACGGGACGGGGCTCGATTCCAACGGGATGGGCAACACCTTCGGCGATTACAACAACGACGGGATCTTCGATTGGTATGTCACCAGCCGGATCGGGACCAACGGCATACCCGGGCCGGGCGCCTCTGGGAACATGCTCTACATGGGGACCGCCACGCCGCATGTCTTCGTCGAGGACTCGATCAATCGCGGTGTGAACTTCGGGTTCTGGGGCTGGGGTGCGGTTAGTCTCGACATCGACCACGACGGCGATGAGGACATCTTCGCAACAAACGGGTTCTCGAGCTCGGGGCACACCATGACCCCGTCACGGATGTACCTGAACGACGGTTCCGCGAACTTCGTTGATATCGCCTCCGAGTGCGGCATGAGCGACGCCGGTCAGGGTCGCGGGGTCGTGCATGGCGATTTCGACGGCGACGGCGATCAGGAAATCGTCCTCATCCAGGCACGCCAGAAGCATGTCTACTACCGCAACGAACTTAGCGGTTCCGACATCAACGCGATCACTCTTGATTTCAACACGAGCGGAGTTTCTGATCTCGCGCCCAACGGGTTTGGCACTCGTGTAGAGCTGACGAGCGTTTCGGGTTCTCAGCTCCGTTACATGGACGGTGGGAGCAACTACCTGAGCACGAGCGAGCTGAGTGTTCACTTCGGTCTTGGGAGCGATGAATCCGCGGATCTGACGATCAAGTGGGCGAACGGTGATGTCACGCACCTTTCGGGCGTTGCCCCGGGTCGGTACACGATCACGGCGTTGTCTTGCCCTGCGGATCTCAACGGCGACGGGAATCTGAACTTCTTTGATGTTTCCGCGTTTCTGACGATGTTCCAGAACGAACACCCGCAGGGCGATATGAACGGTGACGGGGAGTTCAACTTCTTCGATGTGTCCGCATTCCTGGTCCTCTATCAGGCCGGATGCCCGTAAAAGGGTCATGACGGACAATCAGCGCATGAACACCAGCCGCGGGGCGCTCAACACCCGCGGCTGTTGCTCAGTTGGAGTCCTGAGTGCTGTGTTGTGCTTCACGCCGCGTGGCGATCAAGGAGCGTCTGGCGAACCAGCTCGTTGAGGTCGTCACCCTGCCCATCGCGGATCAGCTCCATGAGCTGCTCGGCGCTGACGGCGATGCGGTCCGCGTCGTGCTTGGGTTCGCGTGCCGCCTGGGTGGTGTTGGGTGGGGTCTGCTCCATGACTGACATCACATCGGCGCACAGGGCGTGTGACTTCATCGCGTGCATAGTGGTGCGCGCAAATCGTGATGATTTTTGTCCGCGCGATTGGTCAGGGCGAGACGAAGATGCCCGACGCGGGTCGGTAGGGCGTCACGCCCTCTCGGGCGCGCTGTTCGCCCTCGTTCGTACGCGGATCGTGGGGGACCCAATCGACCTTGGTCTGTCCGAGGAGGGTGCCCGTCGCGAATGCGAGGTCGATCTGGGCGATCTGGTATTCGACAATCGCCTGTATCTCGCTCAGACGGGCATTCGCGAGGTTGACATCCGCGTCGAGGACATCGGTCGTGGTGGAGCGTCCGACATCGAACTGGCGTTGCTCGGCCTCAAGGACGCGGGCGTTGAGCTCGACGGCCTGCTGAGCCGCGATGATCCGGTTCCAGGTCGAGTTGAGCTGGTCGATCGCGTCGTAGACCTCGCGGGTGATGGCCTGCTCGCGTGCGTCGCGGGTGGCGAGGGTCTGCAGGCGGGTGAGGATCGACTGGGCGAGCGATGACTTGCGTTGCTCGTTGCCGATCGGGATCTCCGCGTTGAGCCCGATGGACCAGGACTCGAAGTTATTGCGGGTCAGCGTGTCGATGGAGTTATCGAGGGTGCCCCCGAGCCCGTTGATGCCGTAGGTGTACTGAAGGGCGACGAGCGGGAGCGCCTGATTCTCGGCAAACGCGATATTGGCGGCGTCGCGGGCGAGGTTGAGCTCCAGCTCAAGCAGCTCCATCCGGTTGTTGAGTGCGGCCTGCGTGAGTTGTGGTGCGTCGAACGCATATTCCACCGGATCCGGGGGGGATGCCGGCTCGATATGGGTCTGCGAATCGACATCAAGCCCGTCAATATTGAGCAGCGCCTTGAGGGCGCGTTCCTGGAGCGAGACATCGTTCTGAGCGCGGATGATCTGCTCGGCTCGGTCGGCGAGCCCGGACTGGGCGCGGACGATGTCGACCTCGGTCCCCGTCCCCGCGCGTTCCTTGCGCCCCGCTCGATCGAACTGTGCCTCGGCGACTTTGTACTGCTGCTCGACAACTTCGAGGGCGCGGATCGTGGCGTAGAGACGCCAGTAGGCGCGATCGACCTCCGCGAGTGTGCGGATCACTTCGAGCTTGGTCTGCGCTTCGGAGACCTGTCGGTTGTATTCCGCGATTCGGATCGAGTGCGTTGCGGCCCGTCGCCCAGCACCACGGAGCAGATTCTGCGAGAGCGAGAAGTTCAGGTCCGTTGTGTACGACGGGTTGAGCAGCGAGAACGAGTTGTCCGTTTCGAAACGCGATATCGGCAGGTTCACACTGAGTTCCCCGCCTGTTCGCAGCGGGATGCGGATGCCCGGGGTGATCGACTCGGCCGTGGATTGGGAGCTGTCGAGCGATGAGGCGACGGCGTCGTCTGTATCGCGCACGCTGGCGCTGAGGGTGAAGACGGACTCGAAACGCGCCTCTTCTTCCGACACCTGCTCGGCGGCGAGGGTGGGGGCGATGAGGGTTGCGCTCAGGTTGAGGTTGTTGGCGAGGGCCGCGATGCGTGCGTTGTCGAGGGAGAGCTCGATGCGTTCGATCCCGTCGAACCGAGCGCGTGCATCCTTGAGCGTTTCTTCGGCGCTGGGCTGCGCGTCGGGTTCGATCTCGCGTGGTTCGAGGACGAGCGCGTTGATCGAGCGGAGACGGTCAGATGATGCGATGGTGTGCTTATCGAGCGGGTCCTTCCCGAACGGGTTGGACATGCACCCGCCCGCGAGGAGGGGGAGGAGGGCAGTGAGGGCAACGGCGGCGCGTGTTCGTGTGTGTGTCATGTGCGTGGGTGGGATGGGAGCGGGTGTGCGGGGATCACTCGTGACGGAGCGCATTGATGGGGTTGAGCATGGACGCTTTGATTGCGGGGAACATGCCAAAGATGATCCCAACTGCTGCTGAGAAGGAGACGGAGAGCAGGATTGCCCAAGTCGGTATCTTCAGTGAATCGAACGGGAAGTCTGGGATGAGCGGCACGAGTGTGACCAGCGCCTGCACGATGAGCAGCCCGATGAGCCCGCCCGACAGACAGAGCACGACTGCCTCAACGAGGAACTGCATGAGCACAACGGGCGGCTTGGCGCCCATGGCCTTGCGGAGCCCGATCTCTCGCGTTCGTTCGGAGACCGAAACGAGCATGATGTTCATGATGCCCACGCCGCCGACGATCAGCGAGATGAAGACGACACCGACAAGCACAAGCGCGATAACGCGTGCGACGCTGTTGAAGTCTTCGATCGCGCTCTGGATGACGAACATATCGAATGTGTCCTCGTCGTCCGGGTCGAGCCCTCGATGATTTCTGAGAATGAAACGGATCTCGGCCTTTGCGTCCTCCGCCTTTTCAGGATCCACCATCTGGAGGGTGAAATCCGTCCAGGTGTATGGGTTCATCATTTTGTGGGTGGAGAATGGGATGTAGAGTTCGGTGCGGGCCTCGCCGCCGCCCATCATGGGGCTGACTTCTTTGGTCTCGATGATCCCGATGATGAGGAATCGGCGTCCGTCGACGAGGATGTAATCACCGACGGGGTCCGTGTCGAGGTTGAGTTCCTCGATACCCTGCTCGTTAATCAGACAGACCTGGCGGTTTTCTGCGTCATCGATCCGTGAGAACGGTCGCCCGAAGAGCACCTGGCGGTCTTCGATCTCGTGCCAGCTTGGCCAGATCCCGGTGACGCGGACGCCCTGCAGGACTTTCTTCCCGTTTGTTACTTCCCAGCTCGCGCGGCACCCTGGGGTCAGGGTGTCGATCTGTGTCGCGTGCTCGAGGATCAGGTTGGCTTCGTATGTCGAGAGCTTCGCGTCTGTCCAGCTCATGACCGAGCGTTTGGATTCGGGGACCTGTCCCCAGACCCACATCTTCTTGGCACCGATGCCCTCGAACTGATCGAGAACAAAGGATTCCATCGCGTTGAGCATCGTGCCGACGCCTGTCACGCCGACGACGCCGATGATGATGCCCAGCGCCGTAAGGACAGCGCGGATCTTGTTTGCCCAGACCTGGCCGAGCGCGAGGAACACCGTCTGCCAGAGCAGGCGGATGACGAAGAAAATCGGGGAGAGCAGCACCCTCATGATTCGTCCTCCTCAGTGTTCGTCGCGACGGGTGCAGATTCGGACTTGCGCAACGAGAAGAATGAGCGTTTGTTCTTTTCTTCTTCTTCGAGTCGGCGTCGTCGTTCTTCGTCGGCCTGCTTGTTGATTTTGAGTTCCGCCTCCGTGATCGACGCGCGCCCCTCGCTCATGCGCTGGACCCAGTCGAGGTGGATCGGGTCCTCGTGTGAAGGGTGATCGGAGATGATGCGCCCGTCACGCAGGCGCACGATGCGCTGGGCATGCCCGGCGACATCCTCTTCGTGTGTCACAATGACAATGGTCTGCCCGGCCTCGTGGAGCTTCTGGAAGAGGTCGATGATCTCGACTGTGGTCTTGGAATCGAGGTTCCCCGTGGGCTCGTCCGCGAGAAGGATCGATGGCTGATTCACGAGCGCCCGGGCGATCGCGACGCGCTGGCGCTGCCCGCCCGAGAGCTGGTTTGGTCGGTGCGACATGCGGTCTTCGAGGGCGACGAGCTTGAGCGCGTCCTTGGCGCGTCGGCGTGCGCTGAAGAGGTGCTGCTTGGAATAGAGCATCGGGAGCATCACATTGCGCAGCGCCGTGGATCGCGAGAGGAGCTCGTAACTCTGGAAGATGAACCCGATCTCCTGATTGCGGACCTGCGCGAGCTTGCCCATGCCCATCTTGTGGGTGGGGTGCCCGTTGAGGATGTACTGGCCCGCGCTGGGTTTGTCGAGACACCCGAGGATGTTCATAAGCGTGGACTTGCCCGAGCCCGACGCGCCCATGATGGCGACGAACTCGTTGGGGTAGATGTCGAGATCCACGCCGTCGAGCGCGCGCACACGCTCATCGCCGACGCGGAAGATTTTCTTGAGCGCGCGGATGCGGATCGTCGGGTTGGTCTTTGGTTCACCCGACATGCTCAGGGTTGCTCCTCTTGCGATGCCTGATCGTCGTCATCCGCTTCGG
>DDGE01000021.1:0-3568 GCA_002337545.1 Phycisphaerales bacterium UBA1910 | reverse complement strand
TCTTCTGCTTTGTCCTTCTCGTCGCGGACGGCGCGGTCGTGCTTGAGATCGACGAGCACGCGGAAGGGGCCGGTGACGATCGTGTCGTCCTTGCTCAGTCCCTCGGTGATGACCGTCTGGGTCAGGTCGGACGGGCCCACCTTGACGGGCGTGGCGATGGTTTTTCCATCCACCACGCGGTAGACCACGCGGGTGAAGGTTTTGTTGAGGTCGATGAGCTCGTTGCCGGTCTTGATGTCCTCGGGGAGCTCGTCGATGCGTCGATCGACCACGGCCTGCGATGGCACGATCATCGCGTCGTAGAAGTGCTCGACGACGATATCGGTGGAGGCACTGAGCCCGGAGTAGAGGGTCTCTCCTTCGCTGAGATTCATGAGGATCTCGACCTCAAAGGTGCCCGTGCCGTCGGACGCGACCTGGCGCTTGAGCCCGATCTTCTGGACCTTGCCGTCGTACTCACGATCGGTGTAGGCGTTGATGAAGATCTTCGCGTCCTGCCCGACCTCGACGGGTGCGATGTTCGCCTCGTCGACTTGTGCTTTGAGGAGCATCTGCGAGAGATCCGCGATCTCCATGATGACTGAGCCCGGGTTGTTGGTGGTGCCGACGATGACGGTTTCGCCGACCTCGGTGTTGAGCGAGGTGATCACGCCATCGATCGGGGAGGTGATGGTGGTGTTGTCAAGGTCCTTCTGTGCGCGTTCGATCTGGGCCCGGGCCTGCTCGATCTGATGGATCAGCACCTGCTTGCTGGACTGGGCCTGGAGGAACGAGGCCTCGGCGGAGTCGAGCTCGGCCTTGGTCGCGTCGCCGGTCTCGTGGAGTTGCTGGAGGCGTTCGTAGCTCAGTCGGGCGTTGATGAGGCTTGCTTCGGCGCCGCCGAGCGATGCCTCCTGCCCCGCGAGTCCCGCCTTGGCCGAGTCGAGGGCCGCGACGAGATCTTGGGGATCAAGCCGGATAACCACATCGTCCTTCTTGACCTGCTCGCCCTCTTCGAATGGCAGCGCAAGGACCTTGGCGGATACCTGCGAAGAGATGTTGATCAGTCGCTTGGGTTCGATGGAGCCGGGCGCGGAGACGGTGCGCTCGAGATCGCCAAAGGCGACGGGCTCCATGATCACCGGGATGCCGTCCTCGTCCTGATTCCCGCGATTGACGAGCTGCTGCCCGACCGGTGACTTGTACACGACAAAGCCGATGCCGCCCAAAACGCCGATGCCGATGGCGGTGACCACCAGAACTTTCCCGATTCCCATATCCGTATCCCCTTCAAGCTTCACAAAGCCCCGCCTCAGGATGAGGCGGCGTGTAGTTTTATGGGATTACGCGATGCGAGTTTCGGGATTCCGGGGGTCTAATCAGTAATCGACGCAGTTCTGTACAAATTGTGGCGCAGGAACAGTTCCGATCGTTTCTGAACAGGCGGTTGGGGGTCTTCCTCGGCTCAGAGCCCAAGCTTCTCCGCGAGATAATCCGGGACAGAATCGATCGCGATGCGTTCCTGATCGAGCGTGTCGCGGTGGCGAACGGTCACGGTGTTGTCCGTGAGGGTGTCGCCGTCGATCGTGAAGCAGAACGGGCAACCGGCTTCGTCCATGCGGGCGTAGCGCTTGCCGATGGATTGCTTCTCGTCGTACTCGATGGTGCCCAGGTGCCCGAAACGCTTGCGGAGCGCCGCGGCGAGGGGTGCGGCGACCTCGGGCATGCCGTCCTTCTTGACGAGCGGGAAGACGGCGGCCTTGATCGGGGCGAGGCGGGGGTGGAACTTCATGTAGACGCCCGATGCGCGATCGGGGTCGGGGGTGTAGGCCTCGCACAAGAGCGCGAGGACCCCGCGATCGAGACCCGCGGAGGGTTCGATGACATGGGGGAGGTAGCGCTCGCCCTTGGGCTGCCCGTTCTTGGCGAGCTCGCCTCGGGTGTTGTCGAAGTACTCGAGCTTGGCGCCCGCGTGCGATGCGTGCTGGGACAGGTCGAAGTTGGTCCGATCCGCGATGCCTTCGAGCTCGCCGAACCCCGGCGCGGTGAATGGGAACTTGTACTCGATGTCCGCGGTGCCCGCGCCTTCCTTCGCGTAGTGCGCCAGCTCGTCGGAATCGTGCTCGCGGAGGATGAGGTTGTCGCCCTTGAGTCCGAGGGACTGCCACCATTCCATGCGCCAGTCGCGCCAGAACGCGTACCAAGCCTTGGATTCTTCTGGGTGGCAGAAGAACTCGATCTCCATCTGCTCGAACTCACGCGAGCGGAAGGTGAAGTTGCGGGGGGTGACCTCGTTGCGGAACGCTTTGCCCGTCTGGGCGATCCCGAAGGGAACACCGACGCGAGTGGTGTCCACGACATTCTTGAAGTTGATGAAGATGCCCTGCGCGGTTTCGGGGCGAAGGTACGCGGCGTTGTCTTCGAGGTTGCCCGTCGCGCCCAAAACGGTTTTAAACATCAGGTTGAACGCGCGGGGCTCGGTGAGGGTGCCGACTTCTTTCGCGTCCGGGCCGACGGTGATCTTGAGCTCGTCGGCGGAGAGGTCGGTGAGCGGGCACAGATCGATGTCGTCCTTGGTGAGCTCGGTCTTCTTGTACTTGGAAAGCTTTTTGAGCGCCGTTTCGAAGGACTTCTCGTCGTTCTCGATGAACGCGTAGATCTGCCCGGACTTGTCGCCCGTCTGACCCATGCACATCAGGTGATCGGCGCGGTAGCGAGATTTGGTCTCGCGGCAGTCCACCATGGGGTCATTGAACCCACCGACATGCCCGGATGCTTCCCAGACCTTGGGGTTCTGGATGATGGAGGTGTCCACGGGGACGATCTCGACGGGCTTGCCGTCGGGGCCGAGCTTGCCGTCGCATCCCTTCATGACGACATCGGTCCACCACGCGTCGCGGAGGTTTTTCTTGAGCTGAGCGCCGAGCGGGCCGTAGTCCCAGAAGCCGTTGACGCCGCCGTAGATCTCGGAGGCGGGGTAGATGAACCCGCGGCGTTTGCACAACGACATGATGTCGTCCATGGATTTGACGGATTGCTCGGTTTGCGGGTCGGTATCGCTCATTGGGGAGTCCTTTGGTGTTGAAGGCAAGTGTAGGGGGGAAGGCATCGGGGATCAGGGATCAGGCATCAGGGGAAGAAGCGATCGAGCGGGTGTCGGGTTGCGGGTGGACGTCAGATCGGGGACACTGGGCGGCATGTCGAATGAAAACGCATCGAATCTTACTGACACGCCCAAGGTGGGCATCCTGGGCAAGGTCCTCAACGGGGTTGAATGGCTGGGCAATAAGCTGCCCGACCCGGCATTCCTGTTCCTGATCGGGCTGGTCCTGGTGCTGCTCGCGAGTCATCTCGCCGCGCCGGCGCTCCCGGAGGGGTTCGAGGTCCGGTGGAAGGTCGATGTCGCGAACGGCGGGGTCGATGAACGCGTGGGGGTCATCGGGCGGGTCAGCGAGACAGACGCAGGCGAGGTCTTCGAGCCCGCGAGCATCGTGGTCGACAACGCGGACCCCGAGAATCTCAACGCGCGCCTGGTCATCGACGCGACGGGCGAGACGGTGCTCGGGTCGGACGGGACCCCGATCAATGT
>DDGE01000023.1:26699-31401 GCA_002337545.1 Phycisphaerales bacterium UBA1910 | reverse complement strand
GATCGGAGACCTTGCGGATCATGACTTGCTCACTAATTTGTGATTAGTCATTGCTTGCCCCTCTTGCGATCGCGTCAGCGATTAGGCGAGCGATCGCCCAGATGACGAGCACGCCCGCGCCGTATTCGATCAAGGATGCGATTCCCGCAAGGAACATGGCAAAGCCTTGTCCCGAGTCCACCACCTGCCCATTCGTTGTCACGGTGTTCGAGTTCGCGTAGACCATACTTTTGATCGCGATAAATCCGATGATCTGAGACGCTATGTAGGACACGGCAGCGAAGATCAGGATCATCGCGGGCTGCGCGAAGCTCAGATAGTCACGGACATAGTCAATGACATTTGTGAAACCGGAAGGCGCACTTGAGCTCGCGCCTGAGACTGATTCGAACTCACTCTTAGTTTCACTTGGTCGCTGCTTGCCGGGACGCCAATCTCCGTAAGTTGAACCATCTCTTCTGGGCGCATCATCACTCATGCCTCGCTCACCGTTCTTTGCTCGATGCGTTTCTCGCTGTCGGTCTTCACGACGCAATCGACATACACACCGGGCAGGTGGATCTCGTCCGGGTCGAGCGAACCCGTCGGGACGATCTCTTCGACTTCCGCGATGGTGAACTTGGCGGCGGTGGCCATGTCGGGGTTGAAGTTGCGGGCTGTCACATTGAAGACGAGATTGCCGAACTCGTCGGCCTTTTGGGCCTTGACGAGGGCGAGGTCTCCGAACAGGCCGGTCTCCATGACGAATGGGCGTTCATCGCCGCCGTTGGGTGATGCGAAGGTCCGGGTCTCTTTGCCCTCCGCGACCATGGTGCCGTAGCCGGTTGCGGTGTAGAAGGCCGGGATGCCTGCGCCGCCCGCACGCACTCGCTCGGCGAGCGTGCCCTGGGGGTTGAACTCGACTTCAAGTTCATCGGCGAGGAACTGGCGGGCGAACTCCTCGTTCTCGCCGACATACGACGAGATCATCTTCTTGATCTGCTTGGTCTGTAGTAAGAGTCCGAGTCCCCAATCATCAACCCCCGCGTTGTTGGAGACACAGGTGAGGTCTTTAACGCCGGTATCACGGAGTGCGATGATGAGTTGCTCCGGGATGCCGCAGAGCCCGAACCCCCCCACCATGCACATCATGCCATCGCGGAGGATGCCTTGCTCGGCGAGCCCTTCAAAGCACTCGTTTGGTGTGTTGCGGACTTTGGATGCCATGCGTGATCACCTTTCGTCTGATGGGGCGGCGTGCGGGTGATTGTATGCGAGATTGGCTACAGGATACAGGAAACTGGTAGCACAGGCGTCTCGCCTGTGCGCTCTCGACAGATGCACAGGCGGGACGCCTGTGCCACCGCTGGTTGCTATTTGGAGGCCTTGACGCCGAAGAGGCCCTGCTGATCCGGGCCTGTGGTTGGGCGGGAAGACAGGTCGTCGAGCTCGCGCTGGATGTCCTCGAGCGTCGAGAGTTGGAGGTGCTCGGTGGCGAAGCGGATATAGGCGATCTTGTCCACATTGCGGAGCTTGGCCATGACACGCTCGCCGACGAGTTGGGATGGCACCTCGCGCTCGAACTCGGCGTGGAGTTCTTCCTCAACCGCGGCGGCGAGGGACTGCTTGATGTCCTCAGAGATGGGCCGCTTGCCGCAGGCGTTTGAGACGCCGCGCATGATGTTCTCGGGGCTGAAGGGGACGCGGGATCCGTCGCGTTTGACGACCATGAGGCGGCCGGCGGGCTCAACTCGTTCGTAGGTTGTGAATCGCTTCTCGCACTTGAGGCAGTGGCGACGACGACGAATCACCGCCCCACCTTCGGTGGAGCGGGAATCGATGACCTTATCCTGGTTGTGGGCACAATATGGGCAGATCATGCGGTATGGATCCCCTTAGGTCAGGTGATGATACCACAAGATGTGGGGGAATGAACGAAGTCAGCCGAAATCAATCCCAGACGACTGGAGAAGCAGATAAATGCTTCTGTCCGGTTGCATTAGCGATTGGGTTGGGGTGTGGTGCGCAGATAGGGCTTGATCTCGTTGAAGCCCTTGGGGAACTTCTTCTCCGCATCTTGGTTGCTGACGGACGGGACAATGATGCAGTCCTGCCCGTCTTCCCAGTTGGCGGGGGTCGCGACTTGGTACTCGCTGGTGAGTTGCAGCGAGTCGATGACGCGGAGGATCTCGTCGAAGTTGCGGCCGGTGCTGGCAGGGTAGGTCAGCGAGAGCTTGAGTTTCTTGTCGGGGCCGACGATGAAGACTGAGCGCACGGTCAGGGTGCTATGGGCCTTGGGATGGATCATACCGTAGAGATCGGCCACGGTGCGGTCATGGTCGGCAAGGAGGGGGAAGTTGAGCTTGGTGCCCTGGGTTTCCTCGATGTCCTTGGACCAGCTCTCGTGATCGCTGAGCCCGTCGACGCTCAGGCCGATCACCTTGACATTGCGTTTGTCGAACTCGCCCTTGAGCTTGGCGACGGCGCCGAGTTCGGTGGTGCAGACGGGGGTGAAGTCAGCCGGGTGGCTGAAGAGCACGGCCCATGAGCCGTCGATGTAGTCGTAAAAATGGATCGGCCCTTCGGTCGAGTCCTGAGTGAAATCGGGTGCTGTATCGCCGAGTTGAATGGTCATCACATGCTCCTTTATCTATATGAACCCGGTCTGGCAAAGAAACCATACAGGGTTCACAAGTATATGAATATGTGGCGTGCCTGACCGCATTGATCACGGACGATCAGGTAGACCAGTGGTCAATCTGCGGCGGTGAACACTGCCCCACTTCCGGTGGAGCGAGAATCAATGCCCCTGCCCTGATTGAAAACTTGATTCCGTCAGATCATGAGGCATGCAGCCCAGTGGACATGTGATGACTATTCAAGATCGGGGTGAAACTCGCCGTGGGATCGAGCTTCACCCCATTCGTTTCTACTCGCGTATATCAGCCGACTAGTTGAGCCCTGCCCTGAGTTGCTCGCTCTCCGCGCTGATCAGGAGCGCTTGCAGACTCTCATAGCGACGCTCTTGCTCCTGGAGTTCAATACGGAGTTCTTTGAGCATGAGCTCCAGATCACCGAGTTGTGCTTTCGCTTTCTCGAAGTCGGGTCCGCTGAGCTCGCCTTGGATGATGCGCTGCTCGATCTGTTTCCCTTGGAGTTCAATGCGTCCGTAGTCATTGGACTTCTCGAGATATTTCTGCTTCGCGACTTCGTATTCTGCGCGGATCCGATCGAGCGCTTCTCGTGATTGCGTGTGTTGCTCACGCTGCTGGGATTCGTGCTGCGCCTTGAGTTCTTCGAGCAGCACCCGGATTTCTTCGTGCATGCGTTCGGGTGCTGTGACGACGAGTGTCGAGTTCAAGACGGAACTTGTTGCGAGCGAGCCACCATTCGGAGTCCAGTCTCTCGACGATACATGCGACTGCATGAGGTCCATCACCCGCTGAACCGTATGCTGAGTTCGTGGGGAAAACACACTGCTCGTCTGACCTGAGTTCGATGTACTAGGCGGGGATGGCTGCGTGAAGACAGACAGGTCGTAGATCCTCTTCACCGTGGTGCGGCGATCAAACTGGTCACGGTTCCCGATCTCGATCCGATCGGGGCGTTTGAAGGCGGCCATCGAGTTGTAGAAGACCTGCTCGGTCCGCTCTGCGAGGATGGTGAACACGAGTTCCGCGTTGATCGGGTTGGAGTCGATGTTTATCGGGGTGTCGCTGCTGAAGCCGAACTGTTCGAGCATGTCCCAGTGGATGATCAGCGGGCGGTCTGCGTGTGCCTCGATCTCGTCGAACAGCTCTCCGAAGGTCGCGTTCCGGACATCGATCGTGAATGCTTCGAACGGGTCCGGAGCAGCGGCAGCGATCGGTGCGGCTTCTTCGCTGAGCGTGATTGTGGTATTCGTCGCGTTGTGTGTGCTCGTTGGCATCATCATGCTGATGCTCGCGGTCATAATGGAGCCGGCGAGGACAAAGAATGTGGCGTTCATGGCGAATCTCCTGAATGGGGTCCGTGTGCGTGAGGCCGATGAAATGAGTTTGGCGAGCTCGGCGGTCTCGCCGAGTTCGTGGATTGCGGCTTGAATCGCGTCGGGTTCCGATTTGCCCATGATGAGCAGGTCGTCGACGCGGGAGCGGAGGTGGTCCTCGAGCTCATCGCGTACCTGATCGCGCTGCGAGTTTGGGAGGTTGAGCATTGACACGAGCACATCGAGCCAGGACTCGATCGCGTCGCGATTGCTCGGCGGAATAATCCCCCTGGTGCGTTTCATGTGTTTGTGCTCGTGGCTGTGGCTGTCGGGGCGAGGAAGTTGTCGAGCAGGTGCTGCATCTGCTTGTGGGCCTCGATGTGCTTGTCGAGTTGTCTGCGCCCCTTGGGACTGAGCGTGTACCACTTGCGTTTGCGTCCGCTGGCGTCGGGGTCGGCCCCTTCGGCCTTGACCTCTTCCCAGCTGGTGGTGACGAGGCCTTGTTTTTCGAGCTTGGTCAGCAGCGGGTACATGCCCGAGGCGGTGAGCTTGAAGTGCCCGTCGGACTTGGCGGCGATGGCCTTGGTGATGGCGTAGCCGTAGGACGGGCCGTCGGCGAGGACCGAGAGGACGACGAGTGTGGAGTGATCTTGCTTGAGATTGAGCATGGCGGTTTCCTTGGCGTCTGCTTCGGATCAATATACCACAGATGTATATATCGAGTTCTGATATATCTGAATATTGAAGGGATTTTCT
>DDGE01000023.1:0-26551 GCA_002337545.1 Phycisphaerales bacterium UBA1910 | reverse complement strand
GGATTTTCTCGGTGGGGCGTGGAATAGATCGTGTTCGAATGCTATTTTCTTGTTTAGGAAAATGAGAAATCAACACACCAACCCGATCGACCGGCTCACCAGCATCGCTGGTGCGTTCGCGGATCCCAATCGAGTCCGCCTGCTGGCGGCGTGTCTGGATCAAGAACGATGCGTCTGCCAACTCGTTGCCTTGATCGATCTCTCGAACGCGTCGATCTCCAAACATCTTGGGCAGCTGCGTGATGCAGGATTGCTCGAGTCGCGACGGGAGGGGCGATGGGTGCACTACCGGTTGCCCGATTCACCGGATGCGATCGTGCGTGATGCGCTCGCAACGGTCCGCGCCCATGCGATGGAAGACGAGCGGATAGTGATGGATCGGCAGACCCTGATCAACATCGATGCGATTGACCCCAATGAACTGGCACGCATGCAGCGGGAAGGGTGCTGCCCGGACCTGTCATGCTGCCCACAAAAGCCGTCAAACACCCCCACTGTTTCACAAGGAGAACAGTCATGAATACGAACGAAGCAGTCCGCGACCAGATCCGGAGCGACTACGCGAACATCGCCACCACGAGCAACAAAGCCGAGGGCACCGGGAGCAGCTGCTGTGCCGGCGCCTGTGGCGTCACCGAGTCGATTGACCCCGATGTGCTGGCCGAGCAGATCGGGTACTCGCGAGAAGAACTCGAAGCGCTGCCGGCGGACGCGAACATGGGACTCTCGTGTGGGAACCCGAATGTGATCGCGAACCTCAGGGAGGGCGAGACGGTGCTGGATCTGGGCTCGGGCGGCGGGTTCGACCTGTTCCTGGCCGGGCCCAAGGTCGGTAAGACTGGCAAGGCCATCGGCGTGGACATGACCGCCGAGATGATTGGCAAGGCCCGCAAGAACCTGGAGCACTACAAGAACACAACGGGGCTGGACAATGTCGAGTTCCGTCTGGGGGAGATCGAGCACCTGCCGGTGGCGGACAACTCGGTCGATGTGGTCATGAGCAACTGCGTGATCAATCTGGCGCTGGATAAGCAGGGCGTCTGGAATGAGGTCGCCCGCGTGCTCAAGCCAGGGGGACGGGTGGCGATCAGCGATATGGCGTTGTTCAAACCGCTCCCTGAGTCGGTCAAGGAGATCGTCGAGTCTTGGGCGGGGTGCATCGCGGGCGCGGCGTTGATCGAGGATCTGCAGCAGCAGATGCTCGAAGCCGGGCTTCAGGGTGTGAACTTGACACCCAAGCCCGAATATGTGAAGGCGCTGATGAATGCGGATGATCCGCTGTACAACAAGGTGGTCGCGGAGTTGCCCTCAGGAGAATCTGTGGCGGATTACATCACGAGTGTGGATATCGCGGCGGTGAATCCCGATGGGGCATGCTGTGGGACCGGCTGTTGTTGAGTCCCGCGGTTACGACCTTGCCTAGAGTTATTCCTTGAGCCAGCAGACCACGACCACCGTGACCACCACCACGCCCAGATGAAGGCGGCTGGCTTATGTTGCAGAAATAGCACACAACGCCCGGCCGCTGCCGGGCGTTTTTCATAGGATCATCCTCAGAACGGACTCCCATTTACGCGTTCAACACGAGAGCGAGCAGGACCAATGCCTCAGATTACCCTCCCCGATGGATCGGTGAAATCGTTTGATAACCCCGTTAGTGCCTTCGATGTCGCGATGTCGATCGGCGAGCGCCTCGCCAAGGCGTGCGTCGGCGCGATCATTGACGAGGAGCTGTCTGATCTGAGCACCGTGATCGACAAGGACTGCACCCTCTCGCTTGTCACGGAAAAGACCCGCGACAAGCAGGACGACCCGAATGCGCTGAACCTGCTCCGCCATTCGACGGCGCATGTCATGGCCGAGGCGATCCAGCGAATCATCCCCGAGGCGATGCTCGTGTACGGGCCGCCGCTCGAAAACGGGTTCTACTACGACATCGCGTTCCCGGATGATCGCCCGCTCAAGGAGGGCGACTTTGAGGCGATCGAAGCGGAGATGGCGAAGATCGTCAAAGAAGACCGCCCGTTCACCCGGTACGAACTCGAATACTCCGAAGGACTCGAGAAGGTCAAGAGCGAGGGGTCCAAGTACAAGCTCGACAACGCGCATCGTGCGCACGAAGCGGGATCTCTTTCGCTGAGCTTCTACGCGACAGGTGAACCCGGGAAGGACTGGGAGGATCTGTGCCGTGGGCCTCATGTCCCGAGCACGGGGCGGATTGGCGCATTCAAGGTGATGTCGCTCGCGTCGTCCTACTGGCACGGCGACGAGAACTCCGATCGCCTCACCCGCGTGTACGGGACTTCCTTCTTCAACAAGAAGGACCTGAAGGCGTATCTGGAGCGGCTCGAAGAAGCGAAGAAGCGCGACCATCGCGTGCTGGGCAAGAAACTCAAGCTCTTCCACATCGACGAAACCGTTGGGCAGGGGTTGATCCTCTGGACGCCCAACGGCTCGGTTGTGCGCAAGGAGCTGCAGGACTTCATCTCAACGGAACTCACGAAGCAGGGGTACCACGAGGTCTTCACGCCTCATATCGGCAAGCTGGACCTGTACCGTACATCGGGGCACTTCCCGTACTACGCGGAATCGCAGTTCCCGCCGCTGATCGAGCGGGACCACATGGCGCACCTGAGTGATGAAGGGTGTACCTGTGCTGAGCTCTCGAACCACTTGCATACGGGCGAGATCGAGGGGTTCATGCTCAAGCCGATGAACTGCCCGCACCACATCAAGGTGTTCGACTCGCAGCCGCATTCCTACAAGGACCTTCCGGTGCGGCTCGCGGAGTTCGGCACGGTGTACCGTTGGGAGCAATCGGGCGAGCTCAACGGTATGACGCGTGTGCGTGGGTTCACGCAGGACGACGCACACCTCTTCTGTACTCCAGAACAGATCGGTCAGGAAGTTCAGGGGTGTTTGACGCTCGTCAAGACGATCTTCAAGGTCCTCGGGATGAAGGACTACCGCGTTCGTGTGGGTCTGCGTGACCCGGACAGCGGCAAGTACACTGGTGACCCTGCGAACTGGGACAAGGCGGAGCAGGCGTGCCGTGAGGCGGCGCAGACGCTCGGCGTGCCCTTCACGGAAGAGCCCGGCGAAGCAGCGTTCTATGGGCCGAAGATCGACTTTGTGGTCAGGGATGTGATCGGTCGTGAGTGGCAGCTGGGCACGGTGCAGGTGGATTACAACCTGCCCGAGCGGTTCGACCTCACCTATGTCGGCGCGGACAATGAGAAGCACCGCCCGGTCATGATCCATCGCGCACCGTTCGGTTCAATGGAGCGGTTCATCGGCGTGCTCATCGAGCACTTCGCGGGCGCATTCCCCGTCTGGCTCGCACCCGAGCAGGTGCGTGTCCTCCCGATTTCCGAAAAGAGCAACGATTATGCGCATGAGGTCATGAGCGCGTTGCACGCGATCGGGATCCGCTCGACGCTCGACGATCACGATCAGCGTGTGCAGGCGAAGATTAAGAACGGGTCGGAGATGAAAATTCCGTACCTGCTCGTGGTCGGGCCGCGTGATGCGGAGAACCGTGCGGTTTCGGTGCGTGCGTTCGGGATCGAGAAGGACCTCGGGTCGATGCCTCTGGATGAGTTCATCAGCGCGATCGGCGAGGAGTATCGCACCAAGGGTCGGAGCACGGTCCGTGAGCGGTTCGCAACGGTTCAGGCGTGATCACTCGCCGAGTTGTTTCCTGAACCAGTCGCTCAGATCGTCGCTTGTGTAGGCATCGTCCCACGCGTTGTGGTTCACGCCGGGGAGTTCGGTGTAGCGTGTGTCCGCGTCGAGTTCTTTCAGTGCGCCGTGGATGGCACGGGATTCGGCGGCTGAGACGACCGAATCCGCGTCACCATGCCAGAACCATGTGGGTAGGGCTTTGAGTTCTTTCGCAGCTGCGATGAACGCGGGGGTGGTCTTTGTGGCTTCGGGATGTTTGATTCTTTGCCGGTCCTCGGTAAAGACCGGTCGCAGATACCCACACACAGGCGCGGCGGCAACGAATCGGTCCGAATGCGACCGTGCGAACGCCATGGTGCCGTGCCCCCCCTGGCTGAGCCCGGTGATCGCGAGCTTTTCGGGGTCGTAGAGGCCCTTCGCCTTTGCTTCGTCGAGGAAGTGGATCACGGCCTTTTCGTGCTCCTCCCACTCGGAGTTGTGGATCGGTTTCTGTGGCACGATGAGCACGAACGGCCAGAGCTCGGGTTGATCGATCGCGTGTTTGGGTAACCCGACGCTGAGTTGGCGTTCGTTGTCCGTGCCGCATTCGCCATACCCGTGGAGGAAGAGGATCGCTGGTCCGCCTTTGGTCGCGTTCTTGTTGATGATCACGGCGCACGGGTAGGACTGCCCATCGATCGTGGTCGATACATCGATCACTTCGTGCGTCTTCCCATAGAGGATGTCGGGATGTGTAGATTCCTGTGCGTGGATCAATCCAGCGCAAGAGAAGATAGCGAAGCAGACGATGAAATGGGTGAGGCGCATGCAAATGGTATACCATGACCCGCGGGAGTGAGCAAGGCGTCTGCCTCGACCCCGGGTGTCGATTGATGAGCACGCGAGAAACCATGGACCCACGGACGGCGGATCAGATCCGGCGCGATCTGCGTTTCAGCACGCGGGACGCGATGTTGTTCTCCGTCATGGTCGGGTGCGGCGAGGCATACTTCGTCGCCTTTGCCCTTGCGGTCGGGATGGGCGAGACGCTCGCGGGTCTGCTCGGGTCGGTGCCCTTGCTCGCGGGCGCGCTGCTCCAACTCGCAGGGCCCAGCGCTGTGCGGGCGTTGGGATCGCACAAGCGATGGGTGGTCCTGGCCGCGGGGCTGCAGGCGCTGAGCTTTGTCCCCATGATCATCGCGGCGGTGGTCGGGCACATGCCAGATTGGCTGATCTTTGTGATGGTCGCGTTGTACTGGGCGTTCAACCTCGGCGGCGGCCCTGCGTGGAACACCTGGATCGGCACCGTCGTCCCCCGCCCCGTGCGTGCCAAGTACTTCGCGGGGAGGACGCGCCGGGCGCAGGCGGCCCTGATGTTCTCGCTCATCGGCGCCGGGCTGATCCTGTACTACGGTCGCAAACACTTCACTCATGGCGACGAGGGCGGCTCGTATTTGCTCGTGTTCGCGGTGCTGTTCGCGATCGCGGGCATAGCAAGGCTGGCATCGACCTGGTGTCACACGCGCGTGAGCGAGCCCGAACCGATGCCCAAGGGTCAGACACGGGTCCCGATGCGGGCTTTCCTGCGCGGCCCCCAAGCGGTCTCCGGCGGGCGATTGATCCTGTATATGCTCGGAGTCACGCTCGCGGTGCAGGTCTCCGGTCCGTTCTTCACGCCGTATATGCTCAAGGAACTCGGGTTCGATTATCTGGTGTACGCGGGGCTCTTGTGCGGGTCATTCATGGGACGCGTGATCGCGATGCCCATCATCGGACGATTCGCGAAGAAACACGGGCCTGCGAAGCTCTTGTGGATTGGAGGCGTAGGGATCATCCCGATGAGTGCGGTATGGGTGATCTCACCAAACCCATGGTTCATCATGGGGATCCAGGTTGTATCGGGGATGATGTGGGCGTGTTATGAGATGGCGACAATGCTGCTGCTGCTCGAATCGATTCCTGCGCGCGAACGCACGAGCGTCTTGACCACTCAGACCGCGCTCAACGCGTGCACGATCGTGCTCGGCGCGAGTTCCGGCGCGCTGATCTTCCGATTGATGGGCGAGGGTGCAGGGGCGTATCACACCCTGTTCCTTGTGAGCGCTGTGGTTCGGATGGGCACGATCGTCCTGCTCGCTCGGGTGCACATGCCGGAGATCAAACGGATCCGTCCGGTGATCTTCCGCACGATGGGGATCCGCCCGCAGTTCGGCGGGATCGATCGCCCGGTCGTGCCCTCGATCGACGACATGGATTCTGCTTCCAAGTGATGCAGGCACGGGCGTGTCTCTGTAGAATGCCCCCATGTGTGATGATTCTGATGCTCAACCGATCCGGATCGCGATGTGGTCTGGGCCTCGAAATATCTCGACAGCACTGATGCGGAGCTGGGGGGCTCGACCGGATTGCTTTGTGAGCGATGAGCCCCTGTATGCCCACTACCTCAGCGCCATCGACGAGGTCAAACGCCGCGAGCACCCTGTGTACGACGAGGTGATGCGCTCGCAGCCGACGGATTGGCGGGAAGTCGCGGCGCTACTGACGGGACCGATCCCGAACGGGAAATCCATCTGGTATCAGAAGATGATGTCGCATCATCTGACCGACGGGATGGGGCGGGACTGGATCGCGGGGTTGAGCAACTGTTTCCTGATCCGTGATCCGGCGGCGATGATCACGAGTTTTATCAAGATCATCGACAACCCGACGCCGGAGGATCTGGGGTTGCCGCAGCAGGTGGCGTTGTTTGAGTGGCTGCGGAGAGGGAAAGGTACGAAGCCCGTAGTAATCGATTCGCGTGATGTGCTCGTGGATCCTGCCGGGATGCTCACAAAGGTGTGTGAGCGGGTCGGTGTTCCATTCGATGAAGCGATGCTTGGGTGGGAGCCGGGCACACGCGAGGAAGACGGGGTCTGGGCCCCCCACTGGTACTCGAGAGTGTACGGATCCACCGGGTTTGCGCCGTATGAGCCGAAACAGGAGCGCGTGCCGGAACGGCTCGCGGGTGTGCTTGAAGCATGCCGGGATCTGTACGATCAACTCGCGGCGCACAAGCTGTAGCAACCCGGTGCCTTGTTTCAGGTAGAACCCAATGCCAGAGGGGGCGTTAGGAGCAAAGCATGCACGAAACAAGCAGACGGGGATTCATCGCGGCGGGGTCGGTATCGCTCGCTGGCGGGGTTGCCTTTGCAGGCGGTTTGGTCCAGAAACAAAGTGAACAAGATAGAACCGATTCGCGCGTGAGAGCCGATGCGGAACGCGTGCGAGCCTTTGTTGGTGCCTGTCATGCGCGGATCGAGACTGTCCGTGAAATGCTCGGCGAGGACCCGGACCTCGCGAAGTCCGCGTGGGATTGGGGATTCGGTGACTACGAAACCGCGATCGGCGCGTGCTCGCACACGGGTCGGCAGGACATCATCGAGCTGCTGTTGATGCACGGTGCTCGGCCAACGATCTTCACACTCGCCACGCTCGACAAACACGCGGCCGTCCGGGGCTTCATCGAGTCGATGCCCGGCTCCCGAGCGATTGAGGGGCCGCACAGCATCTCGCTGTATCGCCACGCTCAGGCTGGGGGCGCAAGCCGGGTGATGCGTTACCTTGAGAAATCCGGGCTGAACCAGGGCGCGGAGATCTTCGAGACGGATCAGGCCGCCACGGAGCGGTATCTGGGCGTGTACGGATCGGAGGCGTTCGATCAACGGATTGCCATCGATTGGTCGGCGCGATTCGGTTGCCTCACCCTCAAGATTGGAGACGAGTCTGCACGCAACCTGATTCCGATGGGTGGAGCGGACAGTCGCGTTGAAGAACTGATCTCCGTATTCCGCCCCGCTGGCTCACGCGGGGCAAGCGTGTCATTCACCGATCAGGATTGGCTTGAGATCCGGTATGCGGGCCAGACGGTGCGCGCGAAGCGGATGGATGAATGAGCACGCTTGCATGAGTGTTGCTACGCTTGACGCATGCAACAGAAGTTCAATGAGAAGAATCGGGATCTGAAGATCAATATCAACGGCGAGCTGATCCATCGGGACGAGGCGGGGATCTCGCCCTTTGACTCGCTGGTTCAGGGCGGAGACGGGGTCTGGGAGGGCCTCCGGGTCTACGACGGGACGATCTTCAAGCTCGACGAGCATCTGGAACGCCTTCGCCGGAGCGCGAAAGCCCTCGCGTTCACGCAGATCCCCTCGCGCGATCAGTTGTTCAACGAGATCAAGAAAACACTCGAAGCGAACGACATGCGGGACGGCGTGCACATCCGCATCACGCTCTCGCGTGGGACCAAGATCACCTCGGGGATGGACCCGAGACTGAACCAGGCGGGCCCGACCCTGATCGTGCTCGCAGAGCACAAGCCCCCGGTGTATCGCGATGCGGAAGGCAGCAGCGGGTTGACGATGTGCACGAGCAGCATCCGCCGATTCGCGCCGGACATGATGGACCCCAACATCCATCACAACAACCTGATCCAATCGATCATGGCGAAGGTCGAAGCGAACGCGCACGGCGCGGACGATGCGCTGATGCTCGATCAGCGCGGGTTCCTCGCGGAAGCGAACGCGACACATGTATTTATTGTGTCGCCGTACCCGGCCCACGCGGGGGACGACACTCCTGTCGTCCAGACCCCCACCACCGCAGCGTGCCCCGAGGGGATCACGCGTCAGACCATCATCGACATCTGCGATAAGCACGACATCCCCTGCATCGAGCGGGACATTTCGATGACGCATGTTTATAACGCGGACGAGTGCTTCACGACGGGGACGATGGGCGAGCTCGCGTGGGTCGGGAAGATCGACGGGCGTGTGATCAGCGACGGGAAGATGGGCGCGATGACCAAGCGCCTATCCGAGCTGTTTGTGGAGAAGACGAAAAACGAAGGCATACGCGTCGTGTGAAACCGAGAGGGGGCATTGCGGGTATCAGGGGTAGACCCCACACGCACACGGAGCCCCCATGCAGATAGAGCACTCGATCGTCGCCCTGTGGATCATCTGCTCGATGCTCGCGTGCTGGGCGTTTTCGTTGATTGTCCGCTGGTGGTCGGACGCACGCGCACGCAAGCTCGATCGCCTGAACGCGCAGTACTCCCCTGGATCGAGGTGGCTCGCGGGCACACTTGTCTGTATCTGCGTGCTTGGTTCGGTGCTTGCCGGGTATAGCGCCGCCTGGATCAGTGCACGCCCCAATATCGGAGGCGTGCGACTCACTCCGCTCGGCGCCATCGGTATCGGGATGATGATGTTCGCGTGCCTCCTCATTGTTTGGGGCGCCATCGGCGATCGATCACGCGGCAGGATGCGTTGCCCGAGGTGCTGGTACGACATGCGCGACTCCAACGGGCTGCCCTGCCCCGAGTGCGGAAAGGAAGTGCAACTCGAAAAGCATTTCTACCGAACTCGTCGCCCGCGTTGGGCGTTTGTTGTTGCACTGCTGTTCCTCGTGTTCGGAGGCATTGGGATCGGGTTCAACGCCAAGCTCCGGAACCATGGCATGGCTGGGTTTGTTCCCAGCCGGCTTCTGATCTCCCACTGGGAACGGCTGCCGGCGAACTGGATCCATGACACTGGGATCGGCACCGATCAGCGCCATCTCACCGAACGGATTCGTGAAAATGAAGTCGCCACAAACGATCGGCGCGCATTTGTCACAGCACTGCTTGATGAGATGATCGACGATCCGCACGCACGATGGGAACCGCGCCGGATGGCGTTGCTTCACGCGTGCGCTCAACGCGAAAAATGGGACACGACCTCCGAGGACGCCACTCGAACTCAGGTTTGGATCCCCGAAGACGACCGGGTCGAGCGACTCTATGCTGCGTGTATTGAAGACCTGCTGAACTTCATTCAACGATCCACTGTCCCGATGGAGACGGAACTCGAGTTCGCGATCCTTGATTCTCTCGGGATGTGGCGCGGGACGACCCTCCAGACGGTGCGAGAATGGACCATCCTGCACGCGTTTTCCGGCGATGAACAGATGTTTGTCTATCGAAGAGGGCTCAACGCGGAGCAGGTCGACCACCTCTCCGGATTGCTCGGCGATCTCCCCGAACGCTTCAAGCAACTCCACGATCTCGCTGCGTACACCGGGCCCGATCAGCAGTTCGCGTACGAGCTCTCAGAGATCGAACTCGAGATCGGAATCCTGAGACAGCGCGTCCTTGAACTGATGGCGTGGCACGAGTCAAATCTGGACGCAGAGAAATCGATAGTCTTCACCTTCATCGTCCGAGGTATGCGAACGATCCCTGAGGATGAGCTCAATGAATCGATCTCGATTGCAAAGCGCTGGCTGGAGGACGGCGATGTCCAGCTGCGCAGAGCAGCGTTGAGCATCTTCTCCAGCGTCTTTGCCTTTGATGATCGGCTGTCCCGTGCGTGGAGTCCCGATCAGATCAGCGAACTGATCAGCGCGATCCGAACGCACGCGCTCGGGGACGAGCGTCAGGCGATGGACGGCGCAGACACATACCTCATCTCGCACCAAGCATTGGGCACGATCGGCGCGATCGATGCAGATGGGCAAACCTACTTCAAGCTCCTGCGCGACGCGATGCTTGATCCGAAGTCTCACGACAACACGATCCGCTATGCCCGGATCGAACTCAGTCGCGGACCTGCATCGCGGATACGCAACTGGATCGAGACTTTCGAGCCGTTGATCCACGATGGTCACCCAGATATTCGGCTCTGGATCGCAAGGCAAATCCCAAGCAAGCAAGGGTCGGAACACGATGACCGATTCAACGAGATGCTTCGGGTGCTCATGGAAGATCCGAATGAAGATGTCCGTGATCAGGGTATCACGCGTGCGATGGATCGGGGCATCAAGTAATATCCTCGTACAGTACGCGTTCATCGCATGCCGACTTGCCATACCCATTTTCTCGTTGAGAGCTGAAGTTCATGAAGAACTGGATCGCCATCCTGCTCATCATCAGCACCGTGCTGGCGTGTTGGAGTTTTTCGCTGTTCGTCCGCCTGATCTCTGAGTACATCGCACGAAAACGCAAGCTGCTTCGCTCGGAGCATCGCCGAGGAGAAATCGTTCGTGCGCTGCTCGCGATGATTATGCTGATCGGCGGTGCCGCTGTTGCCGCATGGTTTGCTGCTGATCTCACACGGAGCATGACCGATTTCCAGCTTGATGACGCAGCCGTGGTGCTCGCGATCGCGATCGGGCTGGCTGTGTTCTCCGCGATGCTGCTCATCTGGGCGATCATCGGCGATCGGTCCCGCGGGCGGCTCCGTTGTCCACGCTGCTGGTACGACATGGAAGGGGCCTGGGCTCTCCAGTGCCCGGAGTGTGGGAAGACGATTAAGTCCGAACGACACCTCCGGAGCGCGAAACGCTCACGATGGCCGTTCGCCCTCGCGGGCGTTTGCATCATGCTGAGTGTGTATGGGCTCGACCGCCACAAACGGATCGAGGATACGAGCGTGCTTGCCCTTGTGCCGACACGCGTCCTGATGGTCGGCTGGAGCATACTGCCCGATACATGGATCTCTCGCTCGAATGGCAAAGCCCACAGCGGCTGCCTAGAGGATCGGCTCCGGGAATCATGGGTCACTGTCTCTGCGAAAGATCGGTTCGGGCGGAGCCTGATCCACTCGATGCCACGGAGTAAGGCCAGTCGTTGGGACGGACACAGAACGACCCTGCTCGCCACGATCTACAACAACAATGCGACTTGGCTGAAGTATGACGATCCGGAGCATCCACACCCGCCCTCAGACATCTCCTACGGACCAATCCTGCAGCTGCTCGCGTTGGACGCGCTCAACGCCATGACGACCAAGTCTCCGGACATGATCGATTCGCAGATCATCGCCGAGTTTTCTGACCACAAGATGAACGCGTACAACCTCATCTGGACCTGGATGGTGTTCACCAGCGATCACTACGCTGAGAACGACCGCTTCCCGGGGCGTCTGTTTAATATCGATTATCAGCGCAGCCCGATCACACACGCATTGGTGTTCAACGAGCTGCGTGATGTGCTACCCAGTTTTCAGGGTCAACCATTTCTCGACTGCATCCATCATCAACGAGAAGACATACGCGAGGCAGCTTTTCGTCTCGCTATCGACACCGGGCTGATTGATTCCGATCCGTGCGTTTTCTTTGAAGCGCAGGATCAGCTCGGGCTCCGCAGATCCAGGATCCAGCAGCACCTCGGGCGGGTGCTGCACCTCATGAGCCCGCAAGCTCAGGAGTCCGCGTTCGCACAGCTCAGCGACTGGATCGGCTCTGAGAATGCCCGGAAGCGGATGTATGCGATCAGCTCCATCATGTATCTGCAGAATAACATGGGCTACGACCGTGACACCGAGGTACCCGCGTATCAGAAAACAGTCCAGCAAATCATCGAGAGTTCGATGATGGATGACCGTACACCGTATACCGATTCTCCCAAAGTCAGAATCAGCGATCAGGCGATGAAAGTCATCGCGCGATACGACCTGTACGGCGATCTCTTTTTCCCACTGCAGCGCATGCAGATCCTGCGAGGCCGAACCCCAACACTTAAGCTTTACTGGTTCACAAACGACCCCGACCGATATCAACGATCAGTGCTGCTTTGGCAGAAGCATTTCGGCGATCTGTTCAACTCACCAAGCCCGAAAGTTCGACTGTGGCTTGTGAAGCGAATGCCAAGAGAGCGCGGCACATCGATCGATGAAGAACTCAACACCTTGGTGGCCGAGATGCTCTACGATGCTGATCCTGAAGTGCAAAAAGAAGCGTATTCCGTGCTGGTCGACCGCGGTGCGACTGAGCACATACCTGAGGGGTACGCTCCTATGAACGATACAGGATCACTCTAGCTCCCATTCCGCCTCGCCTGCGCCTCCGCGATGATCGCGATCGCCTCATCCGGATCATCCGTGAGGTGGATCAGGTCCATGTCCTCGGGTGAGATCGTCCCGCCCTCGATCAGGGACTTGTCGATGAACTCGCGCATCGGTTTCCAGAACTCGCGCCCCATGATGATGATGGGGAACTTTTCGATCTTGCCGGTCTGGATCAGCACGACGGTCTCGAAGATCTCGTCGAGTGTGCCAAACCCGCCGGGCATGACGATGAACGCGTCGGAGTACTTGACGAGCATGACCTTGCGTACGAAGAAGTAGTTGAAGTCGATGTACCGATCGAGGTACGGGTTAGGGAACTGCTCCATTGGGAGTTCGATGTTGCATCCCAAGGACAAACCGCCGCCATTTCGGGCGCCCCGGTTCGCCGCCTCCATGATCCCAGGGCCGCCGCCGGTCATCACCGCGAAGCCGGCCTCGGCGAGCTTCTCCCCCACCTCGACCGCGAGCTTGTAGTACTCGTGGTTCTCGTCGAATCGGGCCGAGCCAAACACAGTGACGCACGGGCCGATGAAATGGAGACGACGGAACCCCCGGATAAACTCGAAGAAGATCCGGAATGTGGTGTATAGCTCCTGTCGTCGCAGACGCGGGCCTTTGAGCAGGTGATGCTCTGACCCCTGAGGCGGCTTCTTCCCCCACTCTTTCTGTTCCTGGGGTGACTGCTCGCGTGTCGATTCGGTCTGTTGTGGGGCGTCGTCCATCAAGTCCAATCTTAGGCGACCGATCGCACGCGCTATCGTTTCCCAAAGGAGCACGCATGAGCACCCCATTTACAATCATCAACGAGCATGGGCTCGACATCCTCGGCGATATCCATCTCCCGGATCAAGACCCCATCGCGTGCGCCGTGATCCTGCATGGGTACAAGGGATACAAGGATTACGGGTTCATCCCATTGCTCGCACACGATTTGTGCAAGCGTGGGATCCTGGTGCACCGGTTCAACTTCTCAACATCGGGGATGACGAACGACATCGAGACCTTCGCGCGTCCTGATCTATTCGAGCTCGATACTTGGACGCGGCAGGTGGACGATGTCCGGCGCGTCGTGCGCGCGATTCGTGACGAAGAGATCGCGGGGAGCAACCTGCCCCTGTACCTCATCGGGCACTCACGAGGCGGCGCCACGGCGCTGCTCAGCGCGGGGCGTCACCGCGACGAACTCAAACTATCCGGTGCGCTCACGATCAACGCGGTGGATCGGTGCTGCCGGATGAGCGAAGACGAGCAGTGCGCGATGCTGGAACGCGGGTACGCCATGACGGAGAGTGCGCGCACAAAGCAGCAACTCCGTATCGATGCGGGTTGGCTGCGCGAACAGATCGAGTCACCGGCGGATCACGATGTGCTTGTGCAGGCCTCGCGCTGCAAAGTTCCAGTATGCGTGATGCACGGCGACGCGGATGACGCGGTCGATATCGACGCGGGATTAGCGATTGCTCACAAACTTGATACCCCCCTTTTCGTGCTGCAGGGGGCGAATCATGTGCTCAACATGCCCAACCCGAGTGAAGTTTCCACGCCAAGATCTGAACCATTGTTGAAGGCAACGGAGGAGATCACACGATTTATACATCAGCACGCGTGAGTCCGATCATTTGACTTTCCACGCGTGGGCGGAGACAATTCCAAGCGATGCATCGCATGAGTGCCATATTGGGAATGATGACGCTGACGGGTACTGCCCTGGCGCAGCAAGCTATCGTCAGTCTGGAAGACGACACCGCTTGGTTCCCGTCGATGCTGCTGGGGCGAGGTTCGTACTTCAATCACAGTTTCACGAACAATCGGCTTGTACCGATCAGCGCTGAGCAGCTCACCGAGTTTCGTGCAGCGGGGATTGATCCGTCATGGATCGATACTCGATTCGAACTGCCTTCGTTCGACCCAACACTCCGCCGGGTGACACAGGATGATCATCCGCTGTATGTTGAATCCTGGGCAACACACCACTCTTCTGACAACCCCGCTTTCAGGTTCGACGATTCATTGAGTTTCAATGTCGGACGAACCACCGCGTTGCGAGACGGCAACATCGCTGGCAGTGCGGGTGGCTTTGGGAACTCAGGCAATTATCATGTCGCAAGTGTCACTCAGAGCGAGGGCGAATACGACCTGTACGATCTTTCGCTCGCGTGGAACGCGCTCAAGACGGACGATGTGTCGTTCTCGTTCCTCTCAGGTGTCAAAGCGATCGACGCGAATATCGCGAAGCGTGTGAAGGATGTCGGCGGTTCGACGAGCATCGACTCGGAGCACCGAGCGATTCTGATGCCAATGGTTGGGTCGGGCGTGCGATGGGATGTCAACGATGACTTCGCGATTACGGGCAGCGCGTTGACACACCCGATCGAGTCGGGCGATACGCTGATCGACTTTAACGCCGCGACGGACCTGAAGATCACTCGCAATGTGGACTTCACGGCCGGGTATCGGATTATCCGCTCGAACTTCGATGTCGGGACCGTGAACACCGAACTGACGCAGGAGGGGCTCTTCGCCCGGCTGCAGATCAGGTTCTAAATCCTCAACCAGCTCACTCACTATGGCTTCATCAGCTCGGCGAGGATATCCAGCCCTTGCGAGAGTTTGTCGCGCCGTGTCGCGAAGCTGATCCGGAAGTGCGTATCGCGTGCGGAGAACGCGCCGCCGGGGATAACGAGGACTTGGCGTTCGATGGCCTTTTCCGTAAACTGTGCCCCGGTCATGCCCAAGTGCTCTGGGACCTTGATGAACGCGTAGAACGCGCCGCCGGGGGTCGCGATCTCGGTCAGGTGCCCGAGCTTTTCCTGCACCAGATCGCGGCGTGACTCGAACTCCGCGACCTGCTCGCTCATGCTCGTCTCAAAGCACGCCTCCACACCCGCCTGAAGGGGCGAGGGGGCACACACGAAGGTGTACTGCTGGAGCTTGGCCATCTGTTCGATGATCGCCTTGGGACCAGCCGCGTACCCCAAACGCCACCCGGTGCACGCGTAGGTTTTTCCGAATCCGCGGATGAGCAAAATGTCTTCGTCCGCGCCCTCGAGACGCGCCGGACTCGGGCACCGCCTGAGCGATGGATCGCCGGCAGCGGTGTCCGTCGTAAAATCGGAGAACGCGAACTCGTCGTAGATCTCATCGGAGATCAGCAGCACGCCCTTGGCCTTGCAGAGTTCTCGCAACTCTGCGCATTCCCCGCGCGAGGGCACGACTCCGCATGGGTTGCTCGGGGTGTTGAAGAGAACGAACTTGGTTTTGTCCGTGATCTTCTCTGCGACACGCTCGGCCGTCAGGCGGAAGTCCGGGTAGGTGTCGACCGTAACCGCTTTCGCGCCGCACAATGTCGCGATGTGTGGATACGCGACGAAGTAGGGATCGGGGATAATGCACTCATCCCCCGGGTTCAATAGCGCCATAAATGCGAGCAGCAGCGCACCGGATGTTCCTGATGTGATGAAGGAGACGGGCCCCTCGTGCCCCGGGGTGTTCACGGTTTTTGCGTCCCATCCCAGATCGGTCCGGAGCCATGCGTTCACTTTATCGAGCAGTGACGGGAGTCCCTGCGTCAGTGTGTACCCATTGGTGTCGTTCTCGATCGCGTTTATTGCCGCGTTCTTAATCGCGCTGGGAACGGGGAAGTCCGGCTGTCCGATAGATAGATTGATCGGATCTTTGAGCGTAGATGCGAGCGCGAAGATGCGTCGGATCCCGGACGCGTCGATGGCGCTGGCGCGATCGGAGACGAGTGAGCTCAGGTCCATGCCGTCGATCTGGGTCATAACTTCATCCTTGCGATGAGATTTGTGTGTTGAGGCGCTCAAAAAGAAAAGCCGCGTGATTGAATATCACGCAGCCATGAATGGCAGCAGGTGCTGGTTCGGCTGGTGATGAGCCGAGTTATTCTTTGACTTTGGTCTTGGGAAGGCCCAGAGCAGTGCTCTTGCCGTCCTTGAACTTGCCGTCATCCTTGAGCGCGGCGATGCGTTCGGCGCGGGTCATGACATTGCGCACCGTGGAGAGGTTACCTTCGGTTTTGAGTGAGGGATCGATGCTCATGGCGTGCTCCGCTTGTGTTCCTGTCACGCGATCTCGCGTGGATGCCTATCTCGTTTCAGGGATCAAACTTTTCCCAGTTGGTGCGGGAAAAACCTGATCCTCCTCGTCGTTCCAGCTGCCAACGGGCGCCCAGGGTCGCGATCATCTGCTGATGCTCGAGTCGCTGGTTGCTCATGGCACTCCATCGATTCCCGGGGATCGCAAGCCCAAGTGAATACAATGAATAGCGGGAAGGATTGTTGGCGCTGTTGCCCCGAGAGTCCAGCACGGGCACCCCGATGACTGTGACCCCGTTGAGACTCATGAAGTTGATTGCGTCAGTAGCCTGTTCGGTAGGCAGGGTTGCGAGCGCAAGATAGTTCATGCCAACCGTTCGCGGATCATCCTGACGGAAGCCGTTGGGTGTCATGATGGCGCTGGCTGATTGAGCCGGCGCGGGTGTCGATTCGGGGGTGCCCTGCGTGGAGGGCTCAGGCCGATTGATCGGCTGGTTCGTGGAGTCATTGGGCGTATTGATCGGCTGCTGGCTGGTTGTGGGCTGATTGCCCTGCGGACTCACGACTGGCTGATCCGGGAGGAACTGGACCATCTCGTCCTTGCCATCGCCGTACCCGATCTGGTACCCGCCCGCCCACGCACCGACCACAAGCACGAGAGCAATCGCGACGAGTGTGTAGAACTTCGCGACCGACAGGGTGATTCCTGATTCGGTCTGTGGTTCCTCGTCGAGCATTGCGGCGGCGGATCGCTCGGCCCGAGAGACGCCGCCTGATGTGTCCCATGCGGTTGGTCTTTCCTGACGCGGGGCGACAGGTGCTGCAACTGCATCCGGCTTCTGGATCGGCTTGTCCGTGGGTGCGGTTGCCGGAGTCGACTGTGGTGCATCCTGCGGCTTGGGTGCTTGCGGACGCTCTCCACGCTCACGCATGAGATCAAACAACGGCGGTCCTGAGCGACGATCGGTCATGCCTAGATAGTATGCCGCAAATCGTGTGAGAAGTACGCGCTCAACCCCCACTCACGCGTTGAAAAGCCGCTATACTCCGCGCAGTATGCCGATCCGCGACGAAGACATCATTACGATCGAACCCGCCCCGATGAACACATCCGAGGCGGTCTACTTCCCGAGCATCATCAAAGGGTTCGGGACAACCATGCGTCACTTTTTTACTTCTTTCGGGCAGGGACATACGAGCAGAACGCTCCAGTACCCCGAGCAGCGACGCGAACACTACGACCCGGAGCATGGCGGGCTTGAGCCCTCCAACTTCCGAGGGGTCCACCGTCTGAATCGAGACCCTGCGGGTCGCGTGAAGTGCGTTGCATGCATGATGTGCCCAACGATCTGCCCCGCGAACTGCATCCACATCGAGGCTGCGGAATCGCCCTGGGACGATCGTGAGAAGTACCCCGCGAAGTTCGAGATCGATGAACTCCGTTGTATCTTCTGTGGCATGTGCGAAGAGGCATGCCCCGTAGACGCGATCGAGCTCACCCCGCTCTACGATGTCGTCGGGAAGTCGCGACAGGAAATGGTCTACGACAAGAACAAGCTTCTTCATGTCTACGACATCACGATCGATCAGAAGCCGATGTGATCGAATCAAGCGCGAGATGATTACATGAAAACAGCCCAAGTCCTCGACTTGGGCTGTGTCTTTTTCAAGCTTATGGGACCGTGTCTTATCGACGACGGCGAGACATCGCGAGTCCGCCCATGCCCAGAAGTGCTATTGCACCTGGTGCGGGGACGATCGTAAAGCCCACAGCGAGTTTGTAACCGAAATCTTCGCTGTGACCGATGCCATCGGCCAGTTCATCGGTATCAACAGAATCACTGCCCACATCACCAAACCCAGACATGCCCAGGTAATAGGTTCCTGCACCCAATGACTCGACTTGGAGAGCCGGCAGGAAGCCAACCCCTGAGTCATCATCAAATGCGATGACATCGCCTGAATCGGTCACCAACTGCAAAATGCCATCCGCACTGGAACCTGCCGAGAATGCGGCAAAGATCGCAAGCGAAGATGTATCCGCCAGTGTAAACGAGTACCAATCTACATCGTTATCACCGAGGTATGCGTCAATGACCACACTGCCACCTGGCACATCGAACAGCCCAAGGGAGTTCGCGGTACCGATGGTGTTGTTACTCTCTAACTCTGAAAAGGTGCCAGCAAATGCTGTTCCGGCAACCGACAGAGCGAGGGTAATCGCCACTCTTTCTCTCATACTCTCACCCTCCGAGTCCTTTGAATGACCAACATGGTGCATAAGCCAATGGACCCAAGACTGGCTTTCGCTCCATGAAATTACATCAATGTGCCGCGTTCAGATGATGAAATCCTGTTGGCTCGAAGACAATCCCTGCTTTTTGTACCCATATCACCCCAAAACTGGGTGCAAAAATACAGACCGGGCCCGTAAAGGACCGGTCTGTACTTCATTATCAGAAATGGGTTTGGATCAGCGACGGCGACGGGTCATGACCGCACCACCCAGACCGAGCAACGCGAACGAGCCCGGAGCGGGGACAATCGAGAAGCCAATGCTGAGCTTGTATCCGAAGTCTTCGGAGTGATCCGAACCATCGGCGAGTTCGTCTGAATCAACTGAAGTCGAATCGACATCACCGAATCCAGAGAAACCGATGTAGTAGTCACCTGCGGCGAGATCAGCAACCTGGATCGCGGGCATCAGCCCAACGCCCGAGTCGTCATCGAATGCGATGACATCGCCCGCACCAGTAACGAGTTGCATGATACCATCACCGTCGCCAGCGCTGAACGCGGCGAAGAATGACAACGATGCGGAATCGGTGAGGCTGAACGCAAACCAATCGACATCACCCTCAGAGAGTGTGCCATCGATCGCGACAGATCCGCCGGGTGCACTGAATGTGCCGATGTCATTTGCGAGTGCGAGGGTGTTGTTATCCTCGATTTCGCTGAAAAAGGTGCCAGCACTTGCGACAGTCGCGCAAGCAGCCAGGCCCAGACTCATGATTTTTAAGTTCATTGATCCTCTCCTCGCAGGGGGTTATCTGCTGATGGTGTCTCGGGTACAACATGAACCCGATTTGGGGAAAACCCAACGAGTTGAGAACTTTTTTTAGATATCACACCTTCACTCATTACATGCGGCTCCTGCATAGCAGGAATTCCATCAAAACCACCAATTTGTGGGAGATTCGCCGCGATCTGTTGGCATTGGAAACAAACCCGTGGCAGATTGTCCCGACGAGATGAACTCGTATTCGAGCAGAATCAGCTCATCGGGGACACATGTACGATCCGACGCACCCGCCGGACCTGCGTGACCCACAACTTGAATGCTCACACGCGATGTTGAGTGTGACGAATCAGAGAGAGGCCGCTCGGTGGGTGCAACAACCGGCGGCCTCTTTCCTTATTTTGCCTTCATCAGTCGTGTTCGGTATACAACGCACGCAGAGCATCCGCGAACGACCTTGCGGCGTTCGCGACGCCTAGCTGCCAATCGCCCTCGGTGCCATCTGAGTACAGGACCGAGCGAGAGGCGTTCACAATGACCCCAAGCTGTCCGGCGCTTGCCGCCTCCGGACGGCACATGGGGCGGACATCATCAACCGTTCCTCCCTGTGCTCCGACTCCCGGGACAAGGAACATCTGGTTTGGCATGAGGTCTCTCAGACTTCCCATCTCGTCGGCGGCCTTGGTCGCTCCGACAACGGCCCCCAGGGCACTGAGCCCGCTCACACCGTTCTGTGTCGAACCGATCTTCGCGATCATGGAACTGATCGCGTGGACGACATGCTGTCCATCGGCGAGTTCGTTGAGTTGGACCTCGTCGGAATCCGGGTTGCTCGTACGGGCGAGTGCGAATACACCGAGCCCCGCGTTCAGGAACGGCTCAATGGTCGATGGCCCCATATATGGCGACACCGTGATGAAATGGGCTCCCATGTCAGCAGCCCCTATCGCGTAATGCTGGGCGGAGGAACCGATGTCACCCCTTTTCGCGTCCAGAATCACCACGAAGCCCAGATCCCTTCCCCTCGCGATGACTTTCTCGAGGATCGCGTACCCGGCGCTCCCGTAACGCTCGAAACAGGCGCTCTGAGGCTTGATGGCGGGAACGGTGCCGTTGATCGCGTCGAGCACTTCGAGAGAAAAGGACTCGATCGCGCCGATCTCATCGCCGCCGCGGAGTGAATCCGGGATTTTGGTGAAGACCGGATCGATGCCAACACACGCTGGGGTCGCGTGCATGTCAATGGCGGTCACGAGTCGATCGATCTGGTTCGTCGCGGGCATAGGTAGGCCTCCGTGCGCTGGTCGTTCTACACTGTAGTCGCGATGAAACAGACGCATACCCCCCAGCACCTGGATCTGAAAAAGGACTCCGCCCTGACAATCGTCTGGCAGGACAAATGTGAGTCTGTTTATCCGATCCCCTACCTACGCCGTTTGTCCCCGAGTGCGGACATGCGGGAGCTTCGCAAGTCCATGAAGAAGAACCCGCTGACGATCCTCCCGAGCTCGGGGGGGGCGGGCGAGGTGACCGCGGTGGATGCAGAACTGGTTGGGAACTACGCGATCAAGATCACATTCTCTGACGGGCACGCGACGGGGCTCTACACCTGGGATTACCTGCGGGAGATCGATCCGGCAACAAACCCGGAGGGGCGGGTGAAATCCGACGATGCGCCGGCGCACAATGATCCTTTAGGGCTGGGGTGATCGAGGTGTCGATCACATTAACCACCTCCATATACGACATCCCAAGTGTGCGGGAGTATCAGGCGCAGAAGCTGGAAATCCTTGGCGTTCGCAATGTGGGCCAGTTGATCGCCCATCTCCCCCACCGCCACGAATGGATACGAGCCCAGGCGGGGATCGCTGATCTGGAGCCCGGGGTGATCAGCTCAGCAGTTGGTGAAATCACGGCGACCAAGATATCGGGATTCGGACGCAAGGCCCGCTTTCAGGCGGTGCTGCATGACGGGGACGGGCGTCTTGATCTGGTGTTTTTCAATCAGTCGTTCCTGGCCAAGAAAATTCCTGTGGGGACCCGGCTTCGGGTGCAGGGCAAGCCGACAAAGTTTGGGCCCGGGCTGCAGATGGCCAACCCGCAGTTCACCATCCTCCCATTTGATGAAGAATCGACCGAACGGGTCGAGGACGATGCGTACCGCCCGGTGTACCCTGCGACAGAAGGGCTCCCGAGCGAGCAGATCTGGGAGATTGTGAAGAAGGTTCTTGAACCTGCGACCGCACTCCTTGAGGACCATCTGAACGACGAGTATCGGGAAGAGCGCGCGCTGCCGAGACTTCGTGAGGCGTACCGGATGATGCATGCGCCGGAGCACGAGGACGAAGTGAAGGCGGCCCGGCGTCGTCTGGCGTATGACGAGTTGCTGATGCTTCAGCTCGGGGTGCACATGAAGCGTGCACACCTTCGTCGAACGCTGACCGCGCCTGCTTTGGAACGAACTTCAGAGATCGACGAACGGATCCGGGCGCGGATGCCTTTCGAGTTGACTGAGGCGCAGAAGCGGGTGGTGAACGAGATATCTCGTGATGTGGCGCTCTCCACGCCAACGAACCGGCTGGTGCAGGGTGATGTGGGCTCGGGAAAGACCGCGGTGGCGCTGGACGCGATGCTGCTTGCAATCGCCCACGAGCATCAGGCGGCACTCATGGCCCCCACGGAACTGCTCGCGGAGCAGCATTTCCTATCGATCACGGAGATGCTCAAGGGTTCGAGCGTCCGGGTTGAGTTGCTGACAGGGTCGATGCCCAGCACGGACAGAGAAGCAGCGCTGGCGCGAATCGCGTCCGGCGAGGTGAACATGGTGATCGGTACGCACGCGCTGATTTCCGACAAAGTCGAGTTCCAATCGCTCGCGTTGGTGATCATCGATGAACAGCACCGGTTCGGTGTTGAGCAGCGGGCAAAGCTCCGTGTCAAGGGTGGGAAGGAGCACGAGGCAGAAACACCGCATGTGATCGTCATGACCGCGACCCCGATCCCACGCACGATCGGGCTGACGATCTTTGGCGATCTGGATATCTCAACGATCGATCAGCTCCCCCCCGGACGCAAGCCCGTGATTACGAAGAGGGTTGCTCAGAATCAACGCAAGACGGTGTACGGTTGGGTGAACGAGAAGATTAAGCAAGGCGATCAGGCATTCATCGTGGTGCCAGCGATCGAGCCTGGTACGAAAGGGGAAACGAAGGTGACTGACCTTCGATCCCTTCAGAAAGAGCTCGAGGGCGGCGAGTTGCACGATGTGAAGATCGCGGCGTTGCACGGGCGACTCAAACGCGAGACGCGTGAGCACATCATGCACCGATTCCGAGCGGGCAAGATCGATGCGCTTATCGCAACAACAGTTATCGAAGTCGGGGTCGATGTGCCTAACGCGACGATGATGATCATCGAGGACGCGGACCGGTTCGGGCTCGCCCAGCTGCATCAGCTCCGCGGACGAGTCGGACGAGGCGAGAAACCCGGTGTGTGTGTCTTAATTGGAAACCCCAAGACAGACGACGGCGCTGCACGCCTCAACGCCATGGTCGAGACCTCCTCCGGGTTTATTCTCGCGGAGAAGGACCTGGAGATCAGGGGAGCGGGTGATGTGTTTGGTACGCGTCAGAGCGGAGCACCACCGTTCCGGGTTGCGGATCCGATGAAAGATATCGAACTCTTGCAGATGGCTCGGCGAGACGCGGCAGACTGGATCGGGCGATCGCCCACCCTTGAGGAATCGGGTGATGTGCTGGCGCGGCGACGGATGCTCAAAGCGCACGGGCAGTGGCTGGGCATCGGCGATGTGGGGTGAGTCTTTGGCCGATCACCCCTACGATTGGGTATGAGTTTTACCAAAGCCGCATCAACCATGTTCAACGAGATGTCCCAGATGATCGAGCTGCTCGGCGGCGATCGGTTCCGGGTCAATGCGCACGCCAAGGCGGCTCGGGTCCTCAAGGACACAACCGCGGACATCGAGATGCTCGCGAGCAATGGCGATACGAAAGCGCTCGTGGCTCTGGAAGGCATCGGCAAGGGCACCGCGGGCAAGCTCATTGAGCTGGCCCAGCACGGGAACATGAGCGAGTACGACGAGCTACGAGATCAGATCCCCAAGGGGTTGATGGAAGTGCTTGAGATTCCTGGGCTCGGTCCAAAGACGGTCAAGCTCATGTGGGACGAGAAGGGCGTGGAGTCGATTGACGATCTGCTCAAGATCATCGAAGACGGGAGCATCCTCGAACTCCCCCGCATGGGACAGAAGACGGTTGACAATATCAAGGAATCGATCGAGTTCATGGCCCAGAGCGGGGGACGATTGCACATCGGGATCGCGCAGGGCGTCGCGGATCGGTTTGTTGAGAAGATGAGTGCCGTGAAGGGCGTGAAGCGATGTGCGTTTGCGGGCTCGCTGCGCCGGGGGAGGGAAACAATCGGTGACATCGACATCCTGATCTCCACGAGTGAACCCGAGGCCGCACGCGAAGCGTTCACCAATGCGAAGGGTGTCATGAAGGTACTCGCGAACGGTGAAAAGAAATCATCCATCCGGGTTGCGATCGAGGATGAATCGAGCCGATGGGGCGCGGAGGACAACACAGCGGTGCAGGTCGATCTGCGGATCGTGGACGAGTCCGCATGGGGCGCAGCGTTGATGTATTTCACCGGATCGAAGGAACACAATGTGCGTTTGCGTGAGCGGGCGATCAAGCAAGGGATGACGCTCAACGAGTATGGGTTGTTCAAGGACGATGGCAGCGATAAGACTCCGCCGCAGGAACGCGGCGAAAAACCGCTCGCGTGCCAATCGGAAGATGCGATCTATAGCAAGCTGGGTGTGCCGTATTACCCCCCCACGATCCGTGAAGACCGGGGGGAGTTGGATCTTGAGGAGACACCGGCACTGATCGAAGTCGAGGACATCAAGGCAGAGCTCCATTCGCATACCACGGCCTCGGACGGCAAGATGTCGATCGAGGAGTCGGCGGAGATTGCCAAGTCGCGCGGGTTCCATACGCTGGCGATCACGGATCACTCGCAGTCTTCAGCCGTCGCTGGCGGGCTCTCGCCCGAGCGTTTGCATAAGCACATCAAGGCGATCCGCGAGGCGAATGAGAAGGTCGAGGGCATCACGATCATGCCCGGCAGCGAGGTGGACATCTTGGTCGATGGCACGCTCGATTATGACGATGATCTTCTCGCTCAGCTTGATGTGGTCGTCGCCTCGCCCCACGCGGGGTTGCGCGCCAAGCCCAAGCAGGCGACGAAGCGTTTGCTCAAATCCATAGAGCATCCGATGGTGCACATCATCGGTCACCCAACAGGGCGACTGATCGAGCGTCGGCCCGGATTGGAACCCGACTGGAATGAGATCTTCGCGGCGGCGCTCGAACATGATGTAGCACTGGAGATCAACTCGCATTGGATGCGCCTGGATCTGCGTGACACCCATGTTCGTGCGGCCGTCGAGGCCGGTTGCAAAATCGCGATCGATTGCGATGTGCATCGTGCGGATGATTATGAGAACATCCGCTTCGGGGTCATGACGGGGCAACGCGGGTGGCTGACAAAGGATCAGTGCATCAATACCTGGAGCAAGAAGGAACTCCACAAGTGGTTGCAGTCTAAGCGATAACACAACATCAGCGGTCAGTCTGCCTATGATCTCCGCCCGGCTGGGCGCAGCGGTCATCGCATCTGGTGGTCGACATCCCGTGCCGGGATTGACACACGATATGACTTCCGGCAGGAGCCCGCATGACTGATACCCAGCCACGCTATCGCGCGATCACCCTTTCGAATGTGTCCAAGTTCCCGCAATGGGAAACCTTGGAACCGGAACTCCGTGAAGCTGTCGAAACCGTGGCGAGGGTGCTTCCTTTCAGGACAAACGCGTATCTTATGGATGAGCTCATCGATTGGGATCGCGTCCCGAACGACCCGATTTTTCAGCTGACCTTCCCCCAGCGCGAGATGCTCAAGGATGATCAGTATGCACGAGTCCGCGACGCGATCGCACGCGAAGCCGGCAAGGATGAGATGAACGCGGTTGTCAATGAGATCCGGATGGAGCTCAACCCCCACCCCGCGGGGCAGATGACGCACAATGTGCCGCACATCAACGGCGAGCCCATCCCCGGTATGCAGCACAAGTATCGCGAGACGGCGTTGTTCTTCCCCAGCCAGGGGCAGACATGCCACGCATACTGCACATTCTGTTTCCGATGGGCGCAGTTTGTAGGGATGGACGGTCTCAAGTTCGCGAACAAGGAAGCGGAACAGCTCGGGCAATATGTGTCACAGCATCGTGAGATCACGGATGTGCTCTTCACGGGCGGTGACCCGATGGTCATGAAGGCGACTGTCTTCGAGCGTTACGTTGAGCAGCTGCTCGAGATCGATCATGTCCGAACGATCCGTATCGGTTCCAAGTCGCTCGCGTACTGGCCTCAGCGGTACGTCACCGATGGCGATGCGGACGACATGCTGCGCCTCTTCGAGCGGATCGTGAACGCGGGCAAGCAGGTCGCGTTTATGGCGCACTGCTCGCACCCGGTCGAGTTTGACCCGGAGATCGCACGCACCGCGATCTCACGCATCCGCTCCACCGGCGCGAACATCCGGATGCAGTCGCCCGTCATCCGCCACGTGAACGACGACCCGATGGCGTGGCGCGACATGTGGATCACCGGGACACGCCTCGGGATGATCCCGTACTACATGTTCGTGGAACGCGACACGGGCGCAAAGAACTACTTCGAGATGCCTCTGGAACGCTGCTGGGAGATCTTCCGAAGCGCATACCAGCGGGTGCCCGGCACGGCCCGCACGGTCCGGGGCCCGAGCATGAGCTGCCACCCTGGCAAGGTGCACATCCTCGGCGTGACCGAGGTCGCGAGCGAGAAGGCGTTCATGCTGGAGTTCCTGCAGGCACGCAAACC
>DDGE01000049.1:26721-60354 GCA_002337545.1 Phycisphaerales bacterium UBA1910 | reverse complement strand
GTTCGATTCCCCCCGGCTCCATTGATTTTGGGACTTAGACACCTTTTGACAGACATTGACATCAAGGGCCATAAATCTCTATATTTATAGTATTTATCGCTCTTTCAGGCTTAGTCGAAGTTGTCGCCAGAAGCCAAGTATTGCCATCGAGAGAACAAACCAAGAGAGCGCATAAGAGAGCGCTCAGCTGGGTGTTTTCCAGAGTCGCGATCTCGTGGTTTTTACGGCAAATGCAGGGGCAGCCGCATTCTGAGCCCCTCTTTTTTTGCCCCAATTTCCGCATACGGTGAACTTCCAAGCTCCAATAAATCCTAACTACTAGTACAGGTCGACTGCCGGGGGATGTCCCAGTGTGTATCTGTGAAAAGCAAGAAGGAACCCCTTAAGGCGAGCGTTTCGTCGCAGCCTCAGCCTCGATTGCGAAACAACTCAAATCATGTCACCAAGTCTCTTGAGGGCATATAGCGACGGTGCATCCATATGCAATCAGTCAAGCTGTGTAACTCAACCTGGTGCTCTCGTTGAGTGATGCCAAGCCCAAACACACCAATAGAGATTAAGATGTTGTCTACCTTGTAGACTTGGAGTCTGAATGATGAACGAGAATATCTGTCTACACTGCGGCAAAGCATTCAAAATCGATGAGTCCGGATATGCAGACTTGCTGAAACAAGTCCGCGATCATGAGTTTGAGAAACAGCTCAATCAGAGTCTTGAACTCGCTGAGCGTGACAAGGACGCAGCGGTTGAATTAGCAAAGACCCAAGTTGCTAGTGCGATGCAAATGGCGGCATCAGAGAAAGAAGCCGAGATACTTGAACTCCAAGCAAAGCTCAAAGCAAGTGATACTGAGCAACAGCTTGCGATCGCGGAAGCATCGAAGTCTCTCGAAAAAGAAAGGGATGACCTGATTAATAGGCTTCAGCAGTCTGAACAGGACCGCCAAACATCTCTTGAGTTGACTGAAGCTCGCTTTACACAACAACTACAAGAAACTGTTGCGACAAAGGATGCTGAAATTCAAAGATGAACGCTGAACTCCAAGCAAATCAAACCACAAAAGAACTGGCTGTGAGAGAAGCTGTCAGCAATGTTGAAAAAGAAAGAGATGATCTAAAAAAACAGCCTCAGTGAAGCTGAGCTCAAGAAACAACTCAGTGAACAATCACTCAAAGACAAATACGAAACACAACTGAAGGATAGAGATGAGGCAATTGAACGTCTCAAAGATTTAAAGTCGAAACTCTCGACGAAGATGGTCGGCGAGACTCTCGAGCAACATTGCGAAACCGAGTTTACCCGCATCAGAACTACTGCTTTTCCCAGGGCATACTTTGAAAAAGACAACGACGCTTCCACTGGGAGCAAAGGCGATTACATATTCCGAGATCTCGGTGAGGAAGGCACTGAAATCATCTCGATCATGTTTGAGATGAAGAATGAAAGTGACACTACTTCAACAAAGAAGAAGAACGAAGACTTCTTCAAGGAACTCGACAAAGACCGAAATGAAAAAGGGTGCGAGTATGCGATTCTGGTTTCACTTTTAGAGCCAGATAGCGAGCTCTACAACACTGGGATCGTCGACGACAGCCACCGATACCCCAAAATGTTTGTTATTCGCCCGCAGTTCTTCATCCCGATGATCACGCTTTTGAGAAATGCTTCGCTGAAGTCACTCGAATACAATAATGAGCTTGCACTTGTGCGATCTCAGAATATGGATATCACAAGCTTTGAAGAGAAACTTGAGAAATTCAAGGACGGCTTCAATCGGAACTACGATCTTGTCTCCCGTCAATTTCAGACTGCTATTGATAAAATTAATAAATCAATTAATCACCTTCAGAAGACGAAGGATGCACTTTTGAAATCTGGCAACAATCTTCGCCTTGCAAATGACAAAGCCCAAGATGTCACGATCAAGAAGCTCAGCCACAAAAATCCGACGATGAAAGCCAAGTTTGATGAACTCGAAAACGAGTAAATGTAGAATCATGAGTAGCAGGCCAGACAGAACACTCCAAGCAAGTGTGCCTTCGCAGCGTGTGGTTTATAAACAGGAGTGATTTATCTGGTTTCTAACACATTGCTGTCCCAAACGGCTGGCATGCTAATACCACGAGAGAGTGAGATACGAACTACTCAATCATCTATTCATCTGCAAGGTCTTTGTCTTCAAATTCGCTCAAGCATAAATCCAGATACTTGCGGGTATCCTCAGAAAGCCTCCCAAGCCCAATCAAGTTGGCAAGTTCTTTTGCTTGATCAGGGGCATTGAGTATGTGCGGCTGTTCCTTGATGAGACCAAAGATCTCAGCACGAGGGATATCTCGAGACGTTCTCTCTATATGGGGCCGGAATGCAATGGATTCAGCGTAAGTCCCAGCTGCCCAGATGAATACATTCCCATTTTCTTCGTGCTGCTCGTTATCGCCAAGACAATCATGTACCCGCGTCTGAATCCGCTTGCCTGCCCGTTGCCATCCATGAATTTTTGCGATCGCCCTGTAGAGCATGGACTCAGAGATTGGTCCTTGTTCAGACACAACACGGGAAACTACAGATTTGAGTGTCTGGGTGTAGTTCCACTCGAAGAAGCGCTCAGGATCAATGGGAAACTCATCAAGCAATTCGGCATTGAGTGTAGTTCCTGTCTCAATGGCACCAGATGATGGTGCCGCGTACTGAGGAAGCTCCTGAGAATCTGTACACTCATCAAGATCCAGCTCGAGTTCGGTCTCATTGAGTGAAGACTCAGGATCAATTGATGATTCTTGATGTCTGTTTGTTTCCTCATCAAAATCTGTATCGGATTCGCTATCTTGTAAATCTGGCTCATCCTTCTGTTCTGCTCTGCTCAGTTCGAGTAACTCGTTGAGTGATTCATCGAGTCTTTGCAAAGCAGGCTGTGGATGCATAAACCACTCGGTTGACCACACACGGAGAATTTCCCACCCTAAATGTCGAAGCACACCTTCACGTATCTGATCACGATCTCGAGCGGTTGCTGAGCTGTGATAGGTCGCCCCATCACACTCGACACCAGCCAGGAATGCCCCTGCATGATCCGGGTGGACTACCCCCAGATCGATTCTAAAACCTGATACTCCGATCTGAGTGCGAACTTCCCATCCTCTAGATCTTAAAGCTTCAGCGACTGACGCTTCAAACATATTCTCAGCTGGCCCAAGCGACCCTTCATCCATTGCAGGAAGAGCGACGGCACCACGTTGTGCGTAATCAAGGTAGTTCTTTAGATGCTGAACACCAAGCCCCTTTGCTCGACTTGGGTCGATTTCTTCTGCCGAGATTGAAGAGAATATATGGAACTCTGATTTGGCTCTCGTTACAGCGACGTTTAATCGCTTCTCACCACCTTGCTTGTTTACCGCACCAAAATCCATAGGGAGTTTGCCGGCAAGATCTTTGCCGAAAGTGATTGAAAAGATCATAACGTCGCGTTCATCGCCTTGGATATTCTCTAGATTCTTAACGATCACGGGCTCCTCCCTGTCGTCAGAGAAGAACCACTCGAGTTCCGGGCGTTTTGATCGCTCAAGATCCAAGAGATCAAGAATTAGCTCCTGCTGTGGAGCATTGAACGTGATGACACCAATGGACAGTCTGTCTTCTTCAGGAAGCTGAACCCACTTTTCCAATCTCGCAATGAGGTATTGAACAACCCTCTTCGCCTCAACCTCATTAGTACGCCCAGATCCGCGTGCGTATATGCCATCAACTTTGTGAAACTGAACAGCTTTAGAGTCGGTGGTCGGAGAGGGGAACGTGACCAAACGCTGGTCGTAGTAGTGATAATTTGAAAATGCGATCAAATCTTCATCACGGCTTCGATAGTGCCAGTTCAATTGATGGAGTGGTAGACCTGCCGCTGACGCTTCATCCAAAATGCTCGCGAGATCCCGTTCATGGGCTGCTAGCTCCTCTTCTTCTTCGTCATTGGTACGACCAAAGAAGTTGGTAGGAGGAAGTTGCTTAGGATCCCCAACAATAATTGACTGTCGCCCGCGAGCAATCGCACCCACTGCATCCCAGGTAGTGATTTGGGAGGCTTCATCAAAGATCACGATATCAAATGTTGCCTGTTCACTTGGAAGGTATTGGGCAACGGATAGAGGAGACATCAGCACACATGGCGTCAGCTTTGTGAACACATCTGGCATGCCTTCAATCAGACCACGGATTGATTGACTCGGTCTTTGGAGTCCAAGTTGATGCCTGAGCATACCGAGTTCTGATTTCCGAGGAACACCATCACGTGCCGGTAGGTTATGCGAGACCGATCGGCGTACCTGGATTGCTGCGAGCTCCTGAACAGACTCGATTAACTCACGGAACGTCTCGATTTGATTGTCCTGTTCCCAGTGAGCAAAACTGCGAAGCTTCGGTCTTTGGTCGATAGCGAGTGGCAGCCACCAACTAAAGTATGCCGACATGAACTCTGATTTCGCATCCAGTAGACTCCCAGACTCCAATGCCTCAATCAATGGATCCAAGCCTCGCAGTGATGCCTCATTACGAACTTTTACCCATTTTACCCAGTTGTTCAACCCATCAGATTGAGCCGCAATTCCCTTGAGCTCATCGATGAGGCTCTGGAGAGTTAGAACTTCTAGATTGCTCTCTGTAAGAGACACATAAGACCTCCCAGCTTGATCGAATCGACGCTTAGCCTCACGGAGTTCCTTTGCTGATGAAACAGCTGCCAATGAATCTGATCCAGGATCAAGGATCCGTTTGAGTTCGGTCTCAATGTTCGACGAAATCGATATCGTTGATTTGAGTGTAGAAATAGACTCGTTAAACTCGAGAGCGACTAATACGAGATCCCTGAGTTGAGCGACATTTGATTGAACACCCTCGAATCCGGGAATCGAACTTAGGATGCTTTTCTCAACTGATTCCAGTACTCTCTTGATTTTGCGAAGTTCCGCGAGATCTACCTCGGGATTTGCGACACCGCTTGATGCATAGCTCTGAAGAATGCGTTGTATGCGGCGTTTACCGAGTGCTGACATTGGCCAAATTTTTGCTGATTCAGATCGCCAATCTCTATCGAGATCTTCCAGTGGAATGCGAAGAACTTCATCGTCTTCATATTCAGCTTGGATGATTTGCTTAGCCTGTTTGTACTCACCTATTTGCTTCTCAAGTAGATCTATGCATTGGGCATATGAGCTGAGATCCGTAGATAAAGCAAATCCGAAATCTCCACTAGCAGTCTTGCAGATCGACTTTGCTAGTCCCAGTAATGCGGAAAGATGTTTTCCTGGACACTCTGGACACTCAGAGATTAGGAGATTCTCCTTGAGCTGATTACACGATGCGAGCAATGCGACCGTTTCATCATGGAACTCAGATACTGATTTGAGTAGTTTCTTTTGCCACTCAAACGACCATTCAGTCTTTTGAATTCCGTGTAGTGAGCTGCAGTTCTCGACAGCAGTATGTGTGATGGACAAGCGTTCAACAAGCTCAATGAGTGAAGAAAAACTTTCTTGATCGTGTGACTCTACTCCCCTGAAATTGAGCTCAAACCTTGGCGAGTTCGCAGACAGTATTCCAATGCCCTCGTATACGCTATAGCCATGACTCCCCGGACGGTGAAGTTCACTGACATACAGATTAAGCTCATCACGCTGAATCTTTAGATCGTTGGTTAAGCGGAGCCATTCTTGTTCATCTGCTCGGGAGGATCGATCCCACGCTGCACCCAACTGTGAGATTACTGACTTGCGATCGGTCTTGTTTGAATGCAACTCAAGGCAAGCATCTGCTAGTCCGTAAGCTTTCAATCGCCTGTACACAACATCCAGTGCCGCTGATTTTTCGGCTACAAAAAGAACTGTCTTCCCATGAGCAAGGCAATGAGCAATCACATTTGCGATCGTCTGACTCTTTCCAGTGCCAGGTGGACCGATGATCACAAAATCTTTGCCAGACTCTGCTGCAACCACAGCTGCAAGCTGAGAGCTATCAGCGGGTAGTGGCGTATACAAGCTACTTGGATCTACTTTTTGATCAATGCTATCAGGAGTCGGGAACTCACCGCTGCCATCAGAAAAGACCTCCGTTGGATTCTCTAAAAGATGTCGAACAAGCCGGTTGTTTTTGAGACTGTCGGTGCGATCAACTAAGTCTTTCCACATCAAGTATTTTGCAAACGAGAAGGTTGAAACAGCGATGTTCTCTATCACTTCAAAGCCGGGAACATCCCGAACCGCCTGTCTCATCATCTCGAAAATTAACTGAATGTCTAGGCCCGATTGGTCTGTAGGAAGCTCGCCTCTAAGTGAGGGAATCGCTAGACCAAACTCCTGCTCAAGATACTCAAGGAGTGTCTGGTTGAAAACCACATCGTCTTCGTGGTGAGAAATGTAGTAGCTGGATTTTGCTGATCTCCTCGTGAGTTTTATGGGGAGAAGCAATAATGGAGCCTTGTACGCTCTAGGATCTTTCTCATCCTTCTTCCAACGTAAAAAACCAACTGCCATAAACAGGGTGTTGGTTCCGCCTTCTGCAAGATCACTCTTGGCTTTCCTGTAAAGCGTGGTGAGTCTTGACTTCATTTCTTTTCCAGACTCATCAGCACATACTTGGCCTTTAGTAAATGCTGTATTGGCGAACTCCTCTTGGATATCGCGTCCGGTTTGCTGTTTGTAGAGTTTGGGATCCCGATTACCGATTGGATTCTCATCTTTCAGGGAAACAACTCTGAATTTTTTCCCGTCAGCAAGGGCGTCCTCTAGTGATGGCACATCAGCACAAACCAGCCTAAGAGTTTGCTTGGTGCTATCAGAGAAGTTTAGCAATCGATTACGAAGAGATAAGTCTAATAGCTTCTTTTGCCATCGATCCAAGCGGTCGGAAGGAGTTGCTGAAAGCTCCTCAGCGAACTCACTCGGGATCATTTCAAAGCTCGGAAGCTTCGGCAACGCAGCTGGTTTTACAGCATAATCACTGTCATCAGCCTCGACAGTAGATACCTGCTGATTCGATATTGGGCGAATTCCCGCGGCACGTGCTCGAGCGACATCGATAGCCATGACAAACTCATTGTCGCGATCATCCGAAAGCTGATCTTGTGCATTTGCCTTGGCATTCTCAAATCCAACGGTTGGACGGTGTGTGAGCAATGTGGACTCCAGGACAAGAAACTCCCTTGAACTCACAGCTTTTCTGACTTCTGTAACATCACGCTCAACTGTCATTGGGAATGTCTTGTCGACTAGCCAGACGCCTACAAATGCGTGGCCACGTGTGAAAATCACGACGGGGTTCAGTTTGATAGCCTCAAACGCCGCTGCAAGGAGAAGCGAGGAGTCCAGGCAAGTTGCTAGACCTGTGCTAGCAATGCACCCTGGATCCCGGATTTTCTGGCCTTGCTTCTCAAAGGAGCTTGGAGGCTGAGCATAGGAAAGCCCCATACCGCTGATTGCCGACCAGATTGCTGCAGAAAGCATGTAGGCACGCCGTGGATCACGTGACACGTAGCCATCCAAAGCACTGTTATGCCCACTTTTTTCGAGCAGCCACGAGGCTTCTTTTAGAATGTGCGATACTTGTGAATGATTTGGCGACACGAATGCTGCCAAGATTTGCGACATCTCTGTCGAGCCGCCCCATTCATCGCGTGCAAGAAGCTCAATCGGCACAACTTGCTCAATCAGCATCTCTTCACCGTCGAATAGTGTGAAGGTTAACTGCCCATGTTCTGCTTCGTTGAGTCGATCAAGCACACTGAAATCGAGTGTCACTTGCTTATCAGTGATATCGATTTCATCAAGAGCTGGGATTCTGTCAATCACCCACTCTTTGGCTTTGCAAAAGGCAGGCTGCGGCTGCATGGTGAGCCGGAGATTCTTGTAGGGAGTATCGCCATTATTCTGGATTGCAACTCGGTTCAGAATGGGCACAGCATTCTGGGCTGCAGCAAATGTAGTTTTTTTCACAGAATCGATGGACATCGATACTCGAGTGCGTGCTTCATCAGAACCGATTGTAGTGGCGTCCGTCATGATACGATCCGTATGAAAATTGGCCTCCTTCATTATACACTATGATGAGCTAGGTATAAATAGCTGAAATCTCAGTCATCGACAGCTAAAGCCAATCACGCTCCCTCTATCAAAAATCCAATCCTCCCACGCTTGCTCTACATCTGTCGCTGAATAAACATCCCGCTCAAAGAGGATTCGTAGCGTCTCCGCTAGCTCTCGCATTTGTGCACCGGTCATGCCATCAGTCAACTTCACTGCCAAATCAAGCCCGTCATCCGAAAGGGCGCAAGGCATTACGAGTTGCTCCATGAGTCTCGTTCGCTCTCCTAGGGGCAATGGCCCAAACTTAACACGCCGATCAAATCGACCTGGCCGATCCGCGAGTGCCTGCTCAACTACTTCTGGCCTATTCGTTGTTGCGAGCCAGAGCACGCCCTGAACACTTCTCAATCCATCCATGAGTTGCATTCGCTCCGCCATCCCGACTCCACCACCAATGCGTCGATCTGCACCAAAGATGTCAATCTCTTCGATGACAACCACGCAGGGTGCAGTCAATCGCACGAACTGTTCTAGTGCATCAACGCTTCCATATCTGCTGATCTGATCCGGACCAGCGATACACACTGACACTTCGGAGAGTGTGTTTGCTATGCCCTTGATCAGCATACTCTTGCCGCACCCTGGCACACCCTCTAGGAGTACCCCTCGTTGACCCCTCGCACCTCGTGATACGAGTTCTGCAAGCCTTTGGGCGTACCCGATTACATGTCTCTGTATCAACTCCTGCTGCTTGTGCGTGAGGACTACATCATCGAGTGATATCTCACCGATATCCGCTTTCTTTCCATCAAGATCGAAAACCTTTCCTCGCAGATAGTTGTTGTCTCGTACAAACTCAAATATTCGAGTAAACCAAATGGAGGCAACGGAGGAGTAGATGCGAAACTCCATGTCTCCAGATCGATCTGTCTCAACCTCCAACACAAATCGCTCGCCCTTATCTGCATCCTCAACGAAGTAGATCACATCCTGAGGAATCTGATGGCATGATGCGTCACGGTACTCGCTTCGATATCTTGGTGGGCATCCCCTTATCCCATCGATGTAATGCACTCGCACCCCAGAGGACTTGAAAAAGTCAGGGATACTGCCGGCAACCACTCTTCCGACCCCCATACTCATCTCGATATCTTCGCTACCTGGTGATGAACCAGTCCAATGATGGACAACACGCATTTGCTCTCGATCGTGCCGCTGAATCTCAAGAATTTGAGAAAAACTCAGCCGCTTTTCTCTCCCTGGCAACTTCATCTGTTCTGTTGCCATGTCGTTCTGTGAGGCTGTGGGGACGATCTGATCTTGATGCATGTTTCTCCTTTGGTGTACGTAGACATCCCAGCCTGGTGTTCGTGTTAAACACACAGGCATCTTCTCGTTGAAAACTGATCAACCCGGAAGCTGCCGGACTGCGTAGAGGATCATTCAATCTGATCCTGATATGCGACTTGCTTCGGCGAGCCAAAATTTTATTTCTGGCTTTCGATTAGTCAAGCTCGTTCGTACAAACTCAATCAGTTCGATTTCACACTCCAGCAACTACTGCTGTGAAGTGCTGAACTACCTTGCCTAGTTCCACTGCTTAATACTGCCTAAGTGCCTCAAGAACTCGGACCATCGCAAGAGTATCCAGTTTGCAGTACTCCAGTAGAGAATCACGTATATCTTGCACTCTATCCGGCTGTACCTTCCCCAAAGCAAGACTGACAAATGCGGCAATGGCAGTATCGCCATCAGCTACTTCAAGCCCTTTGTAGGACATCTCTGGAACTAGAACTGGTAGCACAGCTTTAATGCTGCTACGCCCCATGAAGTCGGGATGGACCACTCCATTACGCACTACCGGCAGTAAATCGATGAGCTTGTCCTCAAGCATATGCAACTCATTCGAGTGCTCTGGATACAGTTTCGCTAAACCTCGGATGGTGGTCTTCTCGAATGAGCTGTAAGTGATCACGCTCTCACAACTCTTCGTATCAGCAAGAAGCTGCATGGCAAGTTGCTCTCTACAGTCCATTCTGTGATCAGCCAAGTAATCAGTATGCTCGAGATCTGACTCCAAGCCCTCTTGAATATGTAGCGAGTACTGCGTCACAACCTGCTCATGTGGTGCAACTCGTGGATACAAAGGTATAGCGGCCTTGATAGTCTCGAAATCGAGATAGCCCACAGGCCATCTCAGTCTATGCATACATGCTTGGATTGCTTCACGATCAATCACCGGCTTCCCGGTTTGAATCGCTCTGACAACAGCTGACTGATAATCAGTAAGCTCAGAACTCTTGGGGACCTCATGAATCGAAACGATGCCTTGCGAGTTCAACTGGTGGAACTTCCCCTCTCTCAGGTTGGGGAGATAGAAGATTGAATCCTTGATACCTGCTCCAACACAATCAGACCTGAAGAACTCGCATTTTCGGCAGGCATAACACATATGAGGAGGTGGAATGCCATCATCAAGCAAGGACAATCTCAGTTTGTCACAACTCTGATCGAATCCTTGTGCTCTGTCAAACACACTCTCAGTGAGATCTAGAACTACAAACAACTCAGAATCTGGCTGGCCAATACGCCAATCTCGGTTCATGAGCACAAGCTCACATGACTGAACCGCGAGTCCTGATCGCCGAAGAACCATGCATGTGTATGCAAGATCATCGATGTGCTCAGCCTTTGGACTCTCGTCACTAATAAGGCTTGATTTCACTTCACCGATTACCCAACCACCTTCAACACGGCGGATCCAATCTGCACGAGCTACATATCCATTGATCTGAAACTCTGCTTCAAAAATGACTTCTTGCCTTGGATCGGCTACTAGCGTCTTGGTCTTCTCGACTGAGCCTGCGTAGACACCATTGGGATGAAGACTTCGAGCCCTGTCATGGACCTCTTTGCCTTCATCCATCCGTAGTCTCTCACCATGTGTAGGGACTCCACCACGATCCTGCATGACATACCAACCCTGCGTCGAACACTTGATCGCAGCGAGGAATACTTCTTTCCTGATCATCTGTCTTGCCATATGCAGCCTAGTAATCGCAGCCGTAACAGTTCAGCTCTGGAGTAATTCCTTTTTGATAAGAGCATGTAAAAGGCAAGCTTCGCCCCCCCCCCAGCCGAAGCTTGCCTGTAGCAAAATCAAATCGATCGCGTACGCAATCGAAAAATCATGGACACCCTGCTGTGTACGCATTCAAGAATGCACTGACGTCGAAGAAATTGAGCTTGCCATCTCCTGTGAGATCTACGGATAACTCGTTCTGCAAATACAGATCCAAAAACTGGCTTACATCAAAGAAATCAAGCGTGCCGAATGGCTCTGCCCAATCCGCTGGGAAACAGTTCAGGATTTCAAATTCGAGTAGGCCCGATTGCCAAGTTGCATCAGGTTGACCAGCTACATCATACGAGTCATCAAAGAAAACAAGCGTCAATCCACCATCTAAAGACAGACTGAACCCTGGATCGAATGTGATTTGGTAAGGCCCCACTCCAATCCCAGGCCCTGATTGAAACTGCCCTTGAGCAGGGAAAATACTGAACGGATTCGAAACGGCATTCTCTGAATAGATGTATACACCAATATCATCTGCCCAAGATCCTGCGAAGGTCATGAGTGTGCCATTCAATGAAACTAACTTCAGATACAGTCGTTCGCCATACTGAGCCAAATCAATATCAAGTCGTTGGTTCAGCGAGATGTTCAGTGGAGCAATGTGACTGATGCCCTGGAGGTCGACAGCATGCGTCTGAGCTTGAGCCCACACTCCACTAGACCATGATCCGACCAAGAACAACGAGAGCAACAGCATGTCTATCTTTGCCATAATACACCTCTCAAATCACTGTTGCAGGAAACAACGGGATTCAACTCAGCTGCTTCATGATATTCTGAATGTAAAGACATCTTGCCTGCGATCCATTTGATCGAATGACCATACCAACAACCTCACCAGCAGGATTCAGTACGGGGCTACCTGAGAACCCGGCTCCCACTTCTTGGTCGCCTTGAACTACGAAGTAGGTATTTTCTTGAGCGGTCATCTGCAGGTTGAGAACAGCGATATTTGATACTGATCGCGGAGAATCGCCATCATTTTCATCACCACCCTGAGGATATCCGTGAACTGTCACTTCCTCGCCAACCTCTGACTGTGCTGGCTGGTGGACTACTCCACGGAATCGTTCGGGATCAGCCACTTTGTAACACATCACATCGCTTCCATCTGAGTCCGCTTTCAACTCTACTGGCTCAAGCTCGATTGCCTTCACTCCAAACCTGGCACGATCCGACAGCTTCAGGATCGAACTCTGTGAAGTTCCCTCCACTGTGTATTCTGTCTCACCAATCTGCAGCTGCTTGTACTGAACTGGGCCCTCAACGACGTGCTTCGCTGTAATGAGATACACCTGATCGCGAACCTCGAGCAAGAACCCGCTCCCGCTTGCTCTTAGCAACACATTCTTGTCCGTTGTGAGCACCATATACCTTGGGGCTTTGATCCTGTACTCGGACTCTCGGAACACAGGAATCGCATTCACTTGAGACGCCCATCTGCTCTCTACAGCCGATAGATTGGCTTGCTCTTGTGAGCTCACCACGTATGCATAGACCAGCCCGCCAGTAGCCAGAAGAACCAAGCCAGTCAGCATCAATCTGATATACATATTCTCAATACTCAACATCTACACTCTCCAGGATTTTTGGCTTTGAGGCCCACATCGCGGCGGCATTCAGTTTCATGATGCCTTCTAGGCGATCAAGCTTTTCTTCCTCAGTAAGATCTGATTGCAAAAGATACACGACGTATGTGGCCGCAAGACCCGCGAAGGTCCACGCCAATATTGCGGTACCTGTCACGAGCGCGACTTGCTCACCTTCGAGATCCACACCCAATCTACGAAGATCGTGTTCCGCAGCCATCACTTCCAAATTATCACCCGCCTGCTTCCATGCAATCACACGCATAGCTGCGGCTTCACTACTCTCCGGAGCAAGTTCCGAAGCTACGTTGAATGCGTTTCCTGCTCTGTGTGCCAGCCGATTCGCATCAAACGTGCTCTCCGTAACTGTCGAATGATCGAGATACGCCTGTCCCAGCCACATTGTTGCGAAGACACGCTCTTCATGTGATGGAGCGACCCGGACTGCGATTTCAAGAAGGGTACTCGCCTTCGCAAACTCGTCTAGAAGCATGTTTGCTATCGCGAAATCAATTAGTTGTTCGTACGAATACTCCTCGTCTTGATCTAGCAGGCTATGAATAACAGCCTCAGCACCAATGTCGAGATAGTCACGATCTCGATAAAACGGCATCTCGGGATATGGATCAGCCGCGACTGTACGCAACCCACCTGCCATTAATGACGGTGTTCCAATGAGACTGAGTGAGAGGGTAAGTGATACGACGTAGTGAAATGACTTACTCTTATGCATTGCATCCCCTAAATCTGTGCATGGCTATACACGCCCAGATTCGATATCAGGGGCTGAGTCTGACACTGAGTGCCACGTCAATTTGGAATTTCTACGATAAATGATGTCGTGAGATTCCAGCGTTGATCTATTGGATAGTTGGTGTAGTTCCTTCGATACCAGTTTGATACCGGAACGTCATCCTGCATATTGGCAAATCCAAATGCGATATGCGTCTCTCCAGCTTCGAAATATGGCTGGTATGGTGCCCATGAGTTTTCAGTGACTTCTGCCCCACTCATCCACTCAAGCTCTTTGTTCGGTCCAACAACACGAATTCCAATTAATGGACCGTGTGCCGCTGGCTTGGGTATGAAATCTGGCTGCCCATAGCCTTTGATGTCTTCTCCATACAAGCTGTAAAACTGTTTCGCTTCGTTACTCAGGCGTGGTAGTGAAGTTGCTGGATCAACTCGGTCTGCTTCGGGAGCATTCCTCACCAAACTTTGCCACAATTTCGGATCGCTTGCTATCTCGTAGTACAGCCACGCATTCTCTTTGTCTGTCTCAAGCGAAACTAGGTATCCACCAAGCTGGTCCGCAACCTCGATCGCTTCGTCTAATCCCCACTTTGAAACATCCTGAACACGTTTTAGTGCAACGTATCTGTGACCATTTCCCCCATCAGCTATTTCCCATACTTTGGTGTGCGTGACCACAAACCCAAGTGTTTCTCCTCCGGCTTTCTCATCGACTACAGATGGGATCGTCATAGTCACAATCAGATCTCCTACTGCTATGGGCTTTGGCCTCAAGGCTACGAATATGGATGCAACTAGAACTGCAAACAGGCCAAAGGCAACGGCAACGATGCGATTTCGCTTTCTGCGTCGGATCCGTGACAAATCGACTGCTCTTTGAAGATCCAGCAAGAAATCTGATGTGTTCTGATACCGATCAACTGGGTCATGTGCACACGCTCTGTTTACAACTCGAATCAGCTGTGATCTACGCTCCCGATCCAGGGGATCCTTGATCATGCTCGCGATGCTCGGAAACTCCTCCACCCGGTTCCCTGTGAGCAGGCAATACAGAATCTTCCCAACTGCATACAGATCTGCAGATGCATCTTGCATTCCATTTGGCGTGATGTACCCCACAGACCCCACGAGTGTCTGACCAGCCTTGTCAAGACTCGCAACTCCAAAATCCGCAAGCATCCAGACTCCACCAACCCTGAGGACATTCGCAGGCTTTACATCCCGGTGAACTACCCCTGATCCGTGAAGGTGAGCAAGACCCAAGAGAATTGAGCGAGTTATCTCCGCAGCATCCTCAATGGAAACTTGCACCCTGCTACTCAGCAATGATTGCAGGGTCGTCGGGCGGTACTTCGAAGATTCTGCTGGAGCTGATTCTACTTGTGGATCTGCTAGATCCATCGTGTAGTAGAAGTACTCATCACTCGCTCCAACATGGTGCATCCTCACCAGATGTGGATGATCGGATATCGACTCCCGAACTAGCCTTGCAGCACGCTGCTCGCGTTGTACCGCCGAACTATTACCATGCTGCTTGAAGACCACCTTGACGGCCTGATAGTCACCCACCCCATCTATTGCTAGCCAGACTTGACCAAAGCCACCCTCTCCAATGATCCGTACGAGACGAAGGCCTGCAAGCATCGCCCCGGGTTGCAGCAGATCACTATCGGTATACTGTTGTTCATCTGAGTTCATATGGAGATCTTTTATTGAATCAAAATAACGGTAAACACCCTGGAACCACCACCATTATTCGTCGTGTACAGACCGATGGGAGTGAGGAATCCTGGGAGCAGTTTGTTCATCGATATGAGCTGGTCATCGTGCAGTATGCTCTTAGTGCCGGACTTCGTAGAGATCATGCTGAAGATCTACGCCAAACTGTTCTACTTGAGCTCGTAGCACTTCTTCCTACTCTGAGCATTGATCCTGAGCGTGGCAGTTTCCGGTCGATTCTGAGAACCATTGTGAGGCGACGCTGCTTCGACCTGATGCGACGACATTATCGTGAAGCCGAGTTTAAAGAGAAACTCCAATCTAATCCCACAGAATCCCAAGATGAACACTGGGATAGAGCGTGGCATGAGGGGCTTATGAAACAGGCTCTTTCTGAAGCCGCTGAGAGCGTTAATCCAGACTCGTTCCAGGCTTTTGAGCTCACCTCACATTCATCCGTTCCCGCGAAGGAAGTCGCCAAGATCCTTGGAATGTCCATTGATAACGTTTATCAGAGCAAGAGCAGAATAAGGTCAATCGTTGAAAAGAACTACTCCAGATTGAGATCTGAAGCAGAGAATCCTGACACGAATAATGGCCCCAAAGGGTCTACAAGCGATCAGTCATCCTGAAAGGGATTCGATTGGCACATTCGAGCCTGACACCGATTCTGCAAATCCTTCGCTAATCTCCATCGATCTTGAATGAGCTGCTATTGCTCTTCCTCAAGCAAGTACTTCCGAGCAAACTGCTGTAAAACTTCGTTCTTTTTGGCGTAGTCAATCGCTCTGTTACCCTCTTGGTCCGTGACCCTTGAATCCGCCCCCCCATCAAACAGTAGTTTGAGAATACTCGGGTTCTTGCACTCAATCGCACAGTAAATCAGCGGCGTACGCCCCATAGAGCATTTCGCTTCAATATTTGCTCCCGAGTCAAGCAATACCTGGACTGGCGTAACTGATGAGCACTTTCTTACCGCAACCATGAGCGGAGTCATCAAGTGCTTCCCGCCCCGAGCATCTACTTCAGCTCCCCGTTCAATGAGTAATGTAAAAATCTCTGGATCAGAGTCGTAATAAGCCGCCTCAATCAGCGGCGTGGCATTGCCTTCAGTTCGCTCATTCGCGTCATATCCACCATCCAATAACGCTCGAATGACTTCGACTGGTTGCTTGTTCCTAATGGCGAATGAGAGAGCCGAAAATGTCTTGTTCGGCGGATTCTCTCGATTTGCACCATGACTTAAGAGAACACGAATGTGATCAGCATTCTTGTTGTAGCCTGCTGCTGCATACAAAGGCGTGAGGCCATTGTACCCTTCTGTTTCAATGTCAGCACCTGCCCTGATCAGCGCCTCCGTGATCGCATGATTCGAGTTACTCATGCACGCAGCATGTAGTGGCAATCGAATCAATCCTGGCTGCCCATTTACATCTGCTCCTTCCTGAATGAGTTTCTCAATGATTGGAACAGAGGGGTTGTGTGCTGCAGCCGATCGTAGTAGTTTACTGAAATTCGGTTCATCCGTGCGTTCAAGCAGTATCGAGACTACTTCAGGGTCAGAAGAAAAGTGCACGGCGTAATCAATCGCCCTTGATCCATACGATGAGCCTGATTGAACGTCTGCACCTGCCTGAATCAATGCCCTGATAACTGGTACTCCCTGATCATCTCTCGCAGCTCGTGCTAGAGGAGTACGGCCATACTGGTCTTGATGCTCAAGGTCGGACCCAACCAAAATGAGACGCTTCAATATTTCGGGATTGGGATTCGCTGCTGCTGCGATCCCGAGTGCAGTTGCACCGTCAATCCATTGAGCATGCACATCACTGCCCGCATCAACAAGCATCATGATTAGTTCCGGATCCTGGCTTCTCATTGCTGCGTACATGAGCGGAGTCATCTCCATTTCATCGCGAGCATGCACACTTGCTCCAGCATCAAGCAGTACACAGATGACATCCAGCTCTCGTCTTTTGACTACTGCCTCAAGAAGTGGAGTCCGATCGTGGTACAAGCTAAGCTCTAAATCAACACCACGATCTATCGCTGCCTGAACTTCCTCCGCAGTTCCATGGTTGACCGCGCTCATCAACCTCAGTATCCCTGGATCTAGGCGGTCTGGCATCTCGTCCGGTTCGAGAGAGATAAGCCTACCGACTTCCCTACCCGTAACTGTTGAAGTTGCACTCGCTGTTAGCAGCAGAACCACAAAGTTCAAAACCCAGATCTTGTGCTGGAATGATCTCACCTGAACCGCCCGTCGCATGATCATGACTACCCCTATATTTTCACTTTGTCAGGCCATTCGCCGTAGAGAAAATCTACATAGTGATTCGATGCGAAACCACAGTCTGACATGAGTCGTCAAATTTTTATTCTTAGCACCTCTGTCGAGCAATATGTCCGGCTGTTCTTGTCCTAGATGCTGAAGAATTAATCTCTTGCGATATCCCCAGCAAGAGTCTCCGCTTGCTGCAAGACGAGCTCAGTTGCCGCGTCTTGTTGATCTGGTGGATACTTATACTTCCGGAGCAATCGTCGGACCATTGCTCGCATCTCGGCTCGAACGGTCTCTTTAATTGTCCAATCTATCGTTGCACTCTTCCGGATACGCTCCGCAAGCTCGCGAGCGATCGTCTTCAGCGTGTCGTCTCCGAGGTCTTCGACAGCACTCTTATTGTTTGCCAATGCATCGTAGAACGCCTCTTCTGACTCATTGAGCCCAAGCTGCTCGCCTCTTTGCTTCGCTTCCTGCATTCGTTGAGCAAGATCGATGAGTTCTTGAAGAACTTCTGCAGTTTCGATTCCGCGATTCTGGTACTTCTTGATTGAGCCTTCGAGCATCTCTCTGAAAGAACGAGCTTGGACGATGTTCTTGCGGCTTCGGACTTTGATCTCGTCATTGATGAGCTTGCGAAGCATCTCCAATGCGAGGTTCTTCTGGGGCATGTTCTGGACATCAGCCAAGAACTCATCTGACAAGATCGAGATGTCAGGGTTCTTTAGCCCCGCAGAGGCGAAGATGTCCACAACCCCTTGCGAAGCTACAGCCTTCGATACGATCTGCCGCACGGCTGTATCCAGATCTTCTGGTGATTTACTGCCTGGAACGGTTGCTTTCACTATGCCTGCTCTCACGGCTTGGAAGAATCCGACATCGTCACGAATGGCGAGCGCCTTTTCGTGCGGGACTGCGAGGGCAAACGCCTTCGAGAGTTCAAGAACAGCCTGAAGGTAGCGTGACTTACCGTCTTCCAAGGCAAAGACGTGTTCAATGGCTTCCGGAATAACCGCCATCCGTTCTGAGGCCTTGTTAGAGAAGAACCGGCTGTGGTCGAAGCCGTGGTACATGGAAACCACGACCTCGTACTTCTCCTGCATGATGGCCACAGCTTCATCTTGATCAACCGTGGTGCGGCCCTGACCGCCGCTCTCGGTGTACGTCGAGAGGGCTTTCTTGAGTTGGTCGGCGATACCGATGTAGTCAACCACAAGACCGCCGGGCTTGTCTCGGAACACCCGGTTCACTCTCGCAATTGCCTGCATCAGGCCGTGACCACGCATTGGCTTATCGATATAGAGCGTGTGCATGCACGGACAATCGAAGCCAGTCAGCCACATGTCTCGGACGATCACGAGTTTGAGCGGGTCGTTGGGGTCTTTAAACCGCTTGGCGAGATCTTCTCGACGCGACTTGTTGCGGGCATGCTTGGCGATCTCTGGGCCTTCGCTGGCGTTGCCCGTCATCACGACTTTGATGGCCCCCTTGTCGTCATCGTCGTGGTACCAGTCCGGGCGGAGTTCGACGATGGCATCGTGAAGGGCCATACATATCCGGCGAGACATGGCAACGACCATTGCCTTGCCCTCCATCGCGGACTGTCGATCCTCGAAGTGCGCCACGATGTCCTCGGCCACCTGCTTGATCCGCTCATCCGAGCCGACGATCGCCTCCAACGCCGCCCACCTGGTCTTGAGCTTCTCTTTGGAGGTGTCCTCTTCACCCTCGGTCAGCTCCTCAAGTTCCTCATCGAGCGAATCCGCAGCGGCTGCGTCGAGTCCGAGCTTGACCAGGCGACCCTCGTAGTAGATGGGGACGGTGGCGTTGTCCTCGATAGCCTGCTCGATGTCGTAGACATCAATCTCGTTACCGAAGACCCCTCGTGTGCTGACATCTGTGCGTTCAACAGGAGTTCCTGTAAAGGCAATGAATGTGGCGTTGGGAAGGGCGTCTCGGCAATACTTGGCGAAGCCATAGCCAATCTGCCCAGTCTCTTTGTCGATCTTCGCCTTGAATCCATACTGGCTGCGGTGCGCCTCGTCGGCGATCACGATGATGTTTCTCCGGTCAGAAAGCAGTGGGTGCTCGCTTGCTCGTTCGTCAGGGAGGAACTTCTGTATCGTCGTGAAGATGACGCCGCCGCTCGCTCGCTTCAGCAGATCTCGAAGGCTTGTCCGATCGGCCGCTTGATCCGGAGTCTGTCTGAGGATCGCCTTTCCCTCTGCGAAGGTTGAGAACAACTGACCGTCAAGATCATTACGGTCAGTCAAGACAACCACAGTCGGGTTCTCTAGCTCGGACTGCTCGATGAGCCGCCCAGCGTAGAACAGCATCGTCAGACTTTTGCCGGACCCTTGGGTGTGCCAGATGACACCAGCACGCTTGTCTCCGCTCGGCTGTGAAGCCGTGACCGTTGCCCCGACGGCCTTCCGCACAGCATGGAACTGGTGATAGGCGGCAATCTTCTTGATGACCTTCTCGTCACTCGTTTCAAAGACAGTGTAGTTGCGGATGTAGTCGAGGAACCAGCGTCGGTCGAAGATGCCCTTGATTGCTACATCGAGTTGCGGCTGGGTCTTTGGGGCGGTCTCCTCGCCATCCGCAGTGCGCCAAGGCGTGAATCGGTCTTTGCCCGCTGTCAGTGAACCGATACGGGCATCGAGACCGTCGCTGACGAGCAGCAATGAGTTCGATACGAACAGGCTCGGGATCTCTGCTTTGTAGGTCTGGAGCTGCTTGTAGGCGGTCCAGATGTCAGCATCCTCATCGGCGGCGTTCTTCAACTCAATGACGGCCAGCGGGATGCCGTTGACGAATACGACGACATCAGGGCGGCGGTCGTGCTGGTTGGCACCGATCTTCTCTAAGACTGTGAACTGGTTTACGGCGAGCCAATCGTTGCGATCGGGGTTTTCAAAGTCGAACAGCCAGACTTTGTCACCCTTGGATGAGCCATCGGGGAGACGGTACTCGACATCCACTCCATCTCGAAGCAGTGAGTGAAACGTACGGTTATTCTCGATCAGGGTCGGGAGCTCAGGGCGTTGGAGCCGTTTAATGACCTCTTCAAGACACTCGGAGGGGATGTCAGGGTTCAGCTTGAAGAGGACGTTTCGGAGGCGATGAACGAGCAGGACATCGGCGTAGCTTGCTCGCTCAGATCCTGCAGCATCGGGGGCAATCTCTGGCCCGTGTACAATGGAATAGCCGAGTCCCTCGAACCACTCAAGGGCAGCATTCTCGACTACTAACTCGTTTAGCTTCTGTATCACGGCTGCGAACTTCCCAGCATCAGTTGAACAAACCTATCCGTGATGTCAGCGAGTTCATCAAGGTGAAGTGTCACCTGCCAGTTCTTTGGATTCTTGGAACTACCACCTTCATGATTCCATATCACGACCCCATCGAGTACCCCTCCGCTATCTGTGAACTTCATGTTGAAGTGGGTGATCCCATTTCGGAGATAGCGAAACAGCTCTTGAAGATCATTGGGCTTGCCAATGTCACCAGTCAGAACGGGTTCCGGCCAGCCCTTTTGTCTAAGTTGCTCCATGGTCCACTTTGGAACATTCTGATAGTACCGCTGCTGAGGAAAGACGAGAAGTCCAAGCATGGAGTTGATGAGCTGCGTTACCTCGTAAGCCTTGCCTCCGGATTCAGCACGTTCTCTTACGAGTTGTAAGTTGCTTCGTGTACGGTCAGCGAAATCTTTTACAAGATCGTGATACTCCATATAAACCGCCTAGGTACTAGTGGAAATGATGTCCATAAGTTGATGTGAGATTCAGATGTTGAATGCTACTCCCAACTCAATGAGTGGCTCTGAGAATACACATGCTCACCATAGCGCCTATGGCTTACATCATCGATCTTTACTTTGACAAGCACTTCGCCGCCATGAGAGCCGTAATCGACATACTCAGCAGAAACAAGATAGCTCGACGGCCAGCCATCTGAGATGCCTGAGATATTAAACCAGGTACTACTATCTTCAGCTACCCCAATGCCATACGAATTCAGATACAGGGTTGAGCTTTGGTAATAACCCAGCGGCTCGCCTTCGCCCTTTACATAAACAGTGAGCTCAACAGTCGACTGACCGTTTTCATCTGTACTTCGTGTGCCGTCAGTGATTTCTGATGAGATCATGATTGTCGCAGTGCGACTAGTGGGAGCGGAGTACGGATTGCTGTATATTCCGCTCGAACTCCCTGCATAATTCCCAGGGTAAACCTCGCATCCGCTGGTGAGCAATAGGATTGATAAAGATAAGTAAGCCAAGATATATGATCTCATACGCATGTTTTCACCTTTTATCATTGTTCTGGATTAACCCGCACCTCGCCCGACAGCAGCTTCGGCAGCAGAGCATCCCGAGTTTCGGTGAGCGTCCGTGACTCCCTATCGTTAAGCCCGATCTGCTGGTCGATGGCGGATGCCAGCTTTTCGTAGCCAATTCCAATGGCTTCTGTCGGCTCGACAATCCGGATGCCTTCCATGTCCTTCTTCGTCACTGCCGTAAAAATCGTGCCATCCCCGATCGAGTCTTCTTCGGCAAACTGATGCTTAAGGGCGTAGAGCATGAACGACTGCCAGTCTTGGTTGTGCCGAATAGCGGCGAGCCCCCGTCCTACGATCAAGCGTTCATCGGCGACATTGATGCGACCAACAGGCGCTCGCACGGAGAAGAGAATGTCGCCAGGTTCGGCAACCCGTTTCTCGACAGTGCAGTACGTCTTGTGAACTGGGAAGCGTTCCCCATAGTTCGTAACGCCTTGATGGAACGGCAGTCCATCGCCCGTCGTGTTGTAGAACTCCGACTTGGGTGACTGGCCCATAGTGAGGCATGTGGCATCCTTCAGCGGCTTTAAATTCCACCCCTCCGGAATCGGCCCAAGCTCGGAGTCGGCGAAGGTGGCGGGGAGGGCGTCGAAGACGGGCTGGGGCATGCCGGGGAAGGAGGCGGCCCCGCTGGCCTTGGCTCGGACGGGCTCGAAGTCCACGAACCACGCCTTGAAGATCGCCGCCGCCATCTGCTCCAGCGTGCGGTTCATCCGCCGGTTCAACTCGATCTTGTCGTCGAGCGAGCCAAGGACCAAGGCGATGGCTCGCTGCTCTTCGATTGGCGGGAGTGGGATGAGAACCTGCCGCAACTCCCGCTGTTTGATGCCGACGACGGTCGTACCCGTCGCTCTCGCCAGCAGTTGCCCTTGCACAAAGGCTGACTGCATTGCGAATTTCAGGTAGTCATTGTCGAGAACACCATACTCTCCTCGGAGGGTCACGATTCGCTGAGCGAGTGCTACTTTCCGACCGTCAAGCTGAGCAACCTCGCCGAGCGGTGCCTCGGTAGTCACCACGATATCGCCTGGCTCAGGAAGTCCCCGCCTCATCCAACTGTCGTAGTCTTCGGGAGGAATGAACTCAGACACATCTAGAATTCGCCCACCCTTGACGATCTTCGCAGTGATCAGCGGAATCCCGACCGGCGACTTCTTTGGAGTCTTTCCTCGGTAGTCGATAATTGCCGACATGCAGTCAGCAACAGGACGGGCATCCCATTCTGAAGGGAACGCATCATCCATTTGTCAGATCCATCAGATGATGCGAGATCGTTTCCTGTAGCCGGTTTGATTGGTCAAACTGCTCTCGAAGAGTTGCCGTCAGCCGAGCCATCTTCTCCTCAAACGGCTCGCCGTCGTCTTCGACATCTTCAGCTCCGACATACCGACCGGGCGTCAGCACGAAGCCGTGACTATCGATCTCCTTAGCCGTTGCCGACTTGCAGAATCCGGCGATGTCCTCGTACTTGCCGTCCTCGCCTCGCCAGGCGTGGTAGGTCTCGGCGATGCGGGCGATCTCCTCTTCGGAGAAGTCACGGAGTGTCCGAGTGACGAGCGAGCCGAGCTTACGGGCGTCGATGAAGAGCGTCTGTTTGCGGCGGTCCCGCAGCTTCTTGCCACCGAGCGTGCCGCCCGCCTTGCTGCGGGTCACGAACCAGAGGCAGACGGGGATGCCGGTCGTGAAGAACAACTGGCCGGGCAGGGCGATCATGCAATCGACGAGGTCGTTCTCAACGAGGGCCTTGCGGATGTCGCCCTCGCCGCCCGAGTTGGAGGACATCGAGCCGTTCGCCATGACGAACCCGGCGATACCGTTGGGGGCGAGGTGATGGATGAAGTGCTGGATCCAGGCGTAGTTGGCGTTGCCGACCGGCGGCGTGCCGTACTTCCAGCGGACATCCTCCCGGCGTCGTTCGCCGCCCCAGTCGGAGACGTTGAACGGCGGGTTGGCGAGGATGAAGTCGGCCTTCAGATCTTTGTGCAAATCGTTGTGGAAGGTGTCGGCGTGCTTCTCGCCGAGGTGAGCCTCGATGCCCCGAAGGGCCAGGTTCATGTTGGCGAGCTTCCAGGTCGTCGGGTTGGACTCCTGGCCGTAGATGGAGATGTCGGTCGCCTTGCCCTCGTGGGCCTCGACGAATCGCTCGGCCTGCACGAACATCCCACCCGAGCCGCAAGCGGGGTCATAGACCCTCCCCTTGAACGGCTCGATCATTTCGACCAAGAGCTTGACGATGCTGCGGGGCGTGTAGAACTCGCCACCCAGTTTGCCTTCAGCGGCGGCGAACTTGCCGAGGAAGTACTCGTAGACCCGCCCGAGGATGTCCTTGGCCCTCGACTCCTTGTCACCGAGCCCGATGCCGGAGATCAGGTCGATGAGTTCGCCGAGGCGTTCGGCGGGGATGCCACGGCGGGCGTAGTCACGGGGTAGGACGTTCTTGAGGCGGGGGTTGTCCCGCTCGATGGCGTACATGCCGTCATCTATAAGCTTGGCGATATCAGGACGCTTGGCTTGAGCTTGGAGTTGTTTCCAACGAGCCTCTGGCGGCACCCAGAAGACATTCTTCGATGCGTACTCGTCTCGGTCTTCGAGGGTCTGGTTCGCCCAGTCCTTGTCGCCGTCAGTGAAGTAGTCGGAATTGGGGTCGGTGGTCAGGGCCTCAAGCTCCTCCCGGCGAGCCTGGAAGGCGTCGGAGATGTACTTCAGGAAGAGCAGCCCGAGCACCACATGCTTGTACTCCGCGGCATCGATAGATCCACGTAGTTTGTCTGCCGCGAGCCAGAGTTTTTCTTCAAAGCCGAGAGTCGCTTGTGGCTTCGACTTCTTTTTTTTTGTTTTCTTCTTCGCCATTGAGCAATTACTCTCCAAAAATAACCCAACCCATTATATGGAAAACCATGCAGATGCACAGTCCAAAGACTGCGTATTGGCATGCCATTTTTGCCGTGCAGCACCGCTCATGGCAGAAGAAATGACATTTTTCCGAGTGAAATCTCGACACAAAACACGACGACTTTTCAAAAGTGGAATTTGTGCATTTTTTGCTTGGAGGGTATACCTGCCTGCTATTGAATCAAATAAATATATGTAGATGTATTACATATTCAATAAGGAGTAGTTATGATTAAATCAAACGTATATCCCTGGCGAGGTTCCGCCACAATCAGTGTTGCCGACACTGCTCAATATCTCGGCATCAGCTCCCGTACTGTGCATAGAAGGATAGAAGAAGGAACTATCCCGTCATGGAAACTGGGAGGACGCAGACTCATCCCGACGTCAGCCATTGAGCACTTCATCGCTCACGGCACTTGGTCGATCGGAGGTGCGGGATGAGCATCAACAAGAAAAAGAGAAAATGCCCTCGAACTGGCAAGTCTTTGCTATCAAAGAACTATTACCTGAAGCATCGATTCGAAGGTGATGAAAAGCCTGTCGAAATCACACTTGGTACCGCTGATAAGCGAACCGCCGAGACACGAGCCAAAGACTACATCAGAAATGAAGAGAAAAAACGCTCTGGGCTCTATGTCACCGATCGAGAACGATCCATCGGTGCACGTGAGCTCACGGGTTATGCTGATGAATACATCGAATTTCTGATTGAGAAGGGAACAATCCGAGAACACTACCGGAAGGTACGCCAGAGACTCTCGGATGGCTTGGCAGAGCTCAATTGGACGAAGCTCAGTCACATTAATCGAGCCGAGTACCAGGAATGGATGCGAAGCAAACAACAATGGTCGCCAAAGACCCAGAGTCACTATCAAACTACTTTTAAATCTTTTTGTCGCTGGCTCTTTGATGAGGGATATACAGAGGAAATCCCGCTCACAAATCTGAGGCGTATCCGCAATACGAATACACCGTCTGTGCCACCAGGAGCACTCACTGCAGAGGAAGCCAAATGCCTCCTCCAATCCTGTCCGGAGTACCGGAGCGATTTCTACGCGATCATGCTTTGCACTGGGTTGCGAGCGATTGAGGTCAGCCGACTCAAGGTTGACAGCATTACCACTGACGAGAAAGGACGAAGCTGGATCTGCCTCAAGGAGGATGAGTCAAAGGCTCGGAGATTCGAGTACATCGAGATACCGAGCCAGCTGATCATTGTGATAGAGCGTCTGATCGCTGGCAGAAATCAGAATGCCAAGCTCCTGCCGAAGGGCAGACCAACGCGAGCGACATTTCGGAAGGATCTCGAGCGTGCTGGGATTGAGAAAGTACGTTTCGATGGCTCGCGTATCACGATGCACTCCCTTCGCAAGACCTTCGTGACCATGATCCATCAGCTTACGGATTCGGACGCAACGAAGCGTCAACTGGCTCGCCACACCTCAGTTCAGATGTCGGATGCCCTCTACACTGACCGGAAGGCCCTTAACTACCACGATCTGCTTGTGAAGCTACCCGACATGGTCCCAGAAGATCAAAACTCGAATTTAGACGAGAATGCTTCTGATGCTACAGATAATCGGGAGGTGGCTACATGAATGAGTACATCCAGCTTCGAAGAGCGTTCCACTCGATGTTCTGTGACATAGAAGCCGACCTCTTTGTCACGCTTACAACATATCCAGGGTGCGAGATCTCTAATGAAACGATGCTCTCGAAACTGCGGAAACTGGATGCCTATGTTGCTCGAAGGACACTGGGCCGCCGGTGGTCGAAAAAACCTGATTCCGTGAGGATGAATGGAGTCTTCGTGCTCGAGCACGGAAAGCAGCGGAACCACCCCCACTGGCACGGCATGCTGTCGATTCCTAATGGTGAAATACCGAGATATCGGGGATTAATTGACAATGCCTGGACCAGGAACAATCGGTGGAGTGCACACTTTGACAATCCAAATTCATCCAACGAGCAATCTGATTGGTCCAGCTACATACTCAAGGATTTTCGTCCCGAACTTACGGGTCAGATTGTTTTTACGAACATGCTTCGTGGAGATACGCGAGCGAGTGCGTAAACCAAAGACTCGACAAAAACCACCAACCCGTATTTGAGGTTTGAAAGAACCTCGGATGCAATCCAAGAGAGCGCAGAGGAGAGACCACCCCCACTGGAGACCCAAGAACCCCGAAAATCCGGGGGTTCGATTCCCCCCGGCTNNAGCAACAACTCGCTCCACATCCGTGCAACAGAGTGCACAATCCCGCGCTGTTCCGCGAGATCTCGACGAACTGCGGCGGATTGATGCTCCAGCGGACGCATCTTGGTGGTCGGAATTGCTTCAGTGCCGGCAGACTTGGAAACCGAACGGGCAGACTGGGCGTTCACGAGTGTTGTCGCTAGCGCCAAGCCTGCGCACGCGGTCAGAGTGCTGTTTAACTTCTTCATTTTTTCTCTCCCCAATCGAGGTACCACTACGGATCGCGCCCCACGATAATGACGCGTAACCTCAAATTACACGAACGGGTGGAGTTTTCAAGCAGAAACATCAGAAACAACGCAACCGTTATCGAGTATGCAGGTCCCTGGGGGTTATCCCGAGTTCCAGGGGGCCAGCCGTGAAGCGAGAGGGGCATTATCGGGAGACAGAAACAGTTTCATGCTGGTATATCAGTCTCGATCGTGTGTTTGTGCGTATACTGAATGTTGCAGCTTGTCCGGCGGCGTTCGCCGGGTCTCGCGCTCGGGGCCGAAGTGGCATTCGACCGGGTCGGGAAAGCACAGTGTGGCGTGTCGAGGAGCGTGCTAGCCTCGTAAAAAGTACGCAAACTTATATCTGCCGAACCGCAGTACGCACTCGCGGCCTAATACGGCCACGGTTCACGCGCTCGACGCCCGATAGGGTGCGTGAACACGATTTTCGGGCTGGTCGACACTTGGCGCCTCTTGGGGTGTCGGCGAGGAGGTTTCAAGCGGCTGGACCAAAGCACAGGGCGTCATCTCCCGGTGTGAGGTCGAGATGAAACAGATGACTACACACGTAGAAGCGCTGCGCGGACGACATCGGGACGGGGGTTCGATTCCCCCCGGCTCCATTCTGGAAGGATCATGACATCGCGTGGACAGCTAGGCCGCGCTGTTGCGGCTTTGTCGGTAGTACATGCGGCATGTCAGGATCAGCTCTTCGAAGTTGATCGGTTTGGCGAGGTAGGCGTCGCAGCCTACGCTCAGGCACTTTTCACGATCGCTGGGCATCGCGTGTGCCGTCAGTGCGATGATCGGGAGGGTGCAACCGCCGGTTCGGAGTTGGCGGGTCGCTTCGTGACCGTCCACTTCGGGCATCTGGATATCCATGAGGATCAGGTCGAAACCATTGGGGTCGTTGGAGATCGCCTCGATCGCGAGTTGGCCGTTGGCGACAATCGTGATCTCCGCGCCCGCACGCTTGAGCAGGACGCGAATCAGCTTCTGATTGTCCAGCCCGTCCTCGGCAAGCAGCACATGGCAACCCCGCAATGCCTCGTTTGTTATGGAAGTGCCTGACTCTGGTGTGTCTGTGATGGTTCGGCGCAACTGTGGGAGCGAAGCGATCTGCGCGCCGGCGCTGATGGTCAGAATCAGGGTGCTGCCTTCATCGAACTCGGACTCGATCTGGAGATCGCCGCCCAACAGATCCGCGAGCATGCTCGACACCTTGAGCCCCAGCCCGGTCCCCCCGTACTTGCGTGCGGTTGAACCGTCCGCCTGGCTGAAGGATTCGAAGGATGCGATACGGTCTCGCTGATCGGGAGTCATCCCGATGCCCGAGTCGATGCATCGCACGCGGAGCTGGTCCTCTGCTTTGAGGTACTCAAGCTCGAGTTCGATGCTGCCCTCGGGCGTGAACTTGATCGCGTTGCTCATCAGATTGAGCAGGATCTGTCGGAATCTTGTTGGATCCGTGATGATGTATCGTGGGATCTCGTTCCGACTGGTCAGCCGGATTTCGAGCCCCTTCTGCTCGGCCCCAGGAGTCATCAGCTCGATTACCTCATCGACCAGCGATATGGGATCAATGGGGATTTGCTCGATCTCCAGACGACCGGATTCGATCTTGGACACATCAAGGATGTCGTTGATGACCGTCATCAGGTGCTTCGCGTTGTTCCTGATCGTCTCGGCATGCTCGATGAAGTCCAACGCGTTGGACGCGGGATCGAGGATGAGGTCGGTATAGCCGAGGATTGCGGTCATCGGTGTTCGGATCTCGTGACTCATGTTCGCGAGGAACTCGCTCTTGGCACGGTTCGCGGTCTCTGTTTCATGGACTGCGCGTTGGAGCCCGAGCTCGACCCGGTGTTTCTCGATCTCCGCAGCGGCACGAGCCGCGAAAATCCGCAGGGTCGGCTCGATCTTGTAGTCGCTGGGCATCGTGGAGGAGTGCATGATGATCATGAGCCCCATGGTCTGCCCGCCACTATCCTGTAAGCGAACGCTCGCGTAGCTCCGCAATCCCAGGTCCCGCAGCATTGTGTCCTCGGGATAGCGTTCCACGAGCTTATCGTTCACGAGCATGAATGGATTTTGCACGGCCGCGTGGCATGGCGTGCCTGCTAGCTCGTACTCGATAATCGGGATCGATTCGCCCTGATGAATCCCCCCGACGAGCTTGGCGTGCTGCGGGTCTTCCTCATCGGAGATGCGGACCACGGCCGCAAAGTCGACACCGAAGAGTTCCGCGGTGTGGCGTGAAAGCTCGACGCACGCCTCCTTGAGCGTGGGCTTGGCTTCCATCTCGACGATCTGTTCCAGCGCCTTGCTCAGTCGCTTGGTGTGATTGATATCGATGTGCACGCCCACCATGCGCACAGGGTTGCCTTCTGCATCGTGATCGACCACCTCGCCGAGCGAGCGGATCCATACCCATGCGCCTTCCTTGGACTTCATGCGGAACTCGACGGCGAAATCCCCATCTTGTCTCTGCAGGTACGCGAAGAGGTCTTCCCTTGCACCGGCGACATCATCAGGATGCACGAGCGATTCCCATGTATCAAAGTCCATGGGGAAGGCGTCGGGATCGTACCCGAGCATGGTGTAATAGTGCTCGCTGAAGAAACATGTGTTCTCGCGGACATCCCATTCCCAGAGACCGATGTTCGCGGATTTAATCGTCAGGGAAAGACGGGACTCGGTCCTCGCCAGCCTCGATTTGGCCTGATGCTGCGCCGTGATGTCTTGGAACGCGCCGGTCAGCTTCTGGCACTTGCCGTTCTTAATGAATGGCTCGCCCATCGCACGGACCCATCTGCGGTTGCCTTTCGCGGTGATCAACGGCAGCTCGAGGTCCCAGCTTTTATGGTTCTCGATCCCGTCCTGCACTGCTTTGCGGACGATGGCGCGTGCCTCGGGTGCGTAGAAGTTGATCGCATCCTTCAGGTCGGGTTTCTGATGATCCTCGATTTCGTGAATCCGAAACACCTCGTCGGTCCAGTTCAGTTCCTCTGTTTCGATATCGAGTTCCCAGCCGCCGACCGACGCGATGCGCCCTGTCTGATCGAGCAGCTGTCGGGTTCTGCGGAGTGCGTCTGCTGCGTGCTTCTCTTCCGTGATGTCTTTGCTGAGGGATATGACCCCAGTGATCTGATCCTGATCGTTTCTCTGCGGGATGTTCGTTGTGGAGATCCAGAACAACGAGCCATCCTTCGCGCGTTGGCAAAGCTCCGCACGCCAGATCTCGCCGGCATGGATTGCCTCCCACATCTGGTCCCAGACAGAGCCGGGATGTTGATCAGGGAGAAGGATCTGATGCGACATCCCGATCAGTTCCTCACGGGAGTATCCGCTGACACGGCAGAGCCCGCTGTTCACCTCCACGAACCGACCGTCGAAGTCGATGATGGAGAACAGCGTATGCTCGTCGAGCGCGGTCCGGAGCGACTGAAGCTCCACATCCGTGCGCGTTCGCACGGATTCCAACTCTTTCATGATCCGCCACTGCCGGATAAACAACGGTGTGAGTACGAACGCCAGGATCAACAGGTCGAACCCGAGCAGCATCCCTCGGGTCATCTCGAAATAGGACTGCGCAAAGAACACCACCAGCTCAACGATCCCGATCAGTAGGATGAGCTGCATGCAGAATCGACGACATGATCGTGAGTTCTCTCGGATCACCGAAGCGGTATCGGGCTTGATTGCGTCGCGATCCACAAGCGATCCAGAGCTCAGGAAAGATCAAAACAGTTTCATGCATTATCGGATCCGAAGCACCCCTAAACAGGTGGACCAAAGCAACACCCGGCAGCGCCATTACGGAGTGCGCTGCCGGGTGTGAGTGGCGGTTCCACTCATGAAAGAGAGTCCATTTCCCCTGATCGCGCAGAGTACATCGCTGGGCGAATGCTGATGCGCCCCGTCGTGTCAAGGCCGTGATATGAGCCAGCATCCGCCTTGTGCTGGGCCGCGGTGATCAGACGAACGCGCGTGACTGGCGTGTCTCACACCGCGTTCCAAAGTTGCGGGAAATATAGTGAGGCGCCACGCTGCGCCGGATAAAGATCGGGATAAAACCCTGCCAACATCATGTAAACGGGCTGCGAACAAAGGGTGACCGTTCGCTTGCGCACTGCGCATTTGTGTTGTGACATGGTGCTGAACTCTGTATGATGGGAGTCTCGACGCGTGATTGTCACGCGTGCTACTTCAAGCACACACATGTGCAGGAAAGAGTGGGGTACACCATGTTGAAGAAGAAAGGCCCGGGCGGTCTCGCGATCGCTGCGTTGTTATCTGCGTGCGCATCAATTACGATCGCAGATGTCGGACCCGGCACCTGCGACGGCGAAAGGCCGCAGTTCGAAGATGATCGGTATCAGGCGTTTGGAGGTGGACAGGTAGCCGTCGGCACGCAGTGGCGATTCGACGACGCGCAGGGCGTGCTGACCGCATACGACCTGAGCGGACAGAGCGTCGCCCCGACCGGGGTCGACTGGCCAGTCAATATCTACAGCCACCCAGACTGGGTGCGTTCACGCATGGGGCAGGTGTTCGGCGTCGCCCTCGATGACCTCGGCAATGTATTCACCAGTCACACCGCCATCTACATCCAGGACCATGTCGGCTCGATCGGTGGGCAGCCGGGTCAGGTGTTCAAGATCGATGCTGTGACCGGCGTCCCGACCGTTTTCGCGACGCTCCCGAATGTGTCCGACCCGAACATTGCCGCGGTCCATGGGCTCAATGAGTCCTACCCGGGGCTGGGCAACCTGTGCTTTGACACCACCAAGCAGGTGCTCTATGTCACGAACTTCGAGGACGGACGCATCTACCGCATTGACACGAGCGGCGCCTGCCTGAGCACCTGGGACCACGCGACCGCCAGCGTATCTGATTGCTCGCCGGAGGCCGGCGACGACGATGGCGTCGTGCCGCTGGGTGAGCGTGTCTGGGCGGTGCAGAGCTTTAACGGGCGTGTGTACTACTCCGTGTGGGCGGAGGACGGCGGCGCGCCTTCTGCCAGCGCGGATAACGAGATCTGGTCTATCGCGTGCGACGCCAGCGGCGAGTTTATCGCCGGGACCGAACGCCTCGAGATCACCATGCCGTACCTGTTCGCCGACTACTCGAACCCGGTCGCGGACATCTCCTTCGGTCCAGAAGGGCAGATGATGTGCGCCGAGCGCACCATGTCCACCGAGGTCAATAGCGACGGGTCGGCGGGACGGTTCAACACCAGCGCCCACGCATCGCGTGCCCTGGAGTTCGTTTGCGAGAACGAACGCTGGAACCCATCACCCAACAACTTCCTCATCGGGGCCGGCTCGGGCACCAACTCCGCCGGTGGGTGTGATTACTCGTACGGCACCGCGCCCGATGACCGCGTCTGGGTCACTGGCGATGCCCTCCGCCTCAACGCGCCCGACAATGTGTACGGCATCCAGGGCGTGCCTCAGAGTGGTGGCAATGTTGCGAACTCGATCCTCATCGACATGGACGCCGACATCATCCAGCAGGACAAGACCGGCATCGGCTCGGTCGAAGTCTCCTGCCCGGGCGATGAAGAGGACCCATGCGCGACCATCGCCAACGGCGAGGTCCTCTGCGATCTCGACGGGTCGGGCAACTACACCTATACCTTCGATCTGACCAACAACTCGGGTCGTGATGTCAAGCACCTGATCATCCTCCCTGACTCGGGCTACAACGTAGTCCCGAGCGGGCTGATCACCCTGCCGACCATCCTTCCCGATTCGGGGACAACCCAGGTCAGCATCACCTTCAGCGGCGGCGCGCCGGGCGACGAGCTCTGTTTCATCATCTCGCTCAACACCGTGGACTTCGAGGAATGCTGCGTGATCCGCCCGTGCATCACCGTCCCCGATTGTGAATGCGCCCAGATCCACGATGTGATTGTCGAGCCGCTTTGCGACGGCACCGGTTGCTTCACGATGACATTCGATGTTGACAACCTGACGACGATCCCGATCTCGTACTCGTTCTTCTCACCGTTGACACCCGCGGGGGTCACGATCGATACAGGGAATGTCGATCCGGCACGCTGGGACTACTCACCGATCCTCCCCAACGGAACCGAGACCGTCGGCCCGATCACGATCTGCGGAGCGCAGCCGGGCGAGGAGGTCTGCTTCCTGATGACCATGCACGACGAGACTCTTGACGAGTGCTGCTCGATCAAGATCACGGTCATCGCACCGATCTGTGAGCCGCAGGGACTCTGCCTGGCGGATTGCAACGGCGATGGCGTCCTCAACTTCTTCGATGTGTCGCTGTTCCTCTCGGAATACATGGCACACGATCCGCGTGCAGATCTCAATAACGACGGGCAATGGAACTTCTTCGATGTCTCGCTCTTCCTGA
>DDGE01000049.1:10128-26461 GCA_002337545.1 Phycisphaerales bacterium UBA1910 | reverse complement strand
GGACACATCGAAGAAGTTGAACAAGCCATCGTTGTTGAAGTCTGCGACCGGATCCATCGCGTTGTACGCGGTCAGGAATGCAGAGACATCGAAGAAGTTCAGCAACCCATCGCCCGTGAGATCACCCGGGCAATCGGGCCCGGTATCCACGCCCGGCCAGAATCCACCGGTGAGTGAGAACTGCCCACCGGTCATCGCAGCACCCGCGTCGGGCTGACCGATGGTGCCCGAGAGCGCGAAGCTCCCGCCGGTGGAGTTGTTTGTTCCCCCGGCATCGATCGTGTACCAAGTGATCTCGAACGAACCGCCAGATGGTCCCGCGATTGAAGCGGTAGCCAAGAGTGCGATCGAGCTGAGCATGGTGGGTGTGATCTTGTTCATGCGCTGAGTATAACAGCCAGCGGCAATCGCACCAAGGGCCAGAGAAGCAAGATCCTTTGAAAAAATCCCGGCTCAATGCTCAAAAATGATATTTATTCCATACAGGGCGTGTTGTACGCCGCGAGGAAAGCGGAGACATCGAAGAAATCGATCATGCCGTCGCCATTGAAATCGATGCCCGGATCGCTGGCCCCGAAGCGTGTGAGGAATGCCGAGACATCGAAGAAGTTGAGTTCCCCCAGCGGGTTTGCAAGGTCTGCGATCCCCAACGGGTTCGCAGCGCCGGGCGTCGGGGAGAAGAACTGGCGACAGGCGCTCGCGTCCGGGGCTCGCCCTTCCGAGATGTCGGTTTCCTGTCCCGAGTATGTCACGGCATCGATCTGCGCGAGCTGGTTACCGTCGCGATCGAAGAGCCCCACCGCCTCGCCGCCGGCGCTGAGCTTAAATGTCGCGTGCAGCGGGCCCTGCTCGGGCTCATCATCCGCCCAGATCACAAGGTATCCGCCCGGCTCGATGCTCACGCCCGCGGGGATCTCCCATTTGGTGCGGTCGGTCAGATCGTCGCTCAGGTAGCGACCGCCGAGATCGATCGTGGTCGGCTCCGCGTTGTAGAGCTCGATGAAGTCGTCGGCATCCCCGAACTCGTCAACCACGACGCCGTCGTTGCTCGCGAGCCATTCGTTCACGAAGACCGCGGGCGTGGGATCCGGATCGATAAAGCAGTCATCACGCGGGTCGTTCTCGAACCCCGGCGTGACGGCGCAGAAGACCTCGAACGATTCGGAGCCGTCGGGCGCTCGCCCGTACGACTCGTCGGGCAGCAGCCCGGGGAAGCTGACCGAATCGATCAGCACCGAGCCGGCTTCCGCGCGGTGAGAGAGCACCGCCGATTCGCCGCCGGCGCTGAGCTTAAAGGTAGCATGCAGCGGCCCCTCGCCCGGCTCGTCGTCGCACCACACGATCAGGAACGCGCCCGGTGCGAGCATGGTTCCCTCCGGGAACACCCATGCGAGCGGATCGAACGGGCTATCCGAGAGATGCATGCCCGAGAGATCGATCGTCTCGTCGTCCGCGTTGTATATCTCGATGTAATCCTCATAGTCACCCGCCTCGTCCATGACGATCGAGTCATTGCTCGCGAGCACCTCGTTGATGACGAGCATGGGCAGCGACGCGATCGGGGGCACATTGGCACGAAGGAAATCGGTCCGCGCCTGAATGTACGGCTTCACTCCCCATGCCCAGGGCGAGCCGCCCGAATAGCTCGTAGGTGATTCGAACGAGTCGTAGAAGTCCATCGCGGTGTACCCGTAATCCGCGTTGCCGTTGGCGTAGGAGCCCATGAACGCGTACGGCTCAAGCGTGTCGCGGAGCATATCGATCTGTGCACCGCGCGTACCGAGCGTAAAGATGGTCTCGACGGTCTCCACACCGCCCGGGTTGAACGGTTCGAGCGTGTGGAAGAGATAAGCCCCCGCCTGCGAGGGCGTGTCGTAGCTCGGCGTTGCCTGATTCGCGTTGGATAGATGATCGACACCGGGCTCGGTGTCCGCCCCCCGGTCGTTGGTGGTCACGACATCGAAGTACACGCTGTCACTGTCGCTGAGCCCCATCGCATCCAGCGGGAGGGTGTAGCGTGCGATGCCGTCGGTCTTGTCGCTCAGGTCCTGATTGAAGCCCGCGGGGTTGTCAAAGCTGGCGTGTCGCTGGTCCCACCCGGAACCGTCCCATGCGTAGAAGATGAACCCACCGCCGTTGTCGGTCCATGAGCCAAGGAAATAGTCGGCCTGCGTATTCGTGTTGATCTCGCGCCCCCAAGGGTTGCTCGTCGATCCGCCTGGGCCGGTATCGAAGAAGAACACGATGCGCGTCTGGTCGGTATCGCCGCCCACATCGATCGGGCCGGCGACGCGGACCTGCGCGAGCAGCTCAGACTGATCGTTGGAGAGGGTGACCGCGTCGATGTCGAAGTGCGGGTCGCTGCCGGCGTTGAAGGTGTCGCCAAGTGAATCGGTATAGACGGTCTCGGCGGGCTCGGTCGGTTCACCGATCGCGCCGACGAGTTCACGCACATACCGCAGATACTGGTCTTGGTACGAGTCAATCGCCAGGATGCGTCGAACCAGCGGCGGCTCCGCCCCACCACCGAACGAACTGCCAAAGTCCCACCCGAACCCGTTCTCACCGAAGCTCGGAGCCGGGCGAGCCGTCCAATCGGTCGAGAAGAAGTCGATGCCGTAGGTGTTGTCGAGATCGTACGGGATGTATTCCACCCGCCCGGTGTCCGGGTAGACATAGAGGAAGTAGTTGTTCGCTCCGTACCAGAGGTTGTCCCAGTGCCCGTTCACGCAATCGACGGCCATTGAGCGCAGGAAGGCATCAACGCTGAACCGGCTGGCGATCTCGGCGGCGAATGTCGCGTCATCGGCATTCTCAATGAACGCGATGAAGTCTGCAAGGTCCTGATGCTGGTTGGCGCCGCTGTCGTTTTCCAACTCATAGGTTGGTGAGCCAAGGTTCGCGTACGCTGCCGCATCGCCCGGAGGCACGAATCGCAGGTCGGCACGCTCGCCCTTGTAGGCACACTGATACAGATTGCCGGTATCGTCGTCGAACCAGGCGCTGAGGAACTCATCGTCGATCTGCTCGACATTGACAAACACATCATCCACGAGCGATCCGTCGTTAATGATCAGCCGCGCCATTGATGCTCGGGGCGATGGCACCCCGAACTGGTTGTAGACATCCCACGCGAGCTTGCCGCGTACTACGGATGGGTCGTTCTGGTGCCCGTTGAGGTTGAGTTTCTCGAGTCCAAAGACCTCGCGCCCCGGCACAAACTCGTTGAACTTGAGCTTCCAGGACTTTTTGGTCGCGCCGCGGCTGGTGTTGCCGCGCGGGCGGATCGCGACATCCTCGACAACCGAGTCGACCTCCGAGCTGAGCAGGTGCACGCTGCAGCTGTAATAGGTGTTGTCGAAGGGGTTGTTGAGCATCGCCTGCAGATCCGCCGGGTCCATGGTGACGGTGACCTGCAGCAGCTCGCTGTCGTTGAAATACACACGCCCGGCATCGACCCACCCAGCGTCACCGGTCGGGAGGGGGACCTCCGCCCCGGCGCAGATCGCGGCGCCCCACATGCTCATCAGGAACGGAACGAACAAAGGCAGGGCTCGGTGGGACATAAAGCTTCTCTATCTTGACATTGGGTACGAACTCAAAGAAACAGGCGACGCCGTCGCGTCGCCTGTTATACCTGAATCAAACCGAAAAGGAAAGTGGATTCTCAGGCTTCGGTGATTACGGACAGCCCGCGTTGTACGCGCTGAGGAATGCGCTGACGTCGAAGAAGTCGTAAACGCCGTCGCCCGTGAAGTCGGCGATCGGGTCCATCGCGTTGTATGCGCTGAGGAACGCGGACACATCGAAGAAGTCCAGATTGCCGTCGCCGGTAAGATCGGCCGGGCAGGATGCGCCCGAAGAACCAACGAGATAGACAGAGCCCGAACGACTCCCGTTGTCCTCATCACCGATCGCACCGATCGCGATGACCTCGTTCTCGATTGCGACTGAAGTGCCGAAAGAATCGGACGGCGCCCCATCGCTCGCCAGGACCTTGTTCATCAGCACCCCGGAGACTCCATCATAGAGATAGGCAGACCCAGCGTTGAATCCGTTCACATCATCTTGGTGTGAACCGATCGCGATGACCCCGTTGTCGATCGCGACCGAGACGCCGAAGTTGTCCCGGTCTTGCCCGTCTGCGGGGAATATGAACTGCAGCTGCTCACCCGTGGACGCGTCGAAGGTGTACGCGGCGCCCGAGTGGTCGAAGAAGATGCTTCTGCCCCATGCGCCGACGGCCACGATGCCGTCGTCGATGTCAACGGAATCACCAAAGTGTCCGCCCTGGTCTCCGTTGAAGTTCTCAATGTCGGCCCGGAGCACGCCGGTCTGCGCTCCAGTCGATGCGTCGAACAGGTACACCCGGGCGAACGTGAAGCCATCACCGAGCACAAAGAACGTCCGAGCCCCCACCGCGACGATCCCATCGTCCACGGCCACCGAGACCCCGAATGTCTGAAAGTTACCGCCGGTTGCGGGCAGCACCTTGCCGGTCTGGATCCCGGTGGACGCGTCGAAGAGATAGGCCGCGCCGGAGGCGTCACCGAACTCGTCGGCGCGCCATGCACCGACGGCGATCGTGCCGCCATCGATGTCGATGGAGTTGCCAAACTCGTCGCCCTCTTCCGCGTCGTTGGGAGTTATCTTCATGAGTTGGGCACCGGTCGAGGCGTCGAACAGGTACGCCGCACCCGAATCTGTGCCAGAGTCGTCATGCTCCGGCGCCCCAACAGCCACCACACCGTCGTGAATGGCGACGGAATAGCCGAAGGAATCGCCCGCGGCACCGTCATCCGGCAGCAGCTTGGCGATCAGGGCGCCGGTCATGGTGTCGAACAGGTACGCCGCACCCGCATCGGTGCCCAGGGTCGAATCACCCCGAGCGCCAATGACCATGATGCCCTGATCGATCTCGACAGCGCAGCCAAACTCCTGACCCACGGTGCCGTCGCCCGGCACCAGCTTGAGGTCCTCGCTGATGATCTGTCCGTTCGCGACACTCGCCATTCCGATGAGGAGTGAGCAGATCGTTCTGTGTGTGCTTCGTTTCATTGCGGTGCTCCGAACCGGGCGGTGCCCGTCGTAGGTGAATCAGTCAGGGACAGCCCGCGTTGTACGCGTTCAGAAACGCGCTCACGTCGAAGAAGTCCAGCGTACCGTCGCCCGTCAGGTCCGCTGAACAGACGCCCGTGTCGGGCACGAGCACCACGATCGCGTTGATATCGCTCCCGGCGTCGTACGCGCTCGTGTACACTCGCCGGTCGGTGCCGATGTGCCCGATCGCCACGGCCCAGTGCTGATCCTCCGAGGCGATAAGCGAGCTGTACCCGAGCACCAGCTCATCCTCGGCCGCGAAATAGATCCCGCCCGAGGCAGACACATCGCCAAGGTTGTTGTTGTCGTAGAACCCGACGAACCGGGTCGGTATCTGCGACGGGTTCAGCGGCGACCAATCCCTGTCATACAGGTAGGTCTGCCACTGCTCGTTGGTCGAGGTCGCCCGATGGGCCGCAGCCACGACCTGCTCGCTATCGTTGATCGCGTACCCGAGCACATGCGTGAAACCCACAGTGCCAACATCATCAGGGATGCCGATATGGATCGCCGTGCTGGTGTTGATGTCAAAGATGTAGTTCCCGCCCACGGCCACATTGTTGTTATTGATGTCCTGCACCGTTCCCTCAAAGCCCAGCAGGCCGAGATTGATCGGCGCCTCATCGATCGAGAAGAGCGTGCTCGGGCCGCCCTGGAAACCCTGGTAGCGGGACCACCCGACCACCACGCCGGCGTCGTTGATGGCAGTCGCCATGCCGCCAGTGATCGCCAGGTCGCCGAGCGGGCTCGGCTGCGTCACGAACTGCTGCGGGATGTGGACCGTGTAGCCGCCAGCTCCATCGGGAACCCAGATCGCTGGCTCGCCACCATCAAATACAGACCCGCCGCCCACTGCGCCAACGATCGTGCCGTTGTTGTTCACATCCATCGCGACACTGGAAGTTGCTCCCTGAGGCAACGGCAGCAATGAGATCCCGTTGCCTTGTGACGCAACAAACCCACGGCTGAAACCGTTGACAACCTGATCGCCAACGATCAGCCCCGCATCACTCGCGCCGCGGATGTTCGTGCTCTGCGTGTACGTTGCGACAACATCGACGCTGTAAGCCGGGACTTCGGCGAGTGCAGCCGCGCCACACGCGGCGACGAGTGCAACTGCGTATCCCTGGATCATCATGTTCTTCATGGTCTTGTCCTTCTTGCTGATGAGTGATGCGTAGCGCCTCATCCAATGGTGGCGCTACTCAAACGGTGCAACACCAGTGCCACACCCATATTCTGGACATCAGCATCTTAAAATACAAGAAAAACCACCCGCCTTGCGGGTGGTTGTTTCAAAAGGCGAAATGTGGCCAATCAACGTGGCCAGGAATGGCCAGAAGTTGTTACGGGCAGCCCGCGTTGTACGCGCTGAGGAATGCGCTGACGTCGAAGAAGTCGTAGACACCGTCACCCGTGAAGTCGGCGATCGGGTCCATCGCGTTGTATGCGCTGAGGAACGCGGACACATCGAAGAAGTCCAGGTTGCCGTCACCGGTCAGGTCGGCGGGGCAGGACGAATCCGATGTCAGTGCAGCGACGCGGTTCACCGTCACGCCGTCGAACTGCGAGAAGCTGCCACCCACGACGAGCGCCGGGCCTTCGCCGTAGTCAAAGACGCCGCCGCCGAAGATGTTGGCGTTCGCGCCGGTTCCGACGGGCTCCCACGATGACCCGTTCCACTTGGCCGCGTGATTCACAACGGTGGTGCCGGACATTGTGAAGTTGCCGAACGCGTAGAGCGCTTCGCCCGTGCCATCATCAAAGACAACGAGTTCCTGAACATCCGCGTCGAACCCGTCACCCATGGAGGACCATGAAGTGCCGTCCCACTTCGCGACATTCTGGGAAACGGTTGCGCCGCCAGCGATCTGGAAACGGCCGCCGACATACAGGGCGGGGCCGGAGCCGTCGTCCCATGTCGTCATGTGCAGAACCTGGGTGAACCCGGACGGGCGGGTGAGCCCATCGTCGAGATCGGACCAGGAAGTGCCATCCCATACCGCGATGTTGAGCGCGCTGGTGCCCCCGATGTTCAGGAAGCGACCACCGGCGTAGAGCTTGCTGGTGCCATCAAGATCGGACACATGCAGGTCGAGCACGATCAGCGGAACTGCGCCGCCGATTGTCCCGCCGACAGGCGTGTAGTTCGTCCCATCCCACTTGGCGATGTGATCGAGCCCCGTCTGCCCATTGAGCGAAACATAGTTGCCCGCGATGTAGAGCTGCTCGCCGGTGAGACCGTCGTCCCAGACTTCCAGATCCCACATCGAGTTCAGGAACGAGGTGGACTGAGCGTCCATCGAGTTCCACTGCGTGCCGTCCCAGCGAGCGAGCTTCGCGGTGTCCGCGACCCCACCCGCGCTGTCAAAGTAGCCCGCAGCGATCAGATCGCCGTCGTACGCCTTGATTGCATTGGAGTACGCCCCCATCAGCCCACCGCCGACGCTTTGCCAGCTCGAGCCGTCCCAGCGTGCGATGTTCGAGGTGCCCGTTCCGGGTACACCGAACTGACCTGTTGCGTAAAAGGACTCGCCTGTGCCGTCGTCATACATCTCAAAGCCGACGGCGTAGGAACCCGTGAATCCTGGGTTTCCGAGCGTGTCCGAGACATCTTGTGCGTGTGTGATGCTACCAGCTGCGCACACAAGCACCATCATCCGTGTGATCGATCTCATCCAAATTCTCCTGATTCGTAAGTGGTCAAAAATACGACCGAGTAGATAGTCCGTACAATGCACGACAATCGCGCGACCCCTCCTGTTGGTCCAAGTACGGAAACGCAGCATACAGGAAAATCGGGAATGCCTAGGCAAATTTGCCCAAATCTTGGGCAAATTTTCTCATGGGCAGCCGGCGTTGTAGGCATTCAGGAACGCGCTCACATCGAAGAAGTCGTACACGCCGTTTCCATCGAAGTCCGCGATCGGGTCCATCGCGTTGTAGGCGTTGAGGAACGCTGAAATATCGAAGAAGTCAAGGATGCCGTCGCCGGTCAGGTCCGCGGGGCAGGGCTGGAGCTGTGAGTAGAAAATCCGCACGCAGGTGTTACCCGAGTACCCGATCGCGAGATCATCGAGACCGTCCGAGTTGAGGTCCCCGAAGGCGATCGCGGTGCCAACCTCTGAGGCATCGAAAGTCCAGGTCGGTTCAGTATCGATCACGCCGTCACGGTTGAGGTAGATATGCGTGCGTCCATCGGAGAAGTGGACCTCGACGAAGTCTTCGTCGCCATCGTTGTCGACATCGTACATGCCGATCTCCTGTGGCCCGGCGAATGGCGGGTTGCTCTGGTAGCGTTCCAGCAGGGCGCCGTGGACATTGTCGTAGATCCTTGACGGGTCGCCTCCGATGGCGACCTCTGAGATACCGTCGTTATCGATATCGCAGAACAGCGCGCCGCGGTCTGTGTCACTCGTGGGCACCTGCACAAGGGGGAGCGTGTCTGGCGTCCCCGTTGTGTTGTAGTAGATCGCGGAGTTGAAGTTCACCCATTTCGCAACGGCAAGCTCTGGGTAGCCGTCGCCCGTGATGTCACGCGCATCGATCCCGTTCTGGATCCCCGGGTCCGCGGACTGCCACACGCTGGTGGTGGTGAGCGTCGATCCGGTATTGTCAAACATCAGGACCGGGCGATCCGGATTGGGCGCGACGCCCTGATTTGTTGTGACCAGATCGAGATCGCCGTCCTGATCCATATCCGCGAGCACGCCCGCGGTGCCCCAGTTGGTCGCGCTGGTGTTGCTGACATACCCCGGCGTGGTCGGGACACCGGAGCCGGTGTTGAAGTATGCGCGGACGCTGTCGCGCCGAAGCCCGCCGTGGATCGTGACGATGTCGGGGTGCCCGTCGTTGTTGAGATCCCCGATCTGCACATCGCCCGTGTGGGTGTCGTCGTCGGCCAGCCAGCCCGGCGTGGTGTCGATCCCGGAACCGTTCCCAAAGAAGATCATGTCCTTCGCGCTGTCATATGGCGGGAAGGAGTTGGAGATGTAGCACACCGCGACCAGGTCATTGTGCCCGTCGCCGTCGATGTCCGTGACCTTGAGCCCACCGATCTGCCGGCGGATATCGACCTGCTGATCGGGCGCGATCCCGAACGGGACATCCGCGCCGCGTCGGGCGACGCTCGGCTCATCAGTGGTGACGGCGAAATGATGCCCATCCTTCGAGATCTCGTAATAACTCGTGGACTGAGCATGCGCGAGGGTCACGGGCATGAAAACGGACGATAACGCGACGCAGCGTGTGAACATATGGGCTCCTGTGTGCTCTGAGCGTGCTTTGGGGTATACCAGTCGTTCGAGTCTATCACATCTTCCCGTTTTCTCCGAGCATGAACATCCCACTCATCGGTGGGCAAATGAAAAAAGCCGGGCTCTCGCCCGGCTTGTGGAGGCAGGATACAGGGTTCGGTTTACGGGCAACCCTCGCCGTAGGCAACCAGGAACGCGGAAACATCGAAGAAGGTATACAAACCGTCGCCGTTCATATCCGCGCTGGTGTCCATTGCGTTAAACGCTTCGATGAACTCCGTGACATCGAAGAAGTTGAGCTCGCCGTCGGCGTTGAAATCCGCGATGGAACACTGGGCGGACGACTCGTGGGAGATGAAGATGCCGCTGAGCGTGATCGGGGTGATGCCCGGCCCTGACATCGTGGAGATGAGCCCGGCACCGCCGCCGTTCTCGAAGAACTCAATGCGGACGCGGTGCCAACCGGACGCGAGCGGGATGGTGCCGCTCTTGGTGACCATGCCGTGCAGCCCGTCGTTGTTGACGACCAGCTCATCCCCGATGTAGAGCTTGGACCCGTCGTCGGAGTTGGTGCTGAAGGTGTAAATGCCGTCGCTCAGTGCCCAGACATACCCCTCGATCACTGCACCGACCTGATCGGAGAGCCCGGAGTTCATGAACTCGCCACCGGTGGATTCGTAGTTGACATCCGTTGTGACATCGGAGCCGATTGGCTCGAGCAACTCGAAGTCCGGGAGCACGCTCGGCGAATCGAGGTCGTAGTACTTCACTTCCAAACCCGGCACCGGGTTCAGTCGGTTGTCCGCCGGACGCAGTGCGCGAACATCCAGATTGACAACCGCGCTGACCGAACCGGCGTCGCCCGTGATCGTGTACGCGAACAGATCGTTGCCGGCATAATCCGCGGGTGGTGTGTAACGGAACAGATCACGCCCGTCTGGACCGGCTCCTGTGAGCAGTTCCACGCTGCCGCCTGCGAACGATGTCGTATCGAAACTCTCAAGCACGAACGGATCGCAGGACTGCGATGCGTCGTTGCTCATCGCATCGATCTCGATCGGTGTCGCCTCAAGGGTCTCGGCGAAGTCGTCGGCTGCGGTGACGCCCTCGCTGATCAGGTCACAGTTGACATTGTTCATGTAGTTCTCGATCGTGGTCTGCACGCGCGGGTGGAACCCGAGAACGATGTTGCTCAGCCCGCCCGAGCAGGAATGGCAGTACGACATGATCGTGCCGCCGTACGGCGAGGAGCAATCACCGTTGCCACAACCGTCGATCGGCGGCGAGTAGCTGTGTGTGTGCCCGGTTCCGAAGTTGTGTCCGAGCTCGTGCGCTGCGACGACGACATCCCAGTTGCCGTAGTTATGGTCCACGAGCGGGTAGGGGAAGGAGCCGTCGAGGTACGCGGAGACGCCATACCCGTAGCTGCCGTTGCACAGGACCCCGACATACGCGACTCCGCCGTAGGAGGTGTTCTGCCTGCCGGTGAAGAAGTGCGTGACGGTTCGTTCCACATGCCCCATGCTCGCGTTCCAGTGGCTCCGGACCTGATCGAGCGGGTCACCCGTGGTCGCGTCGTACGGGTCGGAGTCGTCCGCCCAGACACGGAGGTACGGGATCGCGAGACGGGCATCAACATCACGCTCATAGATCTCGGAGATCGCTGCGACCAGCGTGATCAGGTATGCCGCCGATGCGTTGGTGTTGCCATTGAACAAGCGGTTCGTGAACTCGTAATCCGACTCGACGGCAATCCCCGCGATGCGGCAGGTGCCCGCCCCGCGTGCGCCCTGATGATCGTCCGATTGCACGGGCAACCCCGACGGTTCGAGCTCTGCGTCGCCCATCGTGTACCCGCATGTATGGGTGATGGCGTTTGGGTCGATCAGGTCATCGATGTGCGCCGTGCGGATCGCCTGTGTCAGTTCCTGCTCGAGCTCGTAGGGCCCGGTGGAGATCGCGATCATCTCTCCACGCTGCTGGATGTAGCCGTTGGTGCCATAGGGCGAATAGGAGATAAACACACGCGATTCCGTGTCCCCGGCGACGATCCCTGAGAGCAGAACCATGTCCGGGCGGGGCAGGGGCTTCATCCCCGCGGCCGTGCCGAGAACCAGCTCCGCGTTGTCTGTGAGGACCTCGATGCGATCGAGTTCCAGATCGTACTCTGCGCCCACCGCACTGAAGTTCTCGATGCGGATGTGATCGCCGATCTCAACCTGATCAAGCGATTCCAAGCCGAGCTGATTTCCCTGAATCCGATGATGCTGGAGCTGTGCACCAGCGCTGGCGCAGAGAACAGCGATGGATACCGCTGCCCCGGTGATGTGCTTGCGTGAGAATCGCATGTCAGTATTCCTCCAATGTCGCGCCACGATCGAGAATCGCATTCGCACGATCCAGCGATAGATCGAGCGAGCAACGATGCGCAATCGCCGTTGTCTTCCACGACGGATGTGTGATTCGACCCAGGCGTCTCAGAACGAAACGCCTCTCCGTGAAACAGATACGGCCCTTGCACCATATCGGATCCTTTCCGGGGGTGCAAGAGCCGTCTGTTGATCAGCATTGATCGTACGAAATTCGCGGTTTTCGTCGTCGGTTAGGGGCAGCCCGCCTCATACGCAACGAGGAATGCGGAAACATCGAAGAAGTTGAGCAAACCGTCGTTGTTCAGATCCGCCACTTCGACCTCACCCTCAGCGAACGCGACAAGGAATGCCGAGACATCAAAGAAGGTCAGAAGACCATCCCCGTTGAGGTCCGCGATGCAGGGTCCCGTCGCGGAATGGGCGATTAGGGATCCACTCAGCGACTCGGCCGGTGATCCTAGGTTGCTGACCGTGACAAAGATGCCCGCGTTCTCTGAGTACTCAAAGAACTCGATGACGAGCTCGTGCCATCCCGCACGCAGGGGGATGCTCCCGCCACGCTTGAGCATGCCGTGGATGCCGTCATTATCGACAACGAGTTCTTCCCCGATGTAGAGGCGTGACCCGTCGTTTGATTCAGTCCAGAACGAGTACTCGCCGTCTGATTCAGCCCAGAAGTAGCCGCTGAACAATGCCGCGACGAGTTCTGAGCGACCCGAGTTCACGAACACCCCGGAGGAAGATGGATAGGAGATGTCGCCCGTTGTTTCTTCCAAGTAGGGTTCGAGCTTGCTGAAATCGGGGAGTGACTGGGTCATCTCATCGATCTCGTAATACGCGAGCTTGAGCCCGTCGATTGGATCGAGCAGGTTGTCCGCGGGACGCAGTGCCCGGACATTCACTTCAACGGTGGCTTGCTGCTCGCCCTGATCACTGATGATCGAGTACCCGAACGAGTCAAGGCCGACGAAACCCATGGAGGGAGTGTAGCGGAACAGATCACGCCCGTTGGGGCCCTGCCCCGCGAGGCGTTGAATGGAACCGCCGTTGGCGGAAACGGAATCCACCGAGCCGAAGACGAACGGATCGCATGACTGCGCCGCGTCGTTCCCCATCGCGTCGATGTCGACCGATGTGTCTTCGAGTGTCTGGTTCAGGTCATCCGCCGCGGTCACACCAACGCTGATCAGATCGCACGCGACCTCGTCGAGGTAGCTCGTCACGGTATTGATCACGCGTGGGTGGAAATGCAACTGCATGTTGCTCAGCCCGCCCGGGCAACCGTGGCAGTAGGACATAATCGTCCCGCCGAACGGGGCCGTGCAATCACCGTTCCCACAATCATCGATGGTGGGGTTGTACCAACCACTGTCGTGGGTGTGGCCTGTTCCGAAGTTATGCCCGAGCTCGTGGCTCATCACGATGACATCCCAGTTTCCGTAGTGGAAATCAACAAGCGGGTATGGGAAGGAGCCGTCGAGATAACCGGATACACCGTACCCGTATTCGTTGAAGCAGAGCACACCGACATACGCGATGCCTCCGTAGCACATGTCCTGACGCCCAGTCAGCAGGTGCGTCACGGTCCGGTCCACATGCTGCATGCTCGCGTTCCAGTGATCGCGGACCTGATACAGCAGGTCGTTCGGCGGGATATCGATGTTGCAGTTTGCTGGGACGGGATCGACATACGGGTCCGAGTCGTCTTCCCAAACGCGCAGGTACGAAATAGCCAAGCGTGTGTTGAAATCACGCTCGTAAATCTCGGAGATCGCGCCCACCAGGGTCATGATGTAGGAAGCGGCGGCGGTCGAGTTGCCGTCGAACAAACGCTGGTTGTACTCCCAGTCCGTCTCGATCGCGATCGACGCGACTCGGCAGCTCGTCCCGTCGATGCCACGCGTGGACTGCTCGTCCTTGGGCTCGATATCAGCCATCGGGAGCCCGAAGGGGGCGAGTTGGGCATTGCCGTCCTCGTAACCACACGCGCTGGGCGGTGCATTGCCCGCCAGCGGATTCACGACATCGTCCATCTTCGCCGTACGCAGCGCCTCGGCCAGCTCCTTGCCCTGCGCGTACGGGCCTGTTGAGATGGAGACCATCTCGCCGTCTTTGCGGATGAACCCGTTGGTGCCGTAGGGTGACATCGCGATGTATGCGATCGAGTCCGCATCACCGGCGATGATCCCGCGAAGAACGACGACATCCAGTTCGGGCATGTCGAGCATCCCCTGAGCGGTGCCGAGCACGACCTGTGCGTCGCGGGTCAGGACTTCAACCCGATCGAGTTCCAGATCGAGCTTGCCCAGCGGGGTCTCGAACTGTTCGATGCGGACATGCTCACCGACCCGGACCGATTCGACCGATGAGAGCGATACCTGTGCCCCCGTGACTCGATGATGCTGATCCTGCGCGGATGCTGTATTCGTGATCAAGCCGAGCCCGAGGACGAGACCGGCTGCAAGAATCGATTGATAACGCATAATGCGTATGCCTCCCGTGGTACCGGTGGACGATCCGTCGGGCGATTTGCCGACTCATCGTGGTGGTGGAGATCGAGCCGTGGCACACACCACAGCCCCGCACGAATCCCATTCCGGTGAGACCATAACCACTGCTCCTGAAAGGAGCAACGGGCCGTAGAATCCTACGACGGATCTACCCTACTGGATCCCGATTTCGAGTTCAAGAGTGAAGATCTGACTCGCGAGCCCAAATATATACTGAACGCCCGATAGCTTGATGCCTCTCAGGGGCATCCAGCGCTGTAGGCGTTGAGAAAGGCGCTGACATCAAAGAAGTCAAACTGCCCGTCGCCGGTGAAGTCAGCAGCCGGGTCCTGTGCCGAGTACGCACTCAGGAAGACGCTCACATCGAAGAAATCGAGCACGCCATCGCCTGTCAGGTCGGGCGTGCACGCGATGCTGGTCGTCATGCTGATACAGGCGTTGATCAGCACACCTGCGTCGTACGCGGATTGATCCGAAACATGGAGCGTCCAGACCCCATCCGCCGGCTCGCCCATGAAAGCCGCGAGCGACTGAATGGGCAGCACACTACCCGCGATCACCGGCTGCGCGCTGAATGAGCAGGCACCCTCCGCCGGGACGGTCGCGTCGTCGCTGAACATCGCGTTCAGATCGCGTCCGCCGCAGCCGAACGGGCCGGGGAAGCCGGAGCTCGGGATGCCCGGGCGATCGAGCAGACTGATTGTTGTGCCGGCGGGTGATTCGAGTGAGATCTGAAGGTCCCCCACCCACGGGTGATCGATCTCAACCGAGAGGCTGAGCGATTCGACCAGCTCGTTCGCCCCCGCGCTCGACTCGATCGGGATCGCGATACCCGATTGATTGTTATCCGGGATCGGCATCAGCGGCGAAACGCACGCGTCGCCCGCGAACGCGGCGTTGGTGAGCAGCAGCATGGGGATGCAAAGAGAAGCGTTCATCGCCGGGCCCTCGCGTTGATGGTTGCGTTGCGTGATGCGTCGGTGCACTGTGCCGGGTCGCGCATGCCGGTGGTGTGGCACCAGTCCTCGACATGGCCCATGTTGGTCGCGCCGGGGAGCTGACCGCGGTCGCGTTCGATCACGCCGTCGTCCGGGTCATCCAAGAGCAGGTCGGTGATGATGTTGCAGTAGTCGTAGAGGAAGGGGCGGTCCTCGAAGGCGGTCGTGTAGTACCACACCTGCTGGCGCGATGAAGTCGGGATCAGCGAGAGCCAGTTGGCCGAGCCGGTGTAGCTCATATCGCTGTTCTCGCCGCACCCGAAACCGAAGATATCGCCCAGCACCGCGGCGTTCCCCGCGAGGGCCGTTCCCTGATACGGGGCCCCCACCGACTGGATGAGGCGATCACCACGCGCCCAGTCGAGCCCGGAGAAGTAGAAGGTATAGAGGTGCAGGGCCGCCATCGCCCCCTGCGAGTGGGCCGCGACGCCGAACGATTTCATGGGTGCCGACTGATTGAGGATCTCCAGCGCGAACGCGTCGTGCGATCGGCTGACATTGGGATCGCTGAAGAGCGCGATGTCGCCTGAGAAATGCGAGGTAGTGAACGGGTTGCCGCCCGAGCAGTAGCCATGCACGAGCAGCAGGCGATGCCCGCCGGGGAGTGTGCCCCGTTGCGTGTTCATTGGATTGTCGTACCGCACCTTCATCGACGCGTGCCGCGTGCCCGATTGCAACGCCTGCGTGACCATCTCCGCATCGATACCCGTCGCCATCCGCTCCACGATCTGCGTCGGGACCAGCGAATCCACATCATGCACACGCACCTGACGCAGCTCAATCGTCGCGGGGTCCACGCCCGCATCGAGCACGAGCTGGGGATCGAGCAGCAATGACCGTTTCGCATCGCACACGCGTGAGAGCCAGCAGACCGGGACCATGCCCGCGTCCGACCGCCCCCAGACCTCCGCGGCCACGATCGTGCGATCGTCCGTATGCGCGTCGTCGAATACCAGCTCGATCTGACCCCCGGCCGTCGATGCCCGCGCCGCAGCGAGCGGGACGGTCGGCGTTTCGACCTCGATCAGGTGCTGTGTGGAGAGCATGACCGGCCAGTTCTCGTCGCTGGCGTACTCCGCGATGACCTGCACGGCGTA
>DDGE01000049.1:4998-9958 GCA_002337545.1 Phycisphaerales bacterium UBA1910 | reverse complement strand
GTGATGGGCCGATCGACGAGCGTGCGCCGCTGCTTGATATAGGTATAGAGCGAGCGATCGGGCGATTGATCGATCAGCACGAACCCGCCGACGCGTTCATTCATCTGTACGCTGATCCACATCTCTCGCTGATCGGCGGGCAGGATCACCGCCGGGTATGTCCGCCCCGCATCACCCCACGGCAGCGGATCGCGGACAAGCGACACGCCGGGTTGCTCGATGGGCGCATTGGTGCGGACCTGGATCTCGAGTTGCGTCCGCGCATCAATCGATCGGACATCCCCCACCCACGCGTCGGGCTTGGCGGGGAGGAACACGACACGCGCCCGCCCATCGCCGGTGACGAAGGGGAACGCGAGGTCGACCAGCCCGTCCTCGTCCGCCTGCGCGGGGTCGATCTCGAGCAGCAGCGTGCGTGAGGTTTCGCCCAGATCGACCGGGTCGGGGAGCCTGACGATGCCGGACTCGATATCGCTGGGCGGCGCGACGACCTGCTTGACGGGCAGCGTCTGCTGCGCCATCGCGAGCGGGCAGACGAGCATCGTCGTCAACAGCGTGATGAGTTGTCTCGAGCGCATGGCCCCTCCCTTTGGGGGCAGGATACCAGCGATGCTGTCCTTGCGAAAGCAAAACACGCCCAGACGGGCGTGTTTCGGGTGCAGTGACGGGATATTGCGCACAAAGCGTGCGATACGGAGCGGGGTTACGGGCAGCCGGCGTTATAGGCACTGAGGAAGGCGGACACATCGAAGAAGTTGAACATGCCGTCGCCAGTGAAGTCCGCGATGGGGTCCTGTGACTGGTATGCCACGAGGAAAGCGGACACATCGAAGAAGTTGAGTACACCATCACCAACGAGATCCGCAAGGCACCCGGCTCCACAGCTTGTCGTTAAGAGCAAGAGATCACTCGAGAAGAGCTGCTGCGAAATCAAATCTGATCGACCATCGTGATCAAAGTGTCCCTTCTCGAGTGAGAGCGCAACATCATCATACTCAATGATCCGACCCAACCGGAACCCGTTCGATGGATCGAAGCTGTACTCCCGAACTCCTCTCAGACTTAAACTCGAAATCACAAGATCCAGTGTGGAGTCTCCTTCCATGTTGACTAACGCAAAGCCGAAGGCGAAGTCGGACTCCAACGAGATGCTTGGATCGACACTGGCAAACTTCCCATTCCCTATGCCCCTGAACAAGGTGAACTCCTCCCCAGAAGAATGGAGCAGGGCTATATCAACTCTGTCATCGCCGTTCACATCTTGTAGTTTCATCGCGAGATGAGCGCCAGGCGCTGTCACCACGCTGAATGGCAAGCCGTACCCACCATGATTCAGTTTCTCGATCATGAATACCGAACTCGAGTCACTTGTCCGAACCAGAATATCTGACGCTCCATCATCACCTAACTTAACGATGTGCACGCCTATGGGGCTTGCGCTCATCTGAACAACATCGCTAAGAGAAAACTCCCCTGCCCCATCATTCAGATAGACCTCTACCCGCTGGTCGATATCACACGCAACAACGATATCGATATCGCCATCCATATCCGCATCACCAGTGTTCACACCAACTGGATCAGAACCCGTCGAAAAACTCTGCTGCAAGCTCAGATGCCCGCCCCCATCACTCAAATAGACACTCACCGAAGCGTTGCCCTGATTCGCCATGAGAACATCATCGAACCCATCGGCGTTGATGTCTGAAACCCTGATTGATGTTGGGCTTGCCCCTTGTATGACCTGCCCAACCGGATGAAACCCGCTGCCATTGTCGTTCAACATCACGCCCAGCGCATACAAGTCGTCGATGTAAACAAGATCATCCAAGCCATCACCATTGAGATCACCTACTGCAACTGATTCAGTTGATGTCCCGAGAGGCACCGCACCAACCGATTGGAAGTACGATCCCTCACTCGCAAGGGATACTGAGATTTCATCGTCGTCCAGAATCGCTTTGACAACATCCGGTATTCCGTTTGCATCGAAATCACCAACCGCTATGCCACTCGGCGAAAATCGAAATGTGGTTGCGGACGAAAACACGAGTGGCTCTTCAAAATCACCGTTACCCGCGTTCTTATAGAGACCGGTACGAGTGTTGTACTCAATGAGCACATCCGGCCTTTGATCTTGATCAAAGTCCTCAACAACGACATGGTTTGCACGCGTGCCGGGACAGAGTTCGATGTAATCCTCGAAGTCTCCGCCCCCGTCATTCAGGAACATCGACACCCCGAAGTCAATCTCACCCGATACTGAAACCACGAAGTCATCCCAGCCATCACCGTTTAGATCAGCAACATCAACTCCCTTAGGACTGGCCCCTGTACTCAGTGACTGCTTCATCACGAACGAACCGTTACCCTGATTCATAAGCACACAAGCCGTGTTTCCCAAGTTGCATGTCACAACGAGATCCGCAGCACCATCCTGATCGAAATCCCCCGTCTCGACATTGAGCGGCCCATCACCAACAGGGTAAAGAACACCAGTTGCAAACTCCATTGACCCAGTGTTCATCAAGATACTCAGCTCATCCGTTCCGCTTATCGCAACGACGATATCCTGAAGCCCGTCTTTGTCTACATCAACAATGAGTACGCCTTCTGGATCGAGCCCTACAGGCACATCATCCGCTGCACTAAAGACACCTCCGCCAAGGCCCCGCAGAACAGAGAGCGAGTTCGCGCCTCTGTTGGACACAACCAGATCTGAAATCCCATCGATATCGAGATCACCAGCAGCAACGAGCTGCGGCCCATCGCCAACCGTGTATTCGACACCCGCTCCGAATGCCTCATCGCCTAGATTGAGCATCACGGAGACCGAGTTCCCGAAGCTATTGACAACAACGAGATCGAGGAAGCCATCCTGATTCAGATCTGAACCGACGACCGCATTTGGCGCATCTCCAACACCATAAGTGCTTTGGTTGAATGTGAACCCATCACACTCTTGCCCAACAACCCCACCCGCACACAGCAACAAACATAAACAACCCACAAACCAAATGACCCCAAACTGACCCAGACACCTAGACGACTCGAACTGGATGAGCATGACGCGGGCCCCTTTCAGATATGTTTTCTAATTACTTACAAATCACCTATACATTTTACATGATCACATTCTCGTGACCAATAAAAAACCCTCGCATACGCGAGGGCTGTGTACATGCATCGAAGTCAACTCCCCCTGAATCAGCCGTTCCAGCCGGCCTTGAAGTTGTTCAGGGCATCAACCAGCTTCTTCTCGAGATCGTCGCTGAGGGCCTTGGTCTCGTTGAGTTCATCCCAAACACCCTTGGCGGTGCTCTGGAAGTAATCGAGCATGGCCTTCTCGAACTCCTTGACCTTGTCGAGGGCGACGGTATCAAGGAAGCCCTTGGTGCCCGCGTAGATCGAGATGATCTGGTCGGTCACATGCTGCGGCACATACTGGGGCTGCTTGAGCAGTTCCACCATGCGGGCACCGCGATCGAGCTGGGCCTGGGTGGCCTTATCAAGATCGGTACCGAGCTGGGCGAAGGCTTCGAGTTCACGGTAAGCAGCGAGGTCGAGTCGCAGCGAGCCGGCGATCTTCTTCATCGCCTTGACCTGCGCGGCACCACCCACGCGGGAGACCGAGATACCGACATTGATCGCCGGGCGAACACCCGAGAAGAACAGCTCGGGCTCGAGGTAGATCTGGCCGTCGGTGATCGAGATCACATTGGTCGGGATGTACGCCGAGACATCGCCTTCCTGTGTTTCGATGACGGGCAGCGCGGTCAGCGAACCGGCACCGTTCTCATCGCTGAGCTTGGTGGCGCGTTCGAGCAGGCGGCTATGGAGGTAGAACACATCGCCGGGGAACGCTTCACGCCCTGGAGGACGACGGAGGAGGAGCGAGAGCTGACGGTACGCGACGGCCTGCTTGGAAAGGTCGTCGTAGACGCAGAGCACATGCTTGGGGTACTTGGCGCCGGTGGAGAGGGTCTTACCCGCTTCCTTGCCCGACCACATGAAGTGCTCGCCCATGGCGCAGCCGGTGTACGGTGCGATGTACTGCATCGGGGCGGGGTCAGAAGAACCCGCGTTGACGACGATGGTGTAGTCCATCGCGCCCGCGTCCTTGAGCGTCTGGACAACACCGGCCACGGTGGATTCCTTCTGACCGACCGCGACATAGACACAGACGACCGCGTCGTCGGTGCCCCAGTACTGCTTCTGGTTGATGATCGCGTCGATGGCGACGGCGGTCTTACCCGTCTTACGGTCACCAATGATCAGCTCACGCTGACCGCGACCGATCGGGATCATGGCGTCGATCGCCTTGATACCGGTCTGCAGCGGCTCGTGCACGGGCTGACGCGCCGCGATGCCGGGCGCGATGATGTCGACGAGCGACGACTCGGTTGTGTTGATCGCGGCGCCGTCGTCGATCGGACGGCCGAGCGGGTCAACGACGCGCCCGAGCAGTGCTTCACCGACGGGGACCGAGAGCAGGTCGCCGGTCGCCTTGACGGTGTCGCCTTCCTTGACGGAGAGGAAGTTCCCGTAGATGACCGCACCGACGGTGTCCTCTTCGAGGTTCATCACCTGGCCCATGACGGCGCCTTCGGATGTTTCGAACTCGATAAGCTCACCGGCCATGGCCTTGGAGAGACCGTAGATACGAGCGATACCGTCGCCGACTTCGACAACGCGCCCGACTTCGGAGATCTCGAGCTCGCTCGAGAACTGCTCAACTTCCTGCTTGATGACGCTGACGATCTCGTCGGTCTTGATCTTCACGGGGGTTCTCCTGCCTGGCCCGGTTTCAGGGCGACGGGTTCGAGAAAAATGGTTCGTTTCACCCTCCAGAAACACGCCCGTGCGTGCCCTTCGGGGGGATGGAAGGGTAGGACCGAACAAGACGGAAGTCTCGCTCGAAGGGGCGTTTGAAATTCTTTCCCCCTGCCGATTCATCGCT
>DDGE01000049.1:1050-4824 GCA_002337545.1 Phycisphaerales bacterium UBA1910 | reverse complement strand
GGCTCATCCGATGAATCGCTGCCTGTCTCGCGTTCGATCCGGAGCCCGACCACCCGCTCGGTCCCGACAACCCGGCACCCTGGGGGCAGATTCATGATCTGGGCGGGTTTGGCGTTGATTCTTCGCTCCAGATCCTCGAAACTCAGGGTCACGAACGCCCGCGGGCGGACCGCCTTGGTCCGCAACGCCTCGATGCCAGCGACCGGACCCTCGACAACAACCCCGATCAGATCACGATCACTGTCGTCGATGTCCACCTGCCAACGCCCGATCTCACCCGGTGCGATCATGATCTGCACGGGCAGCGGATCGAGTTCCAGCCGCTGGGTGACGCTCTTGAGTGTCACATAGACATCCACCTGTGCCGGCTCGATGGTTGTGGCCCAGGTTCCCGCGTCAATCCCATCGATCTCCACGATCCCGCCGGGGATCGTTTCATACCTGCCGGGGTTGAGCTGCTCGATCTGGTCGCGTGAAATCGACACAACCCCTGACGCCACCTGCACTTCAGACATGATTGAGCTCGGTGCTCTGACCCTGACCAGTGTGGGCTCCACACGCGGTGCCCCGTCCGTCTCGACACCCTCGGGGAGCTCGACCCGCACAGGGAACTCGCGTGTTTCAACCTCATCGACCTCGATGAAGACGCGCTCCGGGGTGACGGACGAGATCGTCACGCCGTGCATGTCCAGATCGGGCGATCGCCTCAGTTCGGTGCGGAGATCGATCTCGAAGAGCCCCGGGCGTGCAGGGATTTCGCGTCCCAATCGGAGCTCGAGCCGATTCTGCAGCTGTCGCATCAGCTCATCGATCCCCGATGTGGAGCCCTCGAGCTGGATCTCCACCACGCGCACACGCGATAGGCCGGGCACCTGGCGCACAACGAGCTCAACGCCCCCGGGAGTTTCGACATTGGTGATCGCGATCTGGGCCTCGACAGACTGTGAGCGGACCATGCGTGATTCCGCAAGCAACCAGATCATCATCGACAGCAGGGTCACGATGATGAGGGTCCGGATCCGCGCGAATACCGTGCGTTGATCGTTCATCGCGCATCCCCCTTCGTCTCCGGCTGGGGTTCGTCGATCGGTTTCGGATCCCGCATGAGCGACTGCTCGGGTTCGGGTTCATCCCCCTCTTCCAGCCGGGCATCGTCGGCGAAACCCGACGGCGTATCCGCGTCCAGCACCTCTTCCGCCCGTTCGGGAATCGTTTCGGGCGCCACCTTGTGCCCCAGATGGTCGCGGATGAGATGCTCCAACTCATCCGGATCGACTGGCGAACTGAGGACCCCCCGCTCTGCGATCCGGATCGCGCCGGTTTCCTCTGAGACCACGATCACGAGCGAATCGGTCTCCTTCGTGACCCCGATCGCGGCGCGATGGCGCGATCCGAGCGATTGATCCTCGATCTCGTTGGCGTTGGCCATTGGGAGCTGGACCCCGGCGCTGTGGATCTTGTCGCCTCGGATGACCACCGCCAGATCGTGCAGGGCCGAGCCCGGGTGGAAGATTGTCTGGATCAGCGACGCCGTCAGACTCGCGTTCAGGACCGTGCCACCCTCCACGAGCGCTTTGAGCCCCACGCTGCGTTCGATGACGATGATCGCACCAAATCGTGCCTTGGATAGGAACACGCACGCGGGCGTTAACTCTGATGCCACCTTCTCTGCCCCTTGGTACGAGCCCCGCATAAAGCCGGTTTCGCCCAAGCGTATGAGCGCTCGCCGGAGCTCCGGCTGAAATATCACCACGAGGGCGATCGCGATAACCGCGAGCACGCGATCGTAGAGGTAGGCGATGCGAGCGAACAGATCATCGCCGAACAGGCGGACCATGAGGGTTCCCACGATCAGGACAAACAAAAGCCCCTTGAGCGCTCGAGCGGCACGGGTGCCCTGAACAAACCGGAGCCCCGCGTAGACAACCAGCCAGATGACAAAGAACTCGATCGCGATCTCCCACCATGTGTAGGAGCCCAGTCTGCTGAGCAGGTCTTGGAGGCGATCAAACGAGCCCAATACAGTTCCTTCCGCGTCGGTACGAACAGTTCAACGGATGCGTACGGTTCTGATTCTAACCGCTCACCCATCCGGGTGCGGGGTCTCTATCCTCTTATATGCCCTTCAAGATCACGAAGATCGAGTCAACACCCAACCCACGCGCTCGCAAACTCATCGTGGACCCTTCGCCGGGGTCCATCCGCTCGTTCTTTAAGCCCGACGACGCCAGGGATGACCCGATGGGCAAAGCCCTCTTCGACATCGAAGGCGTGACCAATGTGCTCATCCACACCCACTTCGTCTCGGTCTCCCTCAAAGATCCGAGCGCGTGGACATCGACCCTCCCCAAGCTCCGCGAGGCGCTCAGATCCGTGCCCAGCCCATGAGCACCGCGCCCGATGACCCCATCCTGACCCAATCGCTCGAGTCATGGTTCACGACCAATGCCCGCGATCTGCCATGGCGGACGAAGGCCCGCGACCCGTACCGCTCGCTCGTCTCCGAGCTCATGCTCCAGCAGACCCAGGTCTCGCGCGTGATCGAGAAGTTCGAACCGTTTCTCGGTCGGTTCCCCACCGTTCAAGCACTCGCAAAGGCCCCTGAGGACGATGTCCTCGCTGCGTGGGCCGGGCTCGGGTACTACCGGCGTGCCCGCCTCCTCCATGCGTGCGCCAAAGCGATTGTTGAGCACCACGGCGGAGTCGTCCCCAACTCGCTTGATGAACTGCTCGAACTCCCGGGCATCGGGCGATACACAGCCGGCGCGATCGCGTCGATGGTGTTCCACCAACGCGCCCCGATCGTGGACGGGAATGTCATCCGCGTCCTGCTTCGAGTCCACAACCAACCGATCCCGCAGACGGACAAAGCAACCATCGCATGGGCATGGGAACGCTCGGCGAAGCTCGTCCACACCTGCGAAGACCCCGCGATCTTCAACGAGTCCATGATGGAACTGGGCGCGACGGTCTGTGTCCCCAAGGGTCCCAAGTGCCTGCAGTGCCCGATCTCAGATCAGTGCGGCGCACTCGCAGCGGGCACCACCGAGTCGATCCCCATCCCCAAACCCCGCGCAAAGCAGAAGCACCTCTATTGCGCATCGCTCGTCATCCGCGATGGGGACTCGATCTACCTCGAGCAGCGACCCTCCAAAGGGATGTGGGCGGGGATGTATCAGCTCCCCACCCTCGAACGCGACGATCGTGCCCACGATCCGAACGAGCTCATGGCATCGGGCATCGACAACCCCAAGCACATCGAGTCGTTCACCCACATCACGACGCACCGGATCGTCGAGTTCGCGATCTATCGCGCGGGCGCACAGTCACAAACGCCCGAGAACTGGACGAAACACCCGATCTCGACGCTCGATTCGCTCGCGATCTCCAACGCACAGGTGAAGGCGATGCGGATCGCGGGTATTCTTGGGTCGTGAAGATCGCCGTCGTCATCCCGGTGTATAACGAGCAGACGCTGCTCCCGGTCCTATTCGATCGCCTGATCAACACGCCCGCGCCGCCATTGCCCGATGGGACGCGTTGCGATCGGGTGATCTACCTCGTCGATGACGGGTCGCGTGACAACTCGCCCAAGATCATCGACGAGCTCGCCCAGCGCGTCGACACCATCGCGATCCACCAACCCGAAAATCAGGGCAAGGGCGCGGCGCTCGCAGCCGGGATCGCCAAAGCACTCGAAGACGATGCCGACGCGATCATCATCCAGGACGCGGACCTCGAATACGACCCACGCGAGCACGATCAGGTCCTCGC
>DDGE01000049.1:0-809 GCA_002337545.1 Phycisphaerales bacterium UBA1910 | reverse complement strand
GCCAAGCTCGCGAAGATCCGTCTCCCGGACGAGGACGGCGTGCGGCGCATCCCCCTTCGGATCTACGAGGTCCCGATCTCCTACGCGGGTCGAACCTACGAAGAGGGCAAGAAGATCGGCTGGAAAGACGGCGTCGAAGCGATCTGGTGCATCCTCAAACACAACCTGGGTTAACTCTCCTCCCCCGCGCTTGCGGGGGAGGTGCCGAGCAATGCGAGGCGGAGGGGTCTTAGGAAGTTCGGAGGCTCCCGATTGATCGCGTGCCCCCCCCGATCCGCCTGCGGCGGACCACCTCCCCGCAAGCGCGGGGGAGGAGAATGTGACGGCATGCTCATAGGTGCGTCGGCACCTCGATCGGGCCCTTCCCGCCCTTGCGACGGATCCAGTTGATCGATCGATACACGGCGTGCCGCTGCACGAGCTTGCGTTCGAGCCAGAACTTGCCGGGGAAGTTGATGAGCGAGAGTCCGAGCAGGATCGTGAGTAGTCCCTGCCCGGGAAGCACGAGCATCGCGATCCCGCCCAGCAGCAGCACCCCACCCAGCAGGTTCTTGGCTGAAAAGAGCATGATCCTGATCATCGGGTGGCGTGTGGACAGTTCCAATGGGGCACGCCGATCACGCACGAAGTAATCGCTGGGCAGACGCACAAGAATCCACGGCACCGCGATCAACGTCCCCACAAAGGTTACAACCGACACCCCAATCAGGATCGCGATGAGTTGTTCGTTGATCTCGGGCATGTATGCCTGTTCATCCGATCACGCGTGTGAATCTTTCAAGCAGCGCGTCGAGCTCGTCAGCGCTCGG
>DDGE01000041.1:1831-13623 GCA_002337545.1 Phycisphaerales bacterium UBA1910 | reverse complement strand
CCCGCGGCCATCCCACACGCAAGCCCCGCCCAAATCATGCCGCTTATCATGGATATCCGATTCATCTCTTGCTTCCGTCGAAATAGTATGGAAAATGTTAGGGTAAATCAAGTGCGTCGAACAATATCATCCCAACGCTATATTTTCCGATAATATCGGGCATTTGGTTGCGTGAACCTGCATGTATGAGCGATGAAGATGGATGTGAAGGGGCGTCCTCGCAGCCGACGCCGGAAGCGACCTCTCCGCCTTCAACAACGCCATCGAGAACCGTTACGACGGCGAGGGCTCCCGGACACTCGACGCACATTTCGGTCGTAAACAGCCTCTCCGCTCGGAGAGCAAATCTGCATCTTCGCACTCAAAAGGCAGGGGGGCGAGAAGCTTCTACGGCCTTCATCCGAACTTGACCCGGGACGGACTCAGGGCAGGAAAGCCTCCTGATGCGTGAAAAACCCGCACGACTTGGGCAAATACACCCATAAATTCTTGATTCCGGACTCGCATAATCACATTTTTCCGGTAGGATAAGGTCCTCGTGTGAGGGGTATCAGTCGTTGCGTGTGCGCGTCTTGAGCCAGAGGCCCATGTACACAAACGCAAAGCGACATGAACCAGCACTCCGTTCGGAGTGTGATTTTGTACGCTTGCGTCCTTTGAGGCATGGACGACAGGCAATGTGTATGAATGCCTCAGTGTGTTACAGAGAAAGAGAGAAAAGAGAAATGAACAAGATCGCAATGATCGCAGGTATGGCTGTCGTCGCAACCGGCGCAACAGCAGATGTCCTCCTCGAGATCGACCTCTCGACCGCCAACCAGGTCACCATCAGCGCGACCAGCGGCCTCGCTTCGCAGTCCGCTTCGACCTCGACCTTCACCGGCTTCCTCCTCGCCGACTTCTTCGCAACCCCAGGTGCCGGCTTCGGTGGCGTCCTCGGCGCAGACTCCGGCGACCTCACCACCTTCAACAACCCCTCCGACGGCACGCCCTCCGGATTCGTCGGCTCCTCAAGCGTCGGTCTGAACATCTGGAGCTTCTCCTCAGACAGCACCGTCACCGTTGATGCCGGCGCACAGGCATTCTCCGGTTCCGCAACATGGACACTCGACGCACTCCAGTACGCCGACTTCCTCGATGGTGCAACATCCGGCGACATCTACTTTGGCGCGGACACCGACGACGACATCGGCAACGGCGCAATCCTCATCGGTCAGTACAATGTCGTCCCCGCACCCAGCGCTCTCGCCCTCCTCGGCATGGGCGGCATGGTTGCAACCCGTCGCCGTCGCTAAGACACGACGCACATCACCCTCTTTGGGTGGTATTCTTTCTGAGACTCAAAACCCGCAACGCAGACTCAAAAGAGTCTGCGTTGTTTTTTATTACGCGAACACGAAACGATTCCGTTTCACACGCGATCAAGTTCGTCAACGAAAAGCTTTCTCACTCCATATCGCGAGCGGTGCGCGGTAAACTGCGCTCACAAATCACACCAAGTCACTCACAGTGAGAGGGAACACAATGAAACTGACGAAGCACTTCGCCGCAATCGCGCTTGCCGCAGCAATCGCAATCAACACCGCCTACGCAGAGCCGGTACCAAGCGAGTTCACCTATCAGGGCGTACTCGAAGTCGACGGCGAACCCGTTCAGGCCGACGCCGATTTCATCATCCGCCTATTCGACGGTGCGACACTCGTAACCAGCATCTCGCGACTCGCAACACCCGTGCAAGACGGACAGTTCCTGCTGGAGCTCTCCTTCAGCCCCGCGCTCTTTGACGGTACCGAATACGATCTCGAGTTCCTCGTCCGCTCACCAGCGGGCATCGGCGCATACACCATTCTCGGGTCGCGCCAGCCGCTCAAAACCACGCCCTACGCATACCACGCGAACTCCGCAAACACGCTGCTCGCACCCGCCACCATCTCACTCGATGACTTGGCACCAACGCTCACCCTAGAGCAGGACGGCACGGATAATGATTCCAAGGCACTCCGCGCAACACGAGGGCTCGGAACCAGACTCGACTCAGGATTCATCGATCGAGTTGCCGATGTCGAGTCAGACAGCACCCCGATCGGTATCCTTGCTGCAGCACAGAACTTCCCGATTGCAGGCATCCTCGATGCAAACTCAAGCGACTTCAACACGGCCGCTGTTCTCGGCGAGATTGAGTTCGATGGTCAGAGCGGAGCATACGGCCTGTGGGGACTCAACCTCGCATTCGGCACCGCAGCAAGGCTCGCTACAAGCGAGTTCGGTGGAGACTTCTCCGGCGATCTGAGAACAGACGGCGACATCTCACGATCCTACAGCTTCGGAAGCTACGACCTCGCAGCACCAATCGCATACGGCTACATCAACACCAACGGAACCATCGCCTCAGGAACACCCAACTTCTCCTGTGTCTGGAACTCCACCTCACAGCGCTACGAAATCGAAATCGACAACGAGTCATATTTCTTTAGCAACTATGTCACCGTTGCCACAACCGTTGCCAGCAACGCCAGCATCAGAACCAGCTCCGTCAGCGGCCGGCTCCTCATCTATATCGAGAGCACCATAAACCAAGCCGACCTCCAGGCCGGCTTCCAGTTTGTGACATACAAACCGGGAGGCGCCGCAGCAGTCGCCGGCCAACGCCGCGCACCGCTCATGCCACTCGGGGCCACAGTCACGGACGAAGTCCTCTATCCCAACCCCGGGTACAGCGAGCCGCGGACACCCGTCATCGTCGAGCCGACAACAGAAAACCCACTCAAGTCGATCATCGACTAACGAACCGCTCAACCCAAACACCCAAAGCGCCCCGCCCGGGGCGCTTTTTCATACCCACGCACACCACCAAACCCCCGCCAAACCCGCTAAACTACCCTTTCAAAATCACCACACCCTCCCGGGACGGAGCCCAAAGCATGAAAATCCACGAATACCAGGCACGCGACCTCCTCTCCTCCTACGGCATCCCCGTCCCCGCAGGCGAAGTCATCACCTCCGCCGACCAGGCAACCCAGGCCTACAAAACCATCGCCGCCTCACAGGAATCAACCCTCGCCGTCGTCAAGGCACAGGTCTTCGCCGGCGGCCGCGGCAAGGCCGGCTTCGTCAAGCTCGTCAACACACCCGAGGAAGCCCACGAAGCCGCCAAGTTCATGCTCTCCAACAAGATGGTCTCCGTCCAGACCGGGCCCGAAGGCCTCGATGTCAACAAGGTCCTCATCGCCGCAGGCGTCGACATCGCCGACCGCGAACCCGGCAAGCCTGACGAGTACTACATCGCCATCACCACCGACCGCAACACACGCCAGAACATGCTCATCGCATCCCGCGAAGGCGGCGTCGAGATCGAAGAGGTCGCCGCAAACACGCCCGACGCGATCGTCAAAACGCCCCTCCACCCAATCCTCGGCCTCCAGCCCTACCAAGCACGCGAAGTCGCATTCAAACTCGGTTTCAAGGGCAAGCAAATCAACCAGGCCGTCAAGATCATGCTCGGCCTCGCCAAGCTCTACACCGACAAAGACTGCTCACTCGCCGAGATCAACCCACTCATCGTCACACCGGCCACCGAGTCCGACCCACACGGCAAGGTCATGGCCATCGACGCCAAGTTCAACTTCGACGACAACGCCACCTTCCGCCACAAAGACATCGCCGAGCTCTACGACCCCTCCGAAGACAACCCCGCCGAGGTCCGCGCCTCCAAGATGGGCCTCTCCTACATCGCCCTCGACGGCAATATCGGCTGCCTCGTCAACGGCGCCGGCCTCGCCATGGCCACCATGGACACAATCAAACTCTTCGACGGCGAGCCCGCCAACTTCCTCGATGTCGGCGGCTCCGCAACCGAAGAAGCCGTCACCGAGGCATTCCGCATCATCCTGAGTGACGACGCCGTCAACGGCATCCTCGTCAACATCTTCGGCGGCATCATGCGCTGCGACATCATCGCCCAGGGCATCGTCAACGCCGCCAAGGAAATCGGATTCACCATCCCCCTCGTCGTCCGCCTCGAAGGCACGAATGTGGATGCCGGCCGCAAGATCCTCGAAGAAGCAGCGGGGGACCTGCCGACCCTTCAGGCCGCGACGGACCTGGGTGATGCTGCTCAGAAGGTCGTCGCGGCGGTGGAGAGTTGACTAATGTCTGAATTAACTGCATATGACGTTTTTACACCGAATGAATATCCGTCGTATACATATGTTGAGCGATCAACTCATGATTATGAGAAAAAGTTAATCAAATACTTGAGAATTGGCGGTACAACAGTAGTTGTATCGGGTCCGTCCAAATCAGGCAAAACGATCTTGGCAAGACGAGTAGTTGGCGATTCGAACCTGGTCGTTGTCTCAGCGAGCGGGATTCGGCAAGAATCTGATTTGTGGGATCGTATCTTGGATAAAATCCGTGCGCCGCATCAAGTTACAAAAGCGGCAAGGTCTCAAACAGAGATCGGGATGCAAGGGTCTGTTGCCGGAATGCTTTTTGGAGCAGTGAATACCGTTGCGAGAGTGTCTGTTGCATATCAAAAAAAGTTAGAAAAAGAGTCGGGTGAATTTTATCAGAGGCGTGGTGTGGCACAAGTCGTTGACTTGCTCGCTGGGGAAGAAGTGGTCGTGCTAATAGACGACTTTCATTTCATCGATCGAAAAGTACAAATTGAGATTGCGAAGGCTATTAAGGGTGCTTCTCATGAAGGCGTCAAGTTTATCCTGACGGTTGCGTCGCATAGGTCAGATGATCTCGAGCGAGCAACTAACCAGCTCACAGGGCGAGTTGCAGGTCTAGATATTGAACACTGGAAACATGATGAGCTTATGGAGATCGCTCTTGCCGGTTTTCCACTCTTAAATGCGGCAAATGATATTTTGGTTCCGCATAATTTGGTCTCTGAGGCAGGTGGATCGCCGCAGTTAATGCAGTTGATTTGCCTCAATGCTGCGATTGAGATGGGTTTTGAGGATAAGTCAGAAGAACCCAAGCCTTTGAGCATTGCTGAAGAGGACATCGCAATTATCATGCAAGAGACGACGAGTTTGACTCAGCAGAAGACTGTTGCAGAGATATTGTTACACGGGCCGAAAGCTCGTGGGACTGAGCGTGATGTGTTCAATTTGCGAGACGGCACATCAGGGGATGTTTATTACTGTATTCTGAAGGCTCTTGCGGATGGCGGTGGGAAGTTGTCGTATTCCTACGAAGAACTAAAAGCAAAAATTGGGAATACTGTCATTGGTGTTGCTCCACAGGGTGCAAGTATCACGAATGCTCTTTTTCAAATGGCGACTAGAACTACAGATTCAGACACTGGTGAAAAGGTGGTTGATTGGGACGAAGAGAAGCGGACCTTCACGATCATCGATCCCTACATCTTGTTCTATCTAAAGTGGTCTGGCTTCTTAGACGTTTGACTTGGGGTTTGAGGGTGCTCTGAAAGATCCACCGAGCCGGGGGGGCTTTAACTCAGGCAAAGAAGAAGCCGGGTGCCCTCCTTCCCACTTCTGTGCCGGGTGCCCTGCTTACGCGCAGCTTAAGCAGGATCCCCAAAGACACCACCCCGCCCAAAATCCCAAGAACCCTCCGTGACCACCCTCCTCCTCATCATCATCGCCATCTTCCTCCCGCCCCTCGCCGTCGCCATCAAAGACGGCGTCCGCCTCCAGTTCTGCGTCAACCTCGCCCTCTACCTCTTCGCTATCGCCCTCGCCATCTCCGGCAACCCGCCCTTCACCCTCTTCGTCATCGCCCACGCCATCTGGGTCATCTGCACCACCGAGTGACGCAGTGGGGGACATCGGCCGCGGATGCCCTGCTTTGACCCGAAGGGCAAAGCAGGATCTTCAGTGCGAAGACGGCCACACAGCATCGGGCTAGGTGCTACGCTGTGCCCGGATGAGCAGGAAGAAGAAACGAAAGACACCCGGAGCATCGGACATGATCGAGGTCGCTATCGGCTGCCTCGCATGGGTCCTCGCGATCATCGCGTTCCTGCTGGCCCACTTCGTCTTCGTCGTCTCCGCCCTCAACGCATTCTGGATCGCGATCGCGGTGCTGATCGTCGTCAAGGTCATCGAAGAACTGATCTCACGACGCAACTAGACAGGCCCGGTGCCACGGCTTGACCGTCCCCGGCAACCCGCATCTTCAACCACACACCCCATCCCCTGTATACTCCCCGGACCATGTCATTCTTCAACCCAATCATGTCCGACCCGCAACTCGCGATCCCTAAGCGAGTTCAGACCGACATCGCACGGGCCGTCTCCCAGAAACTGATGGGCCAAGGGTCCAAGCGCTACCTGTTCTTCATGTGTTTCATGCTCACGGGCATCATCCTCATCGGCTCAACCCTCTACCTGCTCAACGCGGGCAACAACGCAAACCTCTACATCATCCTGCTCTGGTCCATCGGCCTGCCAATCGCCGGCGTCATCCAGGCATATATCTACCTCCACTTCGGATACATCCCACAACTCAGACGCGAACTCCATGACCGGGGCTACGACATCTGCCTCAACTGCAGCTATGTCCTCACCAATCTCCCCAGCCACCAAACCGACTGCCCCGAGTGCGGCACACAACGCACCCCAATCACCGCGCACTGACAGACCACCAAATCTCACCTTCTGCTCAGCGCCTCCGCGCGATCTCCGCGCCCTCTGCGTTCAAAATCAAACCACCGAACGCACCCGCACTCAATCCTCCCACAACCCGTGCTGAATCCCCCCAAGGATATAAATCGCAAAGGTCCCCTGACCCGGGATCTCCAACGGAGGATGCGCGATCATCGCACCCTTCGCCTCCGCTTCCTTCACCGCCGCCTCGATGTCATCCACCAGCACATACGGCCGCACCACCGGCGTCTCATGCTCCGCCATCGGCGCACGAACCGAGATCACACCCCCGCCGGCAAGCTTCGCCGTGCGCGCGTTCCCCAACTCAGCCACCAGCTCACCGAAGGTCACGCCGTGCACCGCCTCGAGCGCCGCGCAGGTCGCTTCCATCTCCGGCGTCACGATCTCCAGAAACCGCACCTGCATCGCCTTCTCCTCAATCTTCAATCGCTCCCCATCCCGCGCCCCGCCGATTATCCCCCCATACGCTGCCAGCACACCGGCCCCAAGAACCCCCAAAGCGACCCGGCGTGAAAGCGTTCCGATCCTGCGTGCCATCGTGTACCCCTTTTCGTATATGTTGCGTTACCGTTTCCTACCAACCAAGTGTACCAGACCCCACCCCCCCATCAAAACACCCCAAATTCTCCCCTTTCTCCGGACTCCTCCGGGTGCCACCACTCGCCGCCCCGGCGCAGTGGTGCTCTTCCAAATCCCAATCCCCTCTTCTCTGCGCCTCTGCGTAATCTTCGCGCCCTCTGCGTTCAGTCCCCTCTGTTCCCCTCTTCGAGCCCTTCGCGATCTTCGCGTTCAAAAACTTTCCCACTACTGACATGTTCTGTGCGCACGGGTGCCCTGCTTTGACCCGAAGGGCAAAGCAGGTCTTCGGTTGCATGGGGCAACGACTCGCCGCACAAAAAAACACCCCGCATCACCGCATCTGTGCGCAATATCCTGTCACTACCCCACGCCGCACTTGAGCCGCGACAACAACCCAGTACAATTCCATCAACCCCGCATCCAGCGCCCCCATTCATTCGAGCGACCAGCCGAAAGGGGCAATCATGCGCACAGACACACAATCACAATCACCGGTTGGCACAGGCGACTCACCCTTGCGTACTTTCTCCTCCCCCGGGTTTCCGGGGGAGGTGTCTGCGCAACAGACGGAGGGGGGCTCTCTTCCTCCCCCCCTCACCGAACCCCTACTCGAGGACCTCCTCAACCCCGCCATGTCGCCAATCCTCATCTGCAAAGTACACGCCATCACCCTCGCCCAACTCGACGCACTCACCCAGAGCGACCAGTACCGGCGCACCATCGCCCACATCAAAAGCGTCCACGCCGCCCGCCGCGAGGCCATCCACGAGGAACTCCAAACCCAATCCCTCGCCGCACTCCGCGATGTCATCCAAGACACCACCGATCTCAACCCCTCCTCCACCGCGTTTGCTGGGGAGGTGGCTGCCGCAGGCGGTCGGAGAGGGCGTCCCCAACCATCATCCAGCTCCGCCACCGCCCGAGTCCACGCCACCAACGCAAATCTCATCGAAACACGCCGCAAAGCAATCAACACCATCCTCGCCAGCACCAAACCCGATCGTGTACCATCTACATCTCATGATCAAACGAATCTTCAACTCCGCGGCCACCATCCCCCTCGCAAGCATCCTCATCCTGATCGGGCTGGCCTCCGCCCTCGCCGCCTCGACGACCTCCGTCGTCCAGTACTACCACTTCATCAACAGCGGACACCACCTCACCGTCCCGACCGAACCGATCACCCTCGAGGTGCAGCCCAACACGGAATACATCATCCAGCACCGGGTCACCGGGACGCACATCACGGCCAACCGCCCGCTGCAGCAACTCCCCGAGGACCTGCGCGTCGAGGTCATCGACACCGCGACAGAAGAACCCTTGACGATCACATCACGCGATGGCTATATGCGCTCCTCGTTCTTTGGTCTCGCCCAGCGCCGCGACGCCATCGCAGACTTCATGACCTCCGACACCACATCCATCACCGTCTCCGTCCCCGCCCTCGACTCCGAAACAGTCCTCTACATCGGGCCACACTACGAAAACTATGTCGAAGGAATCTTCCCCCTCTACCTGACCTGGATCATCGTCTCGCTCCTACTCGTCCTCGCCGCCGTCGCCGCCATCATCAATCGGATCATGAAGACCACGCCCGACCTCCAGATCATCCACGAGCAGATATGAGCTCCACCTCTCCCCCCAAAAACAAATAAGCGGGGGAGGCGCGCTCAACCTCCCCCGCTCAATAAAACCAGACCGATTCAGTCCAAGACCCGGAAGTACCCACCCGGCGTCGTATCTACAAGGACTGCCTCGGCCACAGGACCACGCACATGATCGCCGGGCAGCGCCCGCACAACCCGTGCATGATCCAACCCATCTGATTCAAACCCATTCCCAGGCAGCGCACTCGTGCTGGGGATCAGCAACAGCGCGCACCCCAGCGCCATCCCCATCCCACCAACAATGGGCAGATCGCACTTGAGCCGTGTGTACAACCGGATCAGCAGCATCAGCATCACATTCGCCACACTCGCCCCCAACAACACCAGCACAAACATCCGCACTGCATCACTCCCGCCAAACACGGCCAGCAACACCCCGGTCACCACCAGCCCAAACGCCCCGACCCAGCAGGCCCCGAGCACGCCCATCATCCGCTTCATTTCCCGGTCCATCTCGAACCTCCTTACACAGCCGGTTCTCCGCCCGACTCATAAGAAGCTACCGACGCCACCGAAGACCAACCTGAAACCAGCATGAAAGTCGTTTTAGTGACAACATCGCCGTTTCGCACACGCAGCACCGAAATGCCGATATACTCGCTGAAATGGACGAATCCACCCCACCCAAGCCGGTACGCGTCATCGCCCTGATGAATCAAAAAGGCGGCGTCGGCAAGACGACCACAACCGTCAATCTCGCCGCGGCCATCGCCCAGCAGGGACGCAAGGTCCTCATCATCGACCTCGACCCGCAGGCACACGCGACCCTCCATGTCGGCGTCGAAGATAACGAGTCCCCCGACTCCGCTCCAACCGTCTACGACCTCCTCCTCGACGAAGACATCGACATCACCGACTGCATCCGCACCGTCGACGACAACCTCGAAATCATCCCCGCCGAGACCGACCTCGCAGCTGTCGAAACCGAGCTCTCAGGTCAGGCAGGCCGGAACCAGCGCCTCGCAAACGCCATCGCCCGCTCCAGTTCCGACCACGAGTTCATCCTCCTCGACTGTCCCCCGGCCCTCGGCCTGCTCACCCTCAACGCCCTTGCCGCATCGCAGGAAGTCATCATCCCCATGCAGGCCCACTTCCTGGCCCTCCAAGGCGTGAGCAAACTCCTCGAGACCGTCGGCATCGTCCGTGAGCAGATCAACCCCACCCTCCGCGTCGCGGGCATTGTCCTGTGCATGCACGATTCGCAGACATCGCACTCCAAAGAAGTCGTCTCCGACCTCGAGCAGTTCTTCGAGTCCCAGCGCGACAACGGCACCGCATGGGCCAGCGCCCGGGTCTATCGCCCACCCATCCGGCGCAACATCAAGCTTGCCGAATGTCCCAGCTTCGGGCAGACCATCTTTCAGTACGCCATGTGGGCGCCGGGCGCACTCGACTACAAGAAGCTCGGCGAGACGATCACCGCCGAGTGGGACCGGGCCCTCGCGGTTGCCCGATCGAGCGAGCTGAGTGACGCAGAGATTCGCATCCTCAAGGGCGCCAAGGAATCCATCGAGCATCGCCACCCCGATGAGCAGCACAAAGAGGTTCAGCCTTGATCCGCAACGAGCGTCTGTTCGAGCCCGAATGCCGGGCCCTGTTTGTTTTCTTCACCGTCGCGCTGCTGGTCGCGACGCATTGGCCTGGGCTCTATATCCCCGGCCCGTTCAGCCGGACGGATCTGATCGTTCATGCCGGGGTCTTCTGCGTCTGGACCTGGCTGTTCTATGGCTCGGGATTCATCCTCGGTGGCAGGGTGTGCCCGTGTGGAACACGCCGACTGATCTGGACGGCGGTGATCGGCATGTGCTTCGCGGTTTTCGATGAGACCACCCAGCCGTTGTTTCGGCGCGTCTTCGATCTCTGGGATCTGATCGCGGACATCGTGGGTGTTCTGCTCGCGGTCGGTCTGATCGCCTTGAGCCGGCGGGTTGCTGGCGGGGCGGCCCTGTCGTTGGGTGAATGACGAAAATTTTGTCAATTTGTGAGAATCGGGGTTGCGTCGCGTCGTGAATTGACGAAGATCTTCGTAGACATGGTCTGCGGAGGTGATTGATGGCGAAGAGAAAGCGGTCCAAGAAAGCGGTGGCGAAGAAGCCGACGGATGCGGAGCTGGCGATCCTGGGGGTGATCTGGGATCTGGGGTCGGCGACGGTGCGTGAGGTGCACGGGGTGCTGAGCGCGGAGTCGGAGACCGGGCAGACGACGGTGCTCAAGCACATGCAGATCATGGTTGAGAAGGGGCTGCTGACGAAGGACGCGAGCGTTCGGCCTCAGGTTTTTTCAGCAGCGATCCCGCGTGAGAAGACGCAGAAGCAGATGCTGGGTCATGTGATGGACGGGGCGTTCAGCGGTTCGGCGGGGAACCTGGTGCTGCAGGCGCTGAGTATGCGTGAGGCGAGCGCGGAGGAGCTTGCCCAGATCCGCAGCATGCTTGACAAACTTGAGGGGGGCGCATCGTGAACGAGTGGTTGATGATCATCGAGCGGTGCGCGTTTGCGCTTGGGCACGCGGTGGTGCAGTCGTTATGGCAGTGTGCGCTGGTTGGTGCTCTTGCCGCGGCTGGTGCGATGTGCTCTCGTCGTGCGGGTCTTCGTTACGCGGTTTGGTGCGTGGGGCTGCTGGTGTGCGCGGCGTGGTTTGTGCGGACCTTTGCGGTGGGTGTGCGCGTTGAGCGGCCGGTGGAGTTGTTGGGGATCGCCGGTGGAGTGCTCGGGGGCGCGGATGCGGCTGTCCCGGTGTCTGGATTGTCGGATGCTGCGGATGTTGCGTCGGTGGGGTTCTTTGAGATCGTGGCGATGTTGTGGGCGACTGGGTTTGCGTTCGTGAGCGTGCGGTATGTGATGCAGTGGCGGGCGGCGTGGCTTCTTCGGACGCGCGGGCTTGTTGCATCGCGGGCGGAGTGGAC
>DDGE01000041.1:0-1640 GCA_002337545.1 Phycisphaerales bacterium UBA1910 | reverse complement strand
GTGAGCGAGCGTGCGCGGTGCCCGATGGTGGTGGGGGTGGTTGTGCCGGTGGTTGTGGTGCCGGCGAGCGTGCTCACGATGATGAGCCCGCAGCAGGTGCGGATGGTGCTTGCGCACGAGCTGGCGCATGTGCGCCGGTATGACCATGTGGTGAACATGGTGCAGGTGCTGATCGAGACGGTGCTGTTCTATCACCCGGTGGTCTGGTGGATGTCCCGCCAGGCGCGGGGCGAGCGTGAGCACTGCTGCGATGACGCGGCGGTGCGGATGTGTGGGGACGCGGTGGCGTATGCGCGGGCGCTCACGGAGCTTGAAGAGGTTCGGTTGCAGACGCGGGCGGTGCTCGGGCTGCAGGGAGGTTCATTGATGAAGCGGATTATGCGATTGGTTGATGGTTCGGATTCAGACCGCTCGATTGGGGTCGGGCGAGCGTTGATGGTGTTTGCAGCGGGTGCGTTGATTGCTGGCGCGGGGTATACGCACGCGGCGTTGACCAGGGAGACGCCGCGCGATGATACGGTCGCGGCTATTCGTGCGGGTGTGGAGTCTGGTGAGCTGAGTGTTGAGCAGGCGCGTCGTGCGTACCACGAGGTGGTCTATCCCGGCTCTGATTTTGAGAAGGAGTTGGAGGCCGAGCTTGCCGCGTTCCGGGCTGATCGGGTCGCGGAGGGTGTGAGCGGCGAGGAACTGGAACAGCGTATCGATTGGTTCGTTGGTCGTATCCCTTTCAAGATTGAGGAGCGGTTCCGAGGCCGCGTGCTGGGCATGTCGGATGCTGAGTCAAGCTTGTCTGTTTTTCAGGAAGAGCTTGAGGAGAAGGTTGATGCCGGTGAGCTGAATCGCCGGGACGCGGTCTTGTCCTTTCAATCACAGTTGTCATTCCAGCTCATGAAACTCGCTCAGGAGATGGAGATATCTCAAAGAGCGTTTAGTTTGCAGGTTGATGTCGGAGCGATGACGCAGGAGGAAGCCGACAGACGCTTTTCCGAGATGATCGAATCACATCGTGGGCTGATCGAAATCTTGGCTGCGGAGCGGCGTGCGGGTTGGAAAGAAGAGTATGGCACGCTGACCACTGGATCGGTGCATTCTCCTATAGGGGATATGCACGATGGGATCCCTGTTCGATTGGTCGAGGTCGATGGCGAGAAGAAGACCTATGAGTTCATTGGGTATCCATGGGAAGATGGAGACGAGGTGGTCGGCTTGTCAGGCAAGGTATACAAGGTTGGCGGCCGCGTATCGACCACGCCGGGGATACCAGTGAAGCGCGAGCAGGATGCTGAGCCCGAGCCGGTCGAGCTTGAGGTCAAAGAGGAGCCCGTGCAGCGGGAGGGCAAGTTGACTCCCATGGACGATGCGTACTGGATCCATCAGGGGATCCGGCCGTTGGAGGCGTATGACGAGTCGTTTGCGGATGATTGTTGAGTTTGATGAGACGCCCGCGGTTGCGGGCGTTTTTTATGCGCGTTCGAGATCGTTGTACTTGCATAGCTGATTCAACTGGAAGTGGTTGAGATCCTGCTTTGCCCTAGCGGGTCAAAGCAAGGCACCCAGATAGGTTGGTTGTTCTGGGGACCCCCTCCGTTCCGCCAGAGGCGGAACACCTCCCCCGGAAGAGCTTTATGCGCCATTCGGCG
>DDGE01000071.1:156905-157067 GCA_002337545.1 Phycisphaerales bacterium UBA1910 | reverse complement strand
TCGAACTGCATCCCTTCGACATAGTCGAGGGTGGTTTCGGAGCTCTTGCCGTCTTCGACTTCGACGACGCCTTCAGCGCCGACCTTGGAGATTGCTTCCGCGATCAGCTCGCCGACTTCGGCGTTGTGGTTCGAGGAGACCGTCGCGACCTTCTTGTAGTCG
>DDGE01000071.1:134830-156709 GCA_002337545.1 Phycisphaerales bacterium UBA1910 | reverse complement strand
CCCTCGTTGAAGATCGCCTGCGCGAGGACGGTCGCGGTGGTTGTCCCGTCGCCCGCCTTGTCGCCGGTCTTCTTGGCGACCTGGTAGAGCATCTTGGCGCCCATGGACTCGAACTGCTCGGGGAGCTCGATTTCCTTGGCGACCGAGACGCCGTCCTTGGTCACATGAGGACCGCCGTAGGACTTCTCGATGACGACATGACGGCCCGCGGGCCCCATCGTGCACTTGACGGCGTCGGCGATCTTGTCGACACCCTTTTTCATCTCGAGGAGCGCTTTGTCCTCGAACATGATTTGTTTGCTGCTCATGGTGGTACTCCTTCGGAGTCCCTCAGGGACTAGCCACTGGGGACTAGCCACTAGGGTTAGAGTTTGTTCTCGATGCTTCTGAGCAAACCCGCGAGCACGCGGCCTGCCTCATCGATTGTCTGCTCGAAAAACTCGAACTTATCCTTTTCCACGAAGCCGAGTTCAAGGGCGATCAGCCCCTGTGTCTCAACCTCGTACATTGAACCCCGCGCCATGCGGAGGAATCTTGCGTAATCCGATGTCGAGCCTCGCCCCCAGCCCTCTGCGATGTTGGATGCGATCGAAACCGCGGCACGACGAATCTGACTCGTCAATCCAAATCGCTCATCACTGGGAAAGTGCTCAGACATCCGATACACAACCTTCGTCAACCGAATCGCCAATCGCCAAGCCTCTAAGTCTCGATATGACCGAATCGCTTCTGTCACTCTTTCCCCTAGTGGCTAGTGGCCAGTGGCTAGTCCCTCAAACTTACTGCATCACGCCCAGCAGCTCGGACTCACGCATGACGAGGTGGCTCTCGCCATTCACTTCAACTTCCGTCCCCGCGTACGAGGCGTACACAACGATGTCACCCTTCTGGACGCTCATCGTGGCCAGGTTGCCGTTCTCCAGGCGCTTGCCCGGGCCGACGGCGACGACGGTGCCGTGGATCGGCTTTTCCTTGCTCGACTCGGGCAGGTAGAGCCCCGACGAGGTGACGGATTCCTTCTCCACTGGCTTCACCAGCACGCGATCTTCAAGTGGTTTGACTGCCATTGTTCTGTATCTCCAAACTGCTCTTGCAGTGTGTTGTTGTTGCTTGTGATGAACGGGATGCGTGAGGGGTTAGAACCCCATGCCGCCCATGCCCGGCATACCGCCCATGCCGCCCATTCCAGGCATGCCGCCCATACCACCCATTCCGCCCATGCCACCCATCGGGTCAGCGCCAGCGCCTGCGCCGGCGGGTTCCTTGGGTTCGGGCTTGTCGGTGACGATGCAGTCGGCTGCGAGCAGGACGGTCGCGACCGAGCCCGCGTTGGTCAGGGCGCTGCGATCGACCTTGGCCGGGGTGATGACGCCGGACTTGATCAGGTCCTCGTAGGTATCCGTCAGCGCGTTGTACCCGTTGCTGCCTTCCTGCTCGGCGACCTTGGCGACGACGACGGAGCCCTTGGCACCGGCGTTCTCCGCGATGGTCCGCAGGGGCACCTCGAGGGCGCGGTAGACGACATTCATGCCGGCCGCGAAGTCGAACTTCACCTGACCGATGTCGTCGGAGGTGACTTCCTTCGCCTTGCCGTAGACGCTCTTCCACTCGCGGGTCTTCTCGATGGCCTGTTGGGCACGGATGAAGGAGACGCCGCCGCCGGGGACGATGCCCTCTGCGAGCGCCGCCCGGGTCGCGTGGAGGGCGTCCTCGACGCGTGCCTTCTTCTCCTTGAGTTCCGCTTCGGACGCGGCGCCGACATTGATCTGCGCGACGCCGCCTGAGAGCTTCGCGAGGCGCTCCTGGAGCTTCTCGCGGTCGTAATCGCTGGTGGAGTTGTCGATCTCCATGCGGATCTGCTCGATGCGGTTCTGAATGTCGCGGGTCTCGCCGGCACCCTCGATGATGACGGTGTTGTCGGCGCTGATCTCGACCTTCTTCGCGATGCCGAGCTGCGAGAGCTCGATCTTGTCGAGGTCAGTCGCGAGGTCCTTCATGAAGGCCTCGCCGCCGGTGAGGACCGCGATGTCCTGAAGCATCTGCTTGCGGCGGTCGCCGTAGCCGGGTGCCTTGACCGCACAGACCTGGAGGGTGCCACGGAGCTTGTTGATGACGAGGGTGCTCAGCGCTTCGCCGGTGATGTCCTCAGCGATGATCAGGAGCGGCTTCTTCGCGCCCATGACCTTCTCAAGCAGCGGCACGAGCTTCTGGATGTTGTCGATCTTGTCTTCGTGGACAAGGACGAGGGCCTTGTCGAACTCGACCTTCATCTCTTCAGGATCGGTGACGAAGTTCGGCGAGAGGAACCCGCGGTCGAACTGCATACCCTCGACGACGGTGACATCGGTCTCGAAGCCCTTGCCCTCTTCGACGGTGATGACGCCGTCCTTGCCGACCTTCTCGAACGCGTCGGCCATGATCTTGCCGGTTTCGGGGTCGTTGTTGGCCGAGATGGTCGCGACATTCTGGATGTCCTTCTTGCCATCCACGGGGGTGGCGAGGTCGTCGATCGCCTTGCCAGAGATCTCGATAGCCTTCTTCATGCCGCGGACGAGCGCGTTGGCGTCGACGCCCGAGGCGATGTAACGGAGCCCTTCCTTAAAGAGGGCCTCGGCGAGAACAGTCGCGGTCGTGGTGCCGTCGCCGGCGTCGTCGGAGGTCTTTGAGGACGCTTCCTTCACGAGCTTGGCGCCCATGTTCTCGGCGGCGTTCGCGAGTTCGACCTCTTCCGCGACGGACACGCCGTCCTTGGTGACGGTCGGGCCGCCCCACGACTTGTCGATGACGGCGTTGCGGCCGCGTGGGCCGAGCGTCACTTTCACCGCGTTGGCGAGTTTCTCAACCCCCGCCAGGAGTGCCTGGCGGGCTTCGATGTCGAAAGTCAGTTCTTTGGATGCCATCTGTATGCTTCTCCACTTTCAGAGATTCGAATGCCGGGGAATCAGGTCTACCCGGCCGATGTGTCTTTCCGTTCCGTTCCACGGCACGCGTGCGCACCGTCTGCGGGGGATAGTGGGCAATCGTCGTGCCAATCTGCAGTCTCAACCATCATCGAATCCCACCCGATCCGGTCAAAAATCCCTGACACTCGGCGTCATCTCCGGCAGTTGGGTGCCAAACTGGCAGACGGAGCTGAGCTGTGGATCAGATCGAGGATTCTGCTCCACAAATGCACTCGGGGTTCGTGTGTGCTATCATTCATCTCGATCGCCACGGAGGGCGAGCAACGAAGACCTGAAACGGGCTATTGACGCATGCTGACACTCGCGGAAAGCAACGAAATCGGTGCATACCTCCCGATCTTCCTGATGATCCTTGCGGCCATCGGATTCGGGGTTATTAACCTTGTCGGCACCTTCCTGCTCGGCCCTCGCCGCGCGGGTGAACGCAAGGGTGAGACCTACGAATCGGGCATGACCCCCGTAGGGACTGCACGCAAGCGCTTTAACATCCGGTTCTATCTGATCGCGATGGTCTTCCTTGTCTTCGATGTCGAAGTCATCTTCCTGTACCCCTGGGCACAGACATTTACAAATCTCGACCCGATGAGCGACGCGTCGGCCATTTGGCTGCTCCGCATCCTCTTCTTCCTGCTGACGACCCTCGTCGCGTACCTATACGGGTACCGAAAGGGTGTGTTCAAGTTCGACTGATCCGACGATCAGCAGCTTTCGCACGGATCTGGCAGGGCAAGTCGAGCGTATACCCGTATGCACATGAGCGAACCCGCCGACCACACAACTCTGAACCGCGTCCATGAACGCACGCAACCGCTGCGTGCGAATCTCTCCTCACGCGTATTCGCGGCGTGCATCGCGATCGTGTCTATCGGTGTGCTCGGTATGGGGGCCTGGATGCAACCAGCCGCAGACGGGCACGGCACACACACCCAGCTCGGGCTCAAGCCGTGCATGTGGGCCGTGACACTCGACAGACCCTGCATTACCTGCGGCATGACTACATCGTTCGCGCACGCTGGCGAAGGACAATGGCTCTCGTCCATCATCAATCAACCGATGGGCGCGTTTCTCGTGGTGCTGACAAGCATCATGTTTTGGGGTGGGGCTACTCAGGCCATAACGGGTGCCAGGATCGGGACCATGATCCAACCTGCATTGCGACCTCGTATCTTCATCCTGCTCGGCCTCATGCTCCTGCTCGCCTGGGTATACAAACTCATTACCTGGTAAACTCGGAATACAGGGAACATCATGCTCTCAACCAAGATCATCAAAGCAATCCTCGCATGCAGCGCCCTGACGCTGGTCATGCTGAATCTGAGCGGTTGCATCATCGGCGCCACGATTGGCGGTATGGCAGAGTCATACAAGAGAACCGGCACATCGGAGGTTGAGGCTGAGTATGAGGGGATCGCCGGGAAATCGTTCACGGTTGTCGTCAGCGCTGACCGGATGATCGAGGGCGTGAACCCTGGGATCGCGGCACGCATCACACAGCGTGTCAATGACCGACTCATCCAGAACGCTCGCCCCTCGCATGCCATCCCGAGCACCGATCTGCTCACCGTGCTGTATAACACACCCCAGTGGCCCGCGATGCCACGCAGCGAAGTCGCTGAGATGCTCGAAGTGCAACGCCTCATTGTCATCGAGCTGACAGAATATCGCTTGCATGAGCCGGGCAATCAGTACATCTGGGATGGGTCCGCATCCTGCATTGTGACGGTCTATGAGAGCGACTCACCGTTCCCGGACGACCCGGTATACGAGAAAGCGCTCCGCGTTTCATTCCCAGACATGGGTGGTCTTATGCGAACCGAGATCCCTGAGGCCGCGGTCAACACTGAAATCGCAAACCGGCTCACGAACCGTATTGCTTGGCTCTTCTACACTCACGAAGAGTCAAACATCATCCCTTATTGAATCTCGAACGGAACGAGTAGCATCAGCATGAGAACCATCGCATCCATTTCGTTCGCGTTCATCGTCGCGATCATCACCCTGATCCCTGCGCCGGGGTGCAATGTCATCACCCCGGTCGCGTACGCGATCCATGGGCCGGGCAAGGTCGAGCCGCAGTTCACGCTCGAAGAGAACGCGCGTACGGTCGTCTTTGTTGATGATCCATCCAGCAGAATCACGCAACGCCGCCTGCGTTACGCGATCGCGAAACGCACCACAGACGAGCTGCTCCAGAAACGGATCCTCGTTGACATGGTTGATCCACGCGGGATCCTCACCGCCGCGAGCAACGAGCAGTACGGCGAGCAGATGAGCATCTCTGAGCTTGGCGAGAGCGTCGATGCGGATATCGTTATCTATGCTGTCGTGACCGATTTCTCACTCTCCCCTGAGGTTGGCGCGTATCTCCCTCGTGCCACGATGCGCGTGAAAATCATCGACACACGCGACAGCTCACGCGTATGGCCAACCGATGAGCGTGGGCACTCGATCAATGTTCAGATTCCCCAGCGACCGGGCACGGGTCCGATGTCGACCGGTGAACGGGTGGAAATTGAGAATGAGCTGGCCCAGCGAGCGGGACTGGGACTTGCGCAGCTTTTCTACAAGCATGAGATCACCGAGACGGTATTATTCCGGCGGTGATCGCGACGCCCCCACAACCCGACATCATCCATCTGGTCAGTGCGCCGACTCGCCCATCTGGCTCGCGCGTGCCAGTCGGACGCACCATGCCAGCGTATTTGTGCGCCCAAGCCATCGCGAGGGGCCTGACACCGCGCGGACGGGTTGTGCTCATCGGAGACGACTCAAGTGAACGATCCGCACAGGCGATCGGACTCAAGCATCACCACCGGTTCGCTCCACCGCTCGGACACATCAACATGCTCGCCCGGCCAATCCGGAAGCTGGCCAAGCAAACCGATCGTGTCATCTGCTGGGACGATGAACTCACCCCGCTGCTTCGCGGGATCCCGTGCCCCGTGGATCTGATTTCGACCCGCCCTGATCTCGCCACACGACGCGTTTCATCGCGGATCCATGTCCGCGTCTTCGAGCGGCCAGATCGCACTGTATGGGAATCGAGAAACAATCAGGCCGAGCTCGACTCGGTTCTCAATCGGCTTACCTTGGACCCCGTGATCCCCGAGCAGTCATACTCCCGCGCTTCGATTGGCATCGATCGCGAATCGATCAGCATCGGATTTCTCGCGGATCGCCCGAGCGATATCGATGCGCGAGCCGTTGGCTTTCTGATGGGATTGCTGGATGTTTCGGGGTTCAACCTCACCGCGGTCGTCCCACACGGAGCGAGCCACCTCACCGCAGCCCGTCGGCACCATCATGGTTTGGGGAACCACTTCAGGTTCCTGATCGCGCACGACCCGATCATCACGATGCTTCCAATATTCGATGTGCTGATCCATCCGTGTTTTAACGGGACCGGCGCATCCACCCTCATCGAACGACTCTGCGAGAACCTCGATACCCCCGTCTTGCGTCTCACACACGGCGGACGCGCGGGGCTCTCGCGTGCGCCCGGCGTCGCAGGCCCTGTTATTGAAGCCCTCGACGATCTGCTCGCCACACGCGCCCCCGACCCGATCCGGAGAGAGGCCGAGATCCATGTGTGACAAGAATGACTCATCGCGTACAAGCGTCCTGTTCGTCTGTCTGGGGAACATCTGTCGCTCTCCGCTCGCAGAAGGCATATTCACACAACTCGTTGAGCAGCGCGGATTGAGCGATCGGTTCCACATCGACTCGTGCGGCACCGGGTCATGGCATGTCGGCAAAGCCCCTGACCCACGCTCGGTCCTCGTCGCGAGCAAATACGGGCTCGATATCGCACACCTCCGCGCCCGCCAGTTCGACGCGGCTCGTGACCCGCACGCGTTCGATTGGTTGATTCCGATGGATCGCCAGAACCACGAGGACATCGTCGAGATGGGCACACCGATCCAGAAAGCGCCGCTCATGCGCTCCTTCGACCCGTCGCTTGAGTCGCCGCTCGATGTCCCCGACCCGTACTACGGCGGGGACGATGGGTTTGATAAGGTGTATGAGATGCTGACGCGAGCGTGCGAAGGGATGCTCACGCATCTGGGTCATTGACTCGGCTGGATTTCAAGACATAACGCAACACCGAACCGAGCCCTGCAAACTTGAACTCTGGATCGATGTACCTCTCTATGACATAGAAACAGAAGTAGTACGCTCGTGCCGATGCCCAGATGAGGAGCAGGACGAGCAACGCGGTCTCGATCTTCATAGAGCGTAAGACCAACCCCGCCGCGCATAAGAAAGCGATCAGGACAAACCCAATCGCTTTGAGATACATCCACTTTGGGTTGACGAGATCGGGCCCCATGGGAACCGATACGCACTGAAGATCATCACAGATCCAGCATCAACCGCGCCGGATCCTCAATCGCATCCTTGATCGAGACCAAGAACTGCACCGCTTCCGCGCCATCAACGATCCGGTGGTCGTAGCTCAACGCGAGGTACATCATCGGACGCAGCGCGATCTGCCCTGAACCGTTGGGGTACTCGATTGCACGCTTCTTGATCCCGTGCATCCCCAGGATCGCGCTCTGCGGCGGGTTGAGGATCGGGGTGGACATCAACGATCCGAAGATCCCGCCGTTGGTGATCGTGAAGGTGCCGCCCTGCATTTCTTCGAGGGAGATCTTCCCGTCGCGTGCACGCAGCGCCATGTCCTTGATATTGCCTTCGATCTCCGCGAAACTCATGGTCTCGGCGCTGCGGAGCACCGGCACGACCAGGCCCTTGGGACCTGAGACCGCGATCGCGACATCCTTGTAGCTGTGGTGCTGGATCGCCGGCTTGCCGTTGGCGCCCTGTGTGATGTATGCGTTGATCAGCGGGAACTTCTCGAGCGCCTGGGTGCAGGCCTTGACGAAGAAGGACATAAACCCGAGGTTGATGCCGTGCTTCTCGCTGAAGGCCTCTTTGTGCTGCTTGCGGAGGTCCATGACGGCGCCCATGTCGACCTCGTTGAAGGTCGTGAGCATCGCCGCGGTCTGCTGCGCCTCGACGAGTCGCGACGCGATGGCCTGCCGCATGGGGCTCATGCGTTCCTCACGGACTTCACGCTGAGCCGAAGCCGTTGCGGGTGACGATGCAGGTGCGGACGCCGCGCCGTTCTGGTGCGTCTGGATCCACGCGAGGACATCCTGTTCGCGGATACGACCCGCGGCACCGGTGCCTGAGATCTGCTTGAGATCGACACCCTGATCATCCGCAAGCTTGCGTGCAAGCGGGGTCGCCTTGACATCCGCGTTCGATGCTGGAGCAGCGGTCGCGGGTGCTGTCGCGACCGCGGTTGCGGAAGCAGCGGGCGCTGACGGAGCGGTTGCCGGTTCGGGTGCGGGTTCGGGCTTGGACGCGTCGGGCGCGGGCGCAGACGCTGGAGCGGAATCGCCCCCACCGCCTGAGTCCGCGGGCTTCTCTGCGGATTCATCGATCGAGCCAACGACGGCGCCGACATCGACCTCGTCACCCTCGTTCGCGCCGTGCTTGACGATGCCCGCCGCCGGTGCGGGGACTTCCATCGTGACCTTGTCTGTTTCGAGCTCAAGAACGGTTTCATCGCGTTCGACATACGCGCCGTCCTCGACGGTCCACGCGGAGATGATGCCGCTCGTAACCGATTCGCCGACATTTGGGATGACGATTTCTGTTGCCATGGTGTTCAATCCGCCTTGGTCTAATCGAATGCTGTCGTCGGGTTAAGCCTGAGCCGCGGCGACCTTGTTGTTTTTGTTTGATTCGCTCTCGGGCTTTGGCCCGATCGCATCCGTGAGGATCTTTTCCTGCTCAAGTTTGTGCTGCGATTTGGAGCCCGTCGCGGGCGTGCTCGAACGCTGACGCCCGATGTACTCCCAACGATCCCAACCCAAACGCGTGTGAATCTTGTCGAGGATGAACTGCGCCGCCCCCGCGTTGTAGGTTTCTTCCTGCACAAACACACGCTCCGCATCCTTGGGGTATCGACCATTGAGCTCATTGAGCAGGTCCGCGTGGAAGGGGTACATCTGCTCGATCCGCACGATCGCGATCGTGCGATCGTCGCGCTCAACGCGACGAGCATCGAGCTCGTGATAGATCTTGCCCACGCAGTGAATCACTCGCTTCACCTTCGAGCGATCCCATCCGTCCTGCTCGAAACGAGGATCGTCCAGCATCTCGTGGAATCGACCGTCGATGAGCTCATGCACCGGGCTCGTTGGGATTCGCAGGTAGCTCTTTGGCGACATAACGATCAACGGCTTGCGATAGTTTGCTTTCACCTGACGACGGAGCATGTGGAATGTCTGTGCTGCGGTCGTCGGGTAGACGACGAACATGTTGTCTGTGCCGCAGAGCTGGAGGAACCGCTCAAGACGCGCCGAGCTGTGCTCGGGGCCTGCGCCCTCGTAACCATGCGGGAGGAGCATGGTGAGCCCACTCCAGCGATCCCATTTGATCTCTGCCGACGCGATGAACTGATCAACGATTGCTTGTGCACCGTTGTAGAAATCGCCGAACTGTGCCTCCCAGATGATGAGCATCCCGGGGTCGCCCAGCGAGTAGCCGTACTCGAACGCGAGCACACCCTCCTCGGACAACGGGGAGTTGTATACACAGAACTTCGCCTGCCGGGGCCTGCCATCCGAGCCTTCACTCCCAGGCGGGGTCGCGGTCCCTTCGGTCCCGAGTTCGCGAATCGAGTTGAGCGGCGTGTACGGCTCGCCCGAATCGAAGTCCCGCACGACCGCGTGGCGGTGCGAGAATGTTCCTCGCATGCAATCCTGCCCTGAAAGTCGAACCGGATGCCCTTCCGCAAGCAGCGTCCCGTATGCGAGTTGCTCCGCGTCGGCGTAGGAGATCAGATCCGCGTTGGGAAGATTCTTGCGCTCTTCCAGCAGACGCTTGAGCTTGGGGTTGAGCTTGAATCCTTCTGGGACAGATCCGATCGCGTTCGCGACTTCTTCGATCTGCTCCATCGAGACCGCTGTATCCACCGGCTCATAGTTGAACTTATGTGTCAGGCCATCCCAGCGTGCACTCCCAGGATCAATCGTGGGATCGTTCGGGGTATCTTGTGCCGCTTTCTGGGCTTTCTCGAGCGACTCATTGAGCCGTGAGAGGATCGATTGACGATCGGCCTCATTGATCACATTCTCAGCGAGCAGTTTCTCGGTGTAGATTTTGAGTACAGAGGGCTTCTTCTTGATCTTGCCGGCCATGATCGGCTGAGTAAAGCTTGTCTCATCCTGTTCATTGTGCCCGTATTTGCGGTAACACATGAGATCGATAAACGCGTCGCGTTTAAATCGCTGGCGGAACTCGGACGCGATCTGAGCCACGGTGACAACCGCCTCGGGGTCATCGCCGTTGACATGGAATATCGGCGCATCAATCAGCTTGCCAATGTCCGTGCAATACCGGCTCGACCGACCCTCTTCGGGAAGAGTGGTGAAGCCGATCTGATTGTTGACAACGACATGAACCGTGCCACCGGTGGTGTAGCCCGGGAGCTGGGAGAAGTTGAGCACTTCCTGAACGATGCCCTGCCCGATGATCGCAGCATCGCCATGAATCAGGATCGGTACGACTCGTTCCCGGCTTTCGTCGCCACGGAGGCGTTGCTTGGCGCGACAACGACCTTCAACAACGCCATTCACCGCTTCAAGATGGCTCGGGTTGCTTGCCATCGCGACATGGACCATGCGTCCGTTGCTCAATCGGCGTGTGCCTGAGTAGCCGCGATGGTATTTCACATCCCCGCCACCATCGGCGAAGCCTTCAGACCAGTTCTCTTCAAACTCTGTAAAGATCTGTTCGAGGGTTTTTCCGATCGTGTTGTGGAGGACATTGAGTCGGCCCCGATGAGCCATCCCAAACACGACCTCTTCAACCCCGAGGTTCGAGAACGCTTCGATCATGTGATCCAGCATCGGGATCAGTGATTCCGCCCCCTCAAGCGAGAATCGCTTTTCGCCAGGGTAGCGTTTGCCGAGGAACTTCTCGAAGGATTCTGATCGGGTAAGCTGTTCGAGAACCGCCGTTTTCTCCGGTTTCTCCAGATCGAGTTTGCCGCCGATAGTTTCAAAGCGTTCGAGCAGCCAAGCGCGTTGCTCCGTATCAGCGACATGCATGAACTCGACACCGATGGACGAGCAGTACATCTGTTCGAGGTACTCGATGACCTGTCCCAGTGGGATCTTTGCCCCAAGGCCCATACTCGAGCCATCAACCGTTCGCTCGAGATCTGCCTCGGTCAGCCCGTGGTAGGCCAAAGAGAGCGATTCCGGACGTTCACGCTCTCGACCGAACGGATCAATCTTGGCACACAGGTGTCCCTGATCGCGATACGCACCGATGAAGTCATCGACAATCGCTTCGAAATGGGTCGCCTTACCAGCAGGACGCCCCACGGTTGGGGTGATCTTGGTTGGCCCAGCACTCACCGGGGCAGCAGGCGATCCAGAGGACGCCTGCTGCGATGATCCGAAGAGTCTGAGTTCTCCGGCATGAGCAAGGTCAAAGCCCTGAAAGAATGAACGGGTGGCCGCATCAAGCTGGCTGGGATCCTGCTGATAGAGCTTGTACTGCTCTTCGAGGTATGCAGCGCTCCACTGATTTACGGACGGCACGGTAGGTTCGGGTGCAGAGCTCATGACTCTCCCTTGTCAAACCGCAAAACCCTCGATTCCACGCCGGTTTTGCAATCGACTATCGGACTCAAGGACCAGACTCACCGGCCCTAGTACAATCGTAGTCCTACTTATCGACATTTCATCTGCGCAGTCCACGAAATCACCTTGCTTTACGCAGATGTACAAAGATTCTCTAGACAAGACAGTCTAGCAGCCACAGCTCAACCGAAACGACCCGAGACATAATGCTCGGTTTCGATGAGCTTCGGCTTCTGAAAGATCGATGCGGTCGGGCCATACTCAACAAGACGCCCAAGGTACATAAACGCCGTGAAATCCGAGACCCGCGCGGCCTGCTGCATGTTGTGCGTCACGATGAGCACCGTGTAACGCTCCGAGATTTCGTTAATGAGCTCTTCGATTTTGAGGGTAGCGACCGGGTCCAGTGCCGAGCATGGCTCGTCGAGCAGGAGCACCTCCGGGTCTGCAACAATTGCGCGAGCGATGCAGAGGCGCTGCTGTTGACCGCCAGAGAGACCGAGTGCGGATGATTTGAGTCGATCCTTTACCTCGTCCCAGATCGCAGCAGAACGCAGACTCTTTTCACAGGCCTCATCGAGAACGGCCTTGCGGCGTTCCCCATCGATCCGGAGTGGATACACCACATTCTCATAGATCGACATCGGGAACGGGTTGGGCTTCTGGAAAACCATCCCGAGACGCTTCCGCAGTTCGATAACATCCACGGAAGGGGCGTAGATTGGGGAGTTATTGAGGGTGATCTCGCCATCGACTCGGACACCATCAATCAGATCGTTCATCCGATTAATTGATCGCAGCAGCGTGGATTTACCACACCCAGATGGGCCAATCAGTGCCGTGACCGCGCCGCGGGGGACCTTCATCTGTACATCGTGTAGTGCTTTCGCGTCCTGGTTGTACCAGAGGTTGAACTTCTGGATGTCGATCACCGCATCAGGGGCCTGGACCTCTGGATGCATTGTGGGCTCAGGCACGGCACCATTTCGGATCGCATCGATGACCGCGTAGTTGACACTCTTGGCATCACCCTTCGGTTCGTATGCGACCGAGCGAGTCATGCCGGATGTCTTGTTGCTCTGATTTGTCGAGGGTGTATCCATTATCATCATACCGTAGGCCCTGCCATGCGTGAGCGTACTTTGGCCCGCAATACGATTGCGAGCAGGTTGAGTGCAAACACGATGCTGAGGAACAACAGCGTGGTGGTCCATACGAGCGGACGAGCGGCCTGAGAATCCGGGCTCTGGAACCCCAGGTCATAAATATGGAACCCGAGGTGCATAAAACTGCGATCCGCATGCAGGAACGGAGCTTCACCGTCAATCGGGAGATCTTGATTCAGCTTCACTGCTCCCACGAGCATGAGCGGTGCCACCTCACCTGCCCCTCGGGCCATCGCGAGGATCGCCCCTGTGAGGATTCCGGGCAGGGCTCCGGGCAGCACGATACGACGCATCGTCTGCCATTTTGAGGCCCCGCAGCCGTAACTTCCTTCTCGCATCGAGTTGGGCACGGCGGCAATCGCTTCTTCCGTCGCGACGATGACGACAGGCAGCGTGAGCAGCGCCAGGGTGAGTGATGCCCAGAGCAAGCCGCGAGCACCGAATGTCGGAGTCCCCTTGCTTGCGCGGGCCTCGAACAACCCGTTGAAATATGGTGTTCCCGCGACGAGCATCACGACACAAACCACACTCACACCCCAAACGAGCCAAGACAGTCGCTGGAGCACGACATTCATTCGCCCGGGCAGCTTGCCGGGATCCGGCTTGCTCCAGAGACGCGTTGCGATCGCACCAATGATCAGTACACCGCTCAGGACGAGCAGTACCCACCAAGACATGACATTCATACGGGTGGATTCGGAGGGGCCAACATCGACATACGACCCGACCGTGTAACAGAAGAATCCAAGCCCAAAGACGCCGTAGACAATGCTGGGTACGCCCGCAAGGTTGTTGACCGCGATTCGGATCATACTCGTGATAAAGCCCTGCTTGGCGTATTCACGAAGGTACAACGCGGCGATCACGCCCATCGGGGTCACAACGAGTGTCAGCAAGAGCGTGAGCAGAACCGTTCCCATGATGACTGGGTAGACACCACCCTCGGTATTTGCTTCTCGCGGGAAAGTAGAAAGATACTCCCACCAACGCGAGAGATACACACCGAGTTTCTCACCGAACCCCATCGTGTTGGGGCGGACTTGCCGCACAATCTGGCTCATGTGCAGACGCTGATCGGCAAGGGTCTGGGAGGTTGGGGAAAACTGATTGGTCGTCGGTTCGACGACGGTCACTCGAAGCCGCCCGTCCGCCTGCTCGATCTCACGAACCTCATCAAGGATCTCGTCATACTGTGCCTGAAGTTCAGCTTCCGTCTCAACAAGCTCGGCACGCATCTGTTCAACATCGGATTCGGAGATACTGCTCCCAGCCCATGGAGAGCCAACCCAGAGTGATACGAGCGAGATCACAAGCACGACCGTCGAGGTCGCGCGGATGAGCTTGCCCTGACGCGCGACTGGAGAACCCATATCCGTCCCGTAGTGCCGGAACCGAATGAATGCCCCGACACACGCGAGTGCAACGAGGAAAACGGCACCCCATCCGAAGATATTGAATCGGGGGAGCTCGCTCACATCGCGCGAAGCGTCAATCTCGGCTTGTTGGACACGCATCCGAGCACGATCCATCAAAGAGTTGATACCCCCGAGTTCGTGCTTTTTCATGTGCTCAACGGTTTCTCTGTCTCCACGAGCTTGCTTGTGGAGCGCATCAAACTCATCGAAATAGGCCGAAGCGTCATCGGCAATAATCTCTGGCGCCCCCGTTTCCGGATCAACTCGGATGATCTGCTGAGGGAACCCAAACCAGATCCCCCACGCCTCGCGTTCGAGCATGACCGCGTCTTCGGGTTGTGTCCTGTTCAGGATATTGGCATCATTGATCCACCGGAAGGACGACTGCCCAATATCTCGATTCCCGATGCGGAAGAGTGTTCTCGCCTCGGTCTGATCCGTTGCCTCTTCATGCTGAGTCTCAATCCCGAGAAGTGTTTCACCTGATGCGAGTTCAAGCTGATCAATGGGCTGAGGCCAGAAGGTACGCGAGCCATTCACGATGACCATCGTGAAAAGCAGGATGATCATCACAAGGCATGTCACGAGCGCGCCGCCGGTCAACCAGACCATCGGTTCGCCAAGAGCGCTGGGCAATGTTCGTCGGCGTTTGTGCGCGGGCTTCGCGACTTGCGCAGGCTGCGGCTCGGGTGTTGGAGCCGGCTTTGGTGGTTCGAGCGTGGATTGTGTCATAGCCCGGCGTTCCTCGCACGAACGACACGCCGGACAAGTTCTGCCAGCGTGTTAATCACAAAGGTCATCAAGAACAACACCAACCCGCAGAGGAAGAGCACACGATAGTGTGTCTCGTCCTTGGGCGCTTCGGGCAGTTCCACCGCGATATTGGCCGCGAGGGTACGAAAACCCGCAAAGATATTCCAGTTCATTTCCGGTGTGTTTCCTGTCGCCATCAGCACGATCATCGTCTCCCCGACCGCGCGACCGAAACCGATCATGCACGCCGAGAAAATACCAGATGCCGCGACCGGGAGCACCACCCGTGTAGCGGTCTGCCAGGGTGTAGCGCCGGAACCGAGCGATGCGGTCCGGAGTGTCATTGGAACCGCTTGGAGTGCATCTTCAGAGATCGTAAAGATGATCGGGATCACTGCGAATCCCATAATGATCGCGACAACAAGCGTGTTTCGTGGGCTGAAGGACCCGAATATTGAATCCCGCGGATCGAACCCAAGGGATTGTGCGATGATCGCGCCTGCATACGCCAAGAGCAGGCTCAACCCGCCCAGTATGAGGAACTTCGCAAGCACGATGACTCCACCGACATAAGCCTCTTTCTCCGCAACCCATATGTCGATGCGCCTTCTGATCAGGATTGCATGGAGAATCCAGACCCCGATGCTAACAACCGGGAAGAAAACCACGATCCATCCGGGCCATGCAACGCCGTATTCGCCATTGAGCCATCGGCGTAAACTCCCGTTCTCAAGCCCGAGTGTTGAAAGGACCGCCAAGTTCTCCTCGTCTTCTATGGCGCGGTAGATTTCGCCCTCGTAGGACATGAACTCCGCATTGCGCAATCGCCGCTGGGTGCGTTCGTTATACGCGGCATCGTTCGCCCACTCCGGAACTTCGGATTCTGGAACAGGTTCCAGATTACCCGCAAGGACAGCCGCATCGAAAGTATCTGGCAGGAACCAGCTCTTGACCATCGCAGGACCAATGAGCATGCTCACCAGTACACCGACGGTTGCTGCAAACGCAACGAGCAAGACATGCTGTCCCGTGCGAGTCCGCAGCCTGACCGAGAGCGGGATCAGTTGCCACACATGAGCGGCGAGGAGGATCGCGAGGGGCACCACGATCAAGCCAATCACGAATGTATCCAGGTGTGCTTCCATATACGGCGCGACGACCATCGCGGCTACAAACCCGAGGACCACCGATGGCAGAGACGCCATCAGTTCCACAACTGGCTTCACTTTGCGACGGACGCGCTTCGATACAAACTCGCTCGAGTAGATCGCCGCAAGCACACCGATCGGGATCGCAAAGATCATGGCGAAGACCGTAGCTTTGAGGGTACCAAAGACCAAGGGCATCAAACTCAGCTTGATCTCCGATGCATCGTCGCCGGATGAAGACTGGTAGATGTATTCCGGCTGGCTGTTCCCTTCATAGAAAACACGCCCGAAGAGTGCCTTGATGCTGAACTCAGGGTACCCCGGCTCGAGCTCGTGGAGCTCGTATGTGCCGTCGCGGCCAAGGGCCATGAGACCATCATTCTTCGGGGTAATCGTGGCAGCGAGCGGATCTGTCGACTCGGTCTGGATCTTGGCGACGAGCTTCTCGCTCGTCATGTGCCTCAGATTCATGACACCATTCTCGTGCAGAACGAGCACAGACCGATCCCGCGTGCTGGGTGTCATCGATACGATCGGGCTCGGCTCCCCCTGAATCGCGTGGGCCTGAACCACTCGTTTTTCATCAATGTTCGAACGATGCACATCGTCAGAAACATGAAAAACGCCCATGCCACCGTCATCCTGTCCGATGAGCAATGACTGACTCCCGAGGAGTAGGTTGGTCGAGTTGATCAACTGCCCATCCTCTACGAGCTGCGCAGTCTCAGCGAACACGAACTCATTGTCATCAAGGCGAGCGTATCGATCGAGTCGACCGTCTCTCCAGACCATGAAGACCTGGTCACTATCCGCAGTGACATAGAGCCAATCGGGGTCGCCATACCCGTCCGGGGTAATGAACTGGAATGCCTTCGTACTCAATCGTGTCCGAGCGGGCCCACCGCCAAGCGGGCGGATAGTGCGAACCGTGCTTACAAGCACCATGCCGTCTTCACGCAGCACTGCGAGCACTTTCTTCCCGGTTGGGTCGCGTCGGTAGTCAACGCGTGAAATAGCGCCTTCGCCCTCATCAAACTCGATGGGATCGCCCAGCTCCAAGGCAAACGCGACCGCGCGGCCACGCCCTTCCTCGATCACCTCGAGGTACCCGTCCTCGTCCGGGATAACCTGCCCCACGAACGAACCTTCAGGAGGAGTTCGCAAACGCGACGAATAGTTAAACTCACCGAGCCGTATCGTGCCGTCCTGATACCCAATGCTGACGAGTTCACCGCCACGCGCAAAGCTACTGCTTGTGATGGTGGTATCTTCGTTGCTGGTACGGATCTCGCCGATCTGTTCGCCGGATTCGAGCAGTACAAGGCGTGCATCCAAATCGGGTTCGATCAACGCCGCGGCGTGCTGGTACGGATCAACCATGATCCATTCAGCAACCCGATCGGGCTCAACGCTCGCATTGAGTTCGTCTCCGACCGACCCTCTCTCAAAGAGCGGAAGGACAACCCAAAGAAGATAGAAACAGATCCCGAGCACGGCGCTGAGCACCAGAAATCCGCCGCTCGTGACCACAAACTCCGCCGCGGTATCCATCGCGTGGAGACGACGGGAGGCTGCGCTGCGGGTTGTGCTCTTCGTCTTTTTCATATGGCCTCTTCTGAAGGAAAGAAGGGAGCGAGTCTTCACCCGCTCCCCTCATTATTCACAATTCACCCGGGGGTGCTGAACATTCTCAATCAAAAGTCGGCATCGATGCCACACTTCTCAAGATCTTCGCGTGCCACGGAGACGGGAACGGGGAAGTACCCGTCCTTCGCGACGACTTCCTGGCCCTGCTTCGAGAAAATGAGCTTGATGAACTCGCGGCGGAGCGAATCAGTCACACCGGCCTGCGGGTCAACATTGACATAGAGGTAGAGGAAGCGAGCGATGGGGTATTCACCCGAGAGGGAGTGCTCTGCGTCTGCGGGGTATGCATCGCCGCCATCAACGGAAACCTTCAGCGCCTTCACGCCAGCGGTCTTGTATCCGAGCCCAGAGTAGCCCATTCCGAAGCGGTCAGTGGTGACGCCCTGAACAACCGCGGAAGAGCCGGGCTGCTCCTTGACGGACGCCTTGTAGTCGTTGCCTTGAAGCGCAACCTTCTTGAAGTAACCGTAGGTGCCCGATGCGGAGTTACGCCCGTACAGGTTGACCTTACGCGTGCGGTAGGCGGGGTCCTTGACGCCCAGATCGCCCCAAGTCAGATCCGAACCGGCAACCGAGAAGACCTTGGTGAGGTTGTCAATGCTGATCGAATCGAGCGGGCAGTCCTTGTGGACATAGACGGCGAGTGCATCGATGCCTGTGCGGAGCGAGATGGGCTCGTACCCGAACGCCGCTTCGAACTTATCAAGCTCGGAGGACTTCATTGCACGGCTCATGGGACCGAAGTTGGACTGGCCCTCAATGAGTGCGGGTGGTGCAGTCGAGGATCCCTTGCCCTCGATCGAGATCTTCGCGGAGGGGTAGAACTTGGTGTATTCCTCACCCCAGAGGGTCATGAGGTTGTTCATGGTGTCCGAACCCACGCTGGTGATGGTGCCAGAGACACCACTGGTGGGCTTGTAGACCGGCAGTTCATCCTTGACAGTGCCCATAGCGACCATGGGGATTGCCGCGAAAGCCGCAATAGCAGACAACAGTTTCTTCGCTCGCATCTGTGATTCTCCTGGAAATTGGTTCCCATCGTGGGAGGCCGGATCACCGACCCCTCATGCGAATAATCCCAGAGTGTCTTAACAAATCGCGTTGAGAAAGATGAAGGTTGCGCAAAGAGCTTGCGAACGCCAGATTTCGGCCCGTAAGCCCCTGCAAAGAATATGTTTACAGCCCGCAAAGCGGGACGACCAAAGCGTTAGAAGTTCATAAAGCGTCAGAAATCAGGCGCTCGATGTCTGCGATCAGTGCAGGATCCTCCGGCGTAACGCGAGGCCCGTGCCGAACAACCACCTCACCATTGTGATTCACGAGGAACTTGTCAAAGTTCCACTGCGGTTCACCCCCGACCGGTTCCGGCTGGGAGGCGAGCTGCTTGTACAGCGGGTGTACATCTTTCCCTTTCACGCTGATCTTGCTCATCATGGGAAATGAAACCCCGTAGTTCAGTGAACAGAACTCTGCGATTTCCTCGTCCGAGCCCGGTTCCTGGTTCCCAAAGTTGTTTGCTGGGAATCCGATGATGACCAACCCGTCGTCTTTGTACTTCTTGTAGAGCGCCTCAAGCCCCTTGTACTGCGGGGTGAGACCGCACTCGCTCGCAACATTGACCATCAGGACGACCTTGCCCTTGTATGCGTCGAGTCGAATGTCTTTGCCCTCAATCGTTTTCATCTCATAATCGAGCACATATTTGGACACGGGTTTCTCCTCGGATTCCTTGATCTCACTCGGCGGGACCTGATCCAGTCCAGAGTCTTTATGGCTGCATGCGGCGTTGGCCCACATCGGGATCAGTGCCGCCGCCAGAATCATGGTGAATGGTTTGATTTCTTTACACAGGCAGCGTCGCATCGGTTTAGATCCTTCCTCGAATGGAACTCTATGATACACGGACTCCGTGTCGACCAAATGATGCCTACCGAACCCAAACCAACCCGGCTGCACCGCACTGCCCGCTTTTCGATCAACCCGGACGGGTCGACGCAAGGGCACAATAACTTTGCAGGCACTCCATCTGGGTCTGGGCTATCTCGATATTACGAGATCACGCTTGGAGTCATGGGTATTCCCGATCATGAAACGGGGTATCTGATCGGGATTCAAGAAATTGACCGCGTCGTCCGTGAGTTCCTCATCCCTGTGATCGCGAACGCCTGCAACGATGCTCCTGAGACGGAACCCGCCGCACTTCTCCCCGAACTATGGGATATCGCATCCCAAACCCTCCCTCACCCGCTCACCCTGATTCGTTGGCATTTATCCCCGTATTATGGAGTCGAGATGACTGACCGAACCCAATCATCCGCTCGCGTGCAAATCCGACAAAGCTTCGAGTTTGCGGCCGCCCATCGACTCCACACCCCCACCCTCTCCGACCAAGAGAATCTGGAGTTCTTCGGAAAATGCAACAATCCGAGCGGGCACGGGCACAACTACAGAATCGAACCAACGATAACGATCCCCACGGACCAACTCGGAGCGATCAACGCACAGATAGTGATGCAGGAGTGCGTTAATCGCACCCTGATCGACCAGCTCGATCACAAGTTTCTCAACGCGGATTGTGCCTGGTTTGATCAAACACAGGGTGGTGTAATCCCATCCGTGGAGCACATCGCCCGTGTCTGCTTTGAGCAACTCGCTCCAGCGATCGAACTGCTTGGACACGGGATGCGTCTTGAACAACTCCAGGCATGGGAAACGGAAAAAACTTCCGCGATATACCCCGGTTGAGCCCACTTCCCTCGGGCGAGACCCAACAATCTTCCGTGAGTGATCCCCAGCGTATTCTGTTCATCCGTCCCAGTGCCTTGGGCGATGTCTGCCGCAGTGTCGGCGTCGTCACGGCGCTCAATCGTCGTTTCCCAAACGCCAAGATCGACTGGCTCGTACAAAAGTCGTTCGTTCAGGCAATCGAGCACCACCCCGGTGTGCATCGCGTCATCCCGTTCGATCGCACGACCCTCGGCAAGCAGATCAAAAAAGGTAAGCTCAAGCCCATCCGCGAGTGGCTCCGAACGCTGCGTCAGTCTGAGTATGACCTCGTCATCGACGCACAGGGGCTCGCTCGCTCCGGATTCTTTGCATGGTGCAGCCGAGCCCCTCGCCGTGTTGGTTACAGAGATGCTCAGGAGCTTTCGTGGATGTTCCTTAACGAGCGCGTCGATGCACCACGAACGATGCACACCGTCGATCGGATGATGCGACTTGCCGATGCGCTCGACGCCGACGCGACGCACCCGGATCTGCGACTTCACACCGATCCGGACGATCTCTCACAGGTGATCGTGGAATATCCTGACCGATACGCCGTCATCGCCCCCACTTCTCGCTGGGCGGCTAAATGCTGGCCGATCGAGCGTTACACCCAACTCGCGAAAAAACTTGTTGAACACCCCCACCTCGATCGCGTCATCATTGTCGGCGGTCCGGGCGAACGCCTTCAATGTGCCCCGCTGCTCGAACTCGCAGAGGATCATCCAAAGATCGTTGATCGGGTGGGTTCCACGAGTATTTCGCAGCTGATGGCCGTTATCTCCAGATCGAAACTCGTCATCGCCAACGACTCTGCGGCGCTGCATATGGCCGTTGGATTCGACCGCCCGCTCGTTGCATTGCTGGGCCCCACTGACCCTTCGCTCGTTGGGCCATACAGGCGAGACGCGGATGTGATCCGCCATGTCCGCGACGACGATGACTTCGATTTCAAAAAGCCCGAGAGCGTCGAGATGATGGAACGCATCACGCTTGACGAAGTAATCGATGCGTGTGACCAACGCCTGGTGACGCCCCTGATCTCAGCGCATGAAAAAGCCGCCCCTTCGGGCGGCTGATGTGTTCTCTGCTCCCGCGGCTCAGGCAGTCGCGCCTGCATGCTCGTGCGAGAAGCTCTTCATGAATTCAACGAGCTCGACGCATCCCTGGCGTGGGAACGCGTTATAGATTGATGCACGCATGCCACCAATCGAACGATGCCCTGCGAGGGTTGTCAGCCCCTTGCCTTCAGCCTGCTCAATGAAGAGCTTGTCCAACTCGGCCGTTGGGCACTTGAAGGTGATGTTCATATCCGAACGATCTTCCTTCGCAGCGTGTGGCGAGAAGAAGTCCTG
>DDGE01000071.1:115711-134643 GCA_002337545.1 Phycisphaerales bacterium UBA1910 | reverse complement strand
TTGAAGACTTCACCCATCAGGTACACGCCGAAGGTGTTGGGCGTGTTGTATCGCCCTTCCTTCTTCGCGATGAGATCGAACTGCATCATCTTGGGGAGATCACGCACCCGGTTATTGATGATGTCCTTCTTCGCCATGACGAGCGTGATGCCTGACGGGCCCAGGTTTTTCTGTGCTCCCGCGTAGACCAGGCCAAACTTGGAGAAGTCCATCGGACGCGAGTAGATGTTGCTCGACATGTCCGCGACGAGGAACGCATCGCCCGGTGCGACGGGTTCGTCTTTGAACTCCGTGCCCATGATCGTGTTGTTGCTCGTGAACTGAACATACACGGGGTTGTCGGAATATTGAACCTGATCGCCCTTGGGGATGTACGAGTAGTTCTTGTCCTTGGACGAGCCACAGATGTTCAGCCCACCGTAATGATGGACTTCATTGATTGAGTCGTTCGCCCACTTCCCCGTCTGGAAGTAATCCGCGGTGCGATCGCTCGGGAGGAAGTTTGCGGGGACGAAGTAGCACTGGCTCGTGGCGCCGCCCTGCATCCAGAAGATCGCCATGTCTTCGGGGATGTTTCCGACCTCGCGGCAGAGCGCCTCGGTCTCTTCCGTCACCTTGTCGAAGTACTTGTTCCGGTGCGAGTGCTCCATGATCCCGATGCCGGAATCCATGTGGTTCCAGAGATCTTTCTGGGCCTGCTTGATGACAGACTCGGGCAGGCACGCGGGCCCGGCGGAGAAGTTGTACACGCGTTCGCTCATCGTTCGCTCCTCATCCCTGCGAATCAGGGGGTGTGTTATGCTCAATCGTATTCCACTCAGACGCCCAACGCCGCGGAGTCTTTGAGCTCCTTCGCGTTCACCACATGGAGGGGATCGCCTGTTTCAATGAACGCCTGGACGATGCGGACCGCTTCTTCGCCCACTGCGAGCTGGGCCTGCTCCGTAGAAGCACCGACATGGTGTGTGAGGGACACGCCGGGCACCTTTGCGATCTCGGGCTGCCAATCCGTATCCTTGCTGCTGGGTTGGTCGTTGTAGACATCGAGCCCGGCACGGATGTCCTTGGTCTTGATCGCGTTGATCAGTTCCTTCTCGTCCACGATCTCGCCACGGGATGTGTTGATGAAGTACGCTCCGTCCTTCATCGCCGCGAAGAAGCCGGGGCCGCAGAGCTCTTTGGTATCGGGCGTTGCCGCGACATGGATCGAGACGATATCCGCCTCCGCCAGTTCCGCGTTCAGCGCTTCGCGGGTGTAGGGGATCAGCTTGATCCCGAGTGCTCGTGCCGTATCCTCGCGGAGAGAACGCGATTGAGCGGAAACCTCCATGCCAAACGCATGCGCCAGCTTGCATACCTCGGTACCGATCGAGCCCATCCCGACGACGAGCAGCTTGCGCCCCTTGAGCCCCTTGGCCTTGGAGTATTCCTTCTTGTTCCAGTGTCCGCTCGCGAGCTCGCTGGTCTGCGCGGCGATACGACGATCGAGGTTCAGGATGTGCCCGAACGCGATCTCTGCGACCGCGACCGCATTCATACCCGGGCAGTTGCACACAGGGATGCCCTTCGCGCCCGCAGCACCTGTATCGATATTGTCGTACCCCGCACCGCCACGGATGATCAGCTTGAGCGAATCAACGTCGTTGATCACATCCGCCGGCACCTTCGTGGACCGAACACAAAGGACTTGTGCGTCCGTCGCCTTGATCGCGTTCGCCAGAGTATCGGGTCCGAGGTCCGGATCCACATGGACATTGCACCCAAGTCGCTCAAGACCAGCAATACAACCCGCATCGAACTTGTCGGCGACAAGTACATTTACCGCGTTCTCTGCGCTCATGAAATCGCTCCTCAGAGGGTAATTTTCACCAAAACCAGCGAATGGTATACACACCACCCATCGAGTCATAGGGCGTGCGTCACGAGTCTGCACTCTGGCAGAGCGAAAGTAGGTTCATGAGCAAAAATGGATGGATCTCAGGGGCTTGATTGCCCCGTATTGACCTCGCCTCCCCCGAAGTCGATGCCGCGGAGCCCACCGCGTGTCCAGCGGTAGTAGCCGGGGTACAACTCACCAGAGGATGTAATCTTGATCAATGTCGGGTCAGGGTTTCCCGGATCGCGCGGCTGAAACCCCTCATTTGCATTGTTCGTGTCACGAACACTCACAGAACCATCGAAGAACAGGATGGGCTGTCTCGCACCGGGTTGGAAGTAGAAGTAATCCGCCTCATCAGCGTAGTGACGATCGAAGGTGTCAAAAAGAAACGCCTTGTTCGATGTGTAAGTCACATTGGAAAATCGACGAGTGACCAGGAAGTTCTGTGGTCGGGGAAATGACAGCCAGAGCTCGTTATGCTGCTGAATCGGCTCAAGACCTTCCTGCGATGTAGCTGTTGAGTATGTCACGATTGACTGCTCGTACGAACTCTCGAACTTCCGGAAGAGTTGATTTGGTGCGAACTCATCCGAAGACATTTCCGCACGCTCTATCTGCTCTTCGTCCGATGGACATGCAGCTACGGGTTCCTCAAGATTGCCGGTGAGATAGTCCAGATAGATGAGATGAGAAAACCAAAGATTCGCAAACCAGCTATTGCCCGTTCCTGTGCTCAGCGGGACATATCTGTTGCCTGTTTTTTCGCGGATGATGTTGATCGCTTGATATCGAACCGATTCGATGTCGCTGCTCGTATTACGCAGATCTGAGTATGAAGTCTCGTAGTTCCCCGGTTTCCAGTTGAACGCCGGGATCGTGTCACGAAAATCACCCCCGTAACTCTGAGCCCCCTGCCCCATCGAACGCATATTGGCCTGACATTTCAGCGTTCGCGCGGAGCCGATCGCGCCGCTCAGAGCAGGGAGCAGGATCCCGATCAACAGCGCGATGATCGCAATCACAACAAGCAACTCGATGAGCGTGAACCCATCGCGCCCAAAGCGCCCCCGCAATCTGGTTTCGTCCGTGTACATTTGCTTTACTGCTCTGGTTGGAGGAACACTGCCAATATACCAGACTATTCGACTTGCACAGATACTTTGGATGCGTTTTCTGCATTCTGAGCCCCGATCGGGCTCCGAAGGGCGATGTAGCCAAGTGCAGACAGCGTGATCAGTATGGAAATGGCCATAACCGCCAACGCGTGATGACGATCCGAACTCGCTTTGGATCGCCAGAGTTCCACGAGTCGGAGTGAATCCTCGACCCGTTTTCGAGCATCCTCGTCGATTGATTCAGCGGCCGCCCCCTCCTGTCGCGATATGCCCGTTTGAGAAATCGAAGCGGTCGCGATAGACGCACCGCGCGATGGGCTTGCGGGCTCCGCATGCAAGGCAAGGACCTCGGGCAGCCCCTGCCCTGGTAATGGACGAGCGGGCCCTAATCCCATGTGCTGACGGTCTCGCTCGACTTCAAAGGAGGCCTCGCAGCTCGGGCAGGAGAACGCATCGGGTTTCACCTGAAAACCGCAGTTGTGACAGAATCCGAACCTGTGCCCCACTCCAGGAGTGTGCTTCGCCAACATCCAGAACTGGCGCGTGCTCGGTCCACGCAATACGGTCTCACCAGACACCGTGCCCTGATCGATTAAGCGAACGAGTGTCGCATAACTGCACCCAGGGCGAAATGGTACCCGTTCATCACGGATTTCCCATGGCCCCATCTGATTCTGCGTGGCTTGTCGGCTCAGTGGATCAAACCGACCAGAGCAGCCAACACACCTCCCGCCGTCCGGTGTCACTGTCCCGCAGTATGGGCAAACAATTGCTCGAAGGTGAGGTGTCGGGGGATCTCCGGCGATTGCTCGAGCCTGCAGCATAGCCTGCTCACGCACGCTTACGCCAGATTCTGATCCACCCTGAGTCGTCGTCATACCTTCACCCTACGCATCTTCTGCCCTTCCGGTTGACCTGAACCTCTCCATCGGCTCGAATGGTGCATGCACAGCACCATCAAAGCCACGATCCTCTTGCTCCTGCTCGCTTCCTCCCAAGGGTGCAGCACAAGCCCGACCCGCCCAAATACCGATGAGCTCAATCCTCCGAGCACACATCCGATTGCGATCCTCAACGGTTACGCGATTGAGTTCGAGACGATCAAGGCGTCGCTGAGCGAATACGGCGGCGACGAGATCCTTCGCGAGTTCATACTGGACCGGGCACTGGAGGAGCGATGCGGCGAGCAAGGAATCGAGATCACCAGCGAACAACTCGCACATGAACGCACCCTACTCGGGGCGACACTTGGTTTCGATTCTGATGGGACACTGAGCACGGATATTCTTGATGATCTCCGCGCGAATCGCGGGCTGGGTCCGATCCGTTTCGAGCGACTTTTGCGACGCACCGCGATGCTCAGGGCATTGACGAGGAACACCGAACCAACAACGCAACAGATCGAACGAGCGATTGAATCAGTGTATGGCACCAGATATCGAGTTCGTCTCTTCGTATCTGAGCAGTCAGCCCAAGCCCATCGGATACGCAATCACACGATCAGCAGCCCCACAGAAGCGATGCCATGGATCTTCGCGGAGATCTGCGCTCAGTCTTCAACCCACCCATCCGCCCCGCGTGGCGGCCTAATTGAGTCCGTGAGCCCCATCTCGCTGGGCTACCCATCCGCATTGCTCACGGCACTCAGCGCGACACCGCCGGGAACCTGCTCTCAGGTGATCAGCACGGAATCTGGATTTGTCGTTGTCTTTGTGGAGGAGCGGATCCCCGCTCGGTCACCGAGTCAAGAAGAGCGCGAGCAACTCATAGCTCAACTCCGGCTCGACACCCAACGGATCGCGATGCAGCGCCTCGCGGAAGAGTTGCTTGATCAACAGGAAGTCATCGTCATGGATCGGGCATTGAACTGGGCCTGGATAAATAGGCGCTGATGCCCCCAACCCGAACCAATCCGATCACATCGCGATTCAGTCATCTCGCGATTTACCCCGCTATGTATACTCTCGGGGTCTACCTGCTCGCGTCCCTCGCGATGGATCTCCCTCAGCCAGACTCGGTCACGATCGTGTTCATCCTGCTCGTCGCGAACGCGTGCTATCTGCTCGATCGAGTGAAGATCACGAACTCGCGACAGGACCCCGCGGATGCACTCGCTCTACCTGACCGTGCTTTATTCTTCGCACGAAACGCATCACCACTCCGGGCGCTGCTCGTGGTTGAGTTCCTGTTTTCAATAGTGCTCGGGTATTTCATCTCCCCACTCCTGGCACCGATCCCTTTGGGAGCATTCATCGGTGTGTATCTGTATGCCGGGCGCGGCGCGACTCCGAATGATCCCCGGTTCAAGGATCTCCCAGCGCTGAAGTCTTTCTTTATCGCCAGCGCTCATCTCGCATTCGTGATCGCTGTTCTTTGGGGGAACGATCACGATCTAATCGCTCATCCCCGGGCGATTGTCCTGTGGACTCTGATCGGGATCTGGCTGATCGTGTCTGCGGACGCGATTATGTGCGATCTCGACGATATTCATAGCGATGCGATCTACGCCACCCGATCCCTCCCGGTGCTCATCGGAGCACAGCGCGCTTGGGCCGTGGCGATCACGGCGATGCTCATCGGGGTTCTGTGCCTGTTCATTCGTCACGCGTTCTCTCTTCCACTGGCGATGGTCTCATGCCTGATCCTGCTCAGCGCCCTCCCTACACGACTACGGAAAAACAGGCGCGATCTGATCGATGCGCGCCTGCTGCCAATCGTGCTCTTTGGAATGCTACTGCGTTAACGCGCGATCTCGATCGCGCGGGTTTCGCGAAGCACGGTCACACGAATCTCGCCGGGGAAAGTCATCTCGTTCGAGACCCGCTTGGCGATCTCGTGCGCGATCAGGTAGGACTCGTCATCGCTGACGCGATCCGCGTCGATCATGACTCGAACTTCGCGACCCGCCTGCACGGCGTACGCCTCGGAAACACCCGGGATCGCGAGCGCGATGTCCTGGAGTTCGTTGAGACGCTGGATGTAGCGCTCCATCGATTCGCGACGAGCACCGGGTCGAGCGGCACTGACCGCGTCCGCGGCCATAACGATCGGGGTGTACCAGGTCGTGGAAGGCATATCCGCGTGATGCGCACCGATCGCGTTGAGGACGGCTTCTTCCTTCTCGCCGTACTGTCGCGCGAAGTCCATCCCGATCTTGGGGTGCCCGCCCTCCATCTCGTGGTCCATCGCCTTGCCGATATCGTGGAGGAAACCACAGCGTTTCGCAAGCTTGCCGTCGAGCCCCAGTTGATCCGCGATGATCTGGCAGAGGTACGCGACCTCCATGGAGTGCTTGAGCACATTCTGCCCGTAACTCGTGCGATAGGTCAGACGCCCCATCGCTTCGATCACCTTGGGATGCAGACCCTTGAGCCCAAGCTCGACGGCCGCGTCCTTACCCGCCTTGACGATCTTCTCCTGGATCTCATTGCCGACCTTCTCAACGACCTCTTCGATCCGGGTCGGATGCATGCGTCCGTCCGCGATGAGTCGCTCGAGCGATTCCACCGCGATCGCCTGTCGCACCTTATCGAAACAGGACACCACGATCACGCCTGGGGTGTCATCCACAATGATGTCCGCACCTGTTGCTTTTTCGATCGCCCGGATATTGCGCCCCTCGCGACCGATGATCCGGCCCTTCATGTCATCGGATGGGATCGCGACTGTGCGAACGGTTGTCTCTGAGGAGTGCTCATTGGCGTAGCGTTGGATCGCATTGATGAGGATTTCCTTTGCCTCATCTTTCGCGTTTTCCTCTGCATCCTCGATGATCTGGCGAGTGACCCGCCCCATCTCCGCGCGATTCTGCTCCGCAACGCGTTCGAGTAAAAGTTCCTTCGCTTGCTCTCGGTTCAGTTGCGCGACGCGTTCGAGTTCGCGCTGCTGCTTCTCCTTGAGCTCGGTGATTTCGTCCTCTCGAGCTGCGAGTTTCACTCGTTGCGCCTCGACCCGTTCGCTCTGATCACTCAGGTTCTTTTCTTTGAGCGAGACTGTCTCCTCTTTACGATCGAGGATGTCCTCTCGCTTTGCGAGGCGACGCTCAAACTCACGCTGCTCGTTCCGAGCGGCTTCGAGTTCTTTGTCGGCCGCTTCTTTTCTTTCCAGAGCCCGGCGATCAGCATCGAGAAGGATTTTATCTGCAGCATTCTGGGCGTCTTCTTTTGCTCTGCTCGCGAGGAGTTCTGCCTCAGCCTTCTGACGCTCCAGCTTCTTCCCTCCGACAACCCCCGAAATGGCATACCCGAGCCCAATGCCGACGATAACCGCGACAAGCCCGACGATGATGGTTGTAGTCCCGGCTCCGCTTGCGCCATTTTGCGCAAGCACTGGAGACACAAATGTTTGGAGTGCAAGTCCGTGGTTCAATGAATCGGCCTCACGATGCGGAAACGCGTGGGTTCGCGTCCGCACCAAAGTGGCACCCGTGAGATCAAATCTCGCGATCTGTGTGTCGTCAGGTCGGTTTCAATGCGCGTAGCAGCAATCAAAGAATGGATCAAGAACCCCCGTAAAGGTGGGTCTCAGTCGAAAAAGGAATGCAAGCAGAGCTGCTCATGAACCGATAAATCCGGAAGACACCCGATCGGAGGGCGTGGAAACCACGCCCGACGGGTGGAAATGCGTATTGTTCACGGGTGATCGGCCCCCCGAGCACCCGACGAAACACTATCTTAGCAAGTGTTGGGCCGGATACGAGAACACATCTCAACCCATTTCGTACCAGAATCATGCACAACCGCCCCATCTTGGGGTACGACCCACAGGGCAAATCAAGGAACACACAGCATGTTCAAGATCCGTTCGATGATCCTCCTCGCCTCCGTCGCCGCGGTAACACTCACCGGATGCACCCGCATGGGTGGGCTCCGAGCCCGTATGGCGGCAAATGAACTCGCCCACACCGTTCCCATTCAGGGTGACGCGGTCACAATCGGACGACTCAATGCCGTTGTGGTCGAGAACCCCTACGGGAAGGTCAAGGTGATTGCCAAACCCTCTCACGAACAGGCACAGGTCACCTTCCGAGTCCAGCAGGAGCGTCGCCTCCGCTGGCGTGCCGCTCGTCAAGGCTTTGAGTTCGATCCCGTCGGCGAGTATTTCAAGGCTATCCACTCCCACAACGGAGAGCTTTCGACCCTATCTGTGATTCCGACGGATCTATCCGTTGAAGGATACCGACCGCCAATCGACCTCACCGTTGAAATCCCGCAATGCGATGGCATCGAAGTCCGCAACGCGGGTGGCAAGGTCGTCATCGTTGGTGTTGAGGGCGCGATCCGGGTTGTCTCCGGAGACGACGAAATCGCGGGTGGACCGATTGAAATCCGCACAGACAAGGAGCAGGTCGAAGAGATTTATGCGATGTCCAACGGTGGGCATGTGACCCTCGTGACAGGACCGGAATCAGCAGGTACCTTCGAGCTCGTTGCCCCTCGCGGGAAAACCTCTTTCAGCTCGAAGTATGGCGTTATCGACCACTCCCTCCCGAAGCTGGGGCACTGGACCGGGATCTGGAACAACGGGACCAACTCGATCTACCTCGAGTCCCAGGACGGCGACGCGAGCGTGATCGTTGTGGAAAACCCTGTCATGCACAGCTCGGGCAAGACCTGGTAAGCCTCATCCTCTCTGGAAAACGAAAGCCAGCTCGTTCGAGCTGGCTTTTTCTATGTTTGAGTTCTGATGACAATCTGTGACAGGGGGATCAGGCCGCCTTGCGTTGACCCTGGAGCGAGCCAAGATATTTGGATATCTGCTGAACCACGAAGCCCTTGTGCTGATTGTTATACCCGAACTCGAACGCCATACCAGCGATGGTGTTCTGTGCGGAATCGATGTGCGAGTGCGCCAGTTTCGTTGTCATAACTAATGGTGCAGGGATCGCTGGCCGGAGGTCCATTCGAACCCAGAATACCTTGCCCGAGTCTATTTCGGATCTGTACTCCTGTGGAATGATGAGCCCAACGCCTCCCCCGCCAAGGTTGGCGAGTCGGGCTTCAAACTTGGGACCAACACTCGGGAGGGCCATCGGATCGCTGCTCGCGTTCGCGGTCCCACCCGTTCGATGAAGCTCTTCAATCTGCACTCGATTGGCAACCTCAATCGGGACAGCGCTCAATGGTTCGATCAGTTTCCAGCATTCAACACTCGGAAGGTCCAGATGCGCAATCGATGTACGATCCACATTGCGTCGCATACATCGGACGACCTTTTCGGGCATCTTGATACGCAACGCTGGGAAGCTGCCGTGACGGGTTTCGTTTTCTGTCTTGCCGAGCACAACGGTATTGAACATCCATCGGTTCTGTCCAACAGACATCATGCCAACGAGTTCGATCCCGTCGTCGATACGAAAGGCCTGCCCCATCGCGCCGGGGTGCTCGATCACCATCTCCTTATCAGTGAGATGAAGGAGTTTGACACGCCAGACGAGGTCCTTGACACCATCGTCCTGCTTGTCATGCTTAATGGCGAACTCGAGCCCACCACCGCGTTCGTAGATGCGGTGCAGGCTGTCTTTCCAACGGTCTGTCCGGGAGCGATTTGCAGGCACTTTGTGTCCTTTCTGCTCGAAGTGGTACCGTATCACATCGGATCAGGGCACCACACGCTCCATCGACACTGCGAGATAGGATGATGCGAGCGTCGGGTTAAACGAGCGACGCCGGGTTATCGGACTCCCGCAGTTCAAGGACGAGTTGAGCAGCACGCTCGGCATTCGCATTTCCTTCACGCCCAAACCGGGCTCTGTAAATCAGCGAAGCTCCCTCTCGGAGCATGCCAAGCCGATGTGGATCGGCAGCGAACTGATCCCGATACTCGTCGAGATGGCGCTTGAGAGGACGCCATGGCGGGCGAGGTGCACCGAGAATCTCGAGTTGCTCATGGATGACACGCTCAAGCCGATGAACAGGCTCGTCGTCTCGGCTTTGGAGTTCGAACTGGAATCCCAAACGCTTCAGGAGATTTGCGATCCACGATCGAACCACGCGGATTATCAGTTCCATTCGCATCAATGCCAGCCCGATGAACATCGAACCCGCAAAGACGATGACGGCGATGATGGCAGCCCGGGAAACCAAGCGATCGCGTCCGGCAGCGAATCTTGCCAGCAGCCGATCGCTCAGACTCGACAGACCAAAGTCACCGATCTCATCGCCAACGAGCTGCTCTCGAGCACTTGAGTCGTAACCGATGACCACACGCCCCCAGAGGAACTCGATCGATTCATACATTTTCGCGATCGAACGCATGATCCCAGGATCCGGCACATGGATATTGTGGAAATCGTCAGGCGGTGTCCCATCGAATGTACGCCACAGGTTGGGCGCGATCTCTGCTTCTACCCATGCGTGCGCGTTGCTCTCGCGGACCGTGTATTGACCTGTCACCGCATTAAAATCGGACGCGATATACCCGGTGACGACACGGGCCGGGATCCCGATCGAGCGGCACAAAAGAGTCAGCGCGGAGGCATAAAACTCACAATGCCCCTCCTGCCGGTCGAATAAGAACCACTCCGTCGCGTCTCGACCGCGCGGGACAGGCAGGGCGTCGAGCGTGTATCGATACCGCGTACGCAGGTGGGTTTCGAGCAAGCGAACCGCGGCCGCGTCCATTTGGAGTGCGCGAATAGCCGGATCTGGCTCGACGCCACCATCGCGGACAACCTCGTATGCTCGTTCGATGATCCGTTGATCGATGTCGGCTGTGTATACCGGGGCTCGCGTGGAATCAGGTTGAATCGCCGGCGTGCGAAAAGCATCGTTGACCGTCCGAACTGAATACTCCAGCGTAGAGCCACCGACCCCATCCCTGAGGAAAAGCCCTCGGGAAAAGTCGTAGCCGAGACGCATCGATTGGTCGTGAAGCCGGAACTCAACCGGACGCCACGGGGTGAACAGATAGATCGGCCCGTCATTCACAGAGCGGAGACTAATCTCGTACTCGAAGTCCCATCTGGAGTAGTCGAGCTGATCGCGCGGCTTGATGGTCGCGTTTGGCGGATGGAACTGGATTCGCTCAGCGAGCGGGACGCGCATGATGGAGCTGCGTTTCCAGTTGCCGTGCTCATACCTTTCGAGTACCGCGCCCCTGAGATAGATCGGAGGTGAGTTTTCATGCCCGACATTGAGACCGTCTCGATCTCGAACAGTGAGATCGAGCACTGGCGTTGACGACATCGTTATTCGACCGGGGCGTCCAAGCTCTACCTCATCCGAAAACCCAGAGACAGATCTACCGGCGCCCCACTGCCCGAACGCCTGACTCCCGACATTTCTGGGGAGGATGATGAAAAGCACTCCGGCGATCAGCACACATACGAACCCAGCGCCGAACATCATCGACCGGATATCGATCCGGGTTCTTTTATCCACCCGGACGCTCGGGGTGCGTCCCATCCGGACTACCGCGTACATCTGGAATAACACAAATGCTCGCAACAGGAGGACACACTCCACGAGCATCATCGCGCCCGTCAGGAAACTATTACTCGTCAGCACCGCTGCAACGAGGATGGATAAGCACAGCACAAGCACCTGCCCATCGTCACGCGGACCTCGCAAATCGAGCATCTTCACCACGAGAAGCAGGGCCACAAACACTGCGAACGCGCTGACGCCCACCCCAGACCGAAGGATCTCGATCCCCGCGATCGCGATAACGAGGAGGAGGATCGTGTTGATGATCATGCGGGGGGCAGGACGGGAGGGACGCACAGACCCAAACCATACCGCAAGAGTGGCCCCAACGAAGATGATGAAATAAATCGGACTGGCATCCGCGATCGCGAAACTCGTCATTGCTCCGAAGATCGCCCAGAACAGCGAGGAGCGGAACATCGAGGCCAGTGATTTTGCTTTTCGACGCGATCGCCTCATTCAACACCCCGCAAAGATTCAGGCAAACTCTGGGATGCAGACAACCAGGTATCGGGGTGATCGGTATTGAGAACCCGCATCGCCGGAATCTCATTGGGAATACGCGATCCTCGCTGGATCAGGACGACCCGATCACGGGTCCGGACAGGCACGGGGATCAAGGGCTGGGCCGACTCTTCGAGGTCGAGCAGTGCCAGCGACCGGATCGCCCTTCCGCTCTGGGCCCGACCAGCGAGCGGGTCCAGGCGGATCGAACGCTGTGGATACCACAGCCCGATGGGTGTGCTCTTGCGCCCAGCTTGCTCAAACAACCCGGCCGCGATGGCGATGGCACGCTCCGCGTGAAGCTGTGCCTCGCTGGTGTTGATCGCTTCCGGCTCCACGATGACCACCCAGATACGCATCGCATAGGACTCTGCGTGCTCGATCACGACCAGCTCGCCCCTGCGGGCGCTGTGTTTCCAGGAGATTCGTCTTCGCGGATCGCCAGGTCGATACTCTCGCAAGCCCCAGAACTCATTGCTAGTGCCACCACGCTGAGCTTTGCGCAGGACCTGTTCGCCGTGCATGGGAACGGCGTCGACCAACCCCGGACGCAACTGCAACGCATGGGGAAGCACGAGGAGTGGGCGTGCATGTTCAAAGATCAGTGATTTCTGAAGGAGCCCAAACGGGAAACGAGTGGACAGACGGATCGTGCGGGGTACAAAGCGACCTCTTCGCAACGGCGTGAACGATCCCTGGGTGCTGACCATTCCACCCGGAGCGACATGAACAACACTCGCCGGTACGAGTTTGCCAGACCTTGTGACTCTTTCCGACTCTTCGCTGATCAACGCGGCAAAGAGTGGGAAGAACCGCGATTGATTCTGAACGGTGTAGTGCAGGCGCTGCGATTGCCCTGCGTGCACCTCATGCAGGACTCTCGCCCGCATCCGTGTTTTCATCAGCGCGTTCCCGGAGAAGAGTCCCGAGACGATAATCGTGGCGATCGCGACTCCGAACAGCCAGAAAAGCAGATTGTTCTGGGAGTTCACCGCGCCAATCGCGAGAAAGACAGTCACACCGATGTAGATCAATCCGCCGAAAGTCAGCTTGGACTCTCTGCGCACAGCGACATCAAGCGGCTTGTCACCATTGATCGGGACCCCGTCCGTGGGATGATCAGCGTCAACCTTGTTCAAACGAGCATGATGGGCCTGAAGAGCGCTCACACTCTATTGATACTCATTTTTCGGGGTCGCGGTTCTGTTCAGGTCGCACATATCCGGGGCGTGGGATCACGATGCACAACAAACTCCCACCCTGCGTGGGCATATAGGTTGTCGATCGGGCCGTAAAAACACCCTCCCCGGAGGTCTGAATGGTGACAACATCACTGGGGAAAGTCCCCCCAGGGAAGACGAGTTCAAAGTCACCCATTTCGTCAGTGGTCGCACGAGCGTACACGCCACGCCCTTGAGAGGCGCTTCCCCCTTTGCTCATGACAACAACTTCCATCTCGGGAAGCCCGTCTTCCTGCAGCCGTTCATCTTTGGGTGAAACGGAGACGGCTTGACCGACTGTGCCCGCGACGACACGACCCCGAACGATACTCTTGGCTCCGCCTCCGCACCCAACGAGGGGGAAGCAGACAAACGCAGCGAGAAGGATCAGATACGCACGACGGGTCGCAAATTGCATGAATGTGTCTCCGATGGGGCCGTAGCAGCGCGGAGTCAGATGCCCTGCTGCTCCATTTGATCGGCAAACTCCTCAGGTTTGGGCAGATCTTTCAGGTTTGAGAGCCCGAAAGTGTCCAAAAACTGACGCGTCGTGCCGTAGAGCATCGGACGCCCGAGCTCTTCAGCACGCCCAGTAATCTTGACCATCTTGCGTTCCATGAGTGACCGGACCACCTCGCCGCACGCAACGCCGCGGATTGCTTCGAGCTCAGCACGGGTAATCGGCTGTCTGTATGCGATGATCGCGAGGGTTTCGAGAGCCGGCTTCGACAGGCGTGTGGAAGCGCGGGTGCGATGCATGGCTGCAATCACCGGAGCATGCTCCGCACGGGTCATCATGCGATACCCACCAGAGACTGATTCGACCGTAAATGTCCGCCCAGACTCGACATACTGCTTGTTTAGCATCTCAACCGCGTCAGCGATATGCTGGTCTTTGAGTTGGAGACCTAGATGAGCTCCGATCGCATCGACCAATGCGATAGCTTTGAGTGGGCGATCGGTGCTCACGAGCATCGCTTCGATGGGTGCGAGAATCGCATCAAGATCGATTTCCGTCCCAGCCTGATCTGAAGAATGAGCCGAATCGTCCTGATTCTCAGCGTTTTCAGTAGATAGCTCGACCTGATCCGTGGTTTCAACTGTCATGCACACACTGTATCACGCGTCTTATCGCGTTGCATGATCCAATGGCGTGATATCCTCTGAAACCATGCACGATCACCTGGATGAACCACTCCCGAATCATCAACACCGCTATGAGGGACTCGATGAGCTCCCCACACTTATTGTCCACAGACGACGAGAAGGGCTTTTCCTGCTCTTCGCGGGGCTCTTCCTGGGGACCCTGGCGATGCTCAATATCCTCGGGATCACCCGGTTTATCAAACTTTTCGAGCTTTCAGGAACCGATGGCGAAGTAATGACCATCGGCGGGGTCCCACTGGTCTTTGCAGTCGCGATCGGGGTGCTCCCCTATCCGCTCACCTTCCTGTGCACCGACTTCATCTCCGAGTTATACGGACGAAGGCGCGCGAACCTCGTGGTCTGGATCGGGCTGATCCTCAACCTCTGGGTCGTGTTTATCCTCTGGATCGGGGGCGTCTTGCCGGGTTTCGAGCAACGGATCGGTGACGAGATCATCCGCGATGCTGCCGATCGGATGCCGGTTTTCTACGAAGTCCGCTCACTCGCGTTTGGTGCGGTGACTGCATCGATGATCGCATACCTCGTTGCCCAGCTTGTCGATGTCCATGTCTTCCACTTCTGGAAGCGACTCACCCGAGGAAAGCATCTGTGGTTGCGCAATAACGGCTCAACACTCGTGAGCCAGTTGGTGGATACCACAGCGGTGATTCTGATCACCCATTACTACGCTCACGCACTCCCAATCAGTGATAACCACCCTGTTCTGGGGCAACTCATGGTGTTTATCTTGACGGGATATGTTTTCAAACTCGTCATGGCATTGCTCGACACGATCCCGTTTATGCTCGGCTCGCGAATCTTGGCCCGATATCTTCGCCTGCCGCCACCGGGTTATGACGGGGCACAAGTGCAGTGAAGAGCGTGATTTCCTGAGATGCAGGACAAGTGGTCTCTTGCCCGAACCGATATTTCTTTGGATTGTTCCGGTTTGGAACCATTCGGAGCTATGTCATGAGTACGCATCTAATCCTTCTCGCCGACGACGAGCCGCACATAACGCACATCATCGCCCACAAACTCACCCGCGCCGGGTATGAGGTCGTGACCGTTGAGGATGGCGAGATGGCTTTTAAGACTGCCCTGGAACGCATGCCCAGCGCGATCGTAACAGATCTGCAGATGCCCTATCTATCCGGCATCGAACTCGCACAGCAGCTCGCGGCAAATGCATCCACGAAGGACATTCCGATCATCATGCTGACGGCACGCGGGTACACCATCGAGGAGGAGCTCTCCAAGCTGCCCTCGGTCAAGAAGCTCCTCTCAAAGCCGTTTAGTGCCAAGGACCTGCTCAAGGACATCAACGCCTTGCTCGTCGACAACCAGGGGGGACTCGCGGCATGAATATCCGAAGAGAGGCGAAGAAGCAGGACCCATTCCCGAAGGCATTCATCGATCGGTGTGTGCAACTCGGGCTTGTGTGCTGGCGACTGGATCTCAATGGAATGCCGATCGAGGATCCGATCGCGCCGGGGATCCTGAGCATGTGGCTCAGCTCGCGTCCCCTGCGGATGATGATGGCCGAATCCGCGATGATGTGGGCCGCGAAGGAAGATTTCGCTGCATTGGAAGTCGAGGAGGGGATCTGGCTCTTCCCATTCCCGGAAGTCCATCGCGATCGACGCACAGGATACTTCATCGTCCTCGGCTTTACGCCCGAGGTGCTCTCGAGCGAGCTGATCGAGCAGGGGTGCAAAGGCAACCAGCTCCAGACCAAGGCGCTGGTGCACATACTGCGTGACCGGGCGAAGTTCCATGGGTCGCACGCGATGCACATGATGGACACGCTGACCTGGATGCTCGAAGATATCCGCAAGCTTCGCAAGGACCAGGAAACCATCGAGCTCTTCAGCGAACAGCTCGGCGAGTCGTACGAGGTCGTCACCACCCTTCAGGATCTCGGGCGTTCCATGGGCGCGCTCCACGAGCCGGAGGGGATCATCGAAGACGGCATTTGTGAGATCGCTGCCACACTCGACTACTCGTGGGTGGCCTGCTGCATCCGTGAGAATGTCGAAGCCCGAGAAGTGCTCAGCACCGATCTGTTCCAATCCGGGATGTGCAAGCTCTCGCAGGAAGAAACACTCGAAATCCTTGAGCATATCAAGAACACCGAGCCCCTCGGATACGCGGACACGACCGCGATCTACAGCGTCCCGCTGAAGTTCAACCAGCTGGAGCCCCAGCTCCTGGTCCACCCGCTCACCCGCGATGGCGAAGAACTCGGTTTTCTCATCGCTGGGGGCAAGTGCGGCGACGACCCGCAGGTTTCGAGCCATGAGACAAAGCTGATGGAGTCGATCTCCGGGATGCTCGGTGCTGCCATGGAAAATGCAGCGCTGTACCATCGTCAGCACCTCACCTTCATGGGGACGATCAAGGCGCTCTCGGGCGCGATCGATGCCAAGGACCAGTACACGCGCGGTCATTCCGAACGCGTCGCGAAACTCTCCGCCATGCTTGCACTCAAGGTCGGGTACAGCGAAGAGGAAGCTGAGCGTGTGCGGATCTCGGGGCTTGTTCATGACCTGGGCAAAATCGGCGTGCCCGAGGCGGTGCTGTGCAAGCCCTCGCGGCTGACGGACGACGAGTTCGAGCTCATCAAGATGCACCCTACGATCGGCTACGAGATCATCAAAGACATCCCGGATCTCAACGACCTGCTCCCCGGCGTCCTCCACCACCACGAGCGTTGGGACGGGAACGGATACCCCGCCGGTCTGGCGGGCGAGGACATCCCCCGGATGGCGCGGATCATGGCACTCGCGGACACCTTCGATGCGATGTCATCGAACCGTGCGTATCGGTCCGGGCTCCATCGTGAGAAGGTGTTCGCGGAGTTCCGCAAGTGTGCCGGCACACAGTTCGATCCAGAGCTGGTCGAGCCGTTCCTCTCGCTGGACTTCAGTATCTACGACGACATGGTCGCGCATCATAAAGCGCAGGAACCGGCGACCAAGCTGCCCGACGCGGCCTGAGCCGAACGCTTATTCGAACTCAATCTGCCATGACTGGTCTGTGAGGGCGATCGCCTTCGCGTCTGGCTTGGTTGTGGATAGCAGCTCGATCTGCTCGGATGTCAGCGGGTTATGGAACATCGCGACATGGGCAATCGATCCCTCGAAGCCTTCTCTGGTGTTCTTCCAGCTCATGATGCTGTACCCGGCACCGATCGCCAGCGAGTGTTTCGCGGCGGATTTGACCGCATCCCGGTTGCTCAGGTTCTGTCCTTCGAGCTTGCCGTCGATGTAGACCTCGACACCGGTATCGGAGCCAAAGTTGATGGCCACATGATGCCAGGTGTTATCAAGAATTGTATTTGACCCTGTGTAGGTGAACTTCTCTGATCGGTAGAACCCGTCCTCGCAGATCATCACAACCAGAGATCGGCCCACAACAACCACCGAGAGCGTCGGCACATCACCCGATCCGTTGTACCGCATACCGATCACGCCGGTGAGCTTGAACGGATTTGTGTTTGTGTTCTTCAACCAGAGCGAGTACGCGCCTTTCCCGTTATCAAATCCCGAATCATATGGAACCCGAACATGGTCGCTGTTGTCATTGAACACAGGGACGACCCCACCCTCATCGTTCGTCCCTTGACCGACAACTTCCTTGTCCTGATATCCACCATCAACATTGCCGACCGGGTCGTCCGCGATCGTCGCGCCGTATTCTTCGTTCAGCGCCCAGTAGAACTTTGCACCCTCACCCTTCAGTAATGCCGCATAATCCAGCGCCTTGACCCATTCCAAGCTAAAGCTCGCCATTTCTCTGGCGATGCCTGAGGAGCTTGTGACCTTCACTCGGTAGTTTGCCGTTGAAGCGGTCGGCGTCGACTTTGTATCATCGTCGATCACGGTGCTCGTGTATGTACGCTCATCGAGTGTCAGGTCTGAGAACACCGTACCCTTTTGCGCGTTGGTCACCCAGTCAGCATCTGCCTCGATTTTCGCGATCGCCAACTCCGCGGCCGAGAGCGTGCCCTCGTTGTTTGTATTCACCTGCTCGGTAATTGCGGACTCGGCGCTGGTCGCCGTGCGGACGGATACACCGATGATGACCATGGACCCCACCGCCGCGACGGTCAGCAGGGTGAGCACATAGATCGATCCGCGTTGTCTTGGTTTTCTGATCACCATGATTAGGGTTCCTGGATGACAAAGCCGAGTTGATCGGCGGCGTGCGCATGGAGCGTGACATCGGTCGCGAGCGTGGTGCCGTCCTTCTGAACCGTGACCGTGACCCGCTTGAGTCCCGTGTAGCTGCCGGTTGCATTGGTCGGGTTACTCAACTCAACATGCTCGACCTTGACCGTTCGCCTCCACCCCGCGAGATTCGTCATTACAGACTTATCTGAGAGCTGTGGCGGTGAGTTGCTCAAGCCGTTGTAGTCATCGATGTCGTCATAAAGATCCCGGCTTTCGGTCTCATCGCCGATGAACTCAAGATCGCCGCTCTTGGGGGATGTAAAGTACTTGATCGAGACTTCTTCGCTCAGTTCGCGTGCAAGATTGGTGGCAACGAGCTTATCGCTCATCACGGTCCCCGATCGCACGACCGGGCCAACGAGCTGGATCGTGCCGACCAGCACCATCCCAACGAGCAGCGTCGAGAC
>DDGE01000071.1:83302-115473 GCA_002337545.1 Phycisphaerales bacterium UBA1910 | reverse complement strand
CTGTCATGGTCGTGGAGATGATCTCGTACGCGCGGGCATCGACACGGCGCCGGATCATGTTTGCATCGCCGATGATTTCCCAACCGATGTGCGTGTGTGCCCCCGTCGCGTCTGTGGGGATCATCTCTAGTGAGAGCCGTACCGTGTTTCCTGACTTTTGGTATGTGATCGCGGTGCTCGCGGCGATGTCGTCGCGCAGCATGTTGCAGATCTCTTGAACCTGACGGTCTGTCGCCCCGAGCTCCGTATCCGTCGGCAGGGCCCGAACACCGAGCATGACCGAGCTGCTCAGACCGAGCAAGAGCACAGAGATCACCACAAGACTCACGACCGCCTCGATGAGGGTCATGCCACGACGCCGCGGGTTCCGACTTACGCTCGTATGTACTCGTGCCTCACTCATCATCATCCCCGTTCAGTACGCTGATTGCTTTGATCAACAGCTCCGATGTCCCAAGTTCTAGAGCCCGATCCCGATATCCAACCCGCCGATCGTCAGATTGATCTTGATGGATTCGGTTTTGATGTCTTCTTCCGTATCGACCTCGGTCACGGCCGTCCTGGTAAAGTCCGTACCCGTGAAGGGGATGAAGATCTCGGTCCCGTCGTGGAGAAGTCCGATCGTGAAATCCTTCTCGAGTTCTCCGTACACATTGACCACGATGTTTTCATCCCCCCCGATATCTGTCCGCGAGAGTTCAACACCCAGTGGCTCATCTGTGAGTTGGCGAACAAAGACAATGGCGTTCCGATCAATGCTGGTTCCCTCGAACGCAACGACCATTTCATCGGCCGGGTAGAAGACGAGCACATGCTCCTTGCCCGTGGCCCGAGCACGGAGCTTGATTGCGTTGATATCGCTCTCGATGACGGACTTGGCCGACTGCAGCGATCGTCCGCTTTCAGCATCCGCAAACTTGGGTGCCGCGATCGTCACAATGATTGCCATGATGGATACCACGAGCACCATCTCGATCATGGAGAACGCGGGTCGGTTGAGTCGTGCATTCATGCTCATCAACATCTCCTCGAAACCAGAACACCCCGCCCTGCAAGCAGGACGGGGCGGATCGGACAGTCAGTAGACCACGGGCTTAGTATGCGTTGTACTGCACGCCGCGAACATCGAGTTCGGTGTCGGGAAGGTTTGCACTCACCGCGCCGGTGGTCGCGTCGTACACCCAACCCTTCGTGGTACCACTCTGGCTCGCGACAAAGCCCGTGAGGCCCTTGTTGCTTCCAACCTTGAGCTTGGGGATCTCGCGGAGGTATGGGCCAAGGTAGTAGGTCGATGTCTTGGTCGCGTTCGCTGTACCCGAGTCATCGGTGTATGTGGTGAGCTGATCTTCGATATCCGCGAAGGTCGGGAGTGTTCCCCCGTGCTCAGCCTTGTAGAGGTCGATCGCGCTCCGCATGACGGCGAGGTCGGCGACCAGCCCCGAGTCGGCGGCACCGGAAGCACCGCGGCTCATACGAGGGATTGCGATTGCGCCGATGATACCGATGATCACGACGACGATCACGAGTTCGATCAAGCTGAATGCACTCCGATGAGTGCGGCCGGTAGTGTTCATTGCTTCGTGCATGTTGGATCTCCTGTCCTGTGATCAATATTGCTGATCTGTCCACACACTGAATCGGGTGAAATCCATCATGAGTTGACGGTGTGCGGCGTTGAATTCAATCCTCGCTCGTGCCCAGCCCGCATAAGCGTTAAGGTCGGGTCTGCATGGGCATCTCGAGTGGGTACTTCCTTCCATCGAGTTCCAGGATCACGCTCCGTTCTCGGACTTCGACGAGCGTGAATCCGCCATTGATCTCGCCACCTACGCGGACGAGCTTGCCGTTGAGCACCGCCCCGCCCCCCTTGCTGGAAGGCATGACCGCGCTGAGTTCGGGCATCGAAGGCACATCTGCGGCAATCAGATCAAACACCGGGCTGATGTTTTCCTCGGGTTCGGTTTGGGAGGCAGCATCATCCACCGTGACCGGCTCGCTCATGAACTTCTCGAGCGAGAACGCATCACTGAGTGAGTTTGCCCCCCGTTGCGACTGGATCCCCTCAAGACGCTCCATGAGCACCTTCGCCATCGTTTCCGATGATCTTGCCGGAGCGTTCGACGCGACGGGGGTATCCGGAAGTGCGGCCTCGCTGGCTGTGACAGCCGGATCGACGGATGCCGAAGCCTCGGATGGACCGAGAATCCCGCGATCGATCACGAGTGCTGCACCTGCAACTGCGAGCACCGCGACAAATACTTTTCGTTCAGTTGATAGTCCCATGAGTACAACAACCAATACATGGGACCGGCGTGCCAACAAAGACGAAATGTTTTTTCACGATTCGTCAGTAGGATCGACAAACCAGTACAGGCTCATCCGTATTCGGACCCTGGCACTACCGAGCGCCTCGCTTGTCAGGTCGATCGACTGGATGTGCATGTCGGGCATCTGGTCGTGAAGCCCCTGGAGCAATCTCGTCACATCTTCCGCATGAGCGCTGCCTACGAGTTCGAGCGGCTGCACCGGTACGCGAGAGTCCAATACCATCTTGCCGGGTTGCAGCGTATCGACGGCGACGCCGACGGTCTCGAAGAGTCGAGAGAGCTCCTCAGTACGCTTATTGAGACGCTTCACAGAAGATAACTGGAGCGCATCACGCGTGGAATCCTCGAGGGTATTGACCCGTGAAGCCAGTGCCGTGCGGGCTGTGACTGCCTGGTCGAGCTCGGATCGAACCGTGCTCAGTTCATGACGAGCGCTGAGAAACAGCCCCCGCCGTTTCGAGATCGAATCGGAAGCGAACCAGATCGCCGTTCCCGCAATCGCAGCACATGCGATGATCCCCGTAATGTGGATCTTGAGCACCGCTGGGTCTTTGCTGGTCTTCTGATGACTCATGGTGTGCCTCCGTCCGGCTCGCCGATGTAGGCGTGGATCTGAAACTCAATGATCTCCTGCTCATTCAGTTCCTCGCGGGATGTTCTCATGAGTTCAACCCGATCGAACAGACCCGCGGCTTCGAGCTTCACTACGAAAGATCGGGCCTGGGTCTGCGTTGTGGCGATTCCCGTGACGCTCACCTGCAGCGGATCGGTTCCCTCGACTCCCCCACCGAGTGCCTGGAGCGCGGTGAAATGGATCTGTTGATCGCTCGCGTTCACGATCTGTGCGAAGAGTTCCTGCCAATCGATGCGGTTGCGCACCAGATCGAGTGTTTTCAGCTTTTCTTCAAGCACACTGATGCGTGATTGCAATCGCGGGATCTCCGTTTGGTTTGCGCTCAACTGGCCACGGACACGCTCGATCTGTGTCCCCATCATCGGATCACTCAACGCGGCATTGCCACCGAGATACACGCCGGGGATACCGACAGCCAGGCTCGTGACACCTAAGGCACCAAGCCATCTGAAGATGAGTTTCCGCCGCTGGCGGTTCTGACGAATGGAAAGCGGCACAAGATTGATATCTGGGATCGTGTGTGTCATGCGTCAAACCTCGCCGCAAGCCCGTATGCGTACGCAAGTCGCGACGCGAGCACGGGGGCGTCCTCGCCCGTGATTGAATCAATAAGCAGCTTGGGCGCACCGCTGACGATCGGGATTCCAATGACCTGATCCACCTGGCCGCGGACGGTTGCGTCTTCCGAGCCATAGCCGCAGAGAACAACTCGCCCAAGTGGCGCCATGCGGAAGGAATGCGACACATATGCGAACGCGACATCGAGCTCAGAGGCAATCGCCTTGCTCACCGATTTCCAGCAAGCGACCCGAATCTTCTCGAGCTGCTCGTTCGATTCTGCGAGCTCATAGTCTCCGAAAACCGCACGGGCGCTATTCTCACTCAACCCGTACCTTGTCATCGCCTGATTCCATGCCGTCTCAGCACCGTGCGCAATGCGACGAACATAGACGAGTCGCTCGCCCAGTGTCACAATCGCGAGCGAACGATCCCATCCGACATGCAAGACCGCGTTAATCGGTGTGCTACCATCCTTCGTGGTTTCAGGCAGATGCTCCTGTACCGCACGGAGTATCGCCAGCTCTGCCAGGTCGATACCCACGACCTCAATTTCTGCCGCGTGCGCATCCTTGATCATCCCATTGATGACTTTCTTCGAGCATGCGACCGCGATCGTCTCCGATGTCCGTCCACGCTGTGGCAATCCCCAGAACCCGATCGCAAAATCATTTGGATCGCAGCGTCGCTCGCGTGCGACCTCGGTTCGGGCGAGCATCTCGAGGGGCGCTCCGCTGTCTGCGGGCGGCAACTCGAACACATGTTGGGTACAGTCTCGCGATGGGGCGGAGAATGAGAAATCATGCCCATGAAAACCCCGCCGATGCAGGATTGAACCGGCCCACGCAAGTTCGTCCTTCGTGGGGAGAAACCGCGCCGATTCATCTTCGACCGGGTCTGTGTTGAGTCGTGGGAATACCGCCCATGAGCCGACACGGATTTCGTCGCCAGTGCGGACGAGTTGGACGGCTTGGAACTCATGATCATCGATATGCAAGCCGATTCCTGAGCGAACTGATTTGATCGTATGAATCACGGCGCACCTCCACCCGCCGCGGCGGTCAGGTCGAACAATGGCAGGAACATGCTGATAGCGACAAAGCCGACCATCAGCCCCAGCCCCACCATGATGACCGGCTCAATCAATGACGATGCGGATTTCACGAAAGTCTCGTTATCCTCATCGAGATAATCGGATACATGCACAAGCACCTCTGCAAGCCGACCGGTCTGCTCACCATTCCGCACGGCCTCGCACGCGGACGAGATCATCAGCCCTCCCTGGCTGAATGCGCTGCTAATGGATTCGCCTCGGGTTACCGCGTCCTCCGCCCGGGTCAGCAGTTCCTTGTACTTCGGATTCGAAACAGACTCACGGGTCAGTTCGATCGAATCAAGCATGGGTACCTTGGCTTCAAGAAGCACCCCCATCAGCCGCGTGATGTTCGCAGTCATGAATGATCGCTGAATATCGCCGAGCTTCGGGACACTCAATGCCCACACGCTCAGAGTCTGCGAACCGTTCTCACTTCGGACCCAGTGAACAAGGGCGACCACTGCGACAATGGTCGCGGGGATCACACCCCACCAATAGGATCGAACAAAGTCCGAGATCGCCATCAGGAACGCGGTCGATGCGGGGAGCTTGGTATCGAGGGTCTCGAACATGCCCGCAAATCGCGGGAGGACCACGCCGATGAGCAAACCAATCACAACTATCGCGATCCCGATCAAAAGGAACGGGTAGACCATCGCACCGACGAGACTGGACCGAATCTGGGCCTGTTTCCGTGTGAGCACCGCGACGCGTTGAAGCATCGAATCCAGATGACCAGACGACTCACCCGCGGCTACAAGTGAGCGAAAAACCGGATCAAAGATCTCAGTGTGCGACTCAAGCGAGACTGTCAACGAATCGCCCTCTTCGAGACGAAGGCGAACATCCTTCAGGATCTGAGACCATGCCTCGTTGCCGCTCTGTCGTTCAATCGAGGAAATCGAATCAATCAGCGGTGTACCAGTCGCGATGAGTACGGAGAGCTCGCGCGCGAACTCCGCGACGAGGCGAACGCTAACCTTCGAAGAGCGACGCTTCTTCTTGGGGCCGCTTCCTGCTATCGCAGCTCCCCCAGCACCACCCTCGTGGATTGAGGTGACAAAGAGACCTTTCTTGCGGAGCTGATCGGTCGCTTCTTCTTTCGTGCCCGCCTCGATCGACCCGGTTTTCAATGCCCCGCTCTTGCTATATGCTTCGTAACTGAACTTCATGCCGCGACCCCCTTCGGCGCGATCACTTCGTTATCCTCGCCGTCGTCGACCTGTGTCACGCGGATAATCTCTTCCAAGCTCGTATGCTGATTGACTGCGAGGCGAACGCCTTCTTCACGCAGGGAGAGCTGCCCCTGCTTCTTGAGCACCTGGCGGAGCTCGTGGGTTGGTGCGCTGCGATAGATCAGCCTGCGCAGTTCAGGAGTGACCTCCATGAACTCATAGATACCCATTCGTCCCTGGAAACCTGAGTCGTGACAACTGCTGCACCCGGCCCCCTTGCGGAACGACTTTCCACTCATATCCGGAATCCCTGCGTCTTCGAGCACCATCTCGCTCGGGAAGTACTTCATGGAGCAGGATGGACAAATCGTACGCGCCAATCGCTGAGCCACCACACCATTGAGCGCACTGCTCAGAAGATATGGCTCGACACCCATATCACACAATCGCGCAACGGCACCAGGCGCGTCATTCGTGTGCAGTGTCGCGAGCACACCGTGTCCGGTCAACGCGGCCTGAACCGCAACATGTGCGGTTTCCTCGTCACGGATCTCCCCGATCATAATCGTGTCGGGATCCTGTCGCAAAATCGACCGCAGCGTGCGAGCAAAGTTCAGCCCGATCGCCTCGTGAACCTGAATCTGATTGATCAGATCAAGCTGATACTCAACAGGATCCTCGACCGTTACGATGTTGAGCTCCGGCGAGCGGAGCAGATCCAACGCTGAGTACAGCGTCGTCGTTTTCCCTGAACCCGTGGGGCCGGTGACAAGCACCATGCCGTTGGGCATGCGCAGGGTACGCTGGAACGCCTCAAGTGATTCCGTGCGGAAACCAAGGTCTTCCATGCGTACACGCAGGTTCTGCTTATCGAGAATTCGAATCACGAGCTTCTCGCCAAGCAGTGTTGGAATGCTTGAGACACGCAGGTCGATTTCTCGCCCCTCCGCAACGATCCGCACACGCCCTTCCTGCGGGAGTCGTTTTTCGGCGATGTCCATCTTCCCGATAATTTTGACACGCGAAACAATCGCCGCGTGCATCCCGGGAGGAGGCTTCATCAGATCACGCAAAGACCCATCAATGCGGTAACGAATTCGCGTTCCCTTGTGGCTCGGCTCGATATGGATATCTGAAGCTTTATCCTTCACGGATGTCAGCAACGCGACATTGACCAGGTTGACGATCGGAGAACCCTCGACCATCTGATCGAGATCTGTCGTTGGGCCCTCATCAATCTGCTCGCGTTCGACGACCTCAACATCAGACTCAGCGAGACTGGTAAGGAACGCATCGACATCAACCATACCCTCCGCGTATTTTCGGGCAAACTCCAGGATGTTTCCTTCGAGTGCCAGTACCGGGCGGATTTCAAGTCCTGTCAGCTCACGCAATCGGTCAATCGTTGGCAGGCTCTGCGGCTCGGCCATCGCCACCGTGAGCGTGTCATACACCCGGAACATCGGGATTGATTTGAGACGCTCCGCCTCTTCCGATCCGATGAGTGGCAGCAGATTGGGATCGATCAGCCCGTGACGGAGCTGCACACCCGGCACACCCAGACACTTGGCGAGCGAGTGAACGAGCACATTCCCCGAGATCGTCCCCTGATCGACCAGCAGCTCCCCGAGCATCTGCCCGGCGGTCTTCTGCTCAGCGAGCGCCTTCGACAGCTGCTCTTCCGTGATGTGACCATCACCGACGAGGACCTCGCCGACCAGGCGCGGGCGCTGGGAACGCCGGAGCCCACCGCCGAGTTCGGGGATATTCTCTTCAGGATTGGGTATGCCCGACTCGTTCACAAGAAACTCCGAACTGCGGATTGCACATCCTCATATTGCTGGAACTTTTTCGATAATCCGGTGAGCATCAGGATCTCGCGCAGGGTATCACTCACCGCGCAGAGCTTGAGATGCTGCCCACCCGCCGAGACCTCTTGCGTAATATCCACGAGCGCCTCGAGCCCGTTCGAGTCCACAAAGGTCATTTCCTTTGCATCGACCACAAATCGCCCAAGGGTGCTCCCCAATACATTGAGGGATTCAGTCCGGAGGAGGGTCGCGTCTTCTTCGGTGATGACTGGCCCGTCCGGGCGGACCACGCTCACAGCACCGTGTCGGCTCGTATCAATATTCATGCCCACGCCTCCTTATGCTGCCTGACTTGCCTCTGCGTTCCCCGGGATGGAAAACGTAAAGACGCTCCCCTCATCAACTTCAGATTCGAGCGTGATATCTCCGCCGTGCATACGGGCAATCTGTCGTGCCAGCGCGAGCCCGAGCCCCGATCCAGTGACATGTGCAATCCGCCGGTCGTCCGCCCGCGTGAACCGATCGAAGATCCGTTCCTGCTGAGACGGGTCGATCCCGATGCCGTTATCACGGATCTCAACCGTCATCGCATCGTTCTCATCAAAGACAACGGCCACGGAAACCTTGCCGCCCGATGGGGTGTATTTGATGGCATTGCCCAGGATATTGTGCATCGCCTGACCGAGCCGGTCCTTGTCCGCATCGATCGTCGGGAACTTGGGGGGAAGATCGAAGCTCAGTTCGATCGACTTCTCTCTTGCCTGCGCCTCGTAGTCATGTTGGAGTTCTTCGAAGAGCTGACCTGTGCGGAACTTATCGCGGCGGATGCTCATCGAGCCCGCCTCGATCTCGGAGACACATAGCATGTCACCGACGATCCGCTCAAGTCGCCGCGCCTCTGATGAAATCACATTGAGCGACTTCTCAACGATCTGATCATCATCCTCATCGGCTTCGATCGCCTCTTCGCAGTACAACCGAATCGTCGTGAGCGGTGTACGCAACTCGTGTGTCGCCTGCGCGATGAACGCGTTCTGCGATTGGCTCGAGAGTTTCTGCTGGGTGATGTCTTCGATAAACACGATCACGCGCGTGAGCCCGTCATCATCTACGAGTGACATATTTGCACGAAGCACGGAGCCAGATACTTCAAGGTCGCCCTGCTCTCCGAGTTCAACGATCATCCGTGCGGGGAGTTGCCCATTGAGCATGCCGACAACCTGCTCGGCGAGCTTTTCCTGCCCCTCGAGCTCATTGACCGACTTCCCAACAATCTCGTCTCGTATCGCACCGAGCATCACAGATGCTGCCCCGTTCGCGTACATCACGGACTGATCCTGATCAATCAGCAGGATCGCTTGTGTGAGCGCATTGCACGCAAGTGGCAAACCGAGCGGATCGCTTCCGGTCCCAGTGCTGATCGCAATAATTTCGTTATCACAGATCGCACGATCGAGTTCATCTCGCTCAGCGAGCAAAGTATTCCATGCCATCGCATCTGCCCCGAGTGATTCACCCACACGCAGGCAGTCCGTTCGTCTTTCTCCTGATTGAATCTGACGGAGTGATTCCTGAATCGCAGCGAGTGCACCGAGTCGCGTACGGAATCGCCGGTACACAACGAGTGTCAGAACCAGCCCGACGGTAACAATGCCAACGGACGATGCACGGATTGTGTCCGACCCTGCAATGCGTTGGGATTGGTCGATCTCCAACTCGAGCACAAACGCATGGTTTCCATCAACCTGCAGTGACTCGGTCACTCGCGCAAGCTGCGTTTGCGGGTCAAAAACTGTGCTCATCGGAGACTGCGCAGTCGAAGCGAGATCCTCGGGAATCGCATTCACCGTGATCTCGTTGGGTTCGCTCGAAGCGATCACGCCGACACCGGGAATACGAACTCGTCCGTTATCGATGATCGATGTCGCAACGGAATCGAGCAGCATCCTCCTCAGCCCAGAGACATCGTGATCGCTCAATCTCAGTTCTGCCTGAGATGCGAGGAACCTGCTTGTCTCGCTGACCCGTTGCTCGGCCTGAGCCGCAGCGGAGTCCTCGATCGATCGCGCGGAAACCCACGCGAATCCACCGACCACGAACGAAAGGATCGCGATAAACGCCATACCTGTCATCGCGACGAGTGTTTCTCCGCGTTGGAAGTACCGTCGCAGATTCAGCTTGGAAGAAAATGCGCTTGAGCTCATGGTTCTGCTTTCTGCCCGTTGGATAAGGCAGGTCTGATATCGACCAATCCTCCGATGACTTCAAGTGAAATGACCCAGTCACGGGATCTATGAGTTCTCGGACTCAAAGAGGTCACGCAGGAAGTTACACGCCCCCATAGGCACACCGAATAGCCCGATTGGATCGAAGCTACTTCGCACCAAAGCCCCTCAGGCAGGCCTGGCGTCGCACGAGCCGCACATTGCATGAAAAAACCGCCCTAATGGGCGGGAAATAGCGATTGGGGTGGAAATGGGCGCGGGAGGATTCGAACCTCCGAAGGCATTGCCAGCAGATTTACAGTCTGCCCCCTTTGGCCACTTGGGTACACGCCCCGATAAGAAACAACCCGCCCAGATCGCATTATCTACGATTTGAGCGGGCGAATGGGCGCGGGTGGATTCGAACCACCGAACACTAACGTGAGAGGATTTACAATCCCCGTCCTTTGGCCGCTTGGATACACGCCCTTGTGATGTCGAGCGGATTCTATGCCCCGCTCAAAGCCACCTCTCGGACTCAAACCGAGGACCTGCAGATTACAAATCAGCTGCTCTATCAACTGAGCTAAGGTGGCAGATTGTCGTTGCATCCATTGTGCCGACCGAAACGATCGCCTCTCTGGATGAACAAAGCCCCGCGGAAGCGAGGCTCGGTTTCAATGGGCTATACAGGACTCGAACCTGTGACCCCCAGTGTGTCATACTGGTGCGCTAGCCAACTGCGCCAATAGCCCAGAAGCGGGGAGATTGTATCCCCCCACCCGGAAAATGCAACTCAAGGTCCCAATCGGATCAACAAAACCCACCGTATCAGGATGAAAACGGGTTATTGACCCAAGATCACGATCTCTACGCGCCGGGACGCCTGCTTGGTCCCCTTGGGCTTCGCGGGCCCGAACGCAGCAGAGTAGATCCGATCGTTGTTCACACCCTTCGCGACGAGGTACTCCTCGACCGCAAGTGCACGATGAGCACTCAGGCGTTCGTTCGTTTTCCACTTGTCCTTGGTCTTCACAAGCTTATCTGTATCCGTGTATCCCTCGACGCGGATCTCATTCCCGCTGTACTGGGAGCGGATGACACCAACAACCTCATCGAGGGTTTGCTTCGCGTTGGATCGCAGGTCCGCAGATCCCGACGCGAAGAGCACTTCGCTCGCAACGCCAACGACGATCGCGCCATTCCTGGAACTGAGATCGACACCGCTGATCCCCTCAAACCCGGTTTGAGGTTGCGCCTGAGCATTCGCGAGCTCGTTCTGAAGGCTTGCATAGTCGCTTCGGAGCTGCTCGTTCTGGCTCTGGAAAGCGCTGTTGCTCTCATTACACTGACGCACGCTTTCCTGAAGTCCCGCGATGCGTTCGCGGAGTTGCGTGTTCTCATCGATTGCTGCGTCGTAATCACGCTGCGAGACGGACTTACACCCAACGAGCATCATGCTCAGGGCTCCAAGTGTCAAGAGTACGAACTTCGGCGATTTCATCCATGCACCTCCCGGTTGCGTAGCAAGGTCCTGTCAAAGCCGAACATGATCGGCTGCAAAAGTGTATCCATTCCGATATGCAGATGCGTGTCGCATCCTGCTCCAACCCGCACGATCGTATCAGATCACGGCAAGCTCAATGGCGTATCCATCCCGAAGATGCGCCCTAAACCAATCTCTACCAATGGCTTGCCTAAGACAACCATCAGGGTTGCGATCGCAAGGAACGGGCCATAGGGCATCGCCTTGGTCAGCTTGTTTTTGAAGATCATCGCGATACCTGCGTATGCGACACCCACAAACGCGGCGAGAAAGAACGCAATCGTGGGGTCGATCCAACCCAAACAGGCCCCCACAGCGGCCATCATATGGACATCACCCAAGCCCATTGCTTCCTTACCAAACGCAAGAGACCCGCCAATTCGGACTGCCCAGACAACCCCGCCCGCGATCAGGTACCCCATCAGCACTGCACCGAGCACGACCAGCCAGATCGGCGCGTTCACCGGTGCATACATGTCGCCCGTGACCGGATCAATCGTCCAGGAGCCGTATTGCATCGCTACGAACTTCACCATACCCCACGACCCGAGCAACCCGAGAAGGACGGGCGGACAGAGAAATGCGAGTTCCTTGATCATCTCCCGGCGTGCATAGGGGTACATCAACCAATCTTCCATTCCCGATCCATCGAGTGCCTCAGCTCTCGATTCGGGATCCGAATCCGTGGGCTCATCTGATACAGGAGCCCCTCCCGATTCCTGTGCAGATTCCGTATCGGATTCGGCCTGTTTTTGTTCAGACCGGGATGTGTGGTGCGCCTCGTACCATTCGTCGAAATCTGAGAAGCTCCTCGTCAACCATCCGAGCTTGAGCATCAGGTTGGAGAGACCCAACCCAACGATGCCGCCGATACCCAAACCAATGAACTTCCATCCTGGGAGTCCTCCCGTCGCGATCGTCCAGACCTCTCCGGGAGCCGTGAACCAACGCATGCCCGAACTGTTCGGCACACCCCAGATCCCGTCGAGCCCGAGCTGATAGATCGGGTTCCCATACTTCTGATGGAACCAGACAGCGTGGCCGGTGTGCAGGAGCAACGCAGTCAGTGCCGGAACCCATGTGAGTTCCAGCGGAATGGTCGAAGTCCGCGCATCGATGATTGTCATCGCCACGAGACATGCCACCAATACCAGCAGCACCACCGTCGCAGGCCATGTCATCGCGGCCCCGTTTGAAGCCCATTCGGGCGCAATCTGCCCGAGTCCCAAGATCGCGTTGTCCGGCACGATGTACCAGAGCGCCCAGATCCCGCCGAAGAGTGCCGCGACAATCGTCTCTACGATCGGGTACTCCGGCGATATCTTGACCTTGCAAAACCGACACTTCCCCCGCAAGAGGATCCACCCGAAAATGGGGATGTTTTCACGCCAGGTCAGCTTGTGATCGCAATTCGGGCAACGGGAGGTCGGCACCACGACATCCAAGCCACGAGGCATGCGATAGACGAGCACATTAATCAATGATCCCACGCACGCCCCTACCGCGATCACAAACAGCAGGATCGTCAACCAGGGCAGCATGTAGATGAACCAATCGGGCATCGTGGAATCATCGACCAAATGGACAAATTCGCTCGAAACTGAGTGAGAATCAGTCTTCCTCGTCCTCCAACGAATCCGCGTTCAACTCTGTGATCCGCTGCTCTGCCCGATCAAGGATTGTTCTTGCCCGTTTGACGAGCTCGATTCCGTGCTCATACCCCTTGATGGAGTCCTCGAGCCCGAGCTCGCCGCCCTCGATCTGATCCACGACCCCCTCAAGCTGCTCGATGAGCTGCTCGTATGGGATCTCCTGCTCGGCATTGGGTTTCTGTTTGCTCACGGGGGTAGTCTAGCTCACTCAAACAACCCAGGACCTTCGTTGGGATCGAGTTTGGTGGATCGTTTCTTGCGTCTCGGCACCGGTTTCGTAGGCGAAAGTCTTGGATCGGCACCGCCCCCCTCTTTTTCCACGCGAGATCGGATACGACCGTCACTCAGAACTGTCTCCAGGGTGGTCCCTGGCGCGGCCTGATTGATTGAGCGGATCGCCTTGCCATCCTCACCCAGTGTGAGGGTGTACCCGCGTGAAAGTACCTGCGCCGGGCCTATCGCGTGTAGCTCTCTGGCGGTACGCTCGAGATCTTCACGCCTTTGATCGATCGCGCGGGACATCACCCGGCGTAATCGTGCTGCGAGCTGATCGATCCGCTCCTGACGCCGGGCATGCACTGCGGCTGGCTGCACACGGGTCAAACGGATCGCGAGTTTATCAAGATACGCACGATCTGAGGCGATCTGATGACGCACACCGGATCGAACTCGCCCATGCAACGAATCCAGGCGATCTCGATGCACCCCCAAGACTTCCCTAGGATCCCCCATCGCTCGAGATGACTGAATCTGAAACAGTCGTTGACGCTCGTAACGGATCCGATTGTCAATCCCTCGCAGAAGCCGGGTTTGTAACGAAGAAAGCTGCTCGATCAAGGCGTTCCGATCAGGCGATAAACGCATCGCGGCCTGGGTCGGCGTTGCTGCCCGCTCGTCCGCGACGAGTTCCGCGATCGTTGTATCCGTCTCGTGCCCGATCGCGGCAACGACGGGCAGCACTGATTCGTGGATCGCCTGCGCAACTTCGGGCTCGTTGAATGCCCAAAGATCCTCGAGCGATCCGCCGCCTCGGGTAACAATGATCGCGTCGAGTCCGAGTCGATCACGATTCGAATCCAAGGCTTTGATCGCGCGGCTGATCTGTCCCTTGGCCTGTTCGCCCTGCACGCGCACATCGACGATAGAGAGTTCGATCGAAGGGCATCGGCGTGCGAAGGTATCGATCACATCCTGGACCGCGGCCCCGTCTTTGCTCGTCACGATCGCGATGCGTCGAGGGAAAGTCGGCAGGGGTGTCTTGGTCTCCGGATCGAACCACCCCTTCTCGCGGAGCTGCGCGACAAGTTGCTTGTACCGCTGTTCCAGTGCGCCCTCGCCTACGGGTGTGATCGAGGTGACGATGAGACTCACACGCCCAGCCGGGGCGTAAAACTCGACCCGTCCCTTCGCGATGATGCGTTGCCCGTGTTCGGGTTTGGTTGCGGACCGATTCGCCGCGGACGCGAAGAACACCGCGCCGATGACGGATTTTTCGTCCTTGAGTGAGAAGTAGTAATGCGTCCGATGGGAAAGCGAGCTGATCTCCCCCTCCACGATGACCCGTGCGGGCAGACCGGATCGGAGTGCTTGATCGATGCTCGTCGCGAGCTCAGAAACTGAGATCGCGCGATTCTCGGATGAACCAAAACCAGACGACGAGGGCGCATTGCCCCCGTCGTCGGCTCTCTGTCCAGACTGTGCGCCCTTCATGCGTTTCGGATCGAACGGGAGTCGCCCTGTCATACCCAGAGCATACCGCCGATGACGCGGGCGTTCATTCGTTGATTGCGACTTCTTCCTTCACATCCGACCCGTTTCGCTGGATCACGCTGACCCGGTTCGATGTGTCGAGGTGCGCCGGGAGCGATACCCGGACTTTTTCATCTCCAGAGTTCATCAGGAACGCGACGGACCCCATCGGGTTCGTGTTCGCGTTGACCTGCTCGCGAGACTTGCCACGAGGAACATCTGCTGGGCGACGGAAGGTCGCTGCGGGCTCGGGTAGTTTGGCTTCCTTCTTCTCGCCCGCCTTGGGGTTTGTGAAGTTGCGGACGCCGTAGTAGCCATTGTCACGCAACCAGTTGACGCGAGCCTGCTCAAGTTTACGGAAGAGTTCCTTCGTCCGATCGATGCGCTGACGCCCGAACTGGGTCCGGTCCGTCTCCAGCGAGGTGCCGCGGAAGAGTTGCTGCGCGGTCTCGTCGCTGGCGCTGGGGATCGGAACAAACGGATCGATCGCGAAGGTACCATCGAAGATCTGGATGTAGATCAGCGCGGGACCATCCTGCCCACCCAGCAGCTCACGATCCGAGTCGGATTCCCACGAGACCTGACCGTCCATTGATCTCATGCCGACAACTTCACCCTGCGTCTCGTTCGAGAAGCGGATCTGCCGACGATTGACGGCTGTCGTATCAAACATGTCCGGATTGATCTCGATGACCCGTGGGGTCGTGATGTGGCTATTGCCGCACCCGTTCGCGTTGCATGGTCCCAGCGCGAGTGTCGCTGCAGCGATGAGTGATGTGATCATCATCTTCGTGCCTCCGATCTTGGGTTGTCTTTGGACGACACAGGCACGCACACGCAGTGCTGCTCGTCACATAAGAAGTATGCACGAGAACCGAACGATCACCAGCGACTCTGACGATACATGAGGAATAAACGGCCGACGGAGTCGGCTATCGGACATAGGCACGACCGATAGCTGATCATTCCGATTCGCGATCCTGCTCCAGCCCGACAAGATCGGTGTATGCATCGCTCAGAGCTTCGATATGAAGCCCAGAGCGACGATGGGTCCGAATGTACTCACGAACGCGAGCGGCACACTCCATGGCATGATCACGAGACCTGATCACTGTCCGGACCTGTTCAGACCAATCATCCGCCACCGCCCGGGAAACCACGATCACCCCGGACTCCTCGTTCAGGGGCTGGATTTTCTCGTCGTTGCCTGTAATAACGACGAGCCCTGCCCCCATTGCGTCTAGCAGCAGTGTCCGCTCCTCGTGGAGCGTTTCCGGATATACGAGCATGTCACATCGCAATAACAGATCACGCCGATCTTCGGATCGATCGATAACCGTGAACCGATCCTGGAGTTTATCCTTTTTTACCCGCGCCCAAAGCCCGGCACGCTCGACCAGTTCCTGGTTCGCGAAAAGCATGATATCGGATCGAGATGCGATCGCTTCAGCGATACCGGTATAGGCCGCAACGCAGTGATCCTGCTGCCGCCCCGACCCCATAAGCACGATTGAAATGAGCTTGTCTTCGCGGAACACAGGCACAGGCTGCTCCGGAACATGTGCCCCCCATGGGACATGGCGCACCCTTGCCTGTTTCATCGATTTGCGCAGGTTGTCCTCGAATGATCGCTCGGGTACGAGAAAGATTGCTCGATCCTCTTCCTCAAGGTTCAGGTTGGCGGCGTGCCCCGCAAGCCCCGCTCGCCAGACTTCGAGTGCAAGCCCTGCACCAAGCAACCTTGAGAGTTCAAGCCCCATCCCCCAAGCACCACCGCCCATGACATGCACGATATCGACGGGTCGGGTTGCGTCCCCGTATCGTTCTGTGATACTCCGCGCGATCTGCGCTGCCCTGATCTTGCGTGTGATGAGCAGCCCACGATCGGCGTACCAGATCGGCTCACCAAGGAGCCCAACCCGGAATGCGGACAGGCCACGATCCCTCGGGAGGATGAGTTGGGCTTCGATGCCCTCAACTGTGAGACCGACCACGACGCGCTCGATGAGCGCTCTTTCGTGCTTTGCGAACTGTGCGTCGGCCAGGATCAGCACTCGCATCGCGTGCTCACATTCCCGGGGGAGGCCCCGATGGATTGAATCAATCCTGCTGCTTCTTGAAATCACTCACACGGAAAGTCAGATCCGGCGGCGATGAATCATCGTTCTTCACCGCTTCTGTACGCCAGCATCCGACCCAGTGGTCGTCCGCAACCTTGCGTAAAACATAATCACCCGCGGGTTCATCGCGTTTGCGAAGATCTGCTGGGGCGTCGCTCCAAGGCCACCAAGGCGTAATCCCTTTCTCCGCTCCGGGGAGTTTCTTGAACTCTTCAGGATTGTTGACGATCTCGGTGATGGTCGTCAGACGGTCGAGCTTCTTGTGAACAACGGGGATACTCGCGAGGAGTCCCTTGGTGTAGGGATGCATCGGATTGTCGAACAGGGTATAGACGGGCGCAAACTCCACGACGCGACCCGCGTACATGACACAAACGACATCCGCGTTCTCTGCAACGACCCCGAGGTCGTGCGTGATGAGCATCACGGCCATATCGCGCTCTTCCTTGAGTTGCTGTAGCAGCTCAAGAATCTGTGCCTGGATCGTCACATCGAGTGCCGTAGTGGGTTCATCCGCGAGCAGTAATCGCGGTTGACAGGCGAGCGCCATCGCGATCATAACACGCTGTCTCATACCACCTGAGAACTGGTGTGGGTACGCCTTGATTCGCCCTGTGGGGTCCGGGATTCCCACGGCATCCATCGCCTCGATCGCGATTTTTTCCGCTTCCTTTGCGTTCACATCCTGATGGAGTGTGATTGCCTCGATGATCTGATCCCCGACGGTGTATACGGGGTTGAGGGAGGTCATGGGCTCCTGGAAGATCATCGCGATCTCATTACCGCGAATCTTTCGCATATCGGCTTCGGATTGCTCGAGCAGGTTGAGAACCCTCCCATCGGCCATGCGGTACATGATCTTGCCGCGATCGAAACGCCCGGGTGGTCGGGGTACAAGTTGCATCGAGCTCATGGAGGTGACGGACTTGCCGCACCCGGATTCGCCTACGACCGCGAGGGTCTGGCGGGGGTAGACCGTCATGCGGACCCCGTCCACGGCCTGGATGCGGGGGCCGGATCCATTGTCGAACGAGACCGCGAGGTCTTGTACCTGCATGATCGGCTGTTCTGCCACCGCTGAGGTGCTCGCGCGACCGGGTTGTTGCATCGTTGCTTCGCTCATGGATAACTCCTCGCGTCTTTCACAGATCAGACGCGTGCTTTCTTGAGTTTGGGATCGATCGCGTCTCGGAGCGCCTCGCCGATCAAGTTGTAAGCCAGTGTTGTCAGGAAGATCGCGGCACCGGGGAAGATTGCCAGCCACCACAGGAAGCCGCCGGCCTCACCCGAAGCGTTTCGCAGCAGGCTACCCCAGCTCGCCTGTCCCGTCGGACCGAGCCCGAGGAAGGATAGGGTTGCCTCGATCAGGATTGCCGCCGCGATCAGGAACGACGACTCAACAAGAACAGGTGTGACCCCGTTTGGGAGCATGTGCTTGAACAGGATCGACCAAAGCGGCAGCCCCATCGCTTGTGCTGCTTGGACATAGTCCGTGTGTCGAAGCTTCATGAACTCTGCGCGGATGAAACGCGCCGCGCCGGTCCATGTAAAACACCCGATGATGGCCATCATGAAGTAGGTATTGCGTGGAAGAAGCCCCGCGGCCACGATCAGCAGGAACAGGACCGGGATGGCCATGAAGATCTCTACGACGCGGTAGAGCAAAAGGTCGACCCAGCCGCCGAAGTACCCCATGAGCGCCCCGATCGTGACGCCGATGACTACGGCGATGCCCGTCGAGACAAACCCAATCGAGATCGCGAGACGACACGCGTGCATCATCTGCGAGAGCACATCCTGCCCAAGCGTATCCGTACCGATGGTGTGCATCGGAGCGCTGTGCGCGAGGATCGCGTCGCGCATCTCCACAAGGTTTGTGATCTCCCCGGCATCCACTCGCATCTGCAGTTCGTCCATGAACTCAGCGATCGGGTACGAGACGAGCCCGTCCACGGAACGACCGATCGCGCGGAGCTCAGTCATGGTCTCTTCCGTGATCGGTATCACGGCGAGTTCTTCTTCGTTGAACTTTGCGCTTCGTCCTTCCGTTCGACGCTGCCATGACTCGAGGCGAGACCATGCGGCATCCATCGGGGTCGCCCCCGGCGGGCGGTTGAACATCGCGGGCATCGAGTGCGAGTGCGAGAATGGAACCACTGTGTAGGTAGCGTCCACCAGTCCGCGCGACTCACGATCGCGATAGTCGAAGTTGTTCAGTGAGGGTGTCCACTTCCATGCGACAATGCCACCCGCAACGATTGCGATGGCCAAGACGAACACCATCCGCCCCACACTCCGGTGAACGAAGAAGGAGATCAGGAGGAACGGGATCATTGTTATCCCGCAGAGAACGGCGACCGAGACGGGAACGAAAAGGTCCGAACGCCCCCAATCCGCGACAAAGCCAACGGCGTCGCGATGGGTGAATGTGCTTTCCACAACTCGAGCAAGGATGACAACCATCCCGATCTGGGCAGCCCCCGCGATCACCAGACGGAGTTTCTCGCCAAAGTTCATTGAGCCGATCTTCAGAAAGAGAAAGAACGGCGAGATCGTACCGATCACGAGCAGCGCCACATCCGGAGCGCTGAGTGAATCGATCAGCGGCGAGCTCAAACCATCGTCCGAACGGAGAATCAGGGGGTGGCTCGACGCGATGAGTGGTGCGTAGATCGCGAAGAAACTCACGATCGCGATCCAGACAATGCTCGCGACGGCTGCCGGTCGTTTGAAGACCTGCGACCATGCTTCCGCCCAGAAGCTCTGGGCGGGCTGGTGTCCGATGCCCTGTGCGAGTTGCACACCGGTAACGGAGCTCGGCTTATCCGCCTGCACTGGATTTGCGTTTTTACTCATTTGTACGAAATCCTCGGATCAGCAAGCGCGTACAGGATGTCCGCCAGCAGGAGCGCGATCAGGTTTACCCCCGCGATCATCAGCGTGTTGGCGAGAAGAAGCTCGCGATCGCGTAGGTTGATCGACTCAAGGGTTAGACGCCCCATGCCGGGGATGGTGAAGATCTGCTCGATCACCACGGAACCCGCGAGCATCGCGGGGAAGATCGAGACGAACATCGTGATCAGGGGAAGAAGCGAGTTGCGGAACACATGCCGCATGACAATCGTGTTTCCAGCGACACCCTTTGCCTTCGCTGTTCGAACATAGTCCATATTGAAGTTGTCGAGCATCGCGGCGCGTGTCTGCTTGGACAGAATCGCGAACCCGCCGTAGACCAGACACAGAACGGGCAGGCACACATGCCAAATCAAATCGAGCAGGTAGCCCGGCTCCCAGTTCCCCTGCGCATTGGTGCTGGGGAGATAGGTGTATCCCTCGGACGCGGTCGAGTGCAGCCCAGAAACGGGAAACCACCCGAGAATGTCATTGTTCGCGAGGTATCCGACAGCGAGCACACCCGCCAGCGGGATCGGGAAAGACCACATCGCGATGAAGAATGCACCGCTCAGGCGATCAAAGAGTGAGCCAGCCTTGACCGCCGCGAGCATCCCGCAGGGTATTGCGACAAAGTAGATGATCGGCGTTGCGATCAGGTTGAGCAGGATCGTGATCGGGATCGCGTCAGAGATCAGGTCGACCACGGGGCGGGATTTGGTAAACGAGCGTCCGAAATCGGGGCTCGAAATACTAACCCATGAAGTACCGTACCCGGCCTCAGGGAATGGCTTTGCATCGAATATCCCTTTCAGGATGCCCCACTGCTGCCATGCCTCCGCGTACGCATCGATCAGGATCTGGCCTTGCGATTGGAGTTCTTCCCAACGCTCATCGCTCTGGTAGACATCGAGATTTTTCTCGACGATGCTGTATCGGATCTTCCCGGATCCATCTCGGATGCCACGGATCTTGTTGCGATCTGCGATCGAGCCGAGAATCTCGTCGAGCATCGCTTTATTCGCGATCATCGCGGCACGGGCCTGCGAGTACGCCTGCGATTGTCGGCGATACGCGCGGCCTTTGATTTCTGCGATCTCGTCAGCATCCGTCGCGTCCCCGAGCACAAACTCGTACGGGACCGGTTCGACCTTTGGGGGAAGCTCGTCCACAAAGAGTTCCCAAAGAGGTGGGTCCTTGGGTTTCTTGGGTGAACGGATGAACTCGCCTGTCGGATCGATCTGGTCGCGCGTGCCGAACTTAATCGGGGAGATGCGTCCGAGCCAGCGGACATACTGCACCGGGGCGGGCGCATCGAGACCGTACCGGTCCTCAAGGTATGCCTCGCGGATGGCACGGGTGTTCGCTTCCATCTCGCCGCCGGCAACACGGAGCGACGCCCCGATCCCGCCGGGTGCGAGCGCGATGATCATGAACACGACGAAGGTGATCCCGATCAAAGTCGGTATCATCAGGAGCAAGCGTCGAAGAATGTATACGCCCATGCGTGGCCTCGTCCCTTCGCGTGATCAGTTTGCTTGCATCGGCGCTGTGTAGTACTCACGCTGTTCCAGTCCCTTGGGGTAGGGATGGACATTCGTGAACTCCTTGCTGATGAAACGCTTCCACGGGACGACACGGATAAAGGTGTACGGCTGCTCCTCGTGTACGAGCGAATGGAACTGATGGAAGATCTTCATCCGCTTGTCGAAGTCGAGTTCGGCCTTCAGCCCATCGATGTACTGGTCCTGACCACCATCCCATTGGATGAAGTTATGGCCCTGGTTCTGGATGGAATCGGTGTGCCAGATCTGCTTGGGATCCGATTCCGGAGCGGATGCGGACCAACCGAGCGTGATTGCATCGAAGTCACGGTTCTTCAGGATCTGGTCGTACAACGCCCAGTCCACAATCTTGGGAGTACAACGAATCCCGATCGCAGCACACCGGTCAACGATGTACTTCTGCATCCGCTCAGCGGTCTGCCCGCCTGAGGCCCGGGTGAACTCGAACTCGAACTCGACACCGTCCGCATTCTCCAAGATCCCGTTGCCGTCACGATCTTCCCATCCCGCTTCCGCGAGGAGTTCCAATGCGCGTTCAGGGTTGTACGGCCACGGTTCGATTTCTGGGTTTGCCGCTGGCGAAGGCGGGTTGTTTGGACCGACCGCAACATAATCGAGGCCTGCCCAAATATCGCGGATCATCTGCTCGCGATCAAGATTGAGGGTCATCGCCTGACGGACTCGTTTGTCGTGGAAGGGTGTGAGTTTGCCATCACGGGGGCCGCATTGCCAGCCGATGAAGAGGTAGCCCGATCGCATGTTGAGCCACTTGAGCGAGTGTGCCTTTTCATCCCAATCCGCACGCTCAGTCATCTCCAGGAACTGGGGGGCTGAGGGGTTGATCATGTCCGTCTCGCCGTTGGTAAACGCGGTGAGCTTGGGCACATCTTCCTGAATGACATTGAATCGGAGTTCTGCGATCGCCGGCTTGGGGCCCCAGTACTGCTCGTTACGAACAAGCACAGCGGTTTCGCCGGGCGTCCATTGGTTGTCGGGGTTGAGATTTGCGAACTTGAACGGTCCGGATCCCATGGTCAGCGCGGTCGCCTGATTGATCTGGGTCGGGGTGAACTTTTCGTAGAAATGCTTGGGGAGGATATAGAACTGGAGTGCCGCCTGCAGGTTGTATGCGTCAGGCTCATTGAACGATATTTCAACCACCTTGTCGTCGATGACCTCGACCTTTTCGATCTGTGTCAGGATCGAGCGGAGTGACTCGGTTTCGAGCTCGGGGTTGTTGATATAGTCGTGGAAGGTCCAACGGACATCTTCCGCTGTAACGGGCTGGCCGTCAGAGAAACGCGCGATATCGCGGATCTTCACACGGACCCAGTATCCCTCAGGATCATACTGCCATGCTTCGGCAAGCCAGCCAGTGAGTTCGAGAGTCTCGGGATCAAACTCCGCGAGTCGCTCGCAGACCTGATCCTGCACACGCCGACCGTACACATCCTCGCCGAGGATCGGGGTGAGCTTCGCGGGCTGGGCTTCAAAAGTCTCCTGGAATGTACCCCCGATTCGGTAATCCTCGTTATTGCGAGGATCAGACGCGAATCCGGGCATATCGAACCAAACGACCTCAACATTTGGATCACGGACCCATGACACATCACGCGACGCCGCGGATGAGGAGCCATTCGCCCCCGCGTTATTGGAGACAACGATCCCTGATTCGAGCTTTGTTTCCATTCTTGCGAGTTGCTGCTCAATGGAGTCGATCTTTGAGACCAGAACTTCATTCTGCTCCCATCTCCGATCATCCTGGAACATCGTAAAGAGACTGATCACGATCGCTGTAGCGATGAGCACCAGAAGCACAAAATCCTTCAACCCGAACTTGTTCTGCATAGACAACTCTCACTTGCGTGGACTTGAGACTCAATCCCCGGAAATCGGGATTGATAGTTTATCATCTTGATCGCTTCGGATCGAACGCTTCACGCAGTCCTTCTCCGACAAAGTTCATCGACAAAAGCGTGATTCCGAGCAACAAGCACGGAAACAGCAACAGCCACCAATGGCTGTGGTATGTGTTTATCTCCCCAAGTCCCTCTGCCGCAAGGTTTCCCCAGCTCGGCAAGGGCGGTTTGACACCGATGCCCAGAAAGCTCAGGAAACTTTCCTGAAGGATCGCCTGAGGCACGGTGAGTGTCGCATACACCACGATCGGGCCGATCAGATTCGGCAAAAGATGTCGAAGGAAGATCCGCACGGGAGAACTCCCCACTGCACGGGCCGCCTCAACGAACGGCTGATTCTTGAGACTCAGAACCTGCCCCCGGATCACGCGAGCCATCGTCAACCAGCTCACGCCGCCGATCGCGATGAGAAGCGTCAGAACATCGAGCGCTGTGCGTTTGCCAACACTCAGATCCCGGGCGGGGTACATTGTGTTCGCTTGAGCCAGTAGTCCATCACGGAGCTGCTGATCTGTTGCGAGAATATCGACGGCTTCGAGCTTCGTGATCGATTCGCCGCGCTGTTCCGCTTGAGCGATGACTTGAGCCCGCATCCAGGACTCTTTCGCTTTCGACTGAGTCACCCATTCGTCCACGATCGCGTTGCTCGCGACTGCGAGCAGCACGACGAGGAGAATATATGGAAGCCCGTAAAGCACATCGACGACGCGCATCATGAACGAATCGACCTTTCCCCCGATGTACGCGGCGAGAGCACCATAGATGGTCCCGATGCTCACACTCAACAACGCCGCGGCGATCCCGATGGTCAGGGAAATCCCCCCGCCGGCAAGCAATCGGATGCCGAGCGATCTCCCAAGCAGGTCGGAACCGAATGTGTATTGCGGCCAGAGAGGCTTGATGAGCTCAAGTTCCGGGTCTCCGGACCGTGCAGCGAGGAGATCGTCCACCGTGAGCTGATGCTCGGCAGCCAAGATCGCGAGTGCCTCTCGATCGACGGCATTGTTTGCTCGTTCAATATCACGATCATCGAAGTGTACCCACGATGGAGGAATACGCCCCTCAATGGGTGCACCCTCGTCATATCTGGGGACCCCATCGGGGGCACCGAGAGTCCAAGGCAGAGAGCCCAAGCATGCCACGAACATAATCAAAAGGATTCCGAAACCAATTAGCCCGGGCTTGGATCGTGTGAACGGGTTATCCCGATGACGCGAAGGCGCTCGCATCGCAAGCACCGGCTCGTGATCGTTTCCCTGCATTTTTGGATTCGCCGTCCCGCTGGGCATGTGCACACCTTATCTGAACGCGTGTGTGCGTGCTGACCGCCAACCTACTAATTCTCTGACACCTTTCCTCAGGATTCCACGAAAAAAGCGTGCGTATGACGCACGCTTTAGAGAAGAAATCAGAGAGACAGGATTTGAACCTGCGACCTTCTGGTCCCAAACCAGATGCTCTACCAAGCTGAGCTACTCTCTGCTGGCTCAACTGTAGCCCGCTCAAGTGCCTTTGGCACTCTTCAGCCTATAGCGGAACCTCCTTGAGCAGAACAATCTTGGGCTTATCACCCGGCTCGATCACATTTGAGCGGTCTACGACCATCATGTACCGCTTCTGTAGGGTCGGAATCAGCGGGTCTTCCGGACGAAGGTTCGCCACATCGGATTCACGGTATCCCTGGACTACGAACCAGACCGCGTAGTAGTCCGAACGGACACTCACCATGTTCAGGACGCCGCTCGCAAGCGCGAGTTTCTCAGCGTAATCATCCACGGTTTGACCGACTTCGAAACTTCCTGATGCATCGAATACCTGGGGCACGGCTGTGGTGCTGTTCTCGATGCCCTGAGCGACATCATCGATGCCGTAGAGTTCCATCGTGAGATTCCGAAGGTTCTGCCAAGCAAACTGGTGGGCCGCAGACGAGGCATGATCCGGATCCAAGCGAACCGCGAGCAGCTCGCCGATCGATCCGAATCCGGGCGTGGTCCTCAGCCCCTCGATCCCCGTCATCGTGCGCCGATCAAATGTGATCGTGGTACTCGCGGGGTTGCCGATTGGATCTTCGGTGATGAAGTTATCGGCAACCGAATCAAGATTCGCATCGTTCACGCTCGTGAACATCGGCGAGTAGTAGTAGTTCTGACCACCAGCACTCGCGTGCGCTCCAGTATTGGGTGCCGCCATAATGCGGTCACGGTACGCGACGATACCAGCCGCGACATCGGGGTTGTCCAGCAACTGCTCAGGCGACGATGCCGGGAGAATCGTCGTATTCGCGACTTCCGTATCTGTCAGGCGGTTGCCCCACCATTCCGGAGTCGTGGTCGATCCCGTACTCGTATCAACATACGCTGCTCGGCTCGGTGTGAGGCCTGGCAACAAACGCAAGACCTCGACGGGTGCCGTATTGATGTTGATCGTGCCAACCACCGGACGCGTGAGTGCCAACTCAAGATCACGCTGAGGCGTCGTCGCGACCGGATCGGTCACTTGAGTCTTTGGTGCGAACACGCGTGCTCGATCGAGCACACCGAGCGCTGCTGGCACGCCCGAACCACGGATTCGATCCACGCCTGGGTTAAACACAATCGGATTCTCGGCCGGTGCGGCGTTCATGAACGGCACAAACCGATCCAACGCGAGTCGGGCATCGTCGAAGACCCGTGTTTCGGGGTTGGTGCTTGTGCCCCATGTTTCCGCCCAGATGCTGCTCGCGGTATTGCTGGAGGGGCTCGGTTGCTCGTATCCGAGCGCAATCGCGAGCGCCTCTGTGTAGGTAATCCACTCTTCACGGTGGTAGCTTGCCTGGTTCCCGGCCAGCGATGCTTCGGGCGCGTACATCGGCCCTATCGCGGTGGTAAGCAGAAGATCGCTCAAGCGTGGAGCGTTTGCTACCGTCCCCGCATCGAAGATGAGTTGTGGACGGATATTCGTGGGCGCGGTGTTTGTGCTCGGCGTCGCCTGCGTGCCGCCCCAATGAAGCGTCGTGACCGTGTCAGGGTGTGACCAGCGTGCACCGACAACATCGAACTTGCCATTCGAGCCGGTAGCACCGTTGGCGGGCCACCCCAGCAGATCAAGGTCATGTTTGCGATGTGGGGCGATGCTCATCGTTACCACCGCTGATTCGGCTGTAAACAGATCGAATAGCTCGAGATCGACCTCGTAATCCGTCTTGGCGATACTGAAAGGTTCCGAAGTGATATCGAACGGATCTTGTCCGTTGAGCTCACGGAAATCTTCGATCACCAAGGCTGCGCGATCGTACACCTCATCCTTCGTAGTGATGACCGACGCCGTGGGATCGGAGTATGTCGAAAGCATCCATTCACGGATCTCACCGATGTTGCGGCCGTCGACATCATACTCCGCACCGTTATAGTCAGGATCGGGGGAAGTCCGGCGTCGAGTGGATCCCCACTTGACGATACTCAAACCCGTGTTGTCGTTGCGGACACCGGCACTGACCTCTTCTGTTGTTGCGGGGTAGTCCTCTTCGAAGGACACGGCACCTTCGATTTCGTTCTGACCTGAATTCAGATGCTTCGCGATCGTTTCGTTCGAGTCGATCGCGATACGGTCAACGAGCAAGTCGTTGTGGAGCAGGTTTCTGAGCGTCGTTGTGCCAGTTACCGAGGGATCGTTTTCCTCTTCGCCCGTTGTGGTGATTTTGCGCCACAAACGGACCTCGTTGGCATTCAAGCGATCCGTCGTACCGGACAGTTGGGTGAACGCAGCGATTGAGCCGGGTGCCGTCAGGTACGGGTAGGTCGTTGTGTCCGACAGATACTCGCCTGTTTCCGGATTCATCGGGTGAATCATGACGGGTGAGCGTGGTGCGTAGATCGATGTCAACTGATCCTGAATCCACTCCTGGGCCAAGCCGGTCCATCCGTTGAAGTCTTTACCATCGGGGATTCCATCTTCGTCCTTGTCATAGTCCGGGATACCGTTTGAATCATTGTCCGGACCGAGCGAGTTATAAATCGCAGGCAGATCACCGTAATCGGACATCACATTTCGCCACTTCGTATCCACGGACATCTCATAGGTCCCTGCCAGAGCGCTGGGGGTGGCAGTGGGCCCGAAGCGGGGATCCGAGAGGGCGTAAAAGACTCGTGTCTCACCTGGATTCAGCACCGCGTTGCGGGCGACAAAGTCCTCATAGGTGGCGGGATCCAAATACCCCGCATCTGATGGGAAAGCATCTGCGGGGTTGGAAGACGCGTTGATTTCCGCGTCCCGGACGCGTGTATTCAAGCTGTTTGTATCCGAGGGATAGAATCGCTCGAACGCAGCAAGCTTGAAAAAATAGCCGTTCCAGTCGATGTAGTAATCGAACTCGAACTGATTTGAGCTCTCATCGACCGTGGTTTGATCATTGGGATCACGCAGGCGGGTGAGTGCATCTCGCTCAGCACGATTCTCTCCACCGAGCGAGATCGGCACATCCCAGGGATTGTGGAGCTGGAAAGCAACCATCTCGAGCATGAGATCGGGGTTCCCGACAATGTCGTCGTCGCCGTTGATCGTGACCTGCGGCTGGCCCATCTGATCTTCCGGCGCGGGTGGTGGCGGTGAGACCAGACCGTTGCGACGGCGAGGGCGATAACCGGGACGGTAATCGACATCCCCCCCGCTCAGCCCTTCCGGTGCATCGGTATACACAATGACCGTGGACACTTCCGTGATAATCGGCATTGGTTCCATGCCATACACATTGACCGCCTGTCGACGGACATCGAGCGTGTTGTTCGTCGCGAGAGCCTGATTCGCAGAAGTCACATTCGACTGGGCATCGAAGAGCAATCCATCAGCCCGGCCTGGGTAGTCGCGGTACCACTCGTTGTCTGTGTCTGGGCCCGTGGTTGGGAAGTTTCCAGTATCCGTTAGATCAGAGCGCCGGTTCTCATCAAGCAGCACAGTCGCGACCGTGGGAGTCGTGTCGTTGTCGACCATATCAACCATGTTCACCGCTGCGTGAGCCGCGATGTTCAGGGCGACTTCTGGGCCTCGGTAGCCATAAAAAAGCGTGGAGAATGGCTGCGTATCGAACTGATCGATCGCGTTGGTCCAGGTCTGCGAATCCATGTCTTCGATTTCACCCGCAAGCGCTCGGGAGTACAGCCCGAAGAGTTGCTGCGGATCTGTGATGAGCGACGGAAGCGATGGGAGCGCGTCGCTGGCGGTCAGTGCCTCGCGTTCGCTCACATCTGTGACCGTCACATCGGGTGACATCGGGACGAAACCGCTGAATGGTGTCATCCGCTTGCGTGGTGTGAGCGCCATCAACGCCATGGCGTTCCGAGAAATCTCCCCGATCCGCGAAAGGTCGGTCTGGTTGTCAACCGAGGGTGCGATCCGCGGATCGTTTGCGGAGAGAATCCGTGTGTGCCCAAACCGATCGAGCGTCAGGTCCCGATTGGTCAGCAGCGGGCTCATGCGGCGAGCCTGGATCGGGTCCTCGCTGCCACCACCGAAACTGTCGTATCGCCCCTCCACGACGCGTTCGAGGCGGCTGGTAAACGCCGGATCATTCAGTCCGTGGTATGTCAGCAACTCCGCAAGATCATCGATACCGAAGAGTCCCGCGTCTGTCGTCGTCAGGCCGGGATTGAGCGCGCTCTGCGAGCTGTCGTTGATGTATTGGTTGTAACGGTTGAGCACCGAGGGCTCACTACTGCCGAGACCGTACGAGTTCTCAAACTGGGTCAGCGATGTGGGGTCTGTATTCACATTGCCATTGCGTTCCTGATCGTACCCAAAGTACTGATTACCAGGTGTACCACCCACATTGATCGCGCGACGCAACGCCGTGTACGCATAACGCCCGATCAGCATGGAAGGCGAGTTTGAAACCTGCTCGCGGATATCTGTCGACACGATGTCCGCTTGGTAGAACTGATAATCCTGGGGCTCGCGTCGGAAGTCGGACTGACGCTCGGGCGCGTCCCAGACTCGGGCCGCAGCGAGATCGGCCTCGGCTGTGTACGGCCGTGGCGCATCGCTGAGAGAAAGCGGGATCACATCTCCGCCGGCGGAGATCACGGATGCGTAATCGCCCGCCGCGTCTTGCATTGTGAGCAAACGGCGGAAATCGATTTCTGCGGGTGTGCTCCCGATCGGGTAGTTCGCGATGGGTTCTACGAGCCCGTCCGTTGCGGTATTGATGTTGACCATGGAACTGAGATCGATGGCACGGGCCGCGATGAAGTATCGCATATCGCCCTGCTCGAAAAGTTCCTGGATGTCATCTCGCCCCGAGCCAAACAGATCTCCCGCATTGGAGTCGCGCGCAGAGCGGAGCTCGAACCATCGTGAATCGGCGAAGCCATCGCCGTCAGCATCCGCATATTGGTATGGGGGATAATCAGGATCCGCCCAGCTTGATTCCTCAAGCCCTGAACCCCGATTGTAAATAACAAACGGCTGGTTCATCGGCATGAACATGTACCGCTGGTACATGGTCCAAACCGCCGGGGTGTTCTGGATCTCGGCCCCACTGAGTCCAATGTTCTGCGGGGTGTTGTAGCCGGGCACCCAAACAGTGCCTGTCTGAACCGGATCGAAGGCCTTAAGGAAGGTATTCGGATCTGAGGGGTCCTCGACATTGAGCAGCGAGAGATAGTTGCTCATGCGCCGGATCGGACGACCATCGGATGCACGCGGCGAGGTCCCGAATCCCGGTTCGGCGTCGAAGCCGCCAACATCCGATTGGTTCACATTCCGCGCGGGGATATCCGTCGTATTGGGGCGCAGGTTGAACAGGTTCACCGGACGCCCGTCGAACGCGAAGTTGGAGATCTGCAACCAATCACGCTGATCGAGGTAGCTGCCCGCGTTCGGCACATTGGGGTCATATTGCACGATCTTACCGAACGGACGCTGATCATCGAAGGTTGGATCGCCTGGTGCTCCGAGGAAGGTCGGCGTGGTCGAGGCGAGCCACGGGTCGCTCTGAACTCGGAAGTCCGCACTTGCTCCGAGTGAGCCCAGTTCGTATGGACCGCCTGTCGGAGTGAAAAGCAGTGCCCGCTCGTTCGGGTCGCTCAGGTTGACCTCGCTCCGACGAGTCCAGTCTGTGTATGGCAGATCGATGACTTCGCGCCGAGCGAAACTGCTGCCGTCGAGTCGGTACTGGACATACGCATCGAGCCGATCGTCGCCGATCACCCCGGAGAGGTATTCCGCGAACTGGAAGGAGTTGTCTCGCTGTTCAACACGGGCGCGGAACGACTGTGCAGCACGCCTGTCCGTGCGACCAATCGATACATAGACCGCCGCGAAGACCGCTACGAGCGCGAGCGTGCCGATCACGATCAGCAGCGCGGACCCACGCTCATGCGGGGCACGCCCCGCGAGCGATCGGAGCTGGAGCGCCGAGATGTTCTTGCGTCGTTTTGTCTTCATCATGCCTCTTACTCCTCGCCCGTTCTCCGGGCGATGCACACCTTATGGGTTGTCTGCTCGGCGAACTTGTCCGCGTAGGTGCCCGCGGCGTCCCCGGCCGAGCGTCCCCTTGTTTCGTGTCCCCCTCGAATCATCCCTGCGCTCACTCGGGCTCAGGGACTTCGAAGATGATCTGATAGGTCTCCTCGACATCCCGATCGGTCGGGTCGCCGAGTGTCATCGTGATACGGATGAGCTTGGGCCAGGGCCAGTATGCCCCACCGAGCTCCGCAGCCGGAGCGTTGGGGTCTGTAACAAACCCGAAGCACGCGGCCTCGACCGAACTCGCTCCGGTGAGCGGTGCCGATCCAACAATGAGTTCCGGCGCGGGGCCCATCAGACGGGGTTGATCATCCGCCGGATTAATGAGGGTTGGCGGGTCAGCCTGAACTCCGCGTCTGGTGTAACGCGTGACCGTCGGGCGATCGCTCGCATCGGCCTGCCCATCACCGTTTGTGTCATTCAGATACCGCGGCAGCCCGTACCACTTAATCGACTTGAAGTCGAAGTCTCCGGCAACGGGCCCAAGCTCGATGAACCCGTATGACCATTCAACGATGAACTCTGTGCAACGCGGCACGAAGACCGACGAACCGAGCATCTCCTGATTGGCTTCAGCGTATGCGCGTTCGAGATCGCCACGATCGTTGTCCGCGAACTCCGATTCTTCGAAAAGGAGCCGGGTTGGGATATCTTCGTAGCGAACACCTGCGAAGAAATCATCTGGATTGAGAGATCCCGTGTTCGCTCCTGTATTCCAAGCGCTGGGAAGCGCGTCGATCATCCAGGATCTGATGCGTCGGACATGATTGACGTTGTAGCGATTTGTGGTATCCCAGTTCCCAAGATCCGTGTACTTTCCGAGTTCAATACCATCGGCGTCGCTCGGGTTGGGGCTGGTCGTCAACTGGTAGAACTCATACTCAAAGTCATCACGCGTACCGATCCCGCTCGGCGGGGCCGGAGTCGGGAGTCGTCCGAAGACATCGGGATAATCCATGTATGCAGAGGGGAAATACTGCGTCGAGGAGAAGTTTCCAGCAAGGGCTTGGAGCTCTGTTCGTATCGACGCGAGGTCCTGTGAAACGATATCCACCATACCGCTTGTAGGGAGATACAACGGATACTGATCTGCGGAAGAGGCCTGGCCCTGATAGGTCAGGTCATACAAGGACCGGTTGATAGTCCCCCCCACGCTCGGATCGATGCGTGAGCTGCCATTGAGTGATTTGAAGATGCTCCGCGCGGCGGGCTGCAGCATGATCTGCCGGTCAGAGTCCGTCAGGCGTGGACGATCGCTGGGGTCATCACTCGAGAGCCCGTAGAGTTCCTGAGGCACCTGCTGCCCCGCGCCCGCTGGGTTTGTGAGCAGCGTCACGACACGCAAGAGTGACCAATCTCTCGCGAACTCGTTCGGATTCACGAAACCTAATGTGCTGAAACCAACACGCGTGTCGAGGGAAGCATC
>DDGE01000071.1:55302-83125 GCA_002337545.1 Phycisphaerales bacterium UBA1910 | reverse complement strand
GGGCGACGCTTCTGTCCGTGCCCATAGTAGATCGCCGCCTCGTTTGAGGTCGCGATCATATTGGGCGCGATCGCGCGACGCTGGGAGACGAAATCGCCACGCGCGAAGAACATGATCTCATCACTGCGACGGGGGCTGCCTTCAATCCCGTTCCCATCGCGATCCGTCGTCTCACCGCGGTACAGCTGGACATCGCGCCCCGCGCCGGCGTTCTTATTGATGATGACAAGGAACCCGTCGCGCGTCATGTTATTGAAGTCATTCCGCATCACGCGTTCCATGCGCGCCGCGAACTGGTTGAGCTCTGAGAGCTTCCGCCCACGGGACACCGTCTCGCCGATGCTCTGGAATATCGTCGCGACGCCAAGCGAGACGACCACGAGGATTCCGATGACAACGAGCATCTCGACAACGGTAAAACCATTGCGGGCGCGGTGCTTTGGTGCTCGGTCGTTCATGATGCACCTCCGAGCGTGACAATCTTGACGGCGACGGGTTCTCGCGGGGTGAAGATCACCTGGCGCACCCAGCTCGCCCGTTCATCGTCCCATTCCTTGTCTTGTGAGTTTGACCCGCCGGGGTACACACGGTCTGTGTCCGCCCCACCAGCATTACTCGGAAGGAAAGGAGGATCAACAACAACAACTCGCGCTGAGGAGAGCAGCCCCACGAGTGGATCGGATGGCCCTGCTTCAGCAGGGCCCACGACCGTACGGACGGTGCCCGTATTATCAACTAGTTTCTGCCCTACCTTCGTCGCAAGATCGATCGATGTGTCAACGCTTCCGTCGCGCCCGTCGGGGAAGACAAGCCAATCAAGCCGCTCAGGGTGAACCTCGACTTTGAGCGCCTGAATCACAGCATAGAAATGGTTTCCGGAACCATCATCTGCGGCGGGCAATCCTGTTGCACCCGTAATCGCAACCGGGAGTCTGGTGCGGGTTGCACTGATGTTCCCTCCACCGGTGAGCACATCGCTAAGGGTATTGTCTCGTGGAACTCTGATGCGTGCATCGATGCGTCGCACAAAGATTGCCGCTTGAAGCTGGTTTCCCTTCGGCTCACGACGGAGCGCGATATCCCAAACCATCTTGGGTTCCTTGCCCGAGTATGGCTGGGGGTAAAGGCGTGCCGAAAGCGGGATCTGAGACACATACACATCCGTTGCTGGCGGGTTCCCGCTCGCACCGTTGAATAGATCTCCATCGAAGTCGAATGTCCACAGCCCGGTGACAAAGTTTATCCCTGGGCGATGAATCGTGCCGTCATCAAGGTCATACGGATTCGAACTGAAATCCTGTACCGACCACAAGTGCTCGTATCGATAAGCGGAGGAATTTGCATATTTTCCGAACGACTCGTCAACAAACGAGAAATCCACCAGTTCCGGATTCTGCAACAACGCCGCCGCGGACGCTGCTGCGTTCTCGCCTTCGATCGCGGCGAATGAATCGCGCTGCTCCGCGATGATCGCGGGAAAAACGGCGCCCAGTCCGAGCATCCCGATCGCGAGCACAAGCACCGCGATCAGCACCTCGATGAGTGAAAAGCCTCGCCGTTCATATCTGTGTGTGTCCGTCATCATCGGAGGATCTCCTTGAGTTCTCCCGTGTATGACTGAACGAGGAAGAGGCGAGAATCCGGCTCGTCCGTCAAGAAACTTACTGTCCCATCAAAGTCGGTATCACCATCGATCCACGAGTTGATGCGTTCGATCACATCTTCCTCGTTGTTGATGTCAGTGAACAACGACAAATCGAGTTGGATATCGACCTGGCGTTGGTCCTGTTCGTGAGGCAGGTAGATCGTTCCGGTCTCCCGGTTCACTCCTCGGGCGCGAATCCCGAGTGCAAGCTTGTTCTCATCGTACAGCGCGACCCGCGAGACAGGCTTCACCAAGACTGTGTCATTACTCGCGTTTCCAATGAGTTGATCGCGAAGCCGGCCGTCGTCACGCCCATACGCGATACCATCATTTGTGATGTCTGGCGAGCTGATCACACGCGACGCCCAGACCTCAAGATCCTCTGCAAGATCGGGACGCATGGTGATCTCGTACTGATCCGGCCGGTTGCCGCCCGGCTCTCGTTGGTTGCTGTTGCGTGGATCGATGAACAGCGCGGAACGCGTGTCTCGGCTGACGGCGCCGGTGCGGCCATCGAACCGGATCATGAAAGACTGACGGGCTGTCGGGTCGTCCGCATTTACATTTGAGAATGACCCATCGAGCGACCCGCCGTTGACCTGCGCGTCCTTCGCGAAGAATCCGGTTTCCGGGAAGACCCAGTGCGCCTCGTCCTTTGCGTCATCGCGGACATTGAGGCCGCCGTACATCATGGAGTTGTACCAAGCCGCCGCAGGATTACCCGCGGAGTCATAATCGAGCATGAGACCCGGGGAAGCGTATCCACGCACCATCCATCCCGCTGGCAGGGTGAGCACCTCACCAACCGGTGCGGGAACAAAGACCTCGCGATCAAAGTATGGCTGGTCACCGAAACCGACCGAACTCGGACCGCCCCCACCGCCGCTGCCGGCTGGTGCGGTTGTGGCTTCGCGAACTGTCCCAACGCGAATCGCTGGGATGATCTGGATTCGACCGACTTCGGGATCGAATACGAAGACGATCGCCCCGTCTTTGCCGGTGTTGATCGCGACATCGCGCCCCATCACCGACGCTGCCTGCAGCGCATTCACTGCGAGGGTTCGGTTGGAAGAATAGATCGTGGACTGAAACGCGGGGACCGCGATCGTGAGGAGCAACCCCGCGATCACAATAACAACGAGCAGTTCGACGACCGTGTACGCGTTTCGCAGACGAACGCTGCTGAGCATGGGCGTGTTCTTTCTCATCGTCCCACCTCATAAAGATTGTCGGCCCAAACCTGCTGACGCATCAGTGCCTGATCCTCACTCGAGGAGGGCACATCTTCACGCAGGAACTCTGCGATCGAATCGATCGACTCGGTCCCGAAGTATCCGTCTGGGCCGGCGCTGACAACCGCATAGCGTGCCTCGCGGAGCTTCGCATCCTCGCCGATGAAGTTCACATCATCACGATCGAGATTCATCGGGTCGTTTTGGACCTTTTCATACTCAACCGGATCGATAAGCACCGGCGGGATATTGAGGTCCAGCTCGGATTCGATCACAAGCTGCAACCCAACAAGCCGTCCCGGCTCCCACCGGTAGTAGCGAATCGCGTTCCCAAAGCCATCGACAAACGCGAAGAGCTGCTCGCGTTGATAATCTTCATACATATCACGGACAGAATCCGCATCACCGATCGAACCGCTGGTGTTGTGCTCCACAACTTCCTTGGGTTCAACATAACCGTTGACGATCCGAGCCCCACGGCGTTCCGTGTCCATCAGCGGTTCGTACTTTTCACGCACAGAGCCCACGGGGTACCCAACTCCGAGGAACGATCCGTCCACGATGGGACGGGTCATACCAGGACCACGGACGCCATCGACCGCTTTGTCCAGCACGCCAGTGAGGTAGTAGGCGAGCGCATACTTGGAATAGCGACGATCATTCCACGCCCGCTCCTCGCTCCAGCCTGCGTCGAATGGTCCCCCGTTGTTGCGACCACGGAAGAACTCGGCATCGACACCCTCGTTCCAGACCGTGAGGGTCTGGTACTCATACGGGCCATCGTCAACAAGGAAGGTTGGCCCATCGGGCAGGGAACTGCCGCTCAGGTAATCGAAGGGGCGGAAATCTGATTCCCCGGCGCTGATCGGCATCCCGTCATGAATCAGGGGTGGGAGGAACCCGAACTCCTGCTTGAACTGATCGACCGCCTTCGCGAGCGACGATACCGACTCCTGCGTCGCTGCACGACGCCCCGCCTTGGTCGCACGATTCAAACCCGAAAGCACGAGCGCGAGCAGCACCAGCGTGATCACGATGACCACCAGGAGCTCCATCAGCGTAAAGCCCCTCCGGTTCGTGAATGCGTGATGTCCTTGATGAATATTCATCGTGATTGGGTTTCCTCAATCGTCCCGTGTGTATCTGTTCGCACGATCCTGCTCATTCAACCGCTAAGCGATTCGAGCATCTTGATCATGGGGAGGAACATCGCGACGACGATCGTCCCGACCATGCCGCCAAGGAGCACGACCATGATCGGCTCCAGCAGCGAGACCAATGCCGCGACCGCGACATCGACTTCCTCATCGTAGTTATCAGCGATCTTCAGCAGCATTGCATCCATCTCGCCTGTCTCTTCACCGACATCAATCATGTTCACAACGATCGGATCGCAGGTCTTGCTCTCACGAAGTGGCACAGCAAATGTCTCACCCTCGCGGATCGAATCATGCACATTCATCAGCGCCTTCTCGAAGACATAGTTCCCTGAAGTCTGCGAAGTAATAGTGACCGCTTCCAAAATCGGCACACCGGCACTGATCAGCGTCCCCATTGTCCGGGTGAAACGCGCGATGATTGTCTTGCGCACCAGCTTGCCAACAACCGGAGTCCAGAGAATCAGGTAATCAAACATCGCACGACCGGGAGGGGTCTTGCGAAGAATCTTGATCGAGATCCACATAATCGGAACCCCGAACACCATAAAGAACCAGCCGGGAATCTCTTGACCAGGGTTTGAACCCGCAACCCAACGGCTTGTTGTAATCAGGCCTTGCGTCAGCGAGGGGAGTTCGATCTCAAAGTCCGTGAAGATCTCTTCAAACTTCGGAATGATGAGCAGCATAATCGCCGTCAGAATTGTGATCGCGACAATCAGGACCACGATCGGATAGACCATCGCACCCTTGATCTTGGCCTTGAGCTTCTGGCTCTTCTCCATAAACTCACTGAGTCGCTGGAGAATGACATCAAGAACACCACCGATCTCACCCGCGTTGACCATCTTGACATAAAGATGGTTAAATGCCTTTGGGTACTTGCCCATGGCCTCGGATAATGAACTACCACCCTCGACCTCTTCGCAGACGCCCAGAAGAATGTTCTTCATGAGCCCAGGCTTCTGCTGGCTCTCAAGGATCTGCAGCGAACGCAGGAGTGGCAAACCCGCATCCTGCAGTGTCGAAAGCTGACGGGTGAAAAGCGTGAGGTGCTTCGCGCCGACCTTGCCGATCGAGAAGCCGCCACCCTTCTTCTTCTTCTTTTTCTTCTTCGCGTTTGCTTCCGCGGCTGCAGCAGCACCCTTGGGCTTCTTTTCCTTCTGCGGCTGGACCGAAGTAGGGAAGTACCCTTGCGCCTTAATGCGCTGAATCGCTTCTTCAGAGCTCGAAGCCTCGACCGTGCCCTTCTGGGTCTTCCCGGACGCGTTGAGCGCTTGGTAGGTATATGTCGCCATGACTCAGTCCTTCACAACTGCACACAGAGCCTGCACAGACCCCGAGGTGTTCATTACTCTTCTTCAAGCGTCTCGCGGACAACCTCATCGATTGTCGTCAAGCCCTCATAGATCGCCATCAGCCCGCTTTCACGCAAGCTCCGCATGCCCTTTTTTCGGGCGGTATTTCGCAGGACGCTGGTGCTCGCCTCGTTCATAACGAGTTCACGCATTTCGTCGTCCATCGTCATGATTTCAAAGAGCGCCATACGCCCCTTGTACCCACCGCCGACATTTGCGGCTGCGCCAGGACGGTAAAACTCGCGTCCCTGCACATCACCCGGACGCAGGGAAAGCTCCATGAGCTCCTGTTCCGTTGGGATGTAGGCTTCCTTCGTCTTCGCATCCAATGTACGAACGAGTCGCTGGGCCACGATCCCCTCGATGGTTGCGGTCAACAAGAACGGTTCAACGCCGAGGTCCACAAGGCGGATGATCGAACTCGGTGCATCATTCGTATGCAGCGTCGAGAGAACCAAGTGGCCGGTGAGCGAGGCCTGGACAGCGATCTGTGCCGTTTCAAGGTCACGAATCTCACCCACCAGGATGACATCCGGGTCCTGACGAAGGAAGCTTCTCAACGCCGCGGCGAAGGTCAGCCCAACCTCAGAGTTCACCTGCACCTGACACAACCCATCGATGTCATACTCGACCGGGTCCTCAGCGGTAAGGATCTTTGTCTCGATATCGTTGAGTTCTGCGAGAGCCGCATACAGCGTGGTCGTCTTACCAGAGCCTGTCGGGCCCGTAACGATCACGATGCCGTTGGGCTTCTCGATCAGACTGCGGAACAACTGGAGATCATCAGGACGGAACCCGACACGATCCAGCGAAAGCTCCACATTACCACGGTCAAGAACACGCATAACACACGACTCGCCGTAGATTGTTGGCAGGATCGCGACACGCAAGTCGACCGGGTTTCCACCAACGGTCAGTTCAATACGCCCGTCCTGGGGAAGTCGCCGCTCAGCGATGTCCAGATTCGCCATTACCTTCACACGAGAGGTAATCGCAGTGCCAAGGTGCTTGGGCGGTGGCACCATTTCATAGAGCACGCCGTCGATGCGGTAACGCATCTTGAACTCGGTCTCGAACGGCTCAAAGTGAATGTCAGAAGCGCGATCGCGGATCGCCTGAAGCAGAACGAGATTGAGCAGCTTAATGACCTGATTATCGCCCGCGGCATCGATGACTGCATCCAAATCGATGGACTGATCAGAGTGCTTTCCGAGTTCCGCAAGATTTTCGTCCTGCGCAAGCTGACTCATCGCATCGCTCAGTGACGAATCCTTCGCAAAGTGCTTCTCGAGCAAGGCATCAATCGACTGCTCGGAAGCAATCACAGCTGTGACCTCCGCACCCATTAGCAGGCGAAGGTCGTCTACCGCTTGAAAGTTCTGGGGGCTCTTCAATGCCACCTTGAGCTTGCGTGATTTGGGGTCGTATTCGATCGGAACACACTGATACGCCTTCGCGTTCTCAGCCGGGATCGAGTTCACGGTCTCGTCATCGAGTTCGAGTCCGCTCAGATCGACATACTCCATCCCTGCCTGCCCAGCGAGAGCACGGTCGATATCCAGCTGGGTGCAGTAACCGAGCTCCTTGAGGATCTCACCGATCTTGACTTTGTTGGTGCGCCCCTTCTGGACCGCGAGCGCCTCGTGGACCTGTTCACGCGTCACCACCTTCAGCTTGGTGAGCACGCGCCCGAGCTTGCGACCTTTAAGTTCAGAAGGATCCATACCATTCACTCCATGCGGCATCGCCGCCAGAGGCCATCACAGGCCCACATGTACTTTCGCAGACGAACCGCAACCTGTTGTCTGCAACACACTCAATAATCGCAAATCAATCGTTGCGACACATGGAATTGCGATCAAAATGACCGCTTTCCGGTCACTCGACTTCTTTATTCGCGTCCGGATCATCAAGTTCGGGACGCCCGATAACACCACCGGCCTGATGGACTTTGTCACGCAGAACCGACGGATTCTTGCACTTATCCACCATTTCCTCGGCACTGATCATGCCCTTGGAGTACAGCGACCACAGATGATCGTCAAGCAACTGCATCCCATACTTCTTCCCTGTCTGAATCGCGGAATCGATGCGGAAGCTCTTGTTATCACGAATCAGGTTCGCGATCGCCGGGGTCACCACGAGGAACTCGTAGGCCGCAACCATACCCTTGGTATCGATACGCCCCAGTAGAACCTGAGACAGGACACAGATAAGAGAAGTCGAGAGCTGAACCCGGATCTGGTTCTGCTGTGAGACTGGGAAGGCGTCAACCAGACGGTCGATCGTCTTCGCAGCACCGGTCGTGTGCAGGGTCCCGAAAACCAAGTGACCGGTTTCCGCCGCCCGGACAGCCGCCTCGATTGTCTCGAGGTCACGCATTTCACCCACGAGAATGACATCGGGGTCCTGTCGAAGGGCTCGTCGCAGCGCCTCAGCGAAGCTGGGGACATCATTCCCCACTTCTCGCTGGTTCACGATCGATTTCTTGTGCGTGTGGTAGTACTCAATCGGATCTTCCATCGTCACGATGTGGTGATCCATGTACTGGTTGACATAATCGATCATGGTTGCCAGCGATGTCGTCTTCCCCGACCCCGTTGGGCCTGTCACGAGGAACAGACCACGCGGACGTCGAATAAGATCCTTACACATATCCGGCAGGCCGATCTGATCAAATGTCAGCAATCGGTTCGGAATCTGGCGCAGAACGATCGCGATATCACCGCGTTGACGGAAAACAGAAACGCGGAAACGGGCAGCCTCGCCATACGCAAAGCCAAAGTCAGTCCCGCCCTCTTCCTGAAGCTCCTGCTGATTCCGTTCAGGTGTGATCGATTTCATCAATGACACCATGTCATCAGAATCGAGAACCTTCGTCTGCAGGTTCCGCAGACCACCGTGCAAACGGACAGTCGGCTGGCGCCCTGTCGTCAGGTGAAGGTCAGAACCGCCGGTCTTGACCACGGTATCCAGCAAGCGGTCAATCTGAACTGTGGACATATTTCAAACTCCTATTCGGCGATCTCGTGCTCGCCCGGATTGTCATATCTTTTAATCTGCCTGGCTCACTCGCGCGATCTCCTCAGGAGTCGTCACGCCATTGAGCACCTTGGTCCGCCCGTCTTCAACCAGCTCTTTCATCCCCGCCTGAATCGCGGCCTTTCGGATGCGTGACGAGGGGGCCCGGTTGAACGCAAGATCTCGGATCTCTGAGTTCATGATCATCATCTCGAAGACAGCCTTACGCCCCTTGTATCCGGTCGGCACCTCGTCGGTCGGGACCGGCTTGTAGACTTTCCCGATCGCATCTTCCATCTTGAGACGGATCAGATTCAGATACTTGGGATCGAGATCTTCCTCTTCTGCAATGACCTTGCTGCTATGCAGCACACGCACGAGGCGCTGTGCCATGACCGCCTGGATCGAGGAAGCGACAAGGAAGGGCTTGATACCCATATCGATCAAACGCGTCATCGCACTTGGCGCATCGTTTGTATGGAGAGTCGAGAAGACAAGGTGACCAGTCAGCGCTGCCTGGATCGCGATTTCGCCGACTTCACGATCTCGGATTTCACCCACAAGAATGACATTGGGCGCCTGGCGCAGCATTGATCGAAGAATCGCAGGGAAGGTCAGCCCGATACCTTCACGGACCTGGCACTGATTGATGCCCTCGAAGTTGTATTCGACCGGGTCTTCCGCCGTGATGATCTTTCGGTCGGGCCGGTTCAGCACATCAAGCGCCGAATAAAGCGTCGTTGTCTTCCCCGAACCTGTCGGCCCTGTGACAAGGAAGATGCCGTTTGGTCGACGGATGATCTTGTTAAAAGTTTCGAGGTTCTCGGCTTCAAAACCGAGGTTTTCCAGACCAATACGGACCGCATCGGGACGGAGGATACGCAGAACGACAGACTCGCCGTGGTATGCCGGGCACGCCGAGACACGGAAGTCGATACCGACTTCATCAACGAAGATCTTGATTCGACCGTCCTGAGGAACCCGCTTCTCCGCGATATTCATCCCCGCCATCAGCTTCAGTCGCGAGAGGACCGCGTTCTGCATGCGCTTGGGAAGGTTGTCGCGTTCAACACAGACACCGTCGATGCGGTACCGAAGTCGAACGCGATCTTCCATGGGCTCGATATGAATGTCACTCGTGCGGTTCCGCACCGCTTCGTCGAGGATGCGGTTCACGAGCTTGACAACCGGAGAATCTTCCGAGCTCACATCGATAGACCGGTCCATCGAACGATCGAGTGAACGGTCAATCGATCGGTCAATTGAATCCGTGACGAGGGAGGCCTGCTGATCCGGTGCCGCTGGCTCCGTTAAACTCCCTGCACCAGCGGGGTTGGCAGGACCATCCCCGCCCTCAAGGTATCCCTTGATCTGGGTCTTCGTCGCGAGCATCGGCTCGATATCCATGTTCAAACGGAATCTGAGATTATCGAGCATCTCGAGATCCATCGGGTCATGGATCGCAATCCGCATCTTCCCGCCAGATTTACCAAGAGGTATGACAAGATTCTTCTTCATCACCGACTTATCGAGGGCACTGTCGTCGATGAGCTTGCGGACCTTGTCGTTGCTCAGGTCCACATACTTCATGCCGTACTGCGCTGCGAGGGCCTTGATGACCTTCATCTCGTCGACGATTCCAAGATCGACGAGTGCCTCGCCGATCCTCTTTCCGGTCTGTTGAGCGTGTTTTACGCCCTGATCGGCCTGCTCGGCGTTGATAGCACCCTGAGCAACCAGGATCTGTCCAAGCTTCTTGCGACTTCTAGCCATATGTGAGCTCTATCCTCTGAAATAGCGGGGAGCATTGATTGACGGGCTTACACTATAGGTGCGTGAATCGGATCCATCGCAGCACCTTGGGAGATGGGGATGCTTGAGTGTGGATTTTGATCAGGATGAACCCTTTGGGGACTCTACGATCTGGGAACACAAACAGTTCCAACGCACCCCCCAGATCTGAGGAAGAGGAAGACCAAGATCCATGCCAAATGACGATGCGACACTTCGACTGTTGATTACCGCTGGTCCCACCTACGAGCCAATCGATGCGGTCAGATTCATTGGGAACCGCTCATCGGGACAGCTGGGCAGTGCACTGGCAGATCATGCGGCCAAAGCAGGCTGGGAAGTCACCCTGCTCCTGGGCCCCAACGCCATCCTCCCAAGCGATAATCGCGTCCGTGTTGTCCGCTTTCAGTCCTGTCAGGATTTACAAACTCTGCTTGCAGAACATCTTCCAGATTGCGACACGCTCGTCATGGCCGCTGCTGTAGCGGATTACCGCCCAGTCCCTGAAGAGGTCTCGCTTGAAGGGAAACGAAAGCGACTTCCCGGCGAGCTCATGATCAAGCTGGAATCAACCCCCGACCTGCTCAAGGGATGTGCCGGAAATGCACGAAAGGATCAGCTGCTGGTCGGGTTTGCATTGGAGCCCCGCGATAGGATGTTGAAATCCGCGTTGGGAAAACTGGAACGCAAAGACATCGATCTCATTGTCGCAAATCCCTTGGAAACAATGGACTCCGGTTCAATTGAAGCAACACTCATCGGCAATCCACAGCGTGGAATGGACCTGCAACTCGAGACACCCGGCGCGATCACCAAGCAGGACTTCGCTGGATGGCTCGTTACGCAAATCACCCCTCTCACCCAGCAGCGCAGCCGCTCGCTGACAGGAAATGCAACGCATGGCGCATGAAAACGGTCCACGCTCAAACCGATCCGGTGGGCAAGGCGGATACTTTGGATCAGGGCAACGCTCCGGCAACTCAGGCGGAGGCGGACGCCCCCCACGCGGAGGCAACTCTGGCGGGTTCGGTGGTGGCGGACGCTCAGGAGGCCCGAACCGTGGAAGCCCACGACAAGGTGGCTTCGGTGGCGGCGGAGGTGGCGGGAACCGCTTCGGAGGCGGACGACCCATGGGCAGACCTGGTGGACGCCCAGGGGGACCGCGACGAGACGATCGCTTCGGTGACGAAGAACGCAAACGCATGCCCAAACCTCCGAAACCGGAGATCATTCACAAAGATGATTCAATCCTCATTGTGAATAAACCCGCAGGCATTCCGGTGCTTCGTGGCCCATCCCCCACTCTTTGCGAGATGGTCGACTCACTCACCGGGGCACGCCGGCGGCTGATGCGCGTGGCCCACATTATTGATGACACTTGCTCAGGCGCGGTGCTCTATGTCGCGACACGCAATACGAGTGATTCACCTCGGGATCAGACACACCCCGAAACAACATATCTCGCGCTCGTAGAGGGTGTCTTTGATGATGAGAAAAAGCGGACTGGGGAAACGATCTCAGCCCCAACTTCGAGGTCTACTGGCCAAGGGGCGACACCAAGCTCTCATATCCGGATTATGGAATCCGGAAATGGGCTGACCCTCGTGCAGGTCCGTGCCCGCCCAGACCTGCAAGGGCAGATCCGGGAACACCTCGCGATGATCGGTCACCCGATCGTTGGGGATCAACAGAATAAGGCAACCCGCGACGACCTACACCGACTCGGCATGCACGCGCACCAGATCAGGCTTGTCCACCCTGAGGAAGACGGTTCGCAGCAACGCTACAAAGCCCCCCCGCCCGCATCCTTCTGGCGTGCGATGGGAAAAGAACCACCTGCAGATGCCGCTGGGCTCGAGCATGACCCGGAACGGGAGGCCCAGCAGGGGTGGGATCATGTCGCGGGATGGTATGACAAGCTCTTGCACGACCGCGGCTCGGATCACCATGAGCGTCTCATCCTGCCGGGTGTGCGCCGAATGCTCGATCTGCAACAGGGTGAGCGGGTCCTCGATGTCGCGTGTGGTCAGGGTATTGTGAGCGAACACCTCGCGCATCACGCAGATGTGGAAGTGCTGGGAGTCGATGTCTCCGAGCGTCTGATTGAGGCTGCGAATGAGCGGCCTACGCCGCGCACATCATTCCAGGTACACAACGCGCAGGAACTCGAATCGCTCGATGCGGGCGAGTTCGACGCCGGTGTTTGTGTGATGGCTTTGATGAACATCGAAGAGTTAGGGGCGGTCATGCGTGGCGTGGCCTCGAAACTCAAGCCCGGGGGCCGTTTCGTAGCCGTGATTTCACACCCTGCGTATCGCGTCATGGGTGCAAGCGCTTGGGGATGGGCACACGACGAGCGCACAAACCTGCCGGTGCAGTTCAGACGCATTGATCGGTACATGAGCACGACGAGCACCCCCATCGTCATGAATCCTGGCGAGGTGGCGAAAGGCGCACCGGCAATAACAACCATCACACACCACCGCCCGATGAGTGCGTATGTCGACGCAGGTATCCAGTCAGGCATGCTGCTCAGTGGATGCGAGGAGTGGACTTCGGATCGAGTCAGTGAACCGGGTCCGCGAGCGCATGCAGAGAATCAAGCACGGGAAGAAATCCCACTGTTCATGGCGCTGCGATTCACGAAACAGTGAACACAGAGATTCTAAAAGCTCCCAGATCACTCTCTTCATCATGAGAGTTCATCTAGGAGCTTTATTCTTTCGGACTCGATGAAGTTAGCCTTCTATGAGTTTGCGCATGTAGAGAACGACATTCCGAAGATCATCATCGGTGAGACTCGGATTCCCGCCTCGTGGTGGCATTGCAACGCCGGTTGAGTTGGCAGGGTCTTCGATCGTGCGGCCAACCTTCAGGAACTCGACAAGTTCATCGTCGGTGCTGCTGGCGATGTACTCGCTTGTCGTCCAGTTCTTGCCTAAGCCCTCAATACCCTTGCCATCTTCGCCATGACATGCGACACAAGTGGTCTTAAAGACCTGCTTCCCTTTGGCTCGAGCGAGCATATTGGAATCAACCTGTGGCGCATCGGTTGTCTTGGTTGTCGCCGCCTCTTCTTCGCCGCCGCAACCTGCAAAGAAGGCCAAGGCCCCTGAGATCGCAAGTACAGTTAGAGTCGTTTTCATTTTTATTCTCCCGCAGTATTTATTCCCGCCATGCAGTATATCCTTCGGCTTACTGTTCATCAAGTGAATCACGGAATCTGCTCGGCTCTGTTGGTCCCCCGTGATCTGGGCTCTATACTGGCATGCCTGCGGGAGTAGCTCAATGGTAGAGCGTCAGCCTTCCAAGCTGAATGTTGCGAGTTCGAGTCTCGTCTCCCGCTTTTCATCGCCCTGAGAGGCGTTTTTTTATGTATTCAGGTCTTCGCACAGCGATCGCAAACGATCCGGAACTTTGGATATGAGTTCATCATCAAGGTCTAAATGGGTCACAAATCGAAGGGTGGACCGGCTCTCTGCGTAGCAACGGATCCCAACCTCTTCGAGTAGGTCTTGCCATGCAAAGGCGTCCCCACGCGCGTTCATCGCATCGGTGGTGAGTGACGCGTAGACCAGGTTGGTCTCGACGGAGTCAGGGTCTAGATCGAATAGTGGCAAGCACGCGATATCGCTCGCGAGTTGTGATGCCCTGCGATGATCTTCGCTCAGTCGATCAATGTGATGGTGCTCGAGTGCGTGGAGAGCTGCGGCAGCGAGGATACCAGATTGACGCATTCCGCCGCCGAGGAGCTTGCGTTTGTGACGAGCCATGGTGATCGTCTCACGATCGGACACAAGCATCGATCCCACCGGACACCCGAGCCCTTTACTCAGGCAGACACTGACAGAATCACTCCCTTGTACAAGCTCGTGCAAAGGCACACCCGATGCAACTGAAGCGTTCCAGAGACGCGCACCGTCGATATGCACACGCAGGCCTTTGGCTCGGGCGTGCTCACAGAGCGCGAGGCGTGCGTCCTCCTCCCATACCAGGCCGCCTGCGCGGTTGTGGGTGTTTTCAATCGTGAGCAGCGTGGAATGAGGAAAGTGGATGTCGGATCCTCGCATGGCATGATCGAGTGCCTCTGTCGTCATCATGCCCTTCTTCGGCGCATCGGCCGCATCAACAAACCGAATGCTGCATCCCGCGATCGCTGCGTACCCCCCTCCTTCGTAGTAGTAGATATGGTTCTCTTCGTGTGTAAGGATCTCGTCACCCGGACGGGTCTGACACAGGATCGCGAGCAGATTCCCCATCGTGCCGGAGGGAACGAATAGCGCTGCTTCTTTTTTGAACAATCCCGCAACACGCGATTCAAGTTCGCGCACACTCGGATCATCACCAGCGACATCATCGCCCACTTTGGCGGACGCCATTGCCTCTCGCATCTGTGGGGTCGGTCTCGTTACGGTATCCGAGCGTAAATCAATTACAGGTTCCATGATGTGCTCCTCGAAGAGCACGATCATACCCGATGAATCGCTCACTGATCATCGATCCACTCAGACACGAGACGCGCAATGCTGGCGACCGGACCAGCATCGAAGAGTTCTAGATGCCCCGCATCGATCTCGACGCGTTTGATCTTCTGCGGATCAGCGATCGCGCTGAACCCGTTGTATCCGTCATCATGGTGAAACTTGAGCCAATCAGGCTGAAGTGCTCTGATGAGGGTTATGGTGCCGTCGTATCGAAGGGTTGGTTCGTAATCCAGAACCATCTGACGATTGATACGGGAAACGGCCCGATATGGATCGAGCTCGTCTGCTCGCTCTGGGGAGTTCTGGTCCGTCATCGGCTTAGATCGTAATCGCTGAGTGATATAGCGAAGTCGAGAGGTTTCGTGCCCCTCCACAATACGGGCGAGATGCACTCGTGCCTTCCCGAATCGACCGCGCTGAGGAAGGCCAAACGGGAGGTGAGCATCGAGGAGGAGCAATCGGCCGTGCTGTCGGTCATCCTGGCGGAGTTGCATTGCGATTTCCATCGCCAATGATCCACCGAAGCTGTATCCGATCATATCTGGTATCGCATCGGTTGGATTCAGACCAAGCTTGGCGATGACCCACGATGCGAGCGCGGGGAGTGATCGCCCAATGTCATCCAGGACCGATTCGTCTGGGTACTGCACCCCCACGAAGTGTGCCGACGATGTCACTCGATCGATTAGTGGACCAAATCCGAGTGGATGTCCACCGATGCCGGGGAGCACGATTACGCGTTGACCTGTGTAGCTCGGGTTCAGCTCAATCAAGGTGTGATCTTGAGTGACGGCTATTGCAGCATATTCATGTGCGAGCGAGCGTGGGGTTGGAGAACGGTAGATTACAGAGATCGGAATTTCACATCGCATCGGGTCGCGAAGCGCTGCAAAGAGTTGAATCGCACGGAGTGAGTTGCCACCACAGTGGAAGAAGTTATCGTCCGGGCCGATTGATTCTGTTCCGAGTACGCGTGAAAAGGCGTGCATGATCGCGATCGTGCGTTCGTCGACCGGATGCGATGTGAGAGCCTTTCCGGCCTGAATTTCGAGTTGCTCCTGAAGGCGGAGGGCGTGGCGATCGACTTTGCCGCCGCCTACGCGTGGAATCGCAGCGACACGAGTCCAGGTTGCGGGAAGCATGTAGGCAGGCAGCAGCTCAGCACATTGCTGCGTTAGTTCACTTGTAGAAATTGATGAAGAGCAAACAACAAACGCGTGCAGCTGAGCCTCTCCAGCAGGGTTTGTCGAATGAAGAACTGCTGCGTCGTGGACTCCTCTTTGTGATCGGATAGCAGCTGCGACCTCGGCGGGCTCAACCCGGCACCCTCGGATCTGAACCTGATCGTCGAGTCGCCCGAGATGCATCATGCTCCCGTCATACCGGATCGTTCCAAGATCGCCCGTGCGGAATCGTTTCGTCGCCTTGCCCGAAACCGGAGAACCAATCGATGTGAATGGCGAGGTGTATGCGACTGCAATCCGATCGGATTCAATCTCGATTTCACCAGTAGGGTACGATGGCTCTCCCTGGTCATTGACAAGCCGAACGCTCACTCCTTCGACTGGGTATCCGATGGGCAATCGTGATGGCCATTCAACCGGTGCGTTGGGATCAACCCTATATTGCATATTCAACGATGATTCTGTGAGACCGAACCCGTTGATCAACAGATCACTGCTTGGAAATATCGTGAGGATCGAATCGATGTCATGGTCGGTCGCGTGTTCACCTCCAAGGACAACCGAGCGTATCGAGTTGCAGATGTGGCGACCTTCCATCGATTGTGTGAACCAGCGGAAGAGTGAGGGAGCCGCATGAAAGACGGTCATGGTCTGTTCTGTCATCCACTCCGCAACTTCGTCGGGCGTGAATGCGCGTGGATCAGCAACACAAAGCGTTGCGCCAGTAAACCAGCAAGCGAACATATCCATAATCGACGCATCGAATGCGAATGAGCTAAGCTGGAGGAGTTTGTCGTTGGTGCTGAGATTGAGCGCGTGCGCAAAGGTCACCATATGACCTACGACAGCGGCGTGCGATTGGAGCACCCCTCTGGGCTCACCAGTCGAACCTGAGGTGAAAAGAAGATATGCAGGATAATCGGGTGCGATCTCAACTTCGCGAGGCTGATGTGCTTGGCTCGGACTGTTCAGTTGGATGCAGGAACACGGGTAGTGTTCTGCTTGCTCTTGATCAGACACAAGAGCAACCTTTGCATCGGCGGCTTCTACCAGTTTCCGAACCCTTTCCGTCGGCCAGTGATGATCTGTGGGTACAAATACGCCACCAGCCTGAAGCACACCGAGCGTTGCGATCGTGGTGTCGATCGCATCATGTGTAAGAATCAGGACCCGATCTCCCTGCTCAACACCATTATTATGGAGGCGGGCCGCCACAGCATTCGCTCGGGCCCATAACTGGGCATAACTCATTGACGCATCGGGCGATCGTACCGCGAGCCGATTGGGATACTCAGATACAACTTGCTGAATGCGATCGATGATTGTTCCCGATACGGGGGCATCCGAGGGAAGTTCTGGCGCGGGGATCTTTGCAGGGTTTTTCGTCGTGATCGGCGAGAGATCAATCGGAAGCGAACCGGCGGGTTGATCAAGGTGATGTGGGCTCGCGGAAAGGAGCGAGATGAACTGATGCAAGAACCACTGAACAGTCTCAGCCGAGAACTTCGATCGTCGCGCGTTGAACACTATACGCGCATGTTCTGCATCCTCGAACACATAGCAGGTCAGATCGAACTTAGCCGTGCGATTGTCGATCTCCTGATCGCTGAACGAGAGAGTGCCGATCGAATCTGATTCTGAATGGAGGGGGATTGCGATGTGATTAAAAAAGACCTCGAAGAGTGGGTTCTGATCAGAACGCCCATGTAGACCGAGCGCCTGAACAATGTGCTGAAAAGGAACATCGCGGCGATCGAATGCCTGCATTGTGTTCTGGTTGATTTCAGCGATGATGTCTTGAACTGATCGATCTAGCGGCACTCGGCTTCGGAGAGGCAGAGTCTCCATGAAAAAGCCGATGAGTCGCTGGGTATCTCGAGTTCTTCTATTCGCGACAGGCGTACCAACTACCACATCCTCTGTCAATGTCAGCCGGGCAAGCCATATCTTGAATACTCCGAGCATGTAGACGAACGGCGTCACACCCAGGCTTCGTGCGCCAGACTGAACCGCGAGCAAATCATCTCTCTCGAGAAGATGTTCTACACGGATTCCCGCGTTCGATGTTCTCTCGCTGTGGATATGATCAGCGGGAAGCCGCAGCATGGGTGCGCCGCGTAGCGTATCACACCACTCCTGAAGGCCCTGCTTGTAGTTTTCGCGATCTGGAATTGATCGTTCCCAGCGCGCGTAGTCGGCGTACTGCACATTCAGCGGCTCAGAGCTTGGCTCCTGTGATCTCACATACGCTTTGTACGCGTCGGCGAGTTCTTGTTGCAGTACAGCGCATGACCAGCCGTCGGAGACAATGTGGTGCATCATGATCGCGACGCTCGCATTCGCGTGCGTTCGAAACACTCGGCAACGCACTAGCGGGCCCGCTTCGAGATCAAACCCGCGCATTGAAGCACGCTCGATCATCGAAGTGATCTCATCCTCCTGATTGCTCTCGACATCGGTCCATGTCGGGCTCAGATCGAGTTTGTGGTCGATCACCATGACCGGTTCTTCATCAATCAAATCTATTCGTGAGTGCAGAATCTCATGGCGATTGCAAATATATGACCAGGCATGACTGAACGCTTCCTTGTCCAGTGTGCCCTGATGGTCAAGACGCATGGTGATCGTGTAGCTGGGATCCCCGGGGTGTATCTGGTCATGCATCCATAACCGGAGTTGGTTGAATGACAGCGGTGCGGGACTCCCCGGATCCGAATGGGTTTCTGGGTGTTCAACACTCTCCGCGTCTTCGCTGTGCCGATCAACTTCGGACGCTATATCACGAATAGTCGCCAGCTGATAAATGGCTGAAATCGGGATCTGGACCCCAAACTGTTCCTCTATTCGAGCACACAACACAAGAGCCCGCAGCGAATGCCCACCAAGGTCTAGAAAACGATCGCCGCTATCCGTCACCCGCGTACCGAGCACATCACCCATGACCGATGCGAGTTGCAGTTCTGTTTGTGTTGAGAATGAGCCCTGATGTACGCCAGAACTCTGTTCAAATTGCTTTTCTATGACATCTCGAGAGGCCGACCTGTCTGATTTACCATTTCTGGTCAGCGGTATCGCATCGCACAGTATGAACTGAGTGGGCACCATGTACTCTGGCAGAAGATTGTCTAGGTGAGATTTGATCTGTTGCGGGTCTGCTGATGCGTGAGATGGAACGATTAGGATCGCGAGCTGCTCATTGTGCTCATGATTTATGATGCACGCCACACACTCTTCGACATGGGGATGACTGCGCGCGTTCGCTTCGACCTCGCCGAGTTCAAAGCGGTTGCCGCGCAGTTTCACTTGGGCATCGATTCGACCGAGGAACATCAGGTTCCCGTCGGGTTGAACACGGACAAGATCACCTGAACGGAATACCCGATTACCATCTTCATCGAGAAGTATCCGCTTCGCTGTTTGCTCTGGTGTATTGAGATACCCTCTCGTGATTCCGATTCCCGAGATCAGGAGTTCACCCTGCCCCCCTTCACTCACCGTGTTACCTTCTTTATCAACGACTGAACAGCTCATCCCGCGAAGTGGGCGTCCAATTGGGAGTAGGCCAGACGCGTTCTCATCGAGAACTGGGATCTCGTACGCGGTCGATAGAGCCGTACATTCTGTTGGGCCGTAGCTATTGACGAAACGGGTGTTCGGGAGTGCCCGTTGTGCCCGCCGAATGAGTTCCGCATGAACCGGCTCACCACCCGTCATCACCGTCTCAACGGATTGAAACATGTTCGGGTCGGCTTCGAACAATGCGCCGAAGAAGCCGAATGCGATCCACGCGGCTCGAACATCGTGCCTTTCGATGAGTGTCCTTACCTCATCGGGCTCTGGAACACGCCGGGTGGTCATGACGAGTGTTGCGCCGTGGAGGAGCGTCGCGTAGATCTCGATCGTGGACGCGTCGAATCCGAACGAAGAGACACAGAGATAGTTTGTGTTCGGGCCGGTAGGCATAAACCATTGATCGTGGACCAGCCGATGCACGCCATCGTGCTCGATCATCACACCTTTAGGATCGCCCGTAGATCCTGAAGTGTAGAGGAAGTATGCCAGATCGCTGGGATTACTGGTGCGATCTGTGTTCGCATGGGAATAGGTATTATACAGGTCGCGTGTGATGACCCGCTCAACTTGATCATGCAACCCCGGAAGATGATCATCTCGACTAAGCATGAACCGTGCGCCGCAATCTTGGAGTATTGCACACAATCGCTGCGTCGGCTGGTTGTCTACGACGGGAACATACGCCCCGCCCGCCTTCAGAACCCCCAGCATCGCGGCGATATACTCGCAGGATCTCGGGAGCGAAATCGCGACGGGCTCTTCATGCTCAATACCCAACGCAATCAGTGCGTGCGCGATCCGGTTGGATTCCGCATTGAGCTGTTCATAACTCCATTGGTCTTCGCCGCATACAACAGCCGGCTGCGATAGTCGCGCAGTAACCACTCGCTCGAACGCATCTTGGATGCACGAAACCTGTGGCGCAATGGCGCGATCTGGAGTCATGGGGACTCGATCCGATTAGGCTTTGACGATGCGGGCGTTCGACGATTCGATCTTGGCCATCGCGTTGCGTGTGTCAATCACGAGCGACGCGTGATCCGCGATCGACTGCCAGTCCGTGATCTCATGGTCTGTCACGATGACAACACAGTCCGCGTCACCGAGCGTTTGAGCATCAAGGCTAACGGAGTTCATATCAAACTTGTAGTTCCGCATATTCGGGAAGGTTGGCACATGCGGGTCGTGATAGGACACCTTCGCTCCGCGTTCAGCGAGAAGTTCGATGATCTCCGCTGCCGGGGTCTCTCGGGTGTCATCGACATTGGGCTTGTACGCGAGTCCAACGACGATGATTTTCGACCCCTTGACGGACTTGCAATCATCATTCAGGGCTTCGGCAGTCTTGTCCACGACATACTCGGGCATGTGACGATTAATCTCACCCGCGAGTTCGATGAATCGTGTGACACAACCGTGCTCTCGTGCCTTCCAAGTGAGATAGAACGGATCAATGGGGATGCAGTGCCCGCCCAGTCCCGGCCCGGGATAGAAGGGCATGAAGCCGAAGGGCTTCGTTGATGCGGCCTCGATCACTTCCCAGACATCGATGTTCATTTCATCGAAGACTGTTTTGAGCTCGTTAACGAGTGCAATGTTCACCGCGCGGAAAACATTCTCGAGAATCTTGGCGGCCTCCGCAACTTCCGCGGATGAAACGGGCACCACTTCTTTAACACCGTGCTTGTACGCTGCACATGCGAGTTTTGTGGAAACGGGATCGGTTCCGCCAACAAGCTTGGGGATCGTCGTCGTGGTATGGCTCTTGCGTCCCGGATCCTCGCGTTCGGGTGAGAAGGCAACGAAGACATCCTTGCCGAGAGTAAACTCGCCGCGGTTGTTATTCTTTGCATTTTCCAGCATTACTGGAACGAACTCACCAGAGGTTGTGCCTGGGTAGGTCGTGGATTCAAGCACAACGAGCTGGCCCGGACGCAGACGGGCACCGATCGACTCAGCAGTTTTGATGACATATGTCAGATCTGGTTCGAGATGTGTGCCGACGGGGGTAGGCACACAGACGAGGATAATGTCCGGCTCATCGAGTCGTGAAAAATCGGTTGTCGCTTCAAACTTGTCCGATGCGCTGAGACGCTCAGTCATATCTGCGCCAAGGTGCTTCAGGTAGTTCACACCCTGTTCGAGATTTGTAATCTTGGTGGGATCGACATCGAAACCGAGGACTCCAAGACCGCCCGTGTGGAGCGCATCTGCAAGCGGGAGCCCGACATACCCGAGCCCAACGATGCCAACGGTTGCGGTCTTGTTTGTGATCTTCTCACCGAGTTCTGTCGCGTAGTTCATCATGGTTGTGCTCATCGTACGCCATCCCTTATCTCTGATCGCAGCGGCGCGAATGCGTCACCCAATCGTGGCCTAGCTGTTTGCCGATTTCCCCGGCTCTGGGTGGTTTATCGTGATTTTTTCACTCGTGCTTTGACGGAATGCCCCATCAGGCGAAGACCCCATGGGATTCCTTGTATGATGTAGCGTCTGAATAATCGCTTTGGTTCCTGTATCAGCCGGTGCATCCACTCTATCCCCGCTTTCTGGACCCATTCGGGAGCCCGAGCCACATCACCAGTGATAAAACTGAGACTGATCCCGACCCCGATCCAGCACGCGTTGGGACAAACCGAGCGGATATCACGGATCAGCTTTTCCTGCTTCGGTGACCCGAGCGCAACAAGCACGATGTCGGGCGACGCAGCCGCCAGGCCGTCGCGGATCGTGTCCATCTGTTGTGCATTTTTCTCGAACCCGAAAGGCGGGCAGTGATACCCTGCGATCTGGATACCTGGATGCCGTTTCGTGAGTACCTCCGAAGCGCGTTCCGCGACGCCCTCGTCGCCTCCGAGCAGGTAGATGCTCAGCCCACGCTCCGATGCGCGTTCGCATAATGAAATCGTCATTGATGAACCTGCAACCCGCTCTGGGAGCAAGGGAGGGCCTTGCACCTTCGATGCCCAGATCAGTGGCATCCCATCCGCAACGACGAGGTCCGCATCATCCACAAGCTCTCGATAGCTGGGATCGACGCGACATCGGCGCAAATGATCGAGGTTCGCTGTCACAATAAATGCGCCTTGCCCGGATGCAGCACGATCGCAAACCCAGTCCACGCTCTGTGATTCTGTTATGCACGCAAACTCAACGCCGAACAATGGCACGGTATCGTACACATCGGACTGTTGCTCCTTCTCCGTCATCTCAAGCGTCTCAGCGGCCATTGCGTTCCTCAAGGCGTTTGTGGAATCGATCCATCGTACGGCGTTTCCCAAGGAGCAGTGAACTCATCTCATATCTATGCAGATGCTTGAGGTAGGCGCGATCTCCAAAGCGTTCGTGCTCGCCTTTCCAAGCTTGCAGGTACCCGACGAGGATCCCTACGCCGCCCTTAATGAACGGACGCTCCAGCATGCGATAGCAGGAAACTGCAATGACATACGGCAACGAGGACCCCATGAAATACTTGCCTCTGCCCCAACGCTTGCGGCCGACCCAGACATTCTGTTGACTACTTCCCTGCGGGCGATAATGCTGCATGCGCAGTTCTGGGCGATCGAGCGACATCGCTTTCCAACCGCGCATCCGGCACATATGCCCGTCGATTCCGTCCCAGCACGCCTGCGCGACGAACCCATTGATGTCCTTGAAGCATTCGGTGCGGTAGAACTTCGATGCACCGATCGCGTTCTCGTCGCCCATCCGCTCAGAAACCCATTTGCCCGAGCTCGTTGGGATATAGGTCTTGCCAGAGAAGTTCCCGAGGAGCGGATCGGATTCCATCTCTTTCATTAAGGATTCGAAGTAGTTCTCCGTGAGTCCCAGGTCCGCGTCGAGCTTGCATACAAAGTCGTATTCATCGAGATTGATCTGCTCAAGCCCCTCATTGAATGCTTGAACAACCCCACCACCCACGGCTCGCTCCCCGCGGTCTTTGCGTCGATAAAGCTTGATCCATGGATGCTTTTTTGCAGCTTCCTCGACGATCTGAGGTGTGGAGTCTGTAGACCCATCGTCCACAATCAGCCAGAGTTCGGGGAGAACCGTCTGTTTGACCATGGTTTCGATTGTGATTGGGAGATAGTCCTCCTCGTTGCGGCATGGTGTAATCACGACATAGCGCCGCCCGACCTGAGTTGAGGTCACGGATTCCGTGTGAGTCATGATGGGTTCCTGTGTGCTGCTCATGCTCATGCCAACTCCTGGGCGTTGAGTTTGGACTCGATCCGCCTGGCGTTCAGTTTGAGATCGAACTCCTCCTCGATCCGTTGCCGGGCATTTCTACCCAGTTCATCGACCCGATCCCGATCCTCCGCCAGCGCGATCAGTTGCTCTGTGAGCGAGGCCTGGTCGCCGGGTGGGATCATCATGCCCGACCGATCGTGCTCGATGAGTTCTCGGATCGTCTCAAGATCTCCCGAGATTACACAGCGTCCGCGTGCCATCGCCTCCATAAGCACAACGGGTATCCCATCGCGATCACCCGATTTCGCAACTCTGCAAGGGAGCGCGAAAATATCTGCTTCGGTCATCAGTTGCATCACGGTGTCGTTATCGGTCTCACCGAGGAGCTCAACCTCCGCATCGGGCGGGAGCACGCCAACGAGCGCTTGCAGCTCGTTGTATTGAGGGCCATCCCCCGCGATCCGTACCCGGATACTGGGGCCATCGTTGAGCGCAATCTCGCCCGCGGTACGGATAAGTACATCCATCCCCTTCTTCTCAACAAGACGCCCGACGCTCAAGACCTCAAGGGTTTCATGGTTGGGGGCGGGGGTTGCTTCGTATTGGTCTGTGTCAACTCCGCAACGAACGACGGGGTAGTCGCAGTCGGGACGATTAACAACTGATTGGTAGAAAGCTCGGTGCCAATCACTAATGCAGTTCACCCATGCCGCTCGTCTGAGTTTCTCACGCAGGAGTGTGCGGTTGGGAAATATGTCGTTTGCGTGCCCCGTGAAACTGAATGAGATCCCGAGTTGCTTCGCCGCATACATCCCGATCGTCGTGGGTACATGCGCCATATGTGCATGGATATGTGTGATCCCCAGAACTCGGACCCGATGGGCGAGTGAGAGCGCTGCCATCCCTTGCCAAACCACCTTGGGTTTCCGTCTGAGCGTGACATCCCGCGAGAAGAGCGCATCGAGTTTGCAACGCGACATTGTTTTAATTGACCGAACTGGATGGGCCAAAGTCTCCGCGAACATATCGCGCAGCAGCGCCATCTTCCCTTTCGAATAGATCTCGACCGTACTCTTTGCCATCTCAGACAGCACATCGCCATCATCCAGATCACGCGTCGGCGCATGGACGGAGGCGGTACGAACATCGATGCCCAGCGATCGTAATGCAAGAACTTCCCGATACACAAAGGTCTCGGAACGCACTGGCAGTTCCCCCGACATGTAGAGCACTCTGTGCTTTGCGTTACCCACCCGCTGCTCCATGGGTCGCACCCTTGTACTCAATCAAGGTCGCCTGCTTCCCGATGAGTCTACGCCAATGAAAAAGCAGCACGCCCTGCGCTTGGGCAAACTTCGCGATGATGATGAATCTTGCGAGCAAAGAAGCCTCGCGCCTTGATCTTCCCCGCCGTAGTTCGTGTCCGCGGATCCGATACCCTTGTATGGCGAGCAGCACGATGTAGATCAGGATTGAGATCCCATAGGTCCAATACGCCGAGAGAAGCGCGAGGGTCGGGAGAAGAAGTCCAAAGAGTATTGCCGAGCGGACCTGCTTCACACCGTGACGCTCAGGTGATTCGCCGTGCATGTGCGCACCCTGCGCGTATGCGTGCCCTGCGCGCTTGGCACGCTTCCAGAACTGTCCCATACTCGTCATCGCGGCATCGTGCCAGGTCATCTCGTGATCGATCCGGTGCACCGTGTACCCAGCTTGGCGTATGCGCACGCAGAGTTCGGGCTCTTCACCCGCGATCACCCCCGGGTTGTATCCGTGAACCTCATGTAGAACCTTCAAACGGAAGAGCGCATCGCCGCCGCACGACCTGGCTTTGCCGATCGGGGAGTCCCATTCCAGATCACATACTAGGTTATAGATCGTCTCATCTGGGTGACGCTCTCTCCGTCGACCACACACAACCGCGGCGTCCGGATGAGACCCAAGGAATGTGTACGCCGCCTGCACCCACCCGTCTCGCAGTTCACAATCGCCGTCGAGCACCTGAACATATCTGAGCCCGTCCCACCTCTGTGTCAGCCGCTCGATGCCCTCGTTCCGAGCGCGAGCGGCGGTGAATGGTATCGAGGTGTCAAGATCGACGACCTCAACCCCGATGGACCTGGCGTATTCAACAGAGTCATCGCTCGATCCTGAATCGACATAGACAACGCGATCCGTGCAAGCGATCGCGGATCGCAGGCAACGCTTCAATCGCTCGCCTTCGTTGCGACCGATCGCGACGACGCCGACATCATGAATCATCTCATTCATGCGGTCTCCTTCGAGATCCACTCGGGCGATCTCTCGCGCATCACAGCATCGCGATAGTTAGCACATGTCAGGTCACGCCCGATCCACTCCCCGAGCCTTTGCATCTCTGGGTCGAGCATGCCGTGGAGTTTCTCGATGGAACTATCGGAAAGTACTGGGCGTTCCTTCATCGTCCATCGTGAGCGGATTCTTGCCCGGAGCGATTCCGGAAGCATCGTGCGGCGGACTGCCTGCATGACACGATTCCCAAGGATTGCGTTTACAACCGGTCCTCGGCGTTGTCGCTGAGATGAGACATTCTGTGCGTCGTCCATGTCCCATTGCAACTCAGTCGTGATGCCAAGGAAACGCCCTACGCGTTCGAACTCCTCTTGTGGATTGTGCATCAGCCGCTCGAAGAAAACCGGGAGAATATGTCCCTTGCCCCACTTCTCTACATACGGGGAGAGCTGCATCGCATACTTTGAGTATTCTGCCAACATCGGGTAGCGGTCGATCGCGTCGTCAATCGTGCACCCGTCCTCGATAACGCGCTGCGACCATTCGTGAATATACTGCGATACGATACGATCGATCGGATCGCGCATGACATAGATCAACTTTGCATTGGGCAGGTGCTCATGCATCCGCGGGATGCACAGGGGATAGGTGGGAAGCTTCGTGTAGTGTGTTGATGACTCGCCCTTGAGATCATCAACCGGCATCGATTCAAATAGCGACTCGTACCATCCCATCCCCTTTGCCCAGTTCAGCTCGTCAGAGAAGAAGTTGGGCTCCTTGGGTTCAGTCATTGAAATACCATCGATCCTCGCGAGCTGATCGTGCAGTGTGCTCGTTGCGCACTTCATCGCTCCGATGATGACAAAGTCGGGTATCATGCGTTTGACCCCATTGAGTGTTTCGGTGACGCCCAGATATCACGCCACTCCTTCTCGACGGCCCCGGTGCGACCTCGCATCGCCCCGATAAGGTATCCGAACATCCAGAGCAGGTTTGCCGCAAGGTGACCCAGGCCGCCGTAGAATGTTCGAAAATAGTGCGAGCGAGCGTTCGCGTAATACACCGGGCGGCGTTTTCGCTGTTTCGTCGCCTCTTTCACCGGCGAAGATCCGCCCCGCAGATGCACAACATGCGCTTCGGGTTGGTACGCGATCGTGAAGCCCGCCCGTGTCGCCTTACGGCAGAAGGCCATGTCCTCGAAGTACATGAAGTACCTCTCGTCGAGGAGCCCGATCTTGTCAAAGACTTCTTTACGGATCGCGATGCACGCGAAGCTCGCCCAATCGATTCCTTTCGACCATCCATGGAGTTCTCTCGCGACAACATGCGACGGGAACATCTTGGCGAAGACCCCGAGACTCGATGCATACATCAGCTCGGTAATGGGTGTCCGATACCGGAATGTTGACACCTGATATTCGCCGTCCATCCACTCGAGTTGTGGGCCGAGCATGTGAACATCAGGGTGTGTTTCAAGAGTATCGAGCATCGTCTCGACCGCGCCCTCACGCACAATCGTGTCGGAGTTCAGCAGGAGATAGACCTCCGCATCGATGGACTTGATCCCAACATTGTTTCCCGCTGCGAATCCGCCATTGATCGGTGACCGCTCAACTTGTGCCCATTCGTCCCAGCCTTGCTCCTTGATCGCAGCTTCGATCGTGTCCGCTGAATCATCGCCAGAGCAGTTGTCAACGACAATAACGCGATGATCTGGGCGTACCTGATTCTGTAATGACTGCAAGCATTCGATAACCATCCCTGGCGTGCGGTAGTTCAGGATGATAATGGCGAGTTGATGCGTGCGTAGGCTCATCCGACACTCCCACCCACAAGCACCTTGGAGTGATAGTACTGGTAAACGATGAACCCAGTGAGCGCAACATACACGAGGATCATCAGGATATCGATAGATG
>DDGE01000071.1:52289-55136 GCA_002337545.1 Phycisphaerales bacterium UBA1910 | reverse complement strand
ACCGCGAGCGGATAGATAAGCAGCTCAGCGACCACACCGCCGCAGAGCATACCGATCACTCCACCAACCAGGTAGCCAAACACGACACCGAGAATGTGCAGCACCGAGTTGAAGAACATCACGAACGCGTGCCCGTAACTGTCGTCTTTCACAAACATCGTCTCAGCAAAGAACACGCGCATCATGCGGATCGCGGTCGAGGTGCTCAGAAGCACAAAGAAAATCCCCGCATCGTGGTATCTTGAGTCATACAGAAATGAGATGATGTGCTGGCCAAAAATGATACAGATCAAGAAGAAGGGGAAGATCGCGAGAAGAACACGGAACCGTGTCTGTCGGACGCGAAGCACAAACTGCTCCGGATCTTTTCTATTGATCTCTGCGAATGCCGGGAACAACACCCCCCCAACGATTCGGTCGATCACGATGCGTGCAGGCATGGCTATCGATCCTGCGATCGCGATCATGCCGAGCACGCTCATTGAGACGAGCGATCCCTGCACGAGGCGCAGGCCCTGCCCGCCAAAGTAGGTCATCGCGGTCGCGAGGAAGATCCATTTCCCAAAGTGGAAGATCTGGCTCGCGGCATCGCGCTCAAAGTGAAACCTCGACCCTTTCGATGGAAGCAGCCGGTATCCGAGGAAAAGACGAAAGATTGCAGCGATGATGCCACCGCCGACAAGCGCCCAGACATCCCGCGAAAAGTATGCCCAGATGATCATCGCTACGATCCCGATCGAATGAGCGACGAAATCAAGAATCGCCAACCGCCCCAACTGCATGGTACGCGTCGCGGTCGCGATACCAATGCTTTGAAACCCCTTGATTACTGTGCCAATACTCAGCATCGCCAGCAGGGGGAAGAGGATGGGCTCCTCATAAAACCAAGAAGCGGGGTACGCGAGCAGACACATGGCCATCGCGAGCACAAACCCACGGATAACCTGCATCGTCCATGCCGTCGCAAGAAAATCCGGATCATCACCCCGGTCGTTCTGCACGATCGAAGGGCCGACCCCGATATCACTCAGCATCGCAAGCCCCTGCGAGAACACCTGAGCCAACGCCATCAGACCGAAGGCCTCGGGGAACAACAATCGAGTCAAGACGAGATTCGATACGAGCCTGAGAACCTGCTGCGCACCAAACCCCATTGTTGTCCAACTCGCGCCGCGTAATGTACGGGCACGGAGTCCCCCGCCACGAAGCTGAGACACAACCCCATCAAGCCGATTGCGCATACCCCCACTCGTATGTTCTGCTTGAGCTTCGTTCATCGACTCACCGGGCCTGGACATCCCTACCCTGCTCCTGGACCACCTCATACTGATTCGGGTGCTTGGCCAAACGGTAGACCGATAACACCCCCTCGTTTGGGGTTTACCTTAGTATCGGCTTCCCGGTCACACACAGTTCATCCGGAGTAGGCACTCCTGGGCAGGAAATCCCTTCGAGATGATCTTGATACCTATTTCATGTGTATTGAAGAGAACACCCGCCCGATCTAACCGATTGGCATAATGGGCTCGTGAAGTCGCACGCTCACACACCATTTCCGAATACCATTGATACCTACGCATGAATACCCACACCCCTCAATCGAGTACCGCGTCGCTTGTAGAATCCTTCTCCATCGCTACGGAGAAGCGGGTTCCGTTGTTCGTTCCATCTACCCACTTCACTGATGATCGGGGCTGGTCGCTCATGAATCAGATGCAGGGTGTCATGAGCGGCCAGGGGCAGATCAACTTCTCAATGCAGTACCCCGGTGTGATCAAGGCATGGCACCGGCATCATTTGCAGACCGACTTCTGGATGGCGCTCGTTGGGCACATCAAAGTCGGGATTTATGATCAAGAAAGCGACAAGGCTTGGTCCATCGTCATCGGCGAAAAACGCCCGGGGACCGTGATCATTCCTCCACCACTGTGGCACGGCGCCGCGACTGTCGGGAATGTCCCCGCTGGCCTGCTGTATTATGTCACTCATAGCTACAACCCCGACAAGCCTGATGAGGAACGAGCCCCACATGATCGGTTCACGGGATTTCCTTGGCAGGTTGAACACAAATGAACGAGCATGCCTGGCAACGCATTGACTCCAACCGCTCATTGCCACAGCGAGTTCTTATCCTTGGTTCGTCCGGTATGGTGGGACGCGCGTGGTGCGAACACTTGAAGAGCCTCGGCATCGAGTACACGGCCGCCCATCGTCCTCACTTCGATCTTTGCCGCCCCGAAACATTCGAAAAGACCTTTGACGGCACATATGACCTCGTTGTCAATGCAGCAGCATGGACCGATGTCGACGGCGCCGAGTCGGACGAACAGGGCGCATTACTAGCGAATGCGTACGCAGTAGAACAGATCTCGGCGCATTGTGCTTCAGTTCAAGCCATGCTAATCACTTACTCGACAGACTATGTCTTCGATGGCATGGCCTGCACACCGTACCCGATCGACGCACCGATCAGTCCGATCAACGCATACGGCCGATCAAAGGCATTAGGCGAGTCTCTCCTGCGACGCACAAATGAGAATCACCTGCTCATTCGCACGAGCTGGGTTCACGCACCATGGGGCAAAAACTTTGCCCTGACAATGCGATCATTGATCGCAGATCGCGATGAAATCCGTGTGGTCAACGATCAGCGTGGACGCCCTTCGAGCGCGATCTCAATTGCAGAGGGAGCGCTCGATCTGTACATGAACGGCGCAAGCGGAACTTGGCACCTGACCGACTCTGGCGAGTGTACATGGCATGGATTCGCGATGGAGATCCGCGACGCACTCGGTTCCGCATGCAGCGTCGAGCCTTGTACAAGCGAAGAGTTCGTTCGCCCAGCTC
>DDGE01000071.1:42027-52132 GCA_002337545.1 Phycisphaerales bacterium UBA1910 | reverse complement strand
TTGGCAATCGAGAGTACGCGAATCAGTTGTATAAAAAAGCAAGGGCGTCCTTGGTGGACGCCCTCACGGATGAAGTAACTTATGGGGTGAGAATCAGGCGCGACGAAGCCGCTTGACTCCTGCGAGTCCTCCGAGAGTCAGCAGGCCTGCGAATGCCGCTGTCGGAAGAGGCACAACGAAGAGCTGATCCTGCGAGTCTGCATTAAGCATCGCACGAAGCCCAGCAACAGTCGCAGAAGGATCGTTTGAAACCTCGTTCTGGAGCGCCAGCATCTCAGACCCAACGGTCCCGTGACCGGTGACAACTGCAAGATCCAAGACAACCTTCCAGATTTGACCCTGGATGGCTGCGAGACGCTCGTTCGTCGCGTTTGCACCTGCGCTCAAGTCAGAGTTGATCCAACCCAGACGGATCGCAGCAGCGACGACCGCGTGAACTTCAGCTTCGTCAGCACTGTCGTACTGAGGGCCCCCATTACCGGGCGAAGGGTTGGGTGAGTTCTGAATGCTCGTCACATCGTACGACCGAGACCCGAGAAGAGTATTCTGGAGCTCGATGCAGAAGGTAGAGAACGAACCGCCACTGAACTGGCCAGCGCCGCGATCTCCGCCAACATCTGTGTAGTCAAAGTTGTTGTGACCGGCATCAAAGTCCATGTTGATGAAGCCACCGGTTCCGGTGTTATCAACATTGATAGACCCATCAATGCCTGTCATACCCGTGTACTCGGCATCAAAGCCAGCATGCGCAGAACCAACTGCTACTGCAAGCATGACACTTGTGATCATCGCATTCTTCATATCTCACCCTCCCAGGTGTTTGAAACCAGCGTGTCCAATCAACTGCGACGAAGTCGCTTGATCCCGCCGAAGCCCGCGAGGGTCACGAGACCCGCGAATGCAGCAGTCGGAAGAGGAACGATGAAGAGCTGGTCTTGTGAATCAGCACTGATCATCGCGTAAAGGTAATCGATTGAACCGGTGGGGTTCGCGTTGTACTCAGATTCGAGGATTGCCATCTGTGCGGCAACATTTGCGGTTTCCGCAGTGACATCCGCATTGTCAAAGACGACCTTCCAGATCATGCCCTGAATAGCAGCGGCCTGATCCTTTGTCAGCGAGCCAGTCGCAGAGAGGTCTGAGTTGATCCAGCCAAGATCGACTGCTGCAGCCAGTACCGCACTTACTTCTGCCTCGTCTGCATTGTCGTACGGGCCCTGACCACTTCCGCTCGACGGATTTGGCGCGTTTGCGATCGTATCGATGTCGTATGTGGTCGAGCTGTTCGCGATGGTCTGCAGTTCGATGCAGAACGTTGAGAATGCCCCGCCCGCAAACTGGCCGATACCACGATCACCGCCGACATCCGTGTAAACGAACTCGAACTGCCCGGCGTTGAAAGTATCGTTGAGTGTTCCACCGTGCCCAGTCGTATCAACGCGAATCGCGTCAATGCGACCATAGAGTCCGGTCCAATCTGCATCAAAGCCGGCTAGAGCGCCAGTTGATGCCGCCATGATGGCTGCTGCTGCTACATACTTCATTCTGTTCTTCCCTCATCCATTTTAAGGCACATCCGTGCCGTATTCATCTCTCTAGAGGCACCAAAAACAACTCTGGTGTCCTATCTCCTGTATGTGTAAGCAGATGCCAGAAAGCTCCCTCAGCCGCTGGTTGGGTTGAAACCCATCTCTTACACCATAAATAGGGTATCGCGTACCACGATAATGTCGAAGAAAAAAGGAAGAAAAGAATGAGTAATTTTGAGTAAACCGGCCCTTCGTGCAAACAAAGCACGAACATTGAGTGCGTGCTCCAACCTATAGGACGCAGGTTGAGTGGGGTAAATTTCGTTGTCTTTAGGAATCAGGGAGCGACGGAGTCGATCTGCATCGGAACCTGATGTGTGCGAAGGAGGTCGATTAACTCGTCGTCGAGCTGACTCGACTCCGCATAGCCTCGGACGCGTTGGAGTGCATCCTCAGATTCATCCGCAAACTCATCACCCAAGGCCCTGGTCACAATCGTGAGCCCGACCCATCCCTCAGGGTTTACTGCATTGAGACGAATACTCGTCTTAAACGAGTTATAGGCATCACGCAGCTCTCCGAGCTCAAGCTCAACCCATCCCCGGGTACCCCAGTAAGAAGGTACTTGGGACTGCATTTCTGTGGCGTTCTGAACGAGCTGCTGAACACGAGACCGCTGGTCACCTTGGATGCCTGCCCGGATCATGGTCATCGCGAGATTATTACTGATCATCGCATTGAGCCCGTCATTTGGAATCTCCATACCGAGTAGCTGCTCGTAGATTGAGATCGTGCGATCAAAAAGCCTTCCTTCACGCGCGTATCGGGCCGCATCGAGCTTCGGCATCAGGTTCGTTGGATCTGCCTGCGCGGCCTCAAGCATGAGATCCACGACCTGCTCGTACTGATGCGACGCTTCTGTGGGATCTTCCGAATCGCGAGCGAGAATGAGATGTGCTCGCGCAGCGACCGTGTAAATGTGTGGAATCACATCTTCAGTTTGTTCGATCATGGGCTCGACCAAAGCGAGTGATTCAAGCGCGTATGCCGAATCCCATTTCGCATGTGTGAAAGCAAGCGTCGTCCAGGCGTTCGCGAGGTAGATGCTGTCCTCCTCTTTGCTGTAATCCGCAGCGATACGGATCCAATCTGCACCAACATCCGGATTCTTGATCGCATTCGAAGCCAGATTCAGCCACACCCGAGTACGAATCTCATCGTTCGTTGCGAGAAGTGGCTGCAGACGCTGGGCGGTCAAAGAGGGATCTTCACCCAGACTCAACCGAACAAAGCTGTAAGCATCGAGCATCTCCCTGCTTACTGGGTCGCTCGGGGTCTGATACGCGAGATCAATGAAAGGTTCGAGTTCCTGCTCCGCACCTTCCAGGTCGTTCTTCTGAATAAGCGCACGAGCACGAATCGCATTTGCGATAATCGTCGTTTCAAGCGAGTTCGTCCGCCAGAGATCGATCACGCGAATGGCCGCATCCGGATTATTTGCACGAAGGTGCGATTCGCCCGCGATCCCCATAATAGAGGTATTCGAAGGCACATTTCGTAATGCTTGTTCCGAGATCTCGGCGATGACATTTGCACTGATCTGGAGGCGAGCAAGCTGCTCAACTGCATACACCTGCACAGCTTCGATCTGTGGAAAATCATCTACGAGTAATCGGAGGTGACCGAGCAGAACCTGCGGGTCTGTGTTTTCAGGAAGTGTGCTATACGCCTCGACACGCTCGAGTGCCTGCCGGAGTATTGGACTGTTCTGCATGCCAGGCAGCTCAAGCATCTCCATTGCCGTCTGAGGAGCCCCTCGCGTCAATACTCCCAAACGAGCCAGCTCCGCGTCCTCTTTCACGAGAGTCCTCGATTGTGCGTAGAGCGATTGGGATTTTTCTACATCTCCATACTCGAGTGTGCGGCGGATGAGCTGCTTCCAGACAGGCAGACTGTTCTTGTGCGCCGCGACAGCTTGCTCAAGAACACGCAGTTCCTCCTCGGGAGTGAGGTACAACTCAGCAAACTTAGCTTCCGTGAGCAAACTCTCAACGGGCTCCAGGCCGTAACGCTCTCCAGAGCTTGCGATCAACTCCCCTTCGGGCAAGTTGCCGGCTCGTACATACAGGCCCGCAAGATTGAGCAGATCTCTCGCATTCAGTTCGTCGAGCCCGCTTGCTTGAGCAAGGAGTGCTTTGGCTGCTCCGTGCATTTTCTGTTTGAGTCTCAGCTCTGCGAGCGAGAGCATCGCGACAGGACTGTTCTGCTGTTCAATCAGGCGTTCATAAATGCTGGCCGCCTTATCGTCTTGACCGATGTTCTCATACCGCGTCGCTGCGGGGCTAAGGGCGACGACTTCATCCCCGAACATTGCTGAATACTCATCGAGCAATGAACCCGCAAGGCGTGCGTCCCCGAGCCGACGATACGCCAAATCGACACACTCGAGCATGTAGTTTTGTGCTGCTCTTCCACTGAGCTGGCGGGCAAGAGTCCGGTATTGCTCTATCGCACCTTCATAGTCCGGTGTATACCGCTCTTCCGCGTCCAGGCCAGGCGATGGCGGCAGCGCCAGCAGGCGGCCGAGCATGTTCCTTGCCTTCGTATGGAGCGGCTCAGCCGCTACAACCGCTCGAACAATTTCCAGTGCCTGCGCACGATTCGTGCGGTTCCTTGAATCTGGCTGCGCGACCATAGCGTTCGCGCGTGCCAAGCGAAGGCGTGCAGGGGGCACTTTCCCTTCGCTTTCAGTAAGCTGCGTCACCCGTTGAATCAGTGCATCTACTTGATTCAGATCGCTCCCAATCGCGTTCGATTCGATCGCAAAGTACAAGACCTCCAGATCATCCGGGTGCGACTCTAGCATCTCCGTCCAAAGGGGCACGGCCCGAACTGGGTCGTACTCATCGACAAAGCTAATCAGAACCCTCTCCCACGCCTCTTTATCCGATTCACTTGCGAGATCGAGACCCTCCTGGATAACTCGAACTCCTGCTTCGAAGTCTCCAGAGCTCTGGTATGCCGAGATGGCCGCTCGCATCGCTGCGAGCGGGCTTGATCGCGTCGCGCTTGATGAGTCGAAGCCGACACTCGCCGCGGCCCCGAGCTGATAGAGATCGTCGACCTCCAACAGCTCTGCGACCAACTGTCCATCATCACCTGCGATTTCCAGGGCACGGCGAACCTCTTCTCTCGCCATATCCTTCTTGTTCATCGCTGCGAAAATTATCGCAGCATTTGGGGCAAAAGCAGCACGGTTCCGCGGGTCAAGATCCTCACTCACAGTTTCCCAGACTTCCAAGAAACGAGCGCCCATCGAGTATGGCAGCTCACCCCGTCGTGCAAGCTCGGTCTTCGTCTCCAGCACTATGGCAATTGTCCGTTGATCCTTCGGCGCGATCCGCTCGAGTTCGATGATGTAGTCCAACGCTTCGAGTAAACGATCCTGACCCGAATATGCGCTAACGATCCGGATCATCGGATCTGACCAGCCATTAACATCTAACCGGGAATCTGCACCTACGCGGCCATTGGCGAACTCGCTGGAGTAACGCCACTGCTCAATAGCATCCTGGAATCGCCCCTCATTTAGGTGCTGCTGCCCCACCCGTAATCGGATTGTGGGTTCATTAGGATACCAATCGATGGCGTTCTGAAACGACAACCTCGCGTCGATAAATCGCGATTCCTCGGATGCCGCCTCACCATCTATCAAAGCGATCCATGCGGGTGCCCGCCGATCATACTGGATGTCCCTGAGTTGTTGTTCCAGCTGCGTTGCCCGCTCTGTATTGTTCGCACGAACAGCACTGAGATACTGGTATCCGAGCACATCCGGATCCGGCTCACCGTTATCTGTTTCAATCTCCAGTGCGTTGAGCTCCTCATCGCGATCGGACCAATATAGCCGTCTCGCTGACCAGATGGTGAGGTACCGATCTCCACTCTCTTGTGCTACCCGAGCCTGAACTGTGGTCGAAAGATCAGGCCTACTGATCGCGTTGTAGATTCGAGCGAGATGCCGTGCCGCACCCGCTGAAAGTGAAGGGGCATCCTGATGCCACTCATTCGATTCGGAGTCAAGCCCGATGATCGCACTGAGTTCGTCCAGCACGGTTTGATCATCAAGATCATCGAGGATAGCGGATCTTTGGAATCCCAGTATTCGTTCGTTGATCCCGTCTGGGTTTGCTTGGAGCATGGCATCCAGGACTTGATCCGATTCATCCTGACGACCTTGAGAAGCAAGAAATCCCAGATACTGACTCATCTGATCAAAGTCGCGATCTGGATGCTCGAATAATGCAAGCAAGACTGGCTCGCGCTTCTCCGGCGGCGCCTCTTGCCTACTCAACGCGTAGTTGAGCTCTTCAGTCACCTCGATTGTGTCAATGCCATGCTTTTCAATGAGTTCGCCAGCGAGCGCCTCAGCCTCGATATACATACCCCAGTTATTCATCAACGGAAGCAGGTCCATTTTGACCTCAATGTCATCAGGGACCCGTCGTAGGTATTCGCGATATGAGTCAATCGCAACCGCAATGTGACCGTAATCCGGGACTTCACACACTTCTCTCGCCTGCGCATGGCGCAGGAAGACTTCTGCGTCCGGGTTCTCAGCGTTATTTTTGTAACGCCCCAGCAGTATCTCGGCCTCGAGCATGTTGCCGGCGTTGTAGGCCGCAAGCCCATCGGTTCGCATCGCCTCAAGTTGCCGCTGATTTTGCCAAGGGCGCACGACAAAGTAACCAAATGCGAGCATGAGAATGATCGCACCCAGCGATCCGAGAAGAACAACGCGCCGGAATGTCCTTGGTTTCATAGGCATGATCGGGTATTCCTCTCGATGATGTCAGCGTCTGGTCAACGCCGCGAAAATCAGTGCAATGGTCTTGTAGATGATATAGAGATCCAGCACCAAAGTTGCCCGCTCAACATACTCGATGTCGTATCTGATCCATTCCTGGAAATCAGCCCCGTCAGCTCTCGTGCGTCGGATCTGCCAGAGACCCGTTACGCCAGGCCGAACACTCAGCCGTGCCTCTCGCCAACCCGGACAGAGTTGATTCTCTGAGAATGGGCTCGGGCGAGGGCCAACGACCGACATATGCCCGAGCAGAACATTCCAAAACTGAGGGAGTTCGTCAAGCTGGAGTTTTCGAAGTACCGCCCCAACTTTAGTTATCCGCGGGTCTCGTTCCATGAAAAACTGGGGTCCGTCGGCCTGATTCTGAGCTTGAAGTTCTGACTTCATTGCTTCGGCATTGCGATACATCGTCCGGAACTTCCAGCAGCGGAACTCCTTGCCGTTGATCGATTCACGCTTGTGCCCGAAAAAGAATGGCGATCGATCCTCGATCCAGATCGCCGCGATGATGAACGGATAGAGCGGCAGAGTCAGTACAAGCGCCACGACAGCAAAGCAGATATCAAACAAACGCTTAAACCCACTCGAAGTGAAGGTTGCGGCCTCCTCGATGCGTCGTTCGGGACGGGTTTGGATCGATTCGATATCTCGCCATTCCACATCATCAGGCTCGGGACGCATACCTGGATGATCCCATAACACCGCGGGCCCCACCCCAGATTTGCCTTTGGGGATGCTTCGACCGGCACCAATCCAGATTGGTCCAGTAACGGCGGACGGGTCAGTCTCTGCCGCATCATTATCCACCCAGCACTCCTCGCCCAGCGGCTTCACACGACCGATCGTGGCGCGGGGGTGTTTCCATTCTTGAGCCAGATCACGCACGAACTGTGCACGCTCCAGATCAACATCGTTTCTGTAGATGCGGCCTTCGCTGCGTATCGCGGCACGCAAATCATCAGGAATAATCTGACGAAGCTTCGCCCAGTTCCTTGCGGCATCATCCATGCACGCCCAGTCATATGCAATCTCTGGGTTTGTCGTCAGTGCGACACGCGCTTGGCGCTTGCTTGTGCTCGATTCATACTCCCGACGGAATCGCAGGAACTGCCCATCCGCACGAGCCTCCACAACTTCTCGATACTCCGACTGCTCGCGTTGTCGCAAACGGATCATCAAGAGATCAGGGTTCAGCCAGCACATCAGCTCGAGCGCTTTGTTCAACTCCATGATTACCAGATGATCTCTGCTCACGAGGAGATACAGCTCAGCGTGCTTGTCGATCTCAATACCGGGAGATCCGATTGGGACAACCTGAATCCCTCGTGATTTCCAGTACCGATCGTGCAACTGGCGCGGGGTCAATCCCCACAGCGTGTGCTGTTCGATTGGCTCGAGCACTTCCGATGAAGAATCGCTCTCCGCGATCATGGTTCAGCCTTCCGATAGTTCGGCTCAGAACTCGAAGAACGCCGGTCCGCGAATAGTGTACCGGCCACCGGCCCACCACGACTACTCGTGGCCTGCTCGATCTCCTGCTGCTGACGCGAGAACTGTCTCGAGAAATGCACCGACATACTGCTCGTCGAATGCCGGATTTCATGCATCGAAGCTCGATTGAAGATGGTGGCTGCGATGGTGCCATCCACCGCATGGATCTGATCGATCGCCTTCTTGATCAGCGGCTTGTACTGCCCACGCCCAACCACAAGAAGCACGCCGTCCGCTTGAGGTGAGACAAACGCGGCTTCAACACTCCCCAAGATCGGGCCGGTATCAATCAGGATCGTATCAAACTGCTCTTTTAGAGGGCCAAGCAGCGCTTGAACACTCTTGGGAGAGAGCTTGCTCACTCGCAGATCATCGCCATACCCCGCCGGAAGGATTGATAGCCCGGGGAACTCAGTTTCCTGAATGAGCTCCGCGACTTCCTCTTTTTCACCAAGCCGATCTGCAAGGCTTGGTGCCCGTGAATGCCCGAAATGGACACTCAAACCGCGACCGATGAAATCAAGATCGAGCAGGAGTGTTCTGCTCCCACTTTCTGCAAAAGAGAGTCCCATCGCGATAATCAGACTGGTCTTCCCATCCCCCGGGGCCGGACTGGTCACGCCGTAGACACACGCCCCCTCGTCCGCGTTCTTAATCTGCAACTGTGACCGGATCTGATGCACCGCGAACGCGGATGCGGACGCGAGTTCTTGGTCTTCAAGAGAGTTCCCCAAGTCTGGGAGCATCCCCACGATACCAGCCTGGGCCCCCGTGAGGACCTCGTCGTCGGAATAGTTTACACGATGACTTAGGTATCCCAGCACGAGAATGATAATGACCGGCACAGACCCGAGCCCCACGAATCCGGCACCCGCCATTTTGATTCGCGGATCGGAGGTTGGCGCACGCGCTAGCGTAGCCGGTTGGGCAACACTGATTTTCCCGCCAACCGAGTTGCTCTCCTCCAGCTTTGATTCTGTCTCGATCATCGTCAGCCGCTGCTCGACCTGCAAGAGTGACTCAAGACCTTGGGCTTTTTCCTCACGGAGTTGATTGAGTTCTAGCGATGCCTCGAAGACTGTCTTGGCGCGTTCCGTCATGCGGGTAAGTTCACTCTGTACCTGTGCTCGCTGATTGCGCAGTTCGCTCTCATTCGATACAGGGTTATTCTCTTCGTCATAGAGAACGAGATCTTCACCGGTCTGTAACTGCTCAAGCCGCTCATCGATTGTCTTCTGGATATTGTCAATCATCATCGTGACACGACGCACATCGCGATGTTCTTCACGCAGCCCCTCTGCAACCATCATCTGAGTTCGATTCTCAACCAGAGCATCTCGTTGCTCGAGCAAAGTCCTCATACGCGTGTCTCCAGGAGCCGCTTCTTCAGCCGTCTGCGGAGCATTCGAGGCTTCGCCCCCCTCTTGGGAAAAACCATTCAGATACCCTGTCAGCAGTGCCTTCTCCCGCTCCAGACTTCGAACCTGCATCGAAGTTTCCTCGATTAATGGATCGAGGTTTTCCGTGTTATATTCACGCAGAATATCACCGATACGATCGCTTTTTCGATCGATAATGCTCTGGAGTTCATTGCGTCGATCACGGAGCACATTGATCACATCAGGATCCTTAATGCTCCCTTCCTTGCCGTGCTTTTGTATGTACGCACGGAGCACCGCACTGACGATTGCTTGCGATACTACTGGATCTGTATGCTCGTATGAAACACGGATGATTTCCTGGGCTCTTGTATCTGTGCGTACCCGGAGTCTGTCCTGAACACGCTCAAGATCATCAAAGAAGATCCCTCGTTCCATTTCCAGCTTTTTGATTGGATCACTCTCCATCGCCAAGCGGATCACTTCTACGCTAGAAACGAGTTGTGCCTGCGTATTAACAAAGCTTGTGAACATTCTGGGTGCCGTGCTCTGCTCACTCTCGAAGAGCACCTTCGGCAACTCCGGCTTGATACGGATGATTCCTGTGCTCGCATACATGGGATTTCGCGACATATACCCCATCGAACCGCCGACGACTCCGAAGAGCAGCCCGAGCACGATCACAAGGATGTACTTCCCACGCAGGTGACGATGAATCACCACAAATGGATTCGTGTGATGCTGCTCAGCACCCATATCCCAGTTCATCTGACTCGAACTCATGATCTGCCCCCCTCTGCCGGAGCCAACTCGTTCTTCGCTGCCCTGACGCGATCCAC
>DDGE01000071.1:18318-41828 GCA_002337545.1 Phycisphaerales bacterium UBA1910 | reverse complement strand
TCGATCACAATCTGGATCTGTGCCGCACCATAATAACGATACTGATAATCAGCGCTGATTCGATAAACATCTTTCATCGACACGCTCGTGACGCCGGTGGGCAAGGCAAACAGGTTGTAAACGGTGATATCTCGCTCGTTGCGCCCCGCAATACGGTGAAACTGATACACAGCGAGCTCGTTCCCATCGACCTGAATAGAGCCGGGCATCTCCCCATCACGAGTCAACCAACCATTCGCTGGGTAACACCTTGGCGGAAAATGCCCTGCCATATCCCGTGCGTCGCGGCATTGCACCACCATCAGGGTCACGCTGACCGATCGATCGCTTTGCACATATCGTCGGGCGAGAAGTGCATTCGGATTCAGCAGGCTTGTCGCAGATGCAGGAAGCTCAACACGCTCGCCGACCCAATCACCAAAGTCAATAGGAATCGACTCCACGAGTTCACGCACTTCTTCGTGATAACTCAATGCCTCCTCCGACTCCCCAGGAGTCGATCGGAACGCACCGATGACCACGAGTGATATGAGCGCAAACGGGATGGCGAGCTTGTTTAACACAGGGACCTCAAGTTGATTGTGTCGCGAGAGTAAACCGATATGTCGGTATCATCGCCCAGCGCAATGCCCGCGTAATGCCGAGAAGCATGAGGAACGCGATGGGCAGCATCATCCACCCCGCGATGTCATGAAAAGCATCAGGCCAGCCTTCTGGAAGCCGTTCCTGATTCCCATACATGATGACGGTGGGCGCGAGTCGAAACACATTGCAAATAATTGCCGCCACTGGACTCAGCAAGAGCACCAGGACACGCACCGAGTTTCGTAGAGGGACAGTAAATGCAAACGCGTACGCGACGAGCAGCAACGCGAACACCATACGCATCCCATTACACGCCTCGGCCACCGCCACTGGCATGTCGTTGATGTTGACGAGATTCCCGGATCGCTCTACATAAAAGCCCATCATTTCGAGCGTGCTCGTGGTAACACGGGCGGTCGCGTTCTGCAATGGCCCAGCGATGGCGAGACGAAGATTGCCTGGGATCGGAACGAGCAAGGCCAAAATCGCGACCGCAGGGAAAAAGTTCGCCATGACCTGCGTCCCGACTACTGCGGTGATCGCACCAATGGCCATGAGCACCGCCCCACCGTGCAAACCCGCTTGGAAAGCATTGCGTAGGCCAAACTGCATCAGTATGAATCCAGCAAGGATCAGGATGACGCCAACCCAACTTGGGCGGGGGGGACAACGACGGAATCGAACCCGCCGGATCCAGACAAGCCAAATCGCAATGGGGATCACGAGATAGATATGACTCGCTTCCTCATCGCGACTCGCGATCATAAAGATATCACGCCACTGATCGATCCCAGCGAACACTGCAGCAGCAAGCAGAACGAGCACAAGCACGAGATGTTTACTGCTCCACCCATAGCGGGCTTCAACAAGTCTCATCACGCACGCCCCTTCTTGACGGTACCGGTCACAACCTGATCCGTCACCCGGGCACCCGGCATGACCTTAGCGCCAGGGCAAATCACGGATCGGACGACCACGGCACCCCGCCCAATTTCTGACCCGTTCAGCGCAACCGCGTCATGCAGAATCGCGCCATCGCCAACCACTGCACCAGGCTCTGCAACACTGAATGAACTCTCCCAATCCTCACGGAATGGGTCTTCGTCGATCGTGGTACCAGCGCCGTATCCCTGGGCATTTGCCCGAAGGGCGTCCAGATATTCACTGATCGAGCGAGCCGGGTGCACATATGCCCGAGGTCGCTCTACAACACGCACCAGATGATCGTGCTTCCACGATTCAAGCGCCTGTTCTTTCATGTCTACATAACCAACTGGTTTGATTGAACGAAGCACGCCCACACGGATGAGCCAGACACCAACCGGAGAGTCGTCACGCGAGGAAACCAAGGTCACATCAGCTCGCTTCTTCGCCATGGCATGGACGAGATCGTCCAATCGTTCGAGGTAGACTTGCGCCCCTGAACTCACGATGATGTAATCGTCTGGGTCCATTCCCTGAGTCGCGTCGCTGAGCACCCCCGCCACCCCACGGATGGGTGAAGCATCTTGCTCAATTTGGCACTGGACCTTGCCAGACTCACTCACAGGCGGATCAATCGGAGCGGTGCTCTCTGTATCAACGATGACGCGCATCTGTAATGAATCAAGCCCAAATCGCTGAGCACAGAACTGCGCATTCTCGAGGTGGTGCGACAAGATTGTTCCGCGAACAAGCGGAAGATCGAGCAAGCTACGCCCCGCTCGTCTTGCCAGAGGCGTCGATCGCACAGATCCGTACAAAACCAGCATCGATCGGATCGACTCAAGCACACTCTTCGGGCTGGATTGGGGTTGTGTCAAGGTCATCCGCCGACTCGTTCTGCTCCCTCTCTGAAACACAGGCTCACACACGATCTACACGCGAGACGAGCAGGCCATCTTCGCGATACCCGTGTTCTATCGGCAGTTCTGGCTCCCCTCTTTGGGGAGCAATGCCGATCACTCTAGGGTTGCTCAGATTCTGTCGAAGCGCAGACTCTGCGCACTACCCGCAGCACATGCCTGCCCCCTCGGTCGGCACATATTGAACGCGCAGACCCTCAGCGCAAGCAACTACTCCTACGAAGCCGACCGGCACCGGGATCGTTTGCAATCCCCATCTTTTTCCACCACAGCCCCAGATTATCGGTGCGCCACTCAGATCAGCAGAATGGGGAGACACGCAATCAATGCCGTCCTGTAGCCCGCGACCATCGGCCTTCAAACATGCCTCATACCCGCACCACCGAATCAGGGCATGCTCGTAAGATTGCTCGGATGCCTCAATCACACCCCGCGTACGCAGCGCTTTGAGCACTGAGGTGGCGGAATCTCCGTATTCCAGAGTCTCGATATCGATCCCACACGCCCCCCCACGCGAGAGCACAATCGCGACGCACCCGCTCCTCTTTGAGACATTGAGATCCATGAGAGTCCTGGAGCACCCCGCCAAGCCAGGACGACCAGTGCTATCCCGCGTTATGCGGGCTTCGACCGGGTCGCACGACTGCAGCGCTGCCGCCCCGATACGGAACAATCCACGGCTCAGCCGTGCCAGTTCTCGATCTCGAACATCTCGAAACTCCGCAATACCCCTGAGGTCCGCCGGCAGCGCGGCCTGCCGGACCGCATCCGCAAGCGGGCCATCCTCCTGAATGACATACACCCGCGCTTCGTGCAGCGCGGGTGTAAGTGAATCAATAAGTCGTTCGATCAGCCGCATGAGAGCTACATCGGACGATTACTCCTCCAAATACGATCTTTCATCGGATCCGGACTGTCCACGAACGCATCTCACGCTCGGGATTGAGCGAACTCGGGGACTCGGTGTACATCATCAGCGTGACGACGGTGTCTGATTCGAGCTCAATCTTGATCGAACTGTTGCGAGAGTTGAACGAGCTCAGGGGATCCGAACCAGCGCTGCCGAGCCGTCCCGATTCCATAATCGCGGAATCTTGACCGAGCTGAGTGCCGGTGATGACCTCAAAAGCCTGATCAGCCACAACGAGTTCAACATTGTTGAAATACACCCGGTTGCCGATCACCGCGGCACTCATGCCCGCATCATGAAACTCCACCCGCTGACCACCGGTCGCATTCCCCTCACGATCGAATCGCGGTGCGCCGACTGATGGAATGGATGACTGATACTGGCGATCACCCGATTCGCTCGATCCATGATCGTTTGAACCCTGCTCGTTGCTTTCGCCCGCGGAGTTTCCGAAGGAGAATACCCCACCGGTTTGCTTCGGCGCACTTGCCTCAAGCCCTGCCTCCGAAGCAACTTCCTTGGCCATTTCAGTGGCTGCACTTCCGCCACCGCCTCCACCACGAGAACTCGAAGAAGAGCCGCCGCCGCCGCCACTGCTACCCCCTACCTTTACGGAGGATGAGTTGCTACCGCCGCTCACACTCCGGGAAGGGATACTAACGCGAGCGCCACTCGAGGTTTGCCGAGATCTGCCGATCGACTCGCCGTTCCTTTGCGTATATCGAGCACTCATCGATCGCTTTGGTTCGAGACGAGTGAACGAGCGGCCATCTGGAAGACTCACACGAACAGCAACGAAGTCTGCGTTCTGACGCTCGGTATCACTTGGAGTGGATTCAGCAACCCGTTCACTCTCGGCGACCGCGTTCGCGACGGGGTTGGCTTCTTCAACCGCTTCACCTGCTGCGAGAGCGAGCGAAGATGCAAAGCCCGCACTGAGAGATAGAGCTACGAGAAACGAGTTGATCGATGGAGTCTGTCGGGGCATCGCGGGGTCCTCCGGGGTAGAGCGTGCACCTGATAGTCCATTCTCTGCGAGTGTGAAGCGAGGCAATCCAGGAGACTTCCCGTAACCCGATCCTCACGACCCCACCTTTGGTCCGATTAAACAGTTTTCATCCTACTCCTCTATAATTGTGGTATGAGAGAAGCACACCCAATCCTTGTAGGCGGAGCCTGGATTGAAGACCCGCATCCTACTGATACAGTCAAGCCGATAAACCCATCGACTGGGCATGAAATCGGGGACGAATACCCTGTTAGCGGCTCTGAGACTCTTCATCGCATTGCTCAGCACGCGGCCCAGGTCGCCGAAGTTCTCAACGCCACTGCCCCCGATCGTATTGCCCTTTTCTTAGACACCCACGCGGGCTTCATCGACGAACGAAGGTCTGATATCGCGAGCATAGCGCATACGGAGACCGGGCTTCCGCGTTCTCCCCGATTGGTTGAGACAGAGATGAATCGGACTATTGACCAGTTGCGTCAAGCCGCCGCATGCGTCCGATCACGCGATTGGATGCGCCCTCGAGTTGACACTCAGAATAACTTGCGCTCGATGTTTGAACCACTCGGCGCAGGTGTCTTGGTGATCGGCCCCAACAACTTCCCCCTTGCATATAACGGTGCAGCGGGCGGTGACTTTGCCGCTGCGATCGCGGCTCGGAATCCAGTCATCGCGAAATCCCATCCACTACACCCGGGAACTTCACGCATGCTGGCCCAGTGTGCTCACGACGCGGTCGTTGCGACTGATCTTCCCAAGGGTACGGTCCAGTTTTTCTATCATTGTTCTCCAGATGATGGGCTGGCCCTGATCCGCAACCCAAATGTCAGCGCTGTAGGATTCACTGGTTCACGCGGTGCCGGACTGGCGATGAAGAAGGCCGCAGACGAAACGGGAACACCCATTTATCTCGAACTTTCCTCGATCAACCCGGTGTTTGTGCTCGAGCACGCTGTGCGAGACCGTGGTGAAGCCATCGCCGATCAGATTGCTGAATCGATGCTTCAAGCGAGCGGGCAACAGTGTACTTCCCCCGGTTTGATAGCCCTGCGATCGAGTGAGTATGCAGATCAGTTTATCGATCAACTGAGTTCCCGATTGAAACAAGCATCCCCGCAGGTCATGCTGAGCCATGACGGGCGTGACGGGTTGGACAAAGCCGTTCAGCACAACATGAACTGCGGGGCAGAATGCCTCATCGGTGGAAGGAAGATCGATGATGACGCCGCTCGTTACGAGCACACACTGCTTTGCACGAACGCCTCTCATTTCCTTGAGCATCATCAAGAGCTGCAAGAAGAAATGTTTGGGGTAGCGGCCCTCATCATCCTGTGCGATGACAACGACCAGTTCGCTCTGATCGCAGAGAAGATCAATGGCAATCTGACTGGAACAATACACCACTCGGATTGCGATGCGCCGGTGCTGAAAGCGCTGACCCGACCACTCCGATTGCGTGTTGGGAGACTGATTCACAACGCGGTCCCAACCGGTGTGCATGTGAGCCCCGCAACGGTCCACGGAGGACCATTCCCTGCAACTGGCCACCCCGGGTTCACTGCCGTTGGGCTCCCAACTTCGATCCATCGCTTCTGCGCATTGCGATGCTATGACCGTGTCTCAGATGATCAACTGCCACCTGAGTTGCGTGACAGAAACCCTACAGACGAGATGCTCCGGTATATCGATGGCAAATGGACTCGCGATGACGCAGACGAATAAATGGGATCCAAACGCGATGAATACTCGCAGTTTGCTGCCTTGACCTGACACACATCTTGCTCTTTGTGTGCTTGCACACTTCACAGCACACGATCATATCGTGCTCGCCCATCCCCCACGAGGCACCTGGGGCACAACTCCCCCGCAGTTTCACGCAATTCCGATCAGAGCAGAAAAAAACAGCACCAAGTCAGAGACTTGGCGCTGCAATGAAACATGATCAGTTTGCCGATCAGCGTAGCGATAGCAACTCTTGGTATGTTGGCATCGGCCAGAGCGCCCCCTCGACATGGCGTTCAAGCTCATCACCAGACGCACGCAGCTCATCCATCGCCGTGAACAATACTTCTCGGCAGTGTGTGCATTGCTTGAGCGTAGAGACTTCGGGAATGTGAAGCCCAGACTCAACATGCGAGATCTGGTCTTGGAATGTCTGCACCAGGTCGGTGAAAGCTTCAAGCGTCTCGCGCAACCCGACACAGTTCATCCCAGCCTGCTCGCTTGAGTTGATCGTGTCTGCCAAAGACTTCTGATGCTTGACAGCTGCTGGAAGGATGAGTGTCCTAGCCATGTGGATCATCATCCGGGCCTCGATCGTGAGTTCCGTGATGTACTTCTCAGCAAAGATTTCGACACGAGATTCAAGTTCACTCGCCGAGAGGACTTTGTATTTTCGGAACATCTTCTTGGCGGCACTCTTCTCCATCGCGGGGAGTGCCTCAGCGGTCGAACGAAGGTTCGGTAGCCCGCGCTGCTCGGCCTCGTCTTCCCATTCCTGCGTGTAGTTGTCTCCGTTGAAGATGATCGACTTGTGCTCTTTGACAACTTCCTGCAGAACACCCAGCACGACCTGATTCCGCTTGGCTTCGCTTGGATTTTTGCCGAGCTTGGACTCAATCTTGGTTGCAACGAAGTCCAGACTCTCGGAAACGATCGTGTTGATCACGGTGTTGGGCCACGCAACTGATGCAGTTGACCCGACTGCACGGAACTCAAACTTGTTGCCTGTAAACGCAAAGGGGCTCGTGCGGTTGCGATCACCAGAGTCTCGCTTGAGTTCAGGAAGGGTTCGTGCCCCCAAATCGAGCGCACCACCCTTGATCGTCCGGCTGGTGACCCCCTTCTCGATCTGTTCGATCAGATCCGTCAGCATGTCACCAAGGAAGATCGAGATGATCGCCGGCGGTGCCTCGTTCGCACCGAGACGATGATCATTGCTCGCGGAGGCAATAACCGCACGCAACAGATCTCCGTGCAGATGCACAGCGCGAATAACAGCGCATAGGAAGGTCATAAACTGGGTGTTTGTATGCGTCTCGTTTTGCGGATCGAGAAGATTGACGCCAGTGTCCGTGGACATCGCCCAGTTATTGTGCTTACCTGAACCGTTCATGCCCGCGAATGGCTTCTCGTGCAACAACGCCGCAAAGTTGTAACGACCAGCGACTCGCTTGAGAGTATCCATCAGGATCGCCTGGTGATCACACGCGATATTTGTGGACTCAAAGAGAGGGGCAATCTCATACTGCCCGGGCGCAACTTCGTTGTGGCGTGTCTGAACAGGAACTCCAAGCTTGAATAGCTCCTGCTCAAGCTCCGCCATGAACGCATTTACGCGCGGTGGAATCGCACCAAAGTAGTGGTCATCCAGCTGCTGATGTTTCGGCGGGGTGTTGCCATAGAGCGTCCTGCCGCATCCAACGAGATCTGGGCGAGCGAAGTACAGATTTCGATCGACGAGAAAGTATTCCTGTTCCGAACCAAGGGTGGTACCGACTGAACTCACACCTTCGTCCGTGCCGAAAATCCTCAGAATGCGCATCGCCTGTTTATCGAGTGCCTCGATCGAACGGAGCAGCGGGGTCTTTTTGTCAAGCGCCTCACCGTTCCAGCTCACGAACGCGGTTGGTATACAAAGCGTGGCATAGTTGCTACCGCGGATAATGAACGCGGGCGACGATGGGTCCCAAGCCGTGTAACCACGAGCTTCAAATGTGGCACGAAGCCCACCCGATGGGAAGCTCGAAGCGTCTGGTTCACCCTGAACGAGGGATGAACCCGAAAGACGGTACACGACGGATCCCTGACCGTCGGGTGTCACCAACGCATCGTGTTTCTCCGCTGTGAGCCCGGTCATCGGCTGGAACCAGTGCGTGTAGTGTGTCGCACCCCGTTCGATCGCCCAGTCCTTCATCGCGGTGGCGACGACTTCAGCGTCGTCCATCGAGATTCTTTTGTGCTGTTCGACGGTCTTGGTGATGTTCTTGAAGACATGCTTCGGGAGGCGTTCACGCATCTTGCGCATATCGAAGACATCGATCGCGTATATCTCGTCAATGCGTGGGCTCGATCCGATCTCTGGAGCGCTGCTGGACTGCCACTTGGAAGATTCAGCGACAGCGTTGGCGTGCGGGTACACCTGGGTCATGGTCGTTCCCTTTCTTGGGAAAGTTCTTTCTCTTGGCGGAATCGACGGTACGGATACCTTATTCTTGCCACCTTACTCCGAATTTGCAAATGCGGCATCGGAGGATTCCATCAAATAGGAGGGTTTCGGAACTATCATCGCACATGGAAAGACAAACCCCGCAGCGCGATGCGATCCGTTCGCTGTTCACTCCGGATGGTGACCCCCTCTCGCCGCAGGAACTGCTAGAACAAGCATCGAGAGATGTCCCAAAGCTCAGCATTGCAACGGTTTACCGCACCATTCGATCTCTCGAAGAGCTCGGTGAAATCGTCCCGGTCGAGTTGCCTGGAGAACCTGCACGGTATGAGTTGGCAGGAAAAGACCACCATCACCATTTCGTTTGCGAGTCTTGCGGGCGTGTATTTGATGTGGACGCCTGCCCCGGCAACCTCGCCAATATGACGCCGGATGGATTCAAGCTCACCCGACACGACATCACGCTCTATGGATTGTGCGGGCAATGCGCTTAATCCCAATCTCGCCCATCTGATAGGTACGAGAGCGTACCTCATCTCACCAATAGCCTTAATCCACACACCATCTTTCGTGTAGGAGTGCCCATGCCGTTTGACCCCGTTCAGTCTCTCTCCCGCGTCCGTCATGAGTTTGGCGAACACGGCGGTGTGAATATGTCAATCGAAGCGTCAACGACCTACACCGTCATGGACGCAGGGATCATGCCCGAAATTTTCCAAGGACGCATGGGCCCCGATTCAGGCGGCTGCTTTCTATACGGGCGACACTTCAATCCAACCGTCTATGTACTCGGGCGATATCTCGCGGCAATAGAGGGAACCGAGACTGGGTACGCTACAAGTTCAGGTATCAGCGCGATCTCTTGTGCGATCATGCAACTCTGCGGCCCCGGAGATGAGATCGTGGCGTCCAACGCGATCTACGGCGGAACATTTGCGCTGCTCAAAGAGTACCTGCCCCTCAAAGCGGGGATCAAAGTCAAGTTTGTTGATGTTTCAGACCCAGACGCAGTAAAACGGGCAGTAACAGAGAAAACAAAGGTGGTTTATACCGAATCCATCTCGAACCCGACGATGGTGGTCGCGGACATCCCGAAGCTCGCACAGATCGCGCACGATTCTGGAGCAAAGCTCATCGTGGACAACACTTTCTCTCCGATGCTCATGAGCCCTGCGCAGCACGGAGCCGACATCGTGGTGCACTCATTAACCAAGTTCATCGGCGGGTGCTCAGACATCATCGCTGGCGCCGTTTGCTCCAGCAAAGAGTTCATCACAGAACTCATGGACCTCCACACGGGGTCGATCATGCTCTTGGGGCCGACGATGGACCCGCGTGTGGCATTCGATCTCTCTCTCCGACTCCCACATCTGGGCTTGCGAATGAAGGAACACTCACGCCGAGCGCAGGTTTTCTGTGAACGCCTCGAATCGCGAGGGATCGATGTGTCGTATCCTGGGCTCGCCTCGCATCCGCAGCACAGCCTACTTCAGACGCTGGTAAACGATGGCTTTGGGTACGGAGGGCTGTTCGCGATCGATCTTGGATCGAAAGAACGCGCCTTTGAGTTCATGAATGATCTGCAACAAAACGAGGGGTTTGGGTTCCTCGCGGTGAGCCTCGGATACTTTGATACGCTCATGTCATGTTCTGCGAGCTCGACATCTTCGGAACTAAGCGATGAAGATCTGCATGACGCCGGAATCCGGCCCGGGCTCGTGCGGATCAGTCTCGGATACACTGGCACGCTTGAAGATCGTTGGGCCCAGTTCGAACGAGCATTGAGACGGGTAGAGATGATCGATTGAGATGGAGTGAACATGATGTAGTTCAACCCCCCGTCGAGTGACGGGTTTTGTATCGATTGAGTACATCCACACGAACTTTCACTCACGAATCGAAACCCGGCGGTTGCAGCGGAATGTACTTGCGTGGAGTGCTCCGCTGAGGGAGATCTATGAGTTCGTATGCTTCAGGTGGGATGTTCTGGGTATCAGGCTTGTTCCATGTATCGGATACCCAAGCCCGAATCAGCTCTCCATCGGCGTCAATCTCAAGTCCGAGTTGGCCTTTATCGTTTTCCGCACGACCGGCAAGTCCCAGCCTCCAGTAAACATGGCCCTGTTCGGCTTCGCGTGGCTTTGGTGATAGATTTACACTGTGATATGGCCCGCCCATATCATCCGCAAATGGGACATACCCATCTGGTGGAGCGAGGCACTGATACCAATCAGGAGCGATCCCGACCCCCAAACCCGGATAGCGAACTGTGTTTCTGACCGACCCGAGTTCGGGCGTGATCGCGAAAATGACAATCGGATACTTTCCTGCCGGCAGTTCACCGGCTCCCCGATCCTCCCATGTACCGTCGCTATTCTGCCCGACAAGCACAACCTGACGCTGCTCAGGCAACCATGCAGCAGACTCGAGCCACCCGTCGTGGTAGTACTCGCTGAGCAGTTCCCCGCCGAGCGAATGGATCTGCACGGCACAAAGTGAGCTTGGATTATGCCTGTGGATCGATAAGACTTCATCTCCGGCATACTCAGGAAAAATGTCAAAGTAGAAGTGGTTCATATAATGAAATCGATGGGGCGGTTTTTCAAATCGTGTGACATGCGCCATCTCGGGCGTGACAGTTTGTTCGGCAACCCAAACTGGAGCATCCCATTTCCCGGTTTCATACACCATCAGCCCTTCGTAGCCGCTGTTGTAATCCGGTGCACCGAGCCCGATCACTGCGATATCTTGGTCATGAATTTTGATCAGCCTGTTATTCGGCCGAACCCGATTCCCTACATTCATCCGCCACTGGTGTAAAACTTTCCCGTTAAGCGAGAATAGCGTTAGAATGGATTCTCCATTTGCATTCCTGATGCTTTCGAATCTAAAGGCCTTTGTCCCTTGCCATGTCACCAGAACAAGACTGGCAATGACACTGCTCAAAATAATGAGTAGACCGATGACCGAAGCGGTAACCATGGGACGGGTAGCGAAAAAACTCATGAAACGGGACCAGAGGCGAGTTTTTCCTGCAATAGTTGGCTCTTTGTTGAGCCACGAACTTAGATCATCTCTCAACTGCTGAGCTGTTTCATACCGGTCTGCTGTTGATGGAGCAATGGATTTCCGGATGATCGCTTGGACGCCTCTCGGCAACTGATTGAGTTGCTCATCCACATCCGAACCCTGTGGATCTACCCGGTGATCTGTTAGCAGCTCCAGGCTAAGCACACCGAGTGCGTACACATCCCACGATGTTGAGGACTCCTTATTAATCCCCGCGGCCTGCTCCGGGGACATGTACCGTCTTGTCCCTTGAACATGGCCATTATCTTCGCTTTCAATCTCCGAAAGAAACGATGCGATACCGAGATCAAGCAGCACAGGCTCACCATCCGCGGTCATAATGATATTGGACGGCTTGATATCGCGATGCAGCATGCCACGCGTATGGAGCACTGAAACCGCATCCGCGATTCGAATCAGAACGCGAACGGTCTCCTTCAGATTTCGAGTGTGGCAGTACTCTCTCGGATTCACCCCATCGATGAACTCCGTCACAATGTAGATCCTGTCCTGATACCATCCATAATCAAGCACATGCGGTACAACATTGGAACGCACTGAGGTGAGCCGATCAAGTTCTCGCAAAGCGTTCTTTGCATTCGTAGCGTACTGCGGCCGAAGCAGCTTGATCGCAACGGGGCGAGCAGTGGAAACGACGGCCCCCTCATACACATCGCCTCCACCACCGCTCCCAATGAGCCTGTGGATGTAGTATCCTGATATATGTGGAAATCCTGACCCCCCAGGGGCTTCCACAGACTCAAATAATACTGTCGCTAATCGTTTGGCGCTTAGCTCATCCATCTGTTATGCTCTATCTCAGTACGCCTGCGGGAAACAGGTATAGTTGACGATCCGTAATAATTTCACTCAAGAAGCCCCCCTCATGGATCTAACGCGATCACACGCAAGTTTTACATGCACATCTCTCACGCTCATCGAAGCGTTGACTGACGAGGAAACGAGTGATGCAGCAGTTGCCGAACTTACCAGAATATACTGGCCAGCAGTGTACTCATTCCTGAGAAAAAGCGGTTACGACAGAGAACATGCCTCAGAACTTACACAGGCATTCTTTGTTCATAAGGTGTACGAGGGCGATTTCTTTGGTGGCTTCGACAAAGAACGAGGCCGCCTGCGCTCACTCATTCTCAGGTCCGTGAAGAACTTTGTTATCGACTCGCACAGACGGGCTGGCCGCACGCAACAGGTGATGGCCCAGAAGTATCAGCTCTCCCCGCAGGATGAATCGTGGCCCCCGAGCGATACGGCAGAGTGTGTCTTTGATCGTCGCTGGGCTATCGCTCAGCTGACAGAATCGCTCCAACGCTGCGAGGAGTATTTCCACGAATCTGGTAGAGAAAATCACTGGCATATCTTCTCTACCAGAGTTCTGCAGCCGGCGATGTATTGTTCAACCCCCCCGCCGCTCAACCAACTCGCGACTGAACTCGGGTTTAAGGACGCCGCGTGCGCAGCGGCAGCGGTTCAACTCGTTAAAAGGCGCGTCAGTGTATTTCTGAGAGAGATCGTGAACGATTCAGTCCCGAACCCGAATGAAGCACAATCGGAGCTCGATTCCATCCTCTCAATCCTCAAGATGTAGCCCTTGCCACTCCTCCCTCTCTCTTTATCAACTGACAACATCATGTACTGGCACGGCTTCGCCTACCTGTGCTTTTATACGCCTTCGCAGAACGGCTCAGGATGAAATACATCGCCCATGCAATGCCAGGCACATTGAAATCATTGAAGAAAACCCCCTCAGCAAGGGGGAACTGCTGAGGGGGCTAAAAGAGGGAGCCATATGTAGAGTGCAACGATGCAAATCGGGTTAAGGGCATCCTGCAGAGTAGGTATTCAGAAATACGGACACATCGAAGAAGTTCCATACGCCATCCGCATTGAGATCCGCAGTTGGATCCATTGCGTTGAATGCCGCAAGGAACGCAGAGACATCGAAGAAGTCGAGCTGCCCGAAGGGTTCTGCAAAATCAGCACCTGAGCAAGGCCCCACGCCTCCGTTATTGTTCATGTATAGCGACACATTATTGCTATCCCGGTTTGCGATCGCGATGTCGAGCCCGCCATTCGTATCAATATCACCGATAGCGATGTTCCCTGGGCGTGTTCCGGTGCTCAAACTCACGCCCGGGTTGAATGCTCCGCTGCCAGTGTTCTCCAGGGTGCTCATCGAGTTCGAATCCTGATTCGAGGTGACGAGATCCAGATCCCCATCACCATCGAGATCCGCGGCTTGGATATTTCCAACATCATTTCCATTGACGGCAAAGTCAGACCTGCCACCCATACCGGCACCGGTATTGAGCCAGACAGACGCAACATTCAGGAAGTCGTCGCTGGCCGCGGCAGCAAGATCCATCAGCCCATCCCCATTGAGATCCGCGGCTACAACACCCTCTGGACGAGCGATCGGATTGACGGGAAGCCCCTGCGTCACAGCATATCCCGCTGATCCAGAATGGATGTTGACGATTCGATTGTCGTGATCGCTAATTGCGATGTCTGCGATGCCATCGCCGTTGAAGTCTCCAATCGCGCTGGAGCGAGGTTCCGCGCCGCCTGCAAAAGTCGAGGCGCCCAGTGACCCGGCTGTGTTCGTGAGTACCGTGAAGGATGCTCCGTCACGATTCGCCGTCACGAAGTCGGCGTCTCCGTCGCCATCGAGATCACCCGACGAGAGATCTACGGGTTCCGCACCGACCGGAATGGTTGCGCCGGCTGCGAACACACCGGAAGTGTTGGTGTAGACGCGTACGGCGTTGATATTCTTGAGGACGACGACGAGATCCGCATCTCCATCGCCGTCGATATCGGATGCGATCAAATCGTCCGCGCCAGTGTTCGAACCTGTGAAGTAGGTTGCACCGAGGGAGAGGACGCCCGCGTTATTGGTGTAGATTTCGATTTTATCGATGTTGTCGCTGGTGACAGCCAGATCGGTATCGCCATCCATGTCGAAGTCCCCGAAGGCAACACCCGAGGGACGCTGCCCTGTAGAGAGTGCTGTCGCTGGTGCGAATGATGGCGCAGCGAGCACCGAAGAGCCAGATGCGGCGAGTATCAATAGTGCTTTGTTGGTTTGCATGTTAAGGATTCCTGTTTGAGGTTGTGGTGTGTGTCAAACGAACGAGAGGTTGTCGACGCTTGGGTCAGGTACAGGGTGCGTCGCCGGGGAACTTCAATACAACCAGCGTGCCAAACCAGAAATCACACGAGAAACGGGGTCTTCTGCGATTTGATGTCAGATAGGGATCGGTATTGGCCATTCATGAGCACCATGATCGGCCAGCCAGAGCCAACTCCCCACGGGCCAGGTGTGGCCACAATACTGGCCATTTGACGCCTGAAGAATGATTTTGAGGTCATTCTCGGAACCATACTGTTTGAATCATCAGTTCCCGATTATGATGATTCCATGACCAGCAAGGGGGATGCATCTCACACACACACCCATCGTCACGGGTTTACGCTCATTGAGTTAATGCTCGTTGTGGCGATCATCGCTTTGCTCATCGGGATCATTTCCCCCGCCGTTCATGGCGCAATCATGCGTGCCCGATCCTTCAAGTGCCAGATGGCACAGCGATCAGTCGCATTCGATTTCCAGATCTTCGCTGACCCGCAGCTTCATGGCGATCGTGGTGATGACGGAGACGGCGCTTCATTCAGCATTGAAACCTTCCAAGAAAGCCAGTACGGGGTAGACGAGTTCTGGCAATGGGATGACGCAGGTGCAATCGATCTACCAGACGCGCAAGGCAATGATCCGATGCGTTGTCCTGATGTGCGTGAGCCCCTCACACTAAGAAATAATCTCGCGTGTAGCAATGGTGCCATCGGACCCGCGCCGAGCTTGTCCTTCGGTTTTAACGCAAGGTTGCATCGGGCCGAGTTTACGGACGACCGTGGCAGACCCCGAGTTTTGCAGGTCTATCTACGATCTGACATCCTCACTCGATCGGATGTCCCCCTGCTTATGGATGTGAACGGTCAACGAGCGGATGAACTCGGAGCAAACCCTGTATACATTGCCCCGTCGCTTGATTCTCAGGGCCCCTACGCCGACGATCGAGTCTGGTTCCCGGGCTTGCGTCACTTGGGGAAAGCGAACATTGCGTTTATGGACGGGCATGTCGAATCCAGCGCCGATCCGGAGAATGAACCCAGCATCAACTGGGCATACCAGCCAACCCGCTGATTCGAGTACCATCTACGCATGTCCTTGCGTCAAAAATTCTTCGTGATACTCGCATTGCTCGCGATTATTCTGGGTACCAATGTTGCGCTGAGCATCTGGAGTATCCGGTTTCTTGAGCGCGAACTCGCATGGCCACTACGCACTGCCCAGCCCGTTCTTGAGGGATTGCACAACATCAAACGATTGGGCGAGCAACAGGCAAGCGATCTGGGCATCGGGCGCTTTATGATCGACGAAGTTGTCGACACCAAGTTCACGATCCCGGATTCAGATCAGATCGCACCAAAGCTCATTCAAAGCGAGCAACACATACTTGACCTGCTCGATCGGATGGCAGATGTCGAGTCATTGCGGATGCGATCAGGTGTATCCACGACACAGAACTTACGCGGGCGTTCTGACGAGATTCTCACCACGATCAGGGATTGGGCCGAGGGGCAAGATCGCAACGCGTATGAGACGCTGATCGAACATGTTGAGTCAAGACATGAACTCATCGAGCGGATCGAAGGGAGGATTATCGAGGACTCCGCATTCGCCAATGGCTACGGAATGCGTCTGCGAGTGCTCATTTTCTCAATCATCATGATTGGGCTTGTTGGTGCTGTGCTCGTCGCGGCATACTCCATCATCCTACTTCGGAGGTGGGTACTCGAACCCGTAGAAACACTGCGAGTGGGCGCCCAGCATTTCGGACGAGGCGACTTTGAACATACCATCCGAGTCCGCACGGGAGATGAACTCGGACAACTCAGCGATGAGTTCAACCACATGGCCACCATGATACAGACCATGCAAGATGAACGGGTCGAACGCGAACGACTCGCTGCGATGGGCGAGATGGCCCAGCGTACCGTACACAACCTCAGGACGCCGCTAGCGGGCATCCGAGCTCTCGCGGAAACGACGCAAAGCGAACTCCCCCACGATTCGGATCTTCGAGAGATTCAGTCACGGATAATGATGAGTGTCGACCGATTCGAGGGTTGGCTGCAGGGAATGCTCCGTGTTTCGTCACCGCTGAAACTCCACCATCGTGGGTATTCCCCAGTTGATCTGGTTCGTGAGGTCATGGAATCACATAGAGGCGCTGCCGAAAGCCGTCTCGTCGAACTGGAGTTCAGCACCCATGAAGCGCCAACAGAATCAATCGGTGATCCTGACCAGCTCGCGCACGCGATCACTGCGATCCTGAGTAACGCAATCGATTACGCGCCAAGCGGTTCGAAAATCGATCTCACGATTGATGCAAAGCCCGGTGCATGGCTTCTGCAGATCCGTGATCGTGGACCGGGTATACCTGGCGAAGTGCAGGATTCAATCTTTCGTCCGTACTTCACGACCCGAAAGGGTGGCACTGGCATCGGACTTGCACTTGTCAAGAGGATCATCGATCAGCACCACGGAGTGGTCGAGGTCCAATCGCCAGTGATCGGCGATTCTGATCCGGGAACTCTGTTTTTGATTCAAATACCGACAGATTCCCGGACGGAAAGAAAGAGATAGACATGGCCAGGATTGGCCAGTAAGGTGTAGTGGTTGGCCAAGATTCTGCTCATCGAGGATGACGAGACTCTGCGTTTCACGATCGCCCGTTCGCTCGCCAAGGCGGAGCACGAGGTTGTTGATGTCGCTTCGCTGCCTGCTGCCCGTGAGGCATTCGGTGTTGGTGAGTTTGACATCGTTCTAACGGATGTAAACCTGGGAGCCGAATCGGGTATCGACTTCGTAGAGGAGCTACGCAACCAAGGGTACAACGGAGGCGTGGTGGTGATGACCGCGTTCGCGACGGTAGACGACGCGGTCCGGGCCATGAAGTTGGGTGCAGACGATTATCTCTCAAAGCCGGTTCGTCTTGAAGAGCTCATCATCATCACCGATCGACTGATTCAGCAGCAGCGCAACTCACGCCATCTGCGTCTTTTCCAGCGGATGCGTCAGGCAGATCAGGCGAGAAACCGGCCAATTGGCGAATCGCCCGCGTGGACGACAACACTCGATCTTGCGGAACGACTCGCGAAGATCCCGGTCGTGAATCGAACTGAGGATCTGGGGAGTGCGAGCGGTGGCGCAGTAACCACCGTGCTCATCACAGGCGAAACCGGCGCTGGCAAAGGCGTGCTGGCAAAGCACCTGCACAACAGCTCTGAGGATCCCAAGCAACCTTTCGTTCATGTCAACTGCACCGCACTCCCAGCGACCCTGATCGAGGGAGAGCTCTTCGGCCACGAGAAAGGTGCGTTCACAGACGCGAAGGAAGCACGGGAGGGCCTGTTCGAGATGGCTGATGGCGGGACGATCTTTCTCGACGAGATCGGCGACCTACCGCTGGAACTGCAAGCCAAGCTTCTCACTGTCTTAGAAGAAGGAAAAATACGCCGGGTGGGTTCGGCGAAAGAGCGAACGATCAGGGTCAGGGTGCTCGCCGCGACCAATCGTGATCTCGAGAAAGCCGTCGCGGACGGGACATTCCGTGAGGATCTGTTGTATCGCATCAACGCGTTCACGCTTAGGCTGCCGAGTCTTCGTGAACGCGGTGACGATGCGGTTCTCATCGCCCAAACCCTCGTCGATCGACTCCGACGCGAGTACGGCCTGGAGCCGATTGAGATGGAAGAGGATGCCAAGCACGCTATCGCGAATCATGCGTGGCCCGGCAATGTCCGCGAACTCTTTAATGTGGTCCAGCGTGCAGCGATGCTCTGCGAAGGCAACAAGATCACGAGCAGTGATCTCGCCATCCAAAGCACCCGCGCCCCAGCATCTCATGACGGCTCAGAGCTCTCGCCCCACTCGGGCGAACTGATCTTCGACTTTGAGTCAGGCACACATACTGCAGAGCATGTCGAGAAAGAACTGATGCTTCAAGCGCTCGTTTATGCCCGCGGGAATGTATCAAAGGCCGCTCGCCTGATCGGGATGCAACGATCAAGCTTCCGGTACCGTATCGAGCGATATGGACTCGAAGAGCAGGTGCAGGAGATCGTAAAGCGATGATCAATAGAAGCCACCTTATCCCGATGATTGCTCTCTCGATGTTCGCCTCTTCGCTCATGGCGAGCAGCGACAACGGTGTCTATACGGACGAAGCCGGCGATGCGGTGATTAGGCGCACAGACGCGGGCAACGATGCGCCCCTCCCGGCTGGATTCGAGCCGATCGACCTGCTTGAGCTTCGTGTACAGGGCTGGGAGCCAAACTCGCCTCAGACTGATCCATACAGCGGAGTGACATCCGGCGGTGATGAAGACATTGCAAGAATCCAACTGATCGTAGATGGACTGGTCGCCCCGCCTGGGCCTATCGGGCTCGATGGATCGCCCTATGCGCCGTACCAGTTTGGTGATCGTCCTATCTTTGGCTACATCGAACTGGATGTGGACGATCGTGATGATACCGGCGGTGAGTTCATGCCGCTTGCGAAGAACCGTTACCTGGCAAATGTAGGACGGTTTGGACAGAGCCCTTATGGTTCAATCTCAAATAGGATGGTGCGGGACTCATCAGTAGATATCGATTCTGATTTCACGACATTCCCACAGTTCGAACGGACCGGCGGGGAGTTCACTTTGGCGTTGTGTGGCTGCTTCACACCAGTCATTATCTCGCAGGACGGGAACATGGATTCGATCTTCGATGCGGGCGAAACCTGGATCGTTTCGGGGCGTTTTTTCGAGCGATTCACAGCGTTCCAGCCGGAGAGCACCATGTATGGTGGATCTGACTTTGGATTATTCGATCCGGTCGTAGAGCTCCAGTTCCGGCATGATACAACAGAGGACCGGACATACATCACGCTCGTCTTCCCGATCACCAACTATGGCGCATCGCAACTCGCAGGTGGCTCAACGCAGTCCGTCGACTCAGATGTTTCAAACCATACTTCGATCGAGGAAGCACTCGATGATCTGATCTACGGCGCAGACTTTGCTCAGGGTGATCTGTATCAACTCGTCGATCACTGGAAAGGGCGTGACAGAGAGGATTATTTCCGGCCGCGCGATTGGAAGCCTACCGCACTCATCGGAACGGCACCGACAGCCCAAGATCCCGCGGCACTCTTTGTCTGGACGGATACCGGGTTTGGTGAAATCATTGGTGATCTGAACAATGATGACCTGAGCACGGAGCTTGATTCACAGATCATTCTCGATGCGATCAGCCTCCTTGATGGCGGGGTGAGCGATGGTGACGGCAAGGTAAACGGTGAAGTTGCAGTGGTGAACTATGGGCCAGAGTTTGATCTTCGCGACCTCAATGGCGATGGCGTGATATCAGATGGCGACCTCATCGTGACTGTGTGCCTCGCGGATTTCACTGGTGATGGTGTGCTGAACTTCTTCGATGTATCGGCGTTTCTTTCCGCATTCAACGCCGATGATCTCATTTCAGATCTAACGGGAGATGGCATACTGAACTTCTTCGATGTGTCAGCATTCCTGAGCGCCTACACGACGGGGTGTCCATAACTCGCACTGGCCAAAGCTTTGGCCATTCGGCCGGGCTCTCACATACACCCTTGCGATGGCCACGGGCTTGTGTTCAAATACTGAGTAAATCAAGAATATTGATCTGGCCTCGTATTTGCAGTCGTTGCTTCATACTCAAACTAGTTTTTGCCGGCAGTAAGTCGGCTACTCGATTACGCACTCACTTCCCACGGAGCTCAAGCATGAATCTGCAGCACACACTGATTCTCTCCTTGATGACATCCTCATCGCTGGCACAGAACATCATCGTGACAACGACTGAGAATGACATCGATATCCCGATCGGCGCCACGATCGCCGACCTGCCAGGACCGGATGGCGTGGTGTCATTTCGTGAGGCACTTCGTGTATCTGATAACGAACCGGGGAGGCAGACGATTGGTTTTGAGATCCCAGAAGAACGCTGGTATCTGCCAGATATCTTTCCCGGGGTCGTGATTCTGCAAGGCAGCACCATGAGCGCATCACAGCCTGTCATTATCGATGGGACTACACAGACCGCTTTCACCGGTGACACGAATGCAGAGGGCCACGAACTCATTCTCCCGAATCAAACCTACCTCAACGGTGGCGATACCATCGTGACTGGACTTCATGCATCAAGAGTGGAACTGGGCGGAGATGGAGCGGAAGTCTACGGAAATACTGGCGGCATGGATATCCGTCTCGTGCTCGCGACGAATGGTTTCGTGTACGACAACGAAGCCGACAACATCAATATCACATACTCCAATGACTGCACCGTGGTACGAAATGTCACCGAGCGTGTCCGCATGACCGGGCTTGGCATGACCTCACCCGCAACAGGCAATGTCATCGGCGGACCCAACCCCGCTGATCGCAACTACATTACCGGCTTTGGCAACTTTGGCGAGCACGGCGCCCCAGCGGGCGACTGCATCGAGCTCTACTACACAGATGGCAATCTGATACAGAACAACTACATCGGGACGACGCCCGACGGCATGGAGATCTCAAATCGTGCCTGCACAACGGGAATCGCGATCTACAGCTACAACCACAACCTGCAGATCCTCGATAATCTCATCGCGGTCGACGCGACCAACGCATTTGGTGGTGGCGACTACGGCGTTGATATTTATATGGATCTCTACGAAGGCGGAGAGAACATCACTGTCCAAGGCAACACGATGGGGCTGAACGCGATCGGCGAACCAGTACTGGGTGGACTGCATGGCGTTTGGATCACCGCGACTACCTTTGAAGATGCGGGCGATATCACCATCGGTGGGCAGAACCCAGATGAGGGCAACACCATCGCGGGACATGATTCTACTGGCGTATTGATGATGTTCCCTCCCGGCGTGACTGCGAGCGCCAATGTGTGTGTCTCTGGGAACTCGATCTATGCCAATGGGGACATCGGTATTGACCTCATGCCAAATACATGGGACTTTGGCTCCACACCGAATGACCAGATGGATACGGATCTGGGGGCCAATGGACTGCAAAACTTCCCCGAGCTGTCATCCGCAAGCATAAGTGGATCGACAACCTTGATCGATGGCACATTGCAATCAAAGCCGAACCAGTTTTACACGATCGAGTTTTTCTCCAGCCCTGAATGCCATGCAACTGGTTTCGGGCAAGGCATGCACTACCTCGGTTCAGAAACCGTCAACACAGATAGTCATGGCATCGCTTCGTACTCGGCTACCCTCCCACTGATGACTACCGCCGGTGATGTGATCACTGCGACAGCGACATCGGCATCGACGGGCGAAACCAGCGAGTTCTCCGCGTGTGTCATCGTGGAAGGCACCTGCTTGGCAGACTTTACGGCCGATGGCATGCTGGATTTCTTCGATGTATCCGCATTTCTCAACGCGTTCAATGCGCAGGACCCCATCGCGGAACTGACCGGTGACGGTGTTTTCGACTTCTTTGACATCAGCGCATTCCTCAATGCATTCGGCGCCGGCTGTCCATAACTGTGCAAATCTGGTCGCCGCACATTTAGTTCCACTGTTCCCCCAAAGGACAAATCATGATGAAACTCGCACTGACATCAACTCTAACACTCGCCGCCGGGCTCTGTTTCGCACAAGATTGCCCATGGGATTTAAAGACAACGCCAAATCCGGGAGGAGAACTCATTCTGTGGGGCATCCACGGTATCTCCAGCACCGATATCTGGTCGGTAGGACGAACCTATGTCTACCCTGGTCCGGGCGATGGTTCTTACAACTACATTGCTCGATGGAATGGCAATGAATGGACGCAGATCGAAGCACCACAGCCGAGCCAGCTTCGCGATTATCAGAATCTCCGCGATGTCCTGGCGATATCCGAAGACGATGCAATCGCGGTTGGAACCTACAACCCAGCCTCAGGCTCCTCATTAGCACAGTCCATGAGGTGGGACGGTTCAGATTGGGAACTGATGCTTTCGCCTGTGTACTCAGGGGGGAGTGGATTCAATGTGATCGGGAGGGCCGGGGATGATGTCTGGGCCTGCGGCCACAAATACTCCGAGCTTCCCCCACCCGCGGCTTCAACCTATCCCATGGCGGCGCGACTCAACGGTGATGAGTGGGAAGTAATCTTCGTGCCACCTCTCGCGGAGACCGGCGGGCGGAGTTACAACTACATTCGAGCAATCGACGGCGCACATGAGGATGATGCGTGGGCTGGCGGTGTCGCACAAGAGGTCGGCACTGGATTCGGGCCCGCCGCAATGATGGTCAAGTGGGACGGATCGGAATGGTCTCAGTATGACCTCACGCAGACCGTGAAATCTACGGCATTCTCGAGCATCTCCGCAATCGATGTGATCAGCAGCAATGATGCTTGGGCTGCGGGCTACGACTACGATATTTCGCGACAGGTGACCATCCCGCTGATCCTTCACTGGGATGGAAACTCGTGGAGCAATGTACCTGTCCCGACATTCGAAAACAGCGCCGAACTGCGCGGTATCGCCGCGGTTTCATCCAATGAGGTATATGTGGCAGGCACCCAACCCGATGCTAATGGGTACCCACATGCCCTGATCATGCGATGGGACGGAAGCGTATGGTCGGTGATCCCGGAACATGAACTCAGTGATTACAGCACATGGTTCCGGGCGATGACCGCCGTCGATGGTGTGGTCTGGGCCGCAGGACAATCAAACGGGCTCAGCGATGGGATTACACAGCGACTCGTAGACTGTGCAGGCTGCCCTGCAGATCTGAATAATGACGGCGTGTTGGA
>DDGE01000071.1:972-18161 GCA_002337545.1 Phycisphaerales bacterium UBA1910 | reverse complement strand
GTGTTGGACTTCTTTGATGTGAGCATGTTCATCAACGCCTTCTCAGCGCAGGAACCAATCGCAGATTTCGATGGCGATGGCATGTTCGATTTTTTCGATGTCTCAGCATACCTCAACGCGTTCAACGCCGGATGTCCCTGAAGTACAATCATCATCTGATTGAAAGCTTCTCGGCTCGCATTTGCGAGTGATAGAAGTCAGAGCTTCTTCTCTGCCTGACAATCATTTGATTAGACAGAACCGTGATTTTGTTCGCAGGTCAATGCATGTCTTAGGGGTCAGGGGCACCCCGCGTTGTACGCACCGAGGAAGGCGCTGACATCGAAGAAGTTCAGCACGCCGTCTCCTGTGAAATCTGCCACAGGGTTCATCGCGTTGTATGCACCAAGGAAGGCACTGACATCGAAGAAGTCGAGTGTGCCGTTACCTGTAAGGTCTGCCGGGCAGACGCCCTCGGCCTCAGAAGCGCCCATGTCGGGTGCCGCGATCAGGTCCCCATCTCCATCAAGCGAACGGTTATACCCGAGCTGTTCGAAGGCGGGGAACTCGTCCGTGGCACCGGCGTCGATGATCGGGCTGCCGGGCATGGGTGCGAACGCGTGGGTCACACCGATCTGCGTCGGTGTGCCAGACAAGAGTGGGTTGTCGCCCACGAGCACGGAGCTCAGCGAGCCGAACGATGCGCCGTCAAGGGTCGTGAAGAGCGAGTGGTCTGCGAGCGAGAAGTCCCCATAGACATCGGCAAGCTCGCCGTCGAAAGTGTTGTACGCGAACACACTGGACTTGATGATCGGATCAGAGGACGCTGTACTCGAATCGATCCCGCCCGCGGAGGGGCCGTCAGGAAACTCGCCCGCCTCGTTCTCGAGGAATGTGCTGTGAAGCACCCGCAAGGGTAAGTTCGATCTGTGATGGATCGCGCCGCCGTCGACAAACGCGAAGTTCAGATAGAAGGTTGAGTTGGTGATATCAACGCTCGAGAGACCGATCCACAGCGCACCACCGTTCACCGCTTCGTTCTCGAAGAATGAACTGCGATCAATCACCGTATGCCCCGCCGCATCTACGATAGCGCCGCCGTCACCGTTGCATGTATTGCCGGAGAAGTGTGACTTGTAGACATGAAGCGAGGAACTTGAATAGATCCCGCCGCCATCGCCCGCCGCAAATCCACTGCGGATCACAACATTCTCGATCGCCAACGGGCCATTGGTATAGATACAGCCGCCAGAACCGATACTCGCACGCCCATCCTCGATGGTGAGATCCCGCAGCTTGAGGGATGCATTGTTGAGAGCATAGAACACACGGCTCACATTCGAGCCGGTAAGAACTGTTGCATCAGCGCCAGAACCAACGATGGTGAGGTCGCTCCCATCGATGATGATGTCGGAGAGCGAATCGACGGCGTAGGTCCCCGCAGGAAGAACGATCGTGAACGATCCGCCCTGCGCGTTTGCCTCCTCGATCGCCGATCGCAGGCTGGTCTGGAACGACGCGTTGCCCGGGTACCCATCGCCCGGGTTCGCGTCGTGAAAATCGCTGATGGTATCGACCGTAAACACCTGCGCTCGACGCTGCACGACGCTGATGCTCAGCGGGCTCTCGAACACGTCACCACCGGTCGCGATGAGCGTCTGGGTGCCGGTCTGGGTGTCGATCGCGACGATCTTGCCGGTGGTTGTTGTGGAATCAACGACATAGATCGTGCCATCTGTTGACACGACCATGTCGTCGATTGCCTGGAGCTCACCCCCTCTGCTGAGCTCAGCGACCGAGCCGTCATTCTCGATGCGATAGATCACCGGCTGGGGCATCCCGTTCCCGCGAGCAACCCCATCGGTGCCCCACACAAAGGCGTGCCCCGGGATCACCGGGTCTATATGCATGCCGTCGATACTGAATGAACCATCGAACACACCGCCAACTGCGAGTGGATACAGCTCGAGTGATCGTGATTCGATCGATGCGCGATCCAGTGGAGCAAGGTAGACACCCGAACCCATTCGCGCACCTTCGATGAAGACCGCAAACCCGGCGTAGTTCGTATACGACTCGCCGTCGATCCCGTCGTACTGATTGATCTCGTCGGGATCGATGAACCATGCACGCGGATAGGCAAGCCCTGCCGCGACGGTGCCACCGCTGATCGCGAACTCATATTCGGTTCCCAGTCCTGCGTATCCGATGATCGCCGAGTTCGCCGTGAAGCCGAATGAAGGATCTTCAAATCCAAATGATGGATCCTCAAAGCCGAACGATGGGTCTTCGAATCCGAAAGACGGGTCCTCGAAGAAATCAGGCATGTTCGCACGCATCGGGTGCTGCAGCCCGATCATCCCCGGCGTAAACGCCACGATCGGATTGTCGAAGGCCACGATGGGGTTGTCGAAACCCACGATCGGATTATCAAAGGAGTCGAATCCAAGCTCACGATCGATCAGCGATGTGTACACCGGACCACCCTCGTTTGCACCATCACTGAAATATGTATGGCGGAGCATGCCCGATCCGTTGTCGAGCACGACGAACTCAAGCCCGCCGCTGGTGATCGGCGTCACGGGCGAGAGCTCGACGGTGCTCGTGTATTCGTTCGTCATCAACCCCGTATCGACGATAACTCCGCCAGGGGTGATATGGAAAATATCGGGCAAGCCGGTATCCACATCGATCGCGGAAATGAGCAAGTCGCCGGGTTGAGGCATGTTCTGAGCGTATGTATGCCCAGCAAGCAAAGTGATGGCGCTCAGCAGTGTGGCGGTCTTCGTTCGTGTTCTCATCTCGTGCTCCGATCGCGTGGAATGGGTAACTGCTGTGTCTGGCCGCGGGAGCATACTGATCTGACAGGATCTGCCAAAAAAACTTGCTCAACGGGCTTTAAAGCCCATGAGCGTTGCTGTAATCCCCCCAAACCTGTAGACTTGGCGAAGTGCAATGGGAGACCACGACCATACTGCTGGAGCAACTCCAGGCATCGCATAACGATGCCTGGCAACGGTTTACAGATCGATTCCGTACACCAATGGTACGATTCGCTCGCCGATGCGGGCTGTCTGAGGAGCAGGCGGAAGACGCGACTCAGGACACCCTCGTCAGGTTTGTTGAGCAGTACCGCGATGGTGAATACGACAGGTCGCGGGGTAGGCTGGGGTCTTGGCTTTTCGCACTCATGTACAACTCGATCCGCTCTCAGCGTCGCGATGATGCCCGCTCACCCAAGCAGGGGCCGCGTGTGATCGACCGGACAACTTTCTTTTCCGCGCTCCCAGACGAGACGACCGCCAAGCAGGCTTGGGAACAGGATTGGGAGCATCACGCGCTTTCGATGTGCCTGAACCAACTCCGCAGCGAGGTGAGCCCCTCCCACTTTCAGATCTTCGAGCTCACGACATTTCGGGAAGTGCCGGCAGCGGAAGTCGCGCGGCAGCTTGGACTCACTCGAGACGCTGTGTATCAGGCCAGGTACCGGATGCTCAAGCGACTCGAAGAACTCCGCGTGACCTTTCATGGTGTTGAGGAGCTGACGCAATGAGCGTGCACCTGACCATCGGTGAGCTCGAGCGCATCAGGGCGAACGAGCACGCAGATGAGCGAACCGGTGAACGCCCACTGGACACGCTCAGGTCTCACCTTGAGATGTGCCCGCGATGCAGATCCCGTCTTGAAGAACTGACAAAGCTCGACGAGCTGGCAGGGCAGTTCCGGTCCGTTGCATCGATGACACCCGAGGCTACGGACGGCTCGCTTCGCGTCCCCGGCTATGAGGTCGGGCGTGAAATCCATCGGGGTGGGCAGGGGATCGTTTTCGCTGCCAAGCAGCTCTCTACTGGACGCGGTGTAGCAATCAAGGTGTTGTTGCATGGGTCTCTGGCCTCGCAGAAACAGCAGCTCCGCTTCGAGCGAGAGATCGATCTGGCGGCACGCATTCAGCATCCCAATGTAGTTTCGATCCTCGATCGCGGCCATACCGAGGCCGGACGCGGATACCTCGCGATGGAGCTCGTAGACGGACCAACACTCGATGGGTACATCAAACAGGAGTCGTTAAGCATCGAGGAGCGTTTACGGTTGTTCATCGAGATCTGCAGCGGGGTGCAGGCAGCGCATCAGCGAGGTGTGCTGCACCGTGACCTCAAGCCCGGGAACATCCTCATGGATCCCACGGGCAGCCCCAAGGTTCTGGACTTCGGGCTTGCGAAGGATGACCTTGAAGAATCGGTCACGATGGCACGCACGGTAGCCGGCGAGTTCATGGGAACTCTGGCGTACGCCTCACCAGAACAGCTCCGGGGCGATCCCGACAAGATCGATTCGCGCACGGATGTCTACGCGTTGGGCGTGTTGCTGTACGAGCTGATCACGGGTAAGCTCCCGCACGATATGACGGGCTCGATGAATGAGATCATCCGCCGTGTTCTTGAGCATCCACCCAAGCCACCATCGAGCCTTGTTCCCAAGCTGGAGTCTGATCTGGACACGGTGATCCTTCACGCGCTGGAACAGGACAAGGAGCGAAGATATGCGAGCGTCGACGCGTTCTCATCGGACATTGAGGCCGTCCTTGCGAACCGCCCGATTGATGCCCGAAGAGCAAGCACGGCATACCAGATCCGCAAGTTCGCACGCCGTCATCGTGTGGGGCTCGCCCTCGCCTCCGTCGTGACTCTCGGTGCGGTTGGGACCATCACGGGATTGAGCGTTGGGATCGTGCGAGCGAACGCCGCCAATCGGATCGCTGAGCAGGAGCGGAACGAAGCCGAGACGGAACTGGATAAGCAGCTTCTAGTGAGCACCTTCTTCAACGAGTTGCTCGCACAGGTGGATCCAGGACAGAGCGGATCAGACATGCGTGTGACAGAACTGCTGGATGTCGCGTCGGTGCGAGTCGGTGATCGATTCGGCGACTACCCAGATATGCAAGGCACGCTGCAGCACACACTGGGTGAAACCTATACCCGACTGGGCAGTTACGAGCCAGCGGAGGCCCAAATCCTTGCAGCGATTCAGGCCTTTGAGTTGCAGGAACCGCCGGCGACCCCTCAGCTTGCCGCGGCGCTTGGCGTGCTGGCCCAGATCCAGACCTCAACCACGCGTCTGGATGAGGCCACTTCGACGCTCGATCGTGCCCAGCAGTTCGCTCAGTCTCTAGACGACTCCGATTCACACAGCCAGCTGCGTGCGCAGCTTGAGCACCAGCGTGGAGCGCTTCTGTACGAACAGGGTTCATTCGAAGAATCTATCGAGGCCTACGAGCGCGCGCTCAGCATCCTTAACGGTCACCAGGCCGACTCCGCGAAAAGGGTTGCTTCTCAGACACTCATTGGACTTGGGGTCTCGTTCAAACGACTCGAACGATTTGATGAAGCATTGCAGACATACGAGCGTGCACTCATGCTGCTCACAGAGGTTCGCTCTGAGAATCACCCGGACACGCTGGCATGCCTGAGCAACCGTGCGGAGATCCTCAATGATCTCGGTCGCAGCGAAGAAGCGGAGGCACAGCACTTCGAACTGCTTGCACGCCGACGGGCCGTGTTTGGCCCCACGCATGAACGGGTGGGCATCACGCTCAACAACCTCGCGGATCTGCTGCGTGCGCGAGGTGCGTTTGATGAAGCCGGCGAGCTGTTCGACGAGGCAATCGCGATCTTCCGCGTGAACCCCGGGGACCCAAGCCTGCGCTTGGCGATCACGATCCACAACGCGGGTGTGATGCATCTTGAGCAATCGAACATATCAGTAGCACAAGCCATGCTGAAAGAAGCGGCGCTGATGAGCAAAGCGCTGCTTCCCCGAGGGCATTGGATCGCTGCTCAGTTTAGCGTGAAATGGGCCGAGTGCTTGATGATGCAGGGCGAAACGCAGAACGCAATCGCCTTACTCGATCCTGCCCGATCCGAACTCATCGATTCGCTCGGCGAGGAACACCGCAGGGTTGTATATGCCACTCAACTGCTCGAACAGCTGAAAACCCAAAGTGAGTAAAAAGCTACACCGCTCTGACCCAATAGCCGGGATACTGGGGAGAGCGCTTCGCAACGACCGCATGGTACCTGTGCAAGCCTGCTGGCATCTATAGGTTGCAACAGCAAACCAGTAGTCTGGCTACACGATGGAAATCACAATCAACGAAACGACTCCGTCCATTATCCCGCTGTATCGAATAGATTCGAATCTCGGATGCGGAGGAGCATGAGAACTCAAAGGCCATCCCTACATTTTTCATCGAGCGAGATGGCAAATAATGGCCACCACCCACAATTCCGGCCAGCAACCGCCGGTCATCATCGGCCTTATTTGGTCCAGAAGACGGATCAATTGCTGGCACGCCTGTTGCATGAGAACTGAGTGAATCACACAACTCCTTAGGGGAGAAGGAAGTCCAATGTTCGCACGCACAATCACTGCCGCATATTCGTTGGTACTCATGTCATCCGTCTTATACGCGGAGCCTGGCGATGTCTCTTGGGAGCTGCTCCGTCCGAGCAACACCGGGATCCCGGGTGACTACACGCAGGTCATCTACATCGATGACGATGACTCCCCCTGGATTGCGGGGTACATCCCGTTCTGGGAGGAAGGCGGCATGGCGCACCTCGAAGGCGACAACCTCTGGCGTGTGCTCAATAATGTTGACTGCCCGCAGATCGGGCAGGAGATCGGGTCGCCGCGCTTCAGTGACCTCGTGCGAACAGACGACGGGGTGATGTGGATCGGAACGGGGCGCGGGCTCCTTCGGTTCGATCCGAGCCAGGATGAATGGTGCGTGACGAAGTACACCACCGCCAACTCCGGGATCGCCGGCAACTCAGTGAACGCGCTCTCGATCGCGCCGGACGGCACGATCTGGATGGGCTGCGACACTTGGGGCGGCGGGCCCGACGGCGGGCTCTCGCAGTACGATCCGGCGACGGACACATGGAACTCGTGGGATACCAGCAACGGGCTGCCCTGGTGGGCCGGCTGGGATGATGTAGACTATGTCGGGGTGCAGGAGGACGCGTCGGGCGGCTACACGGTGTGGTTCGGCTCGAGCACCATGGGCATGACGACCTACAAGGATGGGCTCTTCATCTGGTACGGAAGCCCGACACCGCCGCCTTCGGACCCGCTCCCCACGGGCATGGGCGGGAAGAACCCGGTGCTCCCCAACGGGGACATGCTGCTCACCACCGATGAGGGCATCGCGTTCCGTCACCCGGACGGCACGTACTCGATCGTCGGCGGCTACCCCGCCGGGCTGGGCTCCGAGGTCGCGATCATTGAGCCGGTCTCCGGCAACCGCGTGCTGCTCGGGACCTACTACGCGGATGTGTTTCTCTGGGACGAGGGCGTCTGGACGCACCTCGGCAACTGGGGGTCGGGCAACCACACTTATGTGCTGACCGAGGACTCCAAGGGCGCGTTCTGGGCCGGCGGCATCGGCGGAGCATCGAAGTTTGAGAACGGTCAGTGGCAGCGGTACCGGATGACCAACACCGGGATGCTTGACTACTTTGCGCGTGATGTCACGCTCGCTCCCAACGGCGATGTGGCCATGACGGCCAACGCGGCCCCCGGGACCGGCGGCTTCGACATCATGCACCCCGATCGCACATGGACGAACGCAAATATCGCGACATACGGATTCGGCCTGCCCTGGCCCTACCCGACGGACAACACGAGCGCGGTCGCGTTCCGAGAGAACAACAACCTGCTCTTCGCGCCGACGAACAACGGGCTCCGAGAGTACGACGGATTCGGGTTCATCGATCTCATCCCGCAGACCTACGACTTCGAGTTCATCAGCTTCGCCAATGACGGGCGCGGGTGGGCTGCGACCGATCGCGGCGTCGCGTTCATGGAGCGTGACGACGGGAGCTGGCAGCAGTTCGGGTACGCGGACGGATTGCCCAGTGGGAGCATCTGCGGGATCGTGCCGGACCCCAGCGATCCGAGCCGGGTATACATCGGTACACAGTTCGGAATCGCGAACACCGACGGCGTGACATGGGATGTGATCCCGCGCGAGGCGGTCGGGCTCGATCGCGACTCGACGGGATACCACTTCTGGGCATTCGATGTCGCGGTTGACGGCACGCTGTGGCTCGCTTCGGGGATGGGGCTCTATCACTACGACCCTGCGACCGGACTGTATGATACGTACGACCTGAGCAACTCGCCGCTACCCAGCGACGACATCCATAACGTGGAGGTCGCGCCCGACGGCTCGGTCTGGATCTCGATGTTCGATCAGACCTTCCCGTACCCGGGCGGCGTGGCGCAACTCAAGGACGGCGTATGGCGGGTCTGGTCGCAGCCAACTAGCCCGCTGCCGCACAATCAGATCTGGGATCTGGAGTCGAGAGAGACCCCGAACGGCTACGAGATGTGGGTCGTCTGCGCGAGCGAGGCGATCGCGATCATCAGTGTCGAGGGCAACGCGTGCGCCGCGGATATCACGGGTGACGGCGTGCTGGACTTCTTCGATGTCAGCGCGTTCCTCAACGCGTACAACGCGAGCGATCCGTTGGCGGACTTCACCGGTGACGGCACGCTCGATTTCTTCGATGTTTCAGCATTCCTCAACGCATTCAACGCCGGGTGCCCATGAACGCGCTCGTGCTCTCTGATTCAAGGATCCCATCATGAGACCCCTCACACACACCATGGCAGTCTCGATGCTCACGCTGTCATACTTCGCTGGTCTGGCTTGTGCGCAGGCTTCGTACACAGAGAACTTCGAGTCAGTGAACGGCTCACCGCTCGGGAACGAGCCCCAAGTCCTGATCGATCAGGGATGGATCTTCCGGAACCAGGCCGAGCCGCCAGTTGGCGCGTCGTGGTCCCCGGGTGACGAGTTCGGGTCGCAGTCGTTTGACGGCAGCGGGTACCTGATCTCTTCGGGTCTTGCGACGGATTTCTTCGGCGGCGCGATCAGCAGCTGGGCGATCCTCCCCGAAATCAGCGGTCAGCAGGCGGGCGATGTGTTTACCGTCTGGGTCGATGGGGGTGGGGCGTTCAGCTATCCGACTTACTTCGATGTGCGATACGCTCCCAGCGGATCTGATACGGGCATTCTCCCAGATCATGTGGGGGACTTTACCGAGCTGCTGTACAGCGCCGAGCTCCCGATCGCGCAGAGCGGCTACCAGCGTGTGTCGGTCGAGGTGCCGGGTGATGGACGCATCGCGATGCGTTTCCATGCGCCGTACATCCAGACATTCGCAGGCAACGGCGCCACGATCTCGATCGATACAGTGAGCGTCGGACCCGAGGGGGATGACCCGTGCGGGATCCCGATACCCAACCCGGGCGAGACGCTCGTCTGGACCGCAGCTGACGGGCCGTACATGGTCTGCCAGGATATCACGATCCCCGCGGGCGGACGCGTGGAGGTCGAGCCCGGGACGACGATCGACTTCTCCGGCGGCACGCTGACGGTCGAGGGCGAGCTCTCCGCTCTGGGTACGGAGTTGAGCGAGATCGTTCTGGTCGGTCGCAAAGGGTTCAGCGACGGCATCACGGTGGTCTCGTCGGGGCAGGTAGAGATCGCCCATGCCCAGATTGGCACAAAGCTCAACGCCCTGCGTGTGGACGCGGGGCTCATGGTCTCTAATACGCGAGTGAACAGCGCCGGATCAATCGCGGCGGTAGAGGCTTTCGTCTCGGTGGACTCGTGTGTGTTCGACGGTGGGCCAATGAGCTCGGTCATCGGAATGGTGAAAGTCACGAACTCGTCATTCGAGAACGGGGCGTACGCGTCACTCGGCGGCTTGATACACATCGACAATGTAAGCATCGATGCCGGGCTGCTGAACTATCAGGGCGAGAGCACCGCCCACCCGATCCTGCTCGATAATCTCAGCGTATCGAACAACATCGGCGGCCCGGGCATCCGCCTGTACGGGCCAAACTTCATGCTGGGTGACAATGTCACGCTCGAAAATAACCTGTACCCCATCGAGATGGATTTCAGCGGGGCCGGTCTGATGCACGGATCGAGGATCGACGCGGATGCGAACACCAACAACTACATCCCGGTCGAGCGGCTCGGGCTTGCCCAGCAGCGAGAATGGGCAAACACAGGTGTTCCCTATGTGATCGGGGATTTTCCGCAGATCTACGGCGGATCGCTCGATGTCCAGCCCGGCACGAACCTCAAGTTCCTACCGGACGCGGGAGCGTTCCTTGTTCAGTCCGCGAACCTGAAACTCCAGGGGACGCGCGAGGAGCCGATCCTGCTCGAATCTTTCAATCCGAATCAGCGCTGGTTCGGGCTCAAGTGGGTGGACGACTTCGACGCGAAGATGCGTCACACGATCTTCGATGGCGGTCAGATCTCTGTGCAGTCCGACGGCGGTGTGATGGACATGATTCACTCCACCGTTCGCAACTCGTTGGAAGGCACGGCCTCTGTGACCGGCGGCATCGTGCGCCTCTTTGGCTCGAATATCATCGACAACAATGTGGGCATGGTGACAACGACATCAGGCCGGATCGAGGCGGACGGGTTTGTGACGCCGAGCATCTTCGAGGGCAATGGGGTCGCGGTGGAATACAACAACACCAACGGCTTGCCGTTCATGCGGAACAACTGGTGGGGCGACCCGACGGGCCCTCACTCGGTCCTGCACCCGAACGGGCAGGGCGAGGAGGTTCTGGACCTGCACCCGGCAGCATTCACGCCGTTCCTCACGGCGCCACCACTACTCGACGACGAGTACCCGACGGTGGAAATGGAGCCGGTGTACTTCACGATGCAGTCTGGTGACAAGACGATCCTGCGTTGGAGCTCGAGCGACGACGACGAGGTCATTGAGCACCTCGTGCAGTTCGCCGACCATGACTTTCCGAGCGAGTTCCAGACCATCGCCGTACTCGGCGGCGACGAGTTCAGCTACGAGTTTACTGCACCCATGGTTGCGCCCAACAACCTCTACCCGACGCCCTCGGCTATCCGGATCGTCGCGGTCGACAGCGCGGGGCAGGAGAGCTGGGACAAGTCCACGCTGAGGATCCCCTATCAGGAAGACTGGACGGTGGTCGAGCAGGACATCGACCCGATCGGCCCGGTGATGCGTCCGCACGAGAATGTGGATGTTTGCTGGGGCCCAACGGGCTTCGCGGACGCGTATGTCCTGATGGACTGCATCGGGATGAGCGATAGCGCGGGCGGGACGACGGCCGGTTGCCTCCCGATCGGCGCGACGCTCCCGTACTCAAGCACGGATACCGCCCGCATCGTGGTCATCACCACATTCGGCGCTGGCGGTCGCCTGCACTACTCATTCGGGGAATACTTCTCGATTCGCCCCGACGAGCGGATGGGTGATGAGCCGCCAGCGGTGAGCGTGAGCTCCCCAGACGCGGGCGACAAGTACTACAGCAACGGCGTCATTCCGATCCGCTGGTCCGCTTCGGACGATGAGGGGCTGCGATCGTTCAGGATTCAGGCGAGCTACGACGGCGGGCGGACATGGCATTCTGTTGTCCGGGATCTTCCAGGTGAGACTCGAGCATTCGATTGGGAGCTCCCCGAAAGCTCGGGGATCGGGGATGTGCGTGTGCGGGTCGTCGCGTTCGATCACCGCTTCCAGGACTCGTCGAGCACCACCGGGGCATTCAGCATCGCGATGAGCAACCCGTGCCCGGCGGATTTCACGGGTGATGGGGTGCTCGATTTCTTCGATGTGAGTGCATTCCTCAATGCGTACAACGCGATGGACCCTGGCGCGGACCTGACAGGCGACGGCATGTACGACTTCTTTGATGTCAGCGCCTTCCTCAACGCGTACGGCGCGGGCTGCCCGTAAGTGGGCCCTTGCAGCACCAACACACACCAGAGACTGGACCGATCATGAATACCACACACAACACCATCCTCATCGCCCTCGCAGGGCTCAGCTCCGGCGCGGCAAACGCACAGTTCTGCAACTTCGACACCGAGATGATGTACTCGCTCGGAGAGGACCCGAACTACATCGCGTCGGGCGACATTGACAACGACGGGGACATCGATCTGATAGTGGACTCCAACGGACCGGGCGGGGATCCGACGACCATCCTCTGGAACGACGGGACAGGCGCGTTCAGCATCGGTCCTTCGTTGACGAGCGGGTGGGGATTCGGGGAGGTCGCGCTGGGTGACATGGACGGCGACGGGGACCTCGATGTCCTGCGCTGCAACTACTTCTCTAATGGGGTTTATTTCTTCCGCAACACGGGGGAGGGCACATTCGATCCAGGGATCTTCTACGCCGGCGGCGGAGGATGTGTGAGCGTGATGTTTACTGATATCGACGGCGACAAGGATCTGGACTTTGTGACCGTGAACAACTTTGGTTCGCAGATCCGACCCTATCGGAACATCAGCGGGCTTGGGTTTACCTCAGTCGGTTTGTTCCCCGCGAATGTGAGCCCGTACTGTATGGACGCGGGCGATGTGGATAACGACGGGGACATGGACATCATCGTGGGCAATGAGGATTCAAACACAGTCACCGTGCTCTACAACGCGGGCGACGGGACTTTCCCATCCAACCAGGCGTTCACGGTCGGGCAGCGCCCGGTCGATGTGATCCTCGAGGACCTCGACGGCGACGGGAACCTCGACGCGATCGCGACGAACTGGGACGGGCTCACGCAGTTGGGCAACACGGTCTCGGTGCTGATGGGCAACGGCGCGGGCAACTTCGCACCAGAACAACGCTTCACGACCGGTGTCGCGCCCAAAAGCGTCGAGGCCGCGGATCTCAACGATGACGGGTTCCTCGATCTGGTCGTTGCTTGTCAGGTCGGTGATGTGATCACACTGTTGCCAGGCAACGGGGACGGGACATTCGGAACCACGCAGACGCTCGATAACGGGACCAACCCAATCGGTGTGACGCTCAACGACTTCGACGGCGACGGTGCGATCGATATCGCGTATGTCGATAACACCCTCAGCAGGGTCTACACAATGCTCAACAACTGCGACACGCCGGTGGACCCACCCTCTCTGGTGGTGAACTGGCAGGAGGGGTACGACAACTTCTTCAATGTGGACCGCGGCGAGTTTGTGCGTGTGAATGATCAAGGCGAGATCTTTGTGGGGGGCACGACGACCTTTAACGCAAATGAAGAAGATTTCCTCATCACCAAGTTCGATGCGGACGGAAATCTCCTGTGGGATCGAAGCTTCAATGGGGCGGGCGATCATTACGATCAGCCCGGGTTCATGGGGCTCGATCACGAGGGAAATGTCTACATCGCCGGACAATCATGGGGTCCGAGCTTCGGGGTCCAATGGCTGGTGGTGAAGTACGACACGGACGGGAACCTGCTCTGGTCGCGTCGATTCGATGGCGGCAACCCCAGCGCCCAGCAGTACCCACGCGGGTACGCGATCGGACCCAATGGCGAGTTCGCAATGACCGGTTGGGCACGCGACGCGAGTTTCCAGAATGTGTACTTCGCGGTCGTGTGTTACGACGCGATGGGGAACGAGATGTTCGACGCGTTCTTCCCCTCCACGCACACGGGTAACGCAAGCGCACAAGGGGAGGCGATCACATTCGATGCGATGGGCAATATCATCGCGACCGGGCACGGCAGAGACGACGATGAGTTCGGTTCGGAGATGATCACCACCAAAATCGATCCCGGCGGGACCGTCCTCTGGGAGGAGCGTTTGGATCTGACAGATGACACGAGCGTCAACGAGACACTCGGGAGCGCGATCACCACGGACAACGCTGGCAATGTGTTCGTTGGCGCGGGGGTTTCGATCAACGGGTTCAGTGATCGCGACGCAGCAATCGTCATGTACGACGATGACGGCACCATGATCGATGCGGTCTTTGATACCCGATCGGGCAACGCATACCCGTACGATTTCACCTGGATCGCACCCGATCAGGTGATTCTCTCAGGGTCCGGGCCGATGGGGTTGTTCGCGGCCAGCTTCGACCCGATGGGCGTGTTCGAGTGGACGATCGATGCGAACGCAACGGTGAGCACGACCAACAAGGACCAGCACCTCGCGTCATCGGGTGATGGATTCATGTACTTCATCGATTCTGACGGCGGCGATGTCGCGGTCGAACAGTGGAGCACCGATGGGGTGTTCCAGGATCGTTCGCGGTTCGACACGGGCGTCTCGCTTGAGTTTCCGACCGCGATCACGAGTGGTTCGGGTGGGCATGTTTATGTCGTGGGGTCCTTCGAACCCGAGATCGTGAATCGATACGATGTACTGCTCTACGACTTCATCGCGGACACCGGCAACACCTGCGTCGCGGACTTCACGGGCGACGGCGTGCTGGATTTCTTCGATGTGAGTGCGTTCCTCAATGCGTTCAACGCGGATGACCCAATCGCAGACTTGACAGGCGATGGGAACTTCGATTTCTTCGATGTGAGCGCGTTCCTCAATGCATTCACGGCCGGGTGCCCATGAGCAGGATACTCAAGGCATACAAGTGAAGAACCTACAACTTGACGAGTTGCACACGCTCACGGAGAGCAAGATCAACCGGCTCGCTCCCCAATCGAGCCCTCTGTTTGGGCGTAAAGCGTGAATCTACTGAGCAAGAAAAAGCCGCCCATATCTATGGGCGGCTTTGCATGAGTTTGTTCTCTTCTCTGATTGGTGCCCGATCAGGGACACCCGTTGCCGAAGGCGGTCAGGAAGGCGGAGACATCGAAGAAGTTGAACTGAACGTCCCCATTGAAATCGGCGACCGGATCGCTCGCGTTGTATGCAACGAGGAAGGCACTGACATCGAAGAAGTTAAGCTCGCCATACGGCGTCGCCAGATCAGCGTCATTGCACGACGGGTTGCTGACTTTGAGAACGACGGTCGCCGGGGCGCTGAACACTGTGTTCGTAGTCCCATTGACCGTAGCCGTAGCCCGATAGGTGAACGAGTCGCTGCCCACGAATCCGGGGTCGGCCTGGTAGCTGAATGACCCGTCGGCGTTGACCGTGACCTGGCCGTGCTGGGGCGCGACATACTCAGGGTTGGTCTCGTACGACAGGTCGACCAGGACGGTGCTGTATTCCTGCATCACATCGTTGCTCAGCAGGCCATCGGTCGGGGACACCTCGATCGAGCCGTTGATTCCTGCTGAGTAGGTATCGTCCGTAGCGAGCTCGGATGCGGTTCCACGCAGGTGGCTGAGTTCAGCGAGCATCCAGCCGACATAGCCGGGGGTCGCGGACGGACGCTGGAGTCCACGCTCGATCTCTTCTTCAATGATGTCGATACGATCACGCAGCAGGGTGCCGATCTGGCTCGCATCCGAGCCCGGATCGGCCCAGTCGGAAGTTGTGTCGTTGGTGAACATGTCCGCGACGAGACCGAACACATCACCTGAGCGGATGCCCAACTCCCGGGGGTTGACCAGGTCCGGCGTACCACGCAGGGCGGCACGGAGGACCTCGCTTTCCTGCATTTCCAGTGGCATGCCGAGTGTGACATAGGCGTCGATCAGCGATTCGGCATGATCGAGCTTCTCGGCTGCCGTGAACAGCGGCGAAGCGGTATCCGCGAGGTCAGAGAGAATGTCCGAGTAGATCGAAGCGCGGTAGTCGTGGAGGCGCGGGTAGATCTGGCCCAGCCCAACGGGGCTTGAGAAGGTGCTCTGGATCGTGATGCGGTAGCGCATCGACCCGTAGAAGAATGGGGATTCGGAGTAGGTGCTTCCGATCGAAGGCGTCTGCCGGTCCGATGTGACCTCGTTATCGAATGATGTTGAACCGAGGAGCCCTTCTTGCAGCCAGACCTCACCGAACGCGGCTGCCGCGAAGCTCGAGCTCAGCGGAGCGGGGATCCAGAATTCGAGCACTGGGGTCCATTGTTCGGAGTCGTAGCGGATGATTCGACGAGCATCTGCTGAACTCGCGGTAGAGTCTCCGATCCACAGCTCCGCGACGCCCTCGCTGCCATTCATAGAAAAACCGACCCGTGCCCGGATGTCATCGGCCGATCCCCCAGCCGCAACACGCTCCTGACGACGGAGCAGGTGCCAGAGTTGGGTCCGGCGTGCCTCAGGGATGCTGTCTGCGAGGCAGAATGTGTCGTAGCCATTGTCACCCGAGGTGCCGGGGATGGGCAGTGAATACGAGAGATCAGCCGAGCTGATGTTGTTCAGATTCGGGAGTTGCGTGGCCACATTCTGCGGCTCCTGCATCCAGTAGTTGACCGTCACCGAGCCGTTGCTGAACATCGCCGGCGTATTCTCGGCGATGATCGCGTCGATCTCAGCCTGGACCTCGCCTGCCGCATCGCGGTAGTTGTCGGTGAGCGCGTCAAAGAGCGCCGACTGGCCATCGTCATCGATCTCACGGATGCTCTCTACGAGGGCTTCGAGGCGTTGGCCAGACAGCATGATTCTATCAAGCTCCGGGAGTGATTCGTTCATCGGGTTCGCGTTGTAATCGTCGAGCTGCTGCCCGTAGCGGAAGTTGAAATACCACGGGCTCTCCCGTGAGAGCTGCGCGTACGCCGCCGCTGCTTGCGTCCACGGCTCGATACCGGCCAGCGGTGTGTTGGACAACGCGGGCAGCCCGAGTGAGGTTGGTAACACGGCGAGGTCGTTGAGGTATCGCGCGACCGGGCCATCGCCGACATATTCGTCCGCGTTCGTGAGGTTGACCGTGGGATTCGTCCTCGAGCCGGCGAACGCTTCGCTCTGCGATGTCACCGTGGCGTAGGTGAAGAAGCTCTCCGAGGCGGTGATGAAGTCAGGGCTCCCGCCGAGGTACGGCAAATCGACGCCGTTCTCGTTGCGGTAGTCGAGCACGATATTGGCCTCATTGGTGAGGTCCGTGAGGAGGATGTCCTCGGCGACGCCGTAGAGGGTGGCTTCGAGGCGGCGGAGCTGCGAGCGTGCGGATGCGATCTCCAGCACGATCGAGTCAACATCGTCCTGCAGGTCGCCGATCTGGTCGCCGATCTGATCGAATCCGAGCACGATGGTGTCGTACATGATGTCGAGCTGCTGATCGATGCGGTCGAATCGCTCGTGCATCTCGAGCCGCATGTCTTCGACCTGCTGTCGGAGCTCGACGACCTGGTCGAAGATCTGTTCGTCCACCCCCGGGCCACCGAAGCTGAGGCCAACCAGCCCGAGCACATCGGAGGCCGTGCCGAATAGGTTGTCCGCCATCGATGCGTAGTCGCTGTCCCCGTAGTTGAAGTAGGCCTGGGTCAGATTCGATG
>DDGE01000071.1:0-693 GCA_002337545.1 Phycisphaerales bacterium UBA1910 | reverse complement strand
GATGTCCTGCATTTCCTGCGGCGTGACATCGAGTCCATCGATCAGGCTGGGCGTGGTGTCGCTGGTCGCGAGACCATCAACGATGCTGTCGAGCCGATCGCGCAGGAAAGTAAACTCCGCCTCGACCTGCGTGCGGAGCTGATCGTTCGCCGCACCGGCGGCGATCGCGGCCTGGTATGCTGTGTAGTCGGCGGGCATCGATGCCAGCCCGGCCTCGATCTCGGGCAGGTCTCCACGCACCATGCCGAGTGCGGGATCGACGCCGTTGGCAAGGAAGTAGCTGTTCAACAGTGTTGGCAAGATTGGACGCTCATTACCCGCCAGGTCTTGCCCGTAGAACCCCGCAACGAGCATCTCGTATATCGCGGGGCGGTGATGCAGGCCTCGGGCGAGTGCGGTCTCGAAACGCACCATGCGGAGCTGGATCGACTCAAAGCCATCCGGGTCCGGGACCGTTGCGCCCAGCAGCTCGAGCGCACGCTTCCCGATATTGACATCCATGCCGTCTAATGCTGTATCTTCGACGCGAGCAAACCGAACTGCGGCATGAAAGTTTTCGGCTCGATCCAGATCAGGGTCTCTTGCATCGAATCCGGACAGCGCTGCATCCCATGCATCCAAGAATGCGGAGAGCTGCTCGTCGCTCGCGTCCGGGTTCCGCTCGCAAAAGGCGATTAATCCAGCGAGCCCCGC
>DDGE01000025.1 GCA_002337545.1 Phycisphaerales bacterium UBA1910 | reverse complement strand
TCCGTACTCGTTGCGTCTGCCTCCCCTGTTTGGGCGGAGGAGCAGGGCGTGGGTTCGGTGGAGTTGGTCGAGTTCCCTTTCGAGGGGATCGCTTTCACTGATATTGATTTTTCCGATGATGGGCAGACGATCGTTTGTATATCCCGTTTCGCGGATAGCAATACAGTTTACCTATATGAGGATGAACTTTGGAAACCGGTATATGCCGGTGCGGGTTCGCAGTTGTTCCCGACATTTGTCGCAGGCATCTCAGACGATGGTGGCACGATTTTGCTGACAGATATTGAAGATTCTTTCCTTTATCGCGAAGGAGTATTTTCCAAGTTGACAGACTCGTGGATCGCAACAGATCGACGCACCACTCAAACAACCTTGGTACAAGGCGCAGCGGTATCAGGGGATGGCTCCACGGTCGCGCTTATTGGTGATGATCGAAGATTGGAATACGACGATGTGAGAAGTTTTCTTTGGAATGGTGAGTCGCGTCTGGAAGAGATATCGATCGGCGATCCTGATGTTGAGGACTTTGGTTATCGCGTAGAGGCAGTCTCTCAGGATGGTTCAGCTTTTCTGTTAAATACCCAAGGTCGCCGAGAGAAACAGGTCAACAACGTTCGCATTAATGGGAGGCAGCTGTCGTTTCTCTGGGAAGAAGGATCAATCACCCAACTTCCTGAACCTGATGTCGGGTATGACGTCAGCATGGACGCGCGTGCGATGTCTTTGAATCAGGCGGTTGTTGTTGGCAATGGGTATATTGATAGCAGGCATGTCGACCAGGTCCGTGAGTACGGTGATTACGGGAGTTGGGAACGCGAATCATTCGGATGGTTATGGGATCGTGCGACGGGAGTGACACAAGATCTTACTTCTGATCGATTTGAATCGGGATACTTCTCTGATGTGTCAGGAGATGGTTCGATCGCGCTCGGAGCCGGGGTGCAGTTTGATGGCTCTGTTGACGGATTCCTCTGGGTGCGTGATCAAGGGATCGTGATGTTGGATCAGTTGTTCGATGTGCTCAAGATTGATCTTCACGCTGATTCTTACACACTCCAAAGCATCTCTAATGACGGGAGGCGGTTATACGGCATCGCCTATATTGAGGATCAGATCTTTGCCCTCACCGTCACCATCCCCGATCTCGCGCCCTGAGCGATCTCAGATCCGCGGCTGATCCACCACGGTGCGTTCGAGGATTTTCTCGCCCGTGTGCTTGGTGGCGATGGGTTCGAAGAGCAGGACGCTGGTGCCAGGGTCGGCGATGGGGTTGTGCTCAAGCCCGCGGGGGATGACGATGATCTCGCCGGGGTCGATGATCTGTTCGACGACTTCGCCCTGTTCGTCGCGCATCTGCATCCGAAGGCGGCCGGTGAGGACGAGGAAGAGTTCGTCTTCGTCGGCGTGGTCGTGCCAGGTGAGCTCGCCTTCGAGTTTGGCGAGCTTGACCTGTTGCCCGTTGAGCTCGGCGATGATGTGCGGCGTCCATGTCGCGTTGAACTGGGCGAGCTTGTCGTCGAGGTTGATGGGTTCAATCGTCATGGGTGTTCTCGGGTTCGGCGGCGAAGCGGGTGTTGATCCAGTCGGCGATGAGCTGCATCGCGTGGGGGGCGAAGGTTTCTTCGATGTCGTTGTACTCGCCGAGTGCGCCGGTCTTGGCGGTCTGGAACATGTGGTTGAGCCCGGGCAGGGCCATGATGGTGGCGTCGTTGTGGTTGGTGAGCAGCTTGTGGAGCCCCGCGATGTTTTCCTCGGCGGGGACCTGCTTGTCGAGCTCGCCGTTGATGGCCAGGATCGGGCATTTGACGCTCGGGAGGAAGTCGGCGGGGTCGTACTTGAGGAAGTAGCGGGTCCAGGGGTTGGTGTTCTGGGCGACGATGGCCTCGACCTGGGATGCGTCAATGCCATACTCGGTGAGCGCCTCGGGGGTGAGGATGGCGCGGATGCGTGCCTCGGCGTCCTCGATTGAGGTTGACGCGGCGACGGCTCGGGAGATCCTCATCGAGAGCTTGACACTCTTGTTGATCTCTTCTTCGTCGGCACCTTGGGATTGGGCGATCAGCCGGTTCTGTGATTGGATGATCTGCATGGCTGGCGTACCCGGGCCAGCGAGCATAACGAGGAAGGCGGCCTGCTGGTTGTCGTTGATGGCGATGGGGCCGATCAGGCCGCCCTCGCTGTGGCCGACGAAGCCGATGGCGTCGTGGTCGATCTCGGGGCGAGTGGAGAGGTAGGCGAAGGCGGCGTTGGCGTCGGTGGCGAAGTCGGCGGAAGTGGCCTGGGCGTAGTCGCCGGTGGATTGGTTGATGCCGCGGTCGTCGTAGCGGAGTACGGCGATGCCTTGGGTTGTGAGGTAGTCGCTGAGCACGAGGAAAGGCTGGTGGCCGAAGACTGTTTCGTTTCGGTCCTGTGGTCCTGAGCCGGAGATCAGGATGGCTGCGGGGAAGGGGCCGTCACCTTCGGGGATGGTGAGTGTGCCGGCGAGGGTGACGCCCTCGGCGGCGGGGTTGTTGTAGGTGACATCTTCGGACTTGTAGGGGTAGGGCTCGGTGGGGACCTGCGGGCGGTTGCGCGTGGTGGCTGGTCTGTCGTCGGCATCGCGGGTCAGGGTGATGGTGGCGTCTTCACGCCCGGGGGTGGTCCAGATGCCGGTGATGGTGCCGTCGTCGTTGAATGTGCCGGTGAATGTGCCCTGCGCGGCAGGGACGGCGTACGAGACCTGGCCGTCGGTGTTGGTGAGGTTGGTGACGGGGATGTTGTTGGCCATCATGTCGGGCAAATCGAGCTTGGCGTGGGTGCCGGTGTTGGTGGTCTCGATATGCAGGATGACGCGGAGATCGACGCCGTTGCGTGTGATGACGGAGCGCCATGTGCCGTCGAGTCCTTCAATGACGGGTTTGTTCGGCGGGAGCCCGCGTTCGAGGGTCAGCGGGAGATTCGCGCCCTGGGAGAAGGTGCCGGACCAGTGCTGGGCATCATCGTCCCAGTCGGCTTCGTAGGTGGCGTTGATCATCGCGATGGCGAAGTGCATGTGGTCGTCTTCGATGGTGATCTCGGTGACCGGGATCTTCTGACCGGGTGCTTGGTCGGGGGACTCGAGCACGGCGGAGAGGTTGCCGTCGTCATCGGTTGTGATGGTGACGATGAGCATCAGCTTGCCGGTGGGGATGGTGAGGGCGCCGTGCCAGTCGCCTTCGATGGGCTCGGGCGAACTTGCGTGTGTGGTTGTGACGGTGATGAGCAGGCAGCACAGGATGCTGAAAATCTTGGTTGGCATGGTCGGGGTCCTTGTGTGCTGATTTATACGGGATGGTCGAGCTTGGCTTTCGAGCGTGCGTGGCGCAGGGCGGAGAGACGGGCGAAGATGATGATGGCGATGGCGGCGGGGAAGGCGAAGAGGACGGCGGTGCCGGTCTTGTCGAGATCGATGGTGATCCAGATGCCCATATAGATCAGCCCGGCCAGGACGAAGGTCCAGCCCATGAAACGCTGGAGTTTCTGAGCGCGGGCGGGGTCGGTGGTATTGATGGTACACGAGCCGTTGCAGTCGATGGGGGCGAGCTTCTTGGGCATGGCGTTGCCCATGACGACGAGGACCGCGCCGATGATGACGCCGACGAATCGTTTGGATAGGTCGCCCTGGATTGTTCCGGCATCGCGCAGGGCGATGGCGAGGGAAGCGGCGAGGAGTATGAGCGAGGCCATGGTGATCGCGCCGATGATATCTCGGCGTGCTTTGCTGCTGGACCAGTCGCATCCCTTTCGCTTTGCGAGCAGCCGGCAGCTGAGCCAGACGGCTGCGAAAACAGCGATGGTGATGAGCAGGGCCAGTGATCGGTTGCTGTTGTCGGGCCAGAGGGCGATGGCCATTCCGGTATTGAGCAGCAGCAGGATCGAGGCGATGATGGTTTGTGTATGTGGTCTCATGAGGGTGTCCACTTTGGGGGTTCGGCGTTGTCCGTTGACGAATCAGTGGGATCGCTTTGGGGTGATGTGTCGGTGTCTTTGGGTTTGACTTCGAGGCCGAAGACCTGGGCAAATCCGAGCATGGCCTCTTCGAGGACGGACATCTTGATGTGGTAGGTGATGGTGCGTCCAGACTTGATGGGTTCGATGAGGTTGGCTTCTTTGAGGACGGTGAAATGTGCGGACATGGTGGGCTTTGAGACTTCGAACTGGTCGGCGAGTTCGCCAGCGGTCATGGGGCGTTCTCGGAGGAGTTGGAGCACCTTGCGGCGTGTTGGGTCGGAGAGTGCTTTGAAAACGGAGTTCATGTTCGATTATTAGCCAAATATCTAAACGATTTCAAGTCATCTTGTCTCAGATTGCCGAAATTATTGAAAAGCAGTGGTTTAGCGTTGTTTGTGGGCCCATTCTGGTCATATGGTGGGGGTGCAAATATTTCTCACTTTGTTTCAGAAACACCGCTTGTATCAATGGCAGAAATGAGTATGCTGAGAATCGATGACCGTTGAACCCAAACAACTCGAGTCTGTTGGCGAAGGATTTGAAGCCGACACGATCGAAGCGGTGACGCAGGTCCGTGATGCGTATGCCCGCATCATCGAGACGAAGTGTCCTGGTTCAAAGGCGGTCACAGCGATCAGTGATGCGTTCGGGATTCATCGCAAGCTGGCGTGGCAGGTGGTGAAGGTGGCGTATGCCGACGATCCGTTTGTTGCGACGCGGCACATGCCTCCGAGCAAGAGTGTTCGGTTGTGGCTCAAGAGTGCTCGTGAGGTCGGGGTTGAGCACGACCTGATTGAGATTGCGCAGAACGCGTGCGATCGGCTTGAGTCTGTGATCAGCACGCACGCGAGCAGCCGCTCGGAGTTCGAGATGCTTATCGAGAGCATCGGGAGCACGAGCGATGTGCAGAGCGAAGAGAAGTGGCGTCAGCATACATTCCTTGGCAACAGCTACACCCTCGGGGTGCAGTGCCGTGCGTTGATGTCGCTGAATGTGCTGCTGCCCAGCGAGGATAAAGAAGATCATTTTCATTCAGCGCAGATCCGTGGGCTGATGGGCTATCGCCAGACCCGAGCGAATGTTCGCTGGGTGGTGAATCAGTCGGTGCTGATCGACGATGACAATGCGGACAAACACACGATGACGCGTCAGGCGTTGGACCCGGAGGGTGCGGCGAAGTATGGCGGCGTGCCTGTGATTACAGATTTCTGCAGCGACCCGATGCCTGCGCTGGAGCGCGTCGAGGCCGATCGCGGGATGATGCAGGACGAGTTGCTTTCGGGCGAGGTTGGGCTAACCGGTCAGCGGACGCTGGTAACGGGTGAGCTTCTTCGGAATGTCGCGCCCACCTATGCGACCTCTGAGGGGAAGCGGGCGCACTTCGGTGTTGCGGTTCGGATCCCGACGCAGATGCTGCACTTTGATCTCTTTGTGTATAAGGGGTTGTTCGGCAAGGTCGATCGTGAGCTGGTGGTCTTTTCGGAGCTGGTGTCTCAGATCGCGTTCGATGAGCGTGATGTGCTGAGCGTGAGCGATGAGATCAGGCAGCTGGGCACCGGTGTATCGCTGGCGCAGGCGCCAGATATCGCGGGGTATCCCGATCTGGCTCGATCGGTCTTCGCTCGGCTGAATGCTGACCCTGATGATTATGAGTTGTATCGGATCCGGATGGCGTACCCGCCGATGCCGGCGTCCGTTGTTTACAGACACAAGATGCTTCCCCAGGTTGGGACGCATTGAGCGGTTTAGTTCTTTCTTTCGTATGCGTGCCGAAACGAGGGGGGCACGGTGGTTTCACAGTTTAGAAAATGGAGACAGAGACATGAATAAGGCAATGAACATGACGGTACTGCTCGGCGCGCTTGCCGCGGTGAGCAACGCGGGCTCCCTGAGCGTCAGCACCTACGACGACCTGAGCGAAGCTTACTACGGTCAAGAGTTCCACTACAACGGTGTGACTTACAACCAGGTGAACAACGTGCACGGCGTATTCCCTGACGGCAACACCTTTGAGCCCGGCAGTGGTGTGAATGGGCTCGGCGATGAGATCATCGTCGAGAACGCAACTCTTCTCTACAACGACTTCCCGGGGTGGGGCTCCGCGAACAACGCGCTGACCTTCGGCAGCAGCTATGTCGTTGGCGACAACCTCTCGCTTGGTGCTATCTCTACGGTCACCATGACACTTGACAGCGTCGCGGATTTCGCTTCGCTGGAGATGGCATACTACGAGAACGGGCCTTGGGGCGGGATTGTGTACCACCTCGACGCGTTCATGGGCGGCTCGGTTGTCGCTTCCGATTCGTTCTCGATCTCGGATCTTGGTGGTCGTGACAACTTGGCTTTCGCGACGCTGAGCGTTGACGGCGCTGAGTTTGATTCGCTCCAGTTGTACGCAACATTTGGGAACGATTACACGGCACCACGAATTCTCGTGGACAACCTGACGATTAACAGTGTCCCAGCGCCTTCGGCTATGGCGCTGCTCGGGCTCGGTGCGATGGGGGCAACCCGTCGCCGCCGGAACTGATCAAACATCCCCGCGTCAGCACGCGGGACCGGCCCCCTCTTGTACGCGCTGGGGTCCTTCACGGGACCCCGCGCGTCTTTTTGTGCCTGTGCGGGTTGTGGTATACGATCGTTCATGGCCAGGAGCACGCTCAGCATCAGGGTAGGTGAGGATTTCGATCTTGCACGCGATGTGTGCAGCTACGGGTACTTCGTCCTGTTGCCGAACTACTGGGATGTAAAAAACCAGTCGCTCTCGCGGGTGTTGGAGTTCGACGATGCCCCCAGCGCGTGCGTGATCGATCAGCGGGCGGATGGCTCGCTCCGCGCTCGGTTCGATCGGAAACTGACGCGTGAAGAACAGAAGAGCGCTCGCGAGCAGATCACGCGGATGCTGAGTCTGGATCTGGAACCGAAGGAAATCAAGGCGTTCCACAAGCTCGATCCGCGATGGAAGAAGTCCGGGCGAGCGCGCCTGTTCCGATCGCCGACGCTGTTCGAGGATGTGATCAAAACCGTGACGAGCTGTAATGTCGCGTGGCCCAGCACCGTGAACATGAACCGGCGATTGTGTGAGGTCTGCGGGCGCAGGAGCGCGTCGGGCGCGTACTCGTTCCCGAGCGCGAAGAAACTCTCACGGACGCGCGTCGGGACCTTGCGCGGTCGCTGCCGGGTTGGCTACCGCGATCAGCGGATCGTGGATCTCGCGAAGATGTTCGTTCGCGGCGAGATCGACGAGGGTTGGTTGAATGATCCCTCAACGCACGATGACGAGGTGTTCAAGTTCCTGATTACGCTTCCGGGCATCGGGCCGTACGCGGCGGGGAACATCATGCAACTGCTCGGACGCTGCTCGCGTCTCGCGATCGATACCGAGACGATCCGGCACGCGAAAAAAGTACTGGGGTATACCGGGACGGATGCGCAGATCACCAAGAAGATCAAGGCGCACTACGAGCCCTTCGGGGATCACCAGTTCCGGAGTTACTGGTTCGAGCTTTGGGAGTTCTACGAGAGCAAAGCCGGGCCGTCGCACACTTGGGAACGCGATCAGGTGAGCACGACCTTTACCGCGGCGAACTTGTGAGAACCGGTGACACAGGCGTCTCGCCTGTGCGCGGATGGATCACAGGCGAGACGCCTGTGCCACGGGCTCTTGAGCTGCTGCATGCCCACTCAGGTCCTGCAGCGCCGTCACATCCCAGAACCCCGCCTTGAGCGCTTCGATCGCATTAACGGCCTGCATCGCGGCGGTCGCGGTGGTCACCATCGGGATCCCGAGACGGACCGCCGTCGACCGGATGCGTCCCTCGTCGGTCTGCCAGCCCGTGCGGGTTGGGGTGTTGATGACGAGCTGGATCTCGTTGTTCTGCATCAGGTCGATGACATTGGGGCGGGCGCCCTCCTGGATCTTCTTGAGGATCTTGGGACGCAGCCCGTGGCGAGCGAGTAGCTCGCCGGTGCCCTTGGTCGTGAAGACCTTGAAGCCCATCGCCATCAGTGAGCGGACGACGGGGATCATGATTTCACGATCGCTCTGGCGGACGGAGACGAAGACGCCGCCTTCGGTTGGGAATCGCGTTCCTGCACCGAGCATCGCTTTGAGGTACGCGTTGGGCAACGAGACATCGACGCCCATGACCTCGCCGGTGGAGCGCATCTCCGGGCCGAGCACAAAGTCGACGCCGGGGAATTTTTGGAAGGGGAACACGGGGGCCTTGACGGCGTGGTATCCCGCGTCGGGGATTTCGGAGGCGCACTGATTGTTGAGGGTGACGCCCATCATCGCCTTGGCCGCGATGGATGCCCACGGGGCGCCCTTCGCTTTTCCGACATACGGCACGGTCCGCGACGCACGCGGGTTGACCTCGATGATGTACAACTCGTCATCCTTGATGGCCATCTGGACATTCATCAACCCGCACACGCGGAGTTCCTTTGCGAGCTTGCGCGCTGTTTCGCGGATCTCTTCGACCATCGCTGGGCGGATGTTCGCCGTCGGGATCATGCAGGTCGAATCGCCCGAGTGCACACCCGCTTGCTCGATGTGTTCCATGACCGCTGCGACGAGCGCGGTGCCGTTGCCTTGAGCATCGAAGTCTGCGACGACATCGATGTCGAGTTCCGTCGCGGCTTCGAGGAACTGGTCGATGAGGATCGGTGCATCGTCGAGCCCGGAGGCATCGACGGCGGTGGTCATGTAGTGACGCAGGGCCTTCTCGTCGGGGCAGATCTCCATCCCGCGCCCGCCGAGCACATAGCTCGGGCGAACCAGCACGGGGTAGCTGATCCGGTTGGCGATCTCGACGGCCTCGTCGATCGAGCGGGCGATCCCCGAGCCGGGGCGCTTGAGATCGAGCTTGGTGAGCAGCTGGTCGAAGCGGTCGCGATCCTCGGCCCGGTCGATGGCGTCGAGCGATGTGCCGAGCATGGGGGTGCCGGCCATGTCGAGCCCGTGCGCGAGGTTGAGGGGTGTCTGGCCGCCGAACTGGACAATGGTGCCCATCATATCTTGGCCGAGTTTCTCGGTGACATTGAGCACATCCTCGAGCGTCAGCGGCTCGAAGAAAAGCAGGTCGCTCGTGTCGTAGTCGGTTGAGACGGTCTCGGGGTTGGAGTTGATCATAACGGCCGCGTGGCCGAGCTCCCGCGCGGAGAACGCCGCGTGAACACAGCAGTAGTCGAACTCGATGCCCTGCCCGATGCGGTTCGGTCCGCCGCCAAGGATGACGACCTTTTGCTTTGGGTCAGTTTCCGCGAGCAGGCGATCGCGCAGCTCGCACTCGGGCGCGACATCGACGACCTTGCCAGAGTCGTCCATGCGCTTGGAACCGGGCTGGTAGGTCGAGTAGTAGTAGGGGGTGATGGCCTCGAACTCGGCGGCGCAGGTGTCGACACACTTGAAGACCGCTTCGACGCCAAGCTCCTTGCGCTTGGCGCGGACCTTGAGGACGGTTTCGGAACTGATTTCGCCGAGGTAGAGGTTTGCGAGCTGCGCGTCGGAGTATCCGAGTTGTTTGGCGCGTTGCATGAGATCGCGTGTCATGGCGTCGAGCGAATCGATCGCGCACAGCTCGTCTTCGAACTGAACGAGCTCGTTGAACTGGTGGATCCAGAACGGGTCGATCTTAGTGTACTCGCAGACCTTGTCGACGCTCCAACCCATCTTGAGTGCGTAGCGGATGTAGTACATGCGTCCCTGAGAGGGGACGGCGAGTTTGCGGGTGAGCTTGTCTTCCTCGATCGGCCACTCGATGAGCTGCCCGTCGGCCTTGCGTCCGTCGGAGGACTGGCGCGCGAGCAGCCAGTTGTCGTTTTTGTCGAGGCCCAGCCCGTACCGCTTCACATCCATCGAGCGGACGACCTTCTGGAACGATTCCTTGAAGGTGCGTCCGATGGACATCGCCTCGCCGACCGATTTCATCTGGGTGGTGAGGGTTTCGTCGGCCTCGGGGAACTTCTCGAAGGTCCAGCGGGGCATCTTGGTGACGATGTAGTCGATGCTCGGCTCAAAGCACGCGCTGGTGGTGCCGGTGATGTCGTTACGCAGCTCGTCGAGCGTGTACCCGATGGCCAGCTTGGCGGCGATCTTGGCGATCGGGAACCCGGTGGCCTTTGATGCCAGTGCGGACGAGCGGGACACGCGCGGGTTCATCTCGATGACGACCATCTCGAAGGGCTTGTGTCCGTTCTCGTCGGGCTCGGGGTTTGAGTTGACGGCAAACTGGACATTGGACCCACCTGTTTCGACGCCGACGCCGCGCATGATCGCGAGCGCGGCGTCGCGCATCTTCTGGTATTCCTTGTCCGTCAGGGTCATGATCGGCGCGACGGTGATCGAGTCGCCCGTGTGCACGCCCATCGCGTCGATGTTCTCGATGCCGCACACGATGATGCAGTTGTCCTTCTTGTCGCGGACAACCTCGAGCTCGTATTCCTTCCACCCGATGAGCGACTTGTCGACCTGGACCTGGTTGATCATCGAGGCGCGGAGTCCTCGGGTGACGAGTTCTTCGAACTCGGCGCGGTTGTAGGCGATCCCGCCGCCCCAGCCGCCGAGCGTGAATGCGGGGCGGACGATCATGGGCAGGCCGTGCTGATCTAAAAAGTCGAGCGCCTCGTTGAGGTGCTCGACCGTGAGTGAGTCAGGGGTTTTGAGTCCGAGGTCATGAACGATGTCTGCGAAGGTCTTGCGGTCTTCTGCCTTGTGGATGACCTCGCGGTTGGCGCCGATCATCTCGATGCCGTGCTTCTCGAAGATGCCCGAGTCGTGCATCTCGCAGGCGCAGTTGAGGGCGGTCTGTCCGCCGAGTGTCGGGAGAACGGCGTCGATCGGGTTCCCGCGTTCCTTTTCCTTGATGATGATCTTTTCGACGGCCTCGGGCGTGATGGGCTCGATGTAGGTGCGATCCGCGAACGCGGGGTCGGTCATGATCGTCGCGGGGTTGGAGTTGACGAGGACAACGCGGTACCCCTCATCTCGCAAGGCTTTACACGCCTGGGCGCCGGAGTAATCGAACTCGCATCCCTGCCCGATGACGATGGGGCCGGAACCGATGAGGAGGATCGTGTGGAGATCGTCGCGTCGGGGCATATGTGTGGGTGTCCTTCGATGGCCCTGCCGGGCTCTGACAGGGTCCAATAAAAAGGGAGTTGTGACTTAGTGCGCCTAAACCACATGAGTGTATGCACCAACTCAGGGGTGCGTCGTTTTTTCGTCCGATCTGTGTGCGAATTGGGCATCTGGGGGGATTGTGTCGGCTGGGTTCTGGATGAGTCGATGAACCCGGTTCGCTCGGCGTCGTAGGATGATGCACGCCGACGGATCGGCCGATTTGAAGATTGGAGAGACTCCCCAGTTTCGGATGAGTCACGGAGACCCAAGCATGTGCGGAATCGTCGCGTATATCGGGAACAAACCCGTCCAACCGCTCCTGATCGAGGGGCTCAAGCGTCTGGAATACCGCGGGTATGACTCCGCGGGTGTCGCTTCGATCGACGGGGGGAAGCTCCAGATCGCCAAGGCCGTCGGGCGGGTTGCCAACCTTGAAACCGAGCTTGATTCCATTGGTGGCGTTTCCGGATCCATCGGCATTGCCCACACCCGCTGGGCGACCCACGGCGGGGTGACCCAGATCAACGCCCACCCGCACCGCGATCGCGATCACGGGATCGCCCTGATCCACAACGGCATCATCGAGAACTACGCCTCGCTGCGGACGCTGCTGGAGGCCAAGGGGCACGAGTTCACGACGGAAACAGACACGGAAGTGCTGGGGATGCTGATTTCGCATCTCTACGACCCGGAGAACGGCGTCGATCTGGAAAAGGCCGTCCAGGCGGCGTTGCGTGAGGTCCGCGGCGCGTACGCGATCGCGGTGATCTGCGAGCAGGAGCCCGATGTCATGGTGTGCGCTCGCAAGGGCTCGCCGCTTCTGGTGGGGATCGGGAATGGCGAGTACATTGTCGCCTCGGACCCCGCGGCCATCATCGCGCACGCATCGCAGGCGATCACGCTTGATGACTACAGCGTGGCCCGGCTGACGCGGGATGGGTTCCGCACGAGCACGGTGGACGATATTGAGATCTCCCCCAAGGTCATGCAGCTGGAGATGGATCTGGAAGAGATCGAGCTGGGTGACTTTGAGCACTACATGCTCAAAGAGATTTACGAGCAACCGGACGCCCTTCGACGCTGCCTGAAGGGGCGTCTGGACAAGAACGAGGGCAAGGTCGTGCTCGGCGGGCTGATGAGTTATGCGAAGGAGCTTGTGAAGTCCCGTCGTGTGATTCTCACCGCGCAGGGCACGGCGCTGCACAGCGCGATGATCGGCGAGTACCTGCTCGAAGATCTGGCCAAGATCCCCGCGGAATGCGAGTATGCGAGTGAGTTCCGCTACCGAAACCCGTTGATCGAGGACGGCTCGGTCGTTGTCGCCGTGTCCCAGTCGGGAGAGACGGCCGATACGCTTGCGGCGCTGCACGAGGCCAAGGACCGTGGCGCGTTGTCGCTGGGTGTGATTAATGTGGTGGGATCGACGATCCCACGCGAGACCGACGCGGGCGTGTATTTGCGTGTGGGCCCCGAGATCGGGGTCGCCTCGACGAAGGCGTTTACCGGGCAGGTTGCGGTGCTGACTATGATCTCGCTGTTCATGGCTCGGCGTCGGATGATGTCGCCCGAGGCCAGCGCCCGCCTGATGCAGGAACTCGATCGTGTCCCGGACTTGATCGAGCGTGTGCTGGAGACCGACGACCTGATCCGCAAGGTCACAGAGAAGTATGTCCACCGCGACAACTGGTTGTTCCTCGGCCGCGGGTACAACTACCCGACGGCCATGGAAGGCGCGCTCAAGCTCAAGGAAATTAGCTACATCCACGCCGAGGGCATGCCCGCCGCAGAGATGAAGCACGGCCCGATTGCGCTCATCGACGAGGGCATGCCGGTGGTGTTCATCGCCAACCAGGGCAACCAGTACGACAAGGTGCTGAGCAACATCGAAGAGGTCCGCACCCGAGGCGGGCATGTCATCGCGGTCGCGACCGAAGGCGACGAGCAGATCAAGACGCTGGCCGAGGATGTGCTGTATGTGCCCGCGGTCGAGGAATGCCTGAGCCCGATGCTGACGGTGGTGCCGCTGCAGTTGCTGGCGTATCACGCGGCGGTGCTGCGTGGGCACGATGTCGATAAGCCGAGGAACCTGGCGAAGTCGGTGACGGTGGAGTGATTTCTGGATCGGATAGCGCCTGATATGGTTAACTGAGAGTGTACCCGCGACGGCTGGGTGGCCCTAAGGAGACGAAGTCTCCTTCGGGATTCCGTTGTTCTGAGTCGTCGATACCCGAAGGAACCCTGCGGGTTCCATCAGGCCACCCGTTCGAGTGCGGGCAGCGGATCTCTCGTCGTGAAGCGGTCCTGCTCTGGGCCCGGTTCTGTCGCTAAGCATCCGCATTTATCGGACATCCAGAAAAACCAGATATTCGGACCCGCATTCTCTTATGTCACGCGTGTGAAGCGTCGATCTATCGGACACAGCCCAAGGGAGTCCGATACATGAGCGCATCACCCGCAAGAGCCATACAAACGATCTCGCAACCGTCCTGCGTGATCACCGGCAAGCGGGTCATCGACCGCCGTGTCGTGGAAGTCCTTCCCAAGCCCGATCTCACCACCCAGCGGCTGGTGTTCCGTTTGCTTACGCCGCGTGATGAGGAGGCGTTCATCGAGGCGCTGGATCACTCGCGCGCCGATGTGCGGCGCTGGGTGCCCGTGAATCACGAGGGTGAGAGCGATTCGCACTTTTTCCATCGCACGATGACCAAGGCGCGTGTGCAGGACATCGAAGGAGTTGCGTGGCGACGCGCGGCGTTCATTGAGCACGGCGAGCACGCCGGGCGTTTCCTTGGGATGTTCAATCTGATCAAAATCCAGCGCGGGCTCGAGTGGTCCTGCGAAGCCAACTGGTGGGTCGATTCCCGACTCTCGGGTATGGGGTACGGGTCTGAAGCCGCGCAGGGTGTGATTGACTTTGCGCTCGCCGATCACCCGTCCGGTCTGGGCATGCACCTGGTCCGAGGGTATATCTGTCGCGATAACCTTGGATCGATCCGCGTTGCGGAGAGGTGCGGGTTCAAGACGACTGGGAATCGTGATCTTCTTGAGATCAACAAGGCCCTGATTCAGCATGACGAATACGAGTGCTGGGCGTCCTGACTGAACCCGTTTAAATACCAAACACTTGTGTTCGATGCTTGTACGCGCTCAAGAATTTTCAAAGTTCTCGGCGTTGGCGCGCGTGAATTGTGACGCGGGTGATCAATCGCGCATCGAATGTGCATAAGTATATGTGAATAAGTGATTTGCGAAACTTTGTTCGCAAGGAATTCGTATGCCGTGATTGCTTTGGTGGGGGGTGTCGACCGTTCACAAATTTGCCTTTTTTGGGCATGCTCATAGGGTCTAGGCCCACGCCAACGATCGGGATGTTCGTTGGCTCGCCACGGGCGAACTCGTCCGGTAGGCAGACACTCGATTCCGCTGTAAAGCGTTGTCACAGGGGTACTTCATGGCATCAGTCAGCTTCGATAGTCGCACCCTCATGATCGACGGCAAGCGCGTCTGGATCGTCACAGGATCGATCCATTTCCAGCGCATCGCCCCGAGCGAATGGGCGGACCGCATCCGTGCCGCCAAACATGCGGGGCTTAACTGCATCGAGGTCCCGATTTTCTGGAGCCAGATCGAGACGCGTCCGGGGAGTTACGACTTCAAGGACAACAACGACATCCGTTCGTTTGTACAACTCATTCACGAGGCGGGGATGTATTGCGTGCTCCGCGTTGGGCCGTACATCGGCGAGGGGTGGGACCTTGGTGGTTTGCCCGCGTGGCTGCTCAACATGCCCGATCTCGAGGTCCGCAAGCCCAACCAGCCCTTCCTTGAAGCGGTTGGCAAGTATTTCAACGCGCTGGCCAAGCAGCTCAAGGATCTGCAGGCATCGACGACCAAGGGTGCGCCGATCATCATGATCCAGAACGAGAACAAGTGGTTCTGTGGCGACGCGGTCGCGGCCAAGGGCTACCTTGGCGAGCTGGGCCGCTACCTCCGCGAAGCAGGATTCACCGTTCCCAAGCTCAACGCGAACAACCTGTGGGAGGGTGTCGAAGGCGACATCGACGCATGGGCGGGCGAGGGTGATATGTTCGGGACCATGCGCCAGCTCAAGGCCGTCTGCCCCGATCAGCCTCAGATCGTGATCGATTACGGGCCACGCGCCCGCCCGAAGTTCGGCCAGCCCAAACCGGAGCCGATGGATGGGCTCATGCTGCAGCGTCAGCTCGCGGAGATCATGTGTGCCGGCGGGCAGTACAACCTCGGCGCGTTCTGTGCGGGCGTGACCCCCGGATTCCTGGCTGGGAGTGATGAGCGTGGCGACTTTTCGCCTTTCACGCCGCTGAGTGATTCCAACGCGATGGTGGACGAGCACGGGCGGCTCGCGGCGGAGGGGTTGCCTGTCCGACGACTGAACCTGTTCGCGAGCAACTTCTCTCGAATCCTGGCGCACACCGAGCACGAGCAGCCACCGATCGTGATCGATCCCGCGAGCGATGATTCAGCGATCAATGGCCACGCTGTTACGCACATGCGCGGCACGCAGGGCTCGATCGTGTTTATTTTCTCGCCGCCCAAGAGCAAGCCAGGCACGCTGAACCTGCTCCTGAGCGATGGCGCGAAGCTTCCTGTACGCGTCGGACACCAGCGCGTCCACTGGTGCATGCTTGATGTGCACCTCTCGTCGTCGCACACGCTCGACCATACATCGCTCAACGCGATGGCGCATGTCGGGAACACGCTTGTCCTCTTCGGTCCTGCGAATGCGCTGGGCGAGGTTTCGATCAACGGCACACCACTGGAGGTTGAAGTTCCCAAGGCCCGCAAGCCCCTGGTCGTTGAGCATGAGGGTATGACGATTGTCGTGATGTCCGATGAGATGGCGGACGAGACCTACTTCCACGGCAACGACATCTATGTTGGCGTCGGCGGTTTGACGGTGGACGGTGAGCCCCTGCCTTCGGATAACGGCAAGACGCACACGCACATCGACGAAACGGGCAAATCGAAAACCATCACGACCAAGGCGCCCGAGGATTACCCTGGGACAAAGCTTCCCAAGGTCAGCCTGGGCAACTGGGAGTGCGCGGTCCCGGAGGAGCACATCTCCGGCGAGTCGCCAAGGTATGCGCAGATCCCCGGCCCCGCGGATCTGTCCGAGCTTGGAACCCCGTACGGGTATGGGTGGTACCGGGTTGAGCTCAAGAACAGCGCGACCAAGAAACTCAAGGCCAGCGCTCCCGAGATGACCGACCGTGTTGCGATGTATCTCGACGCGGAACATCAGGGTGTGCTTGGCACCGGTCCCGGTGCAGAGAAAGAAATCCCGCTGGCCACCAAGAAGGGGAATCAGCACCTTGTGATGCTCGCGGACAACATGGGACGCGCTCACGCCGGTACGGATCTGACCCAGCGCAAGGGTGTGTACGGGCACATCATCGAACGCATCGCGTTCAAGCCCGGCAAATCGAAGATCGAACAGGGCGACCCCATCGATCTGCTCGCGTTCAAGTCGCCGATCTTCGGGCTTCGCCCGGGCGATACGACCCTCCCGGACCGGATCACCTGGAGCTTCAAGCACTTGAAGAAGTCATCGATCTTCCTCGAGCTTCCCGCCCTCCCCGCGCGGGCATTGATCGTGCTCAACGAAGAGCCGTTTACGCTCGTTGCGCCAGGTCGTGCGACAACGGTTACCTTTGATGATGAGGCAACCAAGCGCGGGAACAATGTCATCCAGATCGCGTTCGAAGATAACGCGACTACGGAGGCCGACGAATCGTTCGTGGAGAAGATGCACAAGCTTATCGATAGCGATGGTGCGTTCCTCGAAGCGGCGAACCCGATCACCGACAAGTGCTCCTGGTCCTTCGCGAAGTGGGAGCCCCCGGCGGAGATCGACTTTGACTCCGTGACGAAAGCAAAGCTGAAGAACACGGAAAAGCCCTCGTGGTGGAAAACGAGCTTTGATTCGCCGGACTCGATCGCGGCGCTCGATCTGGATTGCTCAGGTCTGAGCAAGGGTCAGATCTATCTCAACGGTCACGCGCTGGGACGCTATTTCGTTGCGGATCCCAAGGGCAAGGATGTCGAGCCCGCGATGCCGTTGACGATCCCCGGCGCCTGGTTGAAGCCGGACGGCCCGAACGAGCTCATGATCTTCGATGAGCATGGGTTCGCTCCCTCGAAGGTCAAGGTCGTCGTCTCGCGTCGATGATCGGAGTCAAAAGTTTTACACAAGCGAACGCACTTGCCCTCGGCGAGTGCGTTGTTTGTTTCTGTGCGTGCATGTATGCTCGTATATGGCAATGAATACTGTTGAACCCAAGCTCTGGCAACGCGCCGCGTCGTACGCCGCGCGTGCCCACAACCATCAGTATCGCAAGGACAAGAAGACACCGTTCGTGGCGCACCCGTTCCGGGTCGCGATGGTCTTGCGTGATATCTTCGGATGCGACGACGAGGTTGCGATCGCGACTGCGCTTCTGCACGACACGATCGAAGACACCCGCACTGACTTCGATGACATCCATAAACGGTTCGGTCGCGAGGTCGCTGATTGTGTCGCGTGCATGACGAAGAACATGCTGCTCATCGAGCCGGAGCGCGAGAAAGACTATGACATCCGGCTTGAGCAAGGGCCGTGGCAAGCGCGGATCGTCAAGCTCGCGGATGTCTATGACAACGGGCTCGATCTGCCTCGTCCGGGCATGCGGCGCAAGTGCATCTCGAGATGTAAACGGGCGTTGGATCTCACGGAGAACGATGTCGATCGAGCGGTCTTCGTGACGGCGCGTGGGGCCGTGCAGGCGCTTTACGATTCGTTGTGTGCTGCGCGAGACAGTGAGCGTTAAGGCGTTCGCGATGTGGCGCGGGTGCTCTCGATCTCATTTCTGATTCGATCCAGCTTCTTCTGGACCGCAGCGAGCTCAGACTCGATCCCGGCCTTGGTGTCCGCGTCGTTCGTGGTTGACATGTCGACTTTTAACAGGAGTTGCTGGCTGACATACAGGTCTTGCAACGCGATCAGCGGTTGCAGCTGTTCGCCAAGGATAAGCGATCCGCGTTGATCCGAGTCATTCCTGAAATCGGCGGGATCGGTCCACACATCGATGATCGTGCGGTCCCAGCGCGTTCCATCAACCGCGCTGCGCATCCCGGGGCCGAACACGATCCCTCGTGGTGCGATCAGTTCGGGCTCGCGTGGATCTGGCACAACCCCCTCAGGGAATGCGGCTTGGGCCCATGACTCGCGGTTGATGGCATCGCCCACCGTATCGGCGGTTCCGATGCTGATGCCCCGGCGATCCCAGCGTCGTTGTAATGCCGTGACGAGCATCTCTGTATCCATCCGCGCGCCGCCAGTCAGATTCGAGTAGGCCCCGAGTCTGAGATCGAACCTGGTTGGGCGTGTGTTGCGGATGAGGGTGACAGGGAGGATCTCACCCGGATCGCGCGAGAGGATCTCGGCGCGGAGTGAGAATGTCCCTTCCATGAGGCGATCGGCGACGAGGGCAATCTTGTCGCCCTGCCTGAGCACCATCGATGCGGGGAACTCGGGGTTGTCCGGTATGGGAATGACTTCGATCGCGCCCATCTGAATCTCGCCGAACTGGACACCCAGCGCGCCCTTGGGGCGCATTTCGAAGCGTCGGAGGCAAGCCAGCCAGAGGCGTGAGCGTTGTTCAATGGAGAGATCGTTATGGGTGATGTATCTCTCGAGCGTTTCGAGAGAAATCCCCGGATCGAGTTCCGCGAGTTCGAGTGTAGCGAGATCTCGCATGAGCCAATCAGGGCTCTCAAGCTGCTCGATCCATTCCTCGATGACCTCGGGCTCGGTCTCGGGGGTTGTTTCGATGACGATTTCATCGGGAGCGGGTTGCGCGTGGCTCAGGCCGGCGGACGACATCACCAGTGCGAGAGTCAGGATGTGAATCGGCGAGGGCATGACACCACACTATACCGCGCAGCGGCGGGATGGGTTCAATGGTTCAGGCGATCGATCAGTCGCGCTTGGTTCTCGTCGATCCAGGCCGCTTTTCTCCAGACAGCGCTGAGCATGGCGCCGTGGTGCTCGTTGGGTGTGGTGCCCAGCGACGCGAGGGCCTCATCGAGCATGACGCCGGGCATCAGCCCAACGGCGGTCCGCGCATTCTCACTGCCACCTGCGTCGCGATACCCATTCCAGAACGAAACGAGTCGGGCGGCGTCGGGTTCGACTGCGATCTCCGCGCCGCGTTGTCCGGGAGAGGGGGTGACCATCGATACATGCACGAGCGATTGGGCAAGCTCGCGCAGTCGTGAGCCGATCCGGGTGTTGTCAAAGTCGCAGACGGCGACAAGCGCATCGTTTCGGAAGATCATGTTCCCCGGATGCCAATCGCCGTGCACGAGTGCAGGGGAGGGCGCGTTCGCTTGCGCGAGTTCGTGCGCATACCCGATGATCCGGGGGACATCCTCGGAGAGCTTGGGTGGGAGCAGGTGCTCGATGGGATTGATCGCGTTGAGCCGCGCCAGATCGATTGATTCGGGCTCAGTTGCCGGGGGGAAGGTGGTCTGGACACGATCCATCGCGCCGTGTGTTTCCACGAGCAGTGACCCCATCTCAAACGCGTGATTGGGGTTCGCATAGTCGAAGCGTTGCCCTTCGATAAAGACGAACAGCTCGTAGACATGATCCGAGAACTGCACGAATGAGCTGTTGTCTTCTTTGGTACCAACCAGCGGGGGAACGCACAGCCCATTGCGTTGACAGCCGAGGACCACCTCGTGACCGAACGCGACGAGTGCGGGCATGTCCAACCCGCGTGCGCGGCGTTTGAGCAGCAGCGTGCCCCGTTCGGTGTCGAGGATGACCTTGGGCGAGTAGAGTGATCCTTCGGGCAACTCGCGGATGTTGTGGACGGTACCGACCTGGTATTGTCGGAGGACACCCTCGATCTCGCGTTGAGAGAGCTGCTGACGAGATGCTGTCACGGCGTGCCCCTCAGCTCCTATGCGTGAACGCGGGCGCGTTCACTCGACATTCTGAACCTGCTCCTTGATGCGATCGATCGCGCCCTTGATCTCGACGATCAATCGGCTGAGCTTCGCGTCGGGACTCTTGCTGGCGATGGTGTTTGCTTCGCGGAGGAGTTCCTGTGCGAGGAAGTCCATCGTGCGTCCGATCGGGCGGCCTGAGTCGTCGCCGAGCATGTCGCGGAAATGCACGAGATGCTCGCCAAGACGCGAGATCTCTTCCGCGATGTCGGTTTTTTCAGCGTAGACAGCGATCTCTCGGATCAACTCGCCCTGCTCAACCTCGGTGCCCGCGTCCTTGATCAGGGAGTCCATCCGTTCCTTGAGGCGGCGTTCGTAGTCCGCGACGACTCCAGGAGCGAAATCCTTGATCTGGTCGAGTCGTTCCGCGATGAAGTCGAGGTGCAGCATCAGATCGTCATGCAGTGCGATCCCTTCGCGCGTTCGCATCGCGATCAGATGTTCGAGGGAGAGCTTGACGAGCGGGATGATTCCCTCGCGGGCGCGTTGAAGCCGGAACTCTCCATCGCTCGGCGGGCACAAAACCCCCGGGAGCATGACCAGATGACTGACATTGACCTGATCGATCGAGACGCCGGTTGCGCTGGCGACCTGTTCCGCGTATTTGCGGAGCGCGGCGGCGTTGATTTCCTGTGCGGCGCCCTCGTCGGTGTCCGTGCATGTCACCGTGACGGTGACAGATCCACGCGAAACAGTGGCGCGGACGACCTGCTCAATCTCGGGCTCGAGCGAAGCGAGGCGTTCGGGAATGCGGGTCCCGATCTTGAGAAACTTGTTGTTGACGCTCCGTACCTCAACGGTGTACACCGAACTGGTGTCATTCCCGGAGGCATCGCCAAACCCTGTCATGCTTCGGATCAAGGTGCGGCTCCTGTGTTCAGCTCGGTTGATCTTCGTTTGTCACGGGCTCATCGTTGGCGGGTGCCGGGGCATCCGTCGATTCGTCCGCAGGCGTTTCCGTGCTCGCATCACCATCAGATTCGATCTCTGGGGTCGATTCCATGGCATCCTCGATCAGTTCGGCGGCATTCTCGTCCTGCGCATCCTGAATCGCTTCAGCCGCGTCGCCCTGCGATTCACCTTCGGGGGCGATCAGTGCTGGGGCAGCATCCTGAGGGATCTGCGGACGGGTTGCGAAGTTCAGAACGATCGCGGTGAGAAGGAAGAGCCCGAAGATCGTCACGGTCGCGATTGTGAGCACATCGCCGGTTTTGGTCCCGAACGCGGTCTGACCCGCGCCACCTCCACCGCCTCCGCCCGCACCGAATGCACCGCTGAGGCCGCCGCCCTGCGGGCGCTGGATGAGCACGAGCAGGATCATCGCTCCCGAAACGACGAGGAACACGCCGACGAGAATATTCGTGACGACGGGGCTCCAGTACATCGCAAGGGTGGGAGTGCTCTGGGCGAGGGTATGGGTCATCGAGCTCAGGTCCACGATCGGCTCCTGGGGGGTATCAATCATCGCTCCTCGGCTCGCGTGAGCCGATCCGGGGCAGGGGCAAGTCTAGGCGCTCATTCGAGTTGCTTCATCGAAGAGGTCGGCGATCACACGCCCTGGGGCACCCCTGCGCGGATGATTTCGAGGAAGTCGTCCGCTTTGAGTGATGCGCCGCCGACGAGACCGCCGTCAATATCAGCCATCCCCATGAGTTGGGCGGCATTCCCGGGCTTCATCGACCCGCCATAGATGATCCGAATCGCGTCTGCCGCATCCTGATCGTACATGTTCGCGATCAACTCGCGAATCTTCGCATGCGCGTCCTGGGCATCCTCTGGGGTGGCGGTCTTTCCGGTCCCGATCGCCCATACGGGTTCATAAGCGATTACGAGGTTCGTGAGTTGAACCTTGGATACGCCCTCCAGCCCGGCACGGATCTGGTGTTCGTTGATCGCGTCAGTTTTCCCGGATTCACGCTGATCGAGCGTTTCTCCGACGCAGAGGACGCATTGAAGCCCCGCGTCGAGGATGGCGCGGGTCTTGGTGTTGATGATCGAGTCGGATTCCCCGATCACATGGCGGCGCTCAGAATGCCCAGTGAGAACCGAGCTGACGGCGCAGTCTTTGAGCATCTCGATGGATATCTCGCCCGTGAACGCCCCGTTGGGCTCGAAGTAGGCGTCCTGTGCGCCGAGGATGATATCGGACCCCGAGATCGCATTGTTGAGGTCCCGGAGATAGATGAATGGTGGGAAGATCGCGACATCGACACCGCCGGTCCCGGTCAATCCGGATGCGAGGGCCTTGGCGAGTTCGGTCCCGCTCTGGGCGTTCGTGTTCATCTTCCAGTTGCCACCGACATATGGGGTCCGATTCGACATCTTTGTGCTCCGAGAGGGGGGTTGGTCTTGGCGGAATGAGCGTTTCATTGTATGGTGTCATTCCAGCGTGCGCACATCGGTGACACCCCTTTGTGTCACAGATCGCCCGTTTCAGTGTGGAGAATGAAAAGGCATGATTAGTCAGCCAGACAACTGTACCGAAGTTGATGTTGTGATCGTCGGCGGTGGACCGAGCGGTTCGACCGTTGCATCGCTCCTGAACAAATATAACCCTGACCTCTCCGTTCTGATTCTGGAGAAGGCCAAGTTCCCCCGTGAGCATGTCGGGGAATCGCAACTGCCCGGTATCAGCGCCATCCTTCACGAGATGGGCGTCTGGGAGAAGGTCGAAGCAGCCAACTTCCCGGTCAAGCTCGGCGGTTCGTACACATGGGGAAAGGACTCGGAAGCGTGGGACTTTGATTTCTACCCCGCCGAAGAGTTCACGGACGAGGAACGACCCGCGAAATACGAGGGTCAGCGTCGTCACACGGCCTTCCAGGTCGAGCGGGACCGGTATGACGAAATCCTCCTCCGCCACGCCGAGGAGATGGGCACTGCCGTGCGTGAGGAGACGATGGTCCGCGAGGTCCTTGTGGACGGCGATCGGATCGAGGGTCTCAAGCTCGATTCGGGCGAGATCATCCGGGCGCGTCATTATGTCGACGGGTCGGGACACGCGGCGATTCTCCGCAAGGCGTTGGGGATCGAGAGCGAGGCGCCCACTCATCTGCGGAATGTGGCATTCTGGGACTACTGGGACAACGCGAAATGGGCGGTCGAGATCGGCGTGGGCGGCACGCGTGTTCAGGTCCGCTCGCTCCCCTACGGGTGGATGTGGTTCATTCCCCTCGGGCCTTCCCGCGCGTCTGTTGGGCTCATTTGCCCCAGCGAGTACTACAAAGAATCCGGGCTCACGCCGAAGGATCTCTACCTGAAGGCGATCAAGGAACAGCCCGAGATCCGTGAACTGCTCAAGGACGCGAAGTCGGACACGGACGGCAATGTGCTGACGACGAAGAACTGGTCGCATCTCGCGGATCGTCTTGCGGGCGAGAACTGGTGGATCTGCGGCGAGGCCGCGGGCTTTGCGGACCCGATTCTGGCGGCTGGGATGACGCTGGCCCACGGCACATCACGCGAGGTCGCATACTCCATCCTTGAGTGTGAACGCGGCGAGCACGATGCCCAATGGCTCAAGGCCATGTATGACGAGAAGGGGCGACGGAACATTCGACAGCACATCCGCTTCGCGGAGTACTGGTACGCTGCGAACGGTCGCTTTACGGATCTGCAGGAGTACTGCAAAAAGATCGCGAAGGATTCGGGTCTGAATCTGAACCCGGCTCAGGCATGGCGATGGCTCGCTCAGGGCGGGTTCACGAATCAGAATATCGAGAACGCCGGTTTCGGCGCATTCGATGTCGGGTCGTCCAAGCAGCTCATCACCCGTTTCTCGGGGCGCGAGAGCAAGTTCCAGATCACCAAGCTCAACGAGTTCAAGCTGAATCTCCGGAACGCGGAAGAGGTTGAGATTGCGCAGCTCGCCAACGGGCGGATCAGCAAGGTCACATGCTACAAGCGGGGCGAGTCCATGCTTCCCTACACGGGCGCATGGAAGACCATGATCGATGTCCTCAAGACCGAATCGGACTTTGAAACGATTTACAACCAACTCTCAGAGGCAATCTCACGCAAATCAGTCGGCGGGGCTGCCGGGTTGGGGATCTCTGTGTACCTTCAGACACTCGAGGTCATGCTCAACGATGGCTGGGTGATCGGCAAGCTGAACAAGAGCCGTCCGACAGGGACACTCGCCAGCAGCCGGCTGATCCGAAACGAGTCCGAGGCACGCGAAGCGCTCAAGGATGCGAAGGCAACGATTAAGTTCGCCTTCGATGAGACCCCGACGGAGTAACCCGAGCGTCTTTACTTGCTGGAAGCAATACCCCGTGCCGGCTCGCTCTGCGTGCTGGGTGCGGGGTTTTCCTTTGGTTTCGCATCCGTAGCCGGTTCGCTGGCGTGAGCGTGGATCGCGGATTGGCGGGCGATCTTGATCGCGTACACCCCGATGTAGGACGCCATGAGCAGCGCGAGCGCGTAGATGATTCGTCCGCGGAAGTAGGACAGCATCACTCCGAGGAGCATGAACGCGATACCAATCCCGTAAAGCGTGAAGACGGCGCCCTTCACGCCGAACGAGCGTTTGAGCATGTGATGCAGGTGATCAGCGTCCGGGTCGGACATTTTCTTGCCCGCGAGCTTGCGCCGGATGATGGCGAGCATCGTGTCGATGATCGGGATCGCGTAGATGATCAGTCCCGCGGCGACGAGCCAGGTCTTGCCCGTATCACCCAGCGAGAGGATCATGACGGCGCTGCAATATCCGAGCAGGAGCGAACCCGTGTCGCCAAGGAAGATCGACGCGGGATTGAAGTTGTGGGGGAGGAAGCCGAGGCAGGCGCCGAGCACCGCGAGCCCGAAGATGATGCGGGGAGCGTCGAAGATGCCGTCGTCGAGCATGGCGAGTGTGAGCGAGATCGCGATCAGGCCCACCATGGCGATGGATGTAACGCCGGTGAGGAGTCCGTCGAGCCCGTCGATGAAGTTTGACGCGTTGCACGCGCCGAGGACGAAGATCGCGATGATCGCGGTGCCAGACCAGTAGATGATGTCGAGTTCGATGCTTGAGCCGAGGGTTGGAATATCCATCGGCAGGGGGATGTGGTAGACAAGGTCTGGGTTATCGAACAACCGTCCGAGCGTTGGCTTGAGCACGCCCGCGGCGACATTGATGCCGATATTCCCGAGCGCGAGCCCCGCCGCGGCGATGAGTTGGCCGCCCAGTTTGACGCGAGGAGGAATCCCTGTCACATCATCGAGCAGCCCGACCAGGACGATCGAGGTCATGCCCAAGGCGATCCAGAGCGGGACGATCGGGTACGAAGTACCGTCGATCATGTGCTCGGAAGTCATCTCGTGATAGGTGATAAGCGCGGGAGTATTGGCGCCGAAGTAACTGTACATGATCCCCGCGACAATGCCGAGATAGACGGCGACGCCGCCGAGATACGCGATCGGGAGCTTGTGGATCTTGCGTGCTTCCGATGGGTGATCGATGATCCCATTGGCGATGGCCAGCTTGCGCACGAGCGGTGTGCTGAGCAGTGTGACAATAAATGCGACGACGAAGACGAAGATATAGCCGGAAAGAATGTCGAGCTGTGTTCCGGCGGACTCCGCGATCTGGGCGGCACCGGTGACAGGAGCCGTCGGCTCGATGGGGATATTGATCTCCTGCGCCACTGATTCGAGCGGGTTCGGATCGAGCTGGTTGAGTGGAAGCATCAAGAGACACTCCCCTGGGTGGAGCTCGATTCAGTCATTTCGCTGTGCAGGTCCTGGATCGTTTGATTGAGCGTGTACTTTGGTGTGAATCCGATAGCGCCTCGGATCCGGTCCAGATCGGGCTTTCGATGACGCAGGTCCTCAAAGCCGACAGGGTAGGCGAGATCGTACGGCACTAGTTCGAGTGTCGAACGCGAACCCAGCGTTGTGATCACGAGCTCCGCGAGATCGCGGATTGAGATTGGCCGGTCTGAGCCGATGTTGTACACCCGGTGCTCACGGGATGGGGAACGCATGAGCTGTGGCAGAGCGGATGCGACATCGCGTCCATCGCAAAAACAGCGCGTCTGGGTCCCGTCGCCAAAGACTTTGAGGGGGGCACCCGCGTGGGCCGCTTGAACGAACCGGGGGAGCACCATGCCGTAGCGTCCGACTTGGCGGGGCCCGACGGTGTTGAAAAATCTGCAGCACACGGTGTCGAGTCCGAACTGGGAGGTGAACCCGATCGCGAGATGTTCATCGAGCGCTTTGGCGTGTGCGTATGACCAGCGTGTGGTTTCGGTGGAACCGAGGAGGAGGTCGTCAGTCTCCGAGAATACGCTTGTACCCGGCTTGCCGTAGACCTCGGAGGAGGACGCGATAAGCACTCTCGCGTTCCCGTTCTCGCGAGCGAACCGGAGGACCTCATAGGTCTCATTCACATTGGTATGGATCGAGCCGACCGGGTCGGTCAGAACGAGCTCCACGCCGACAGCGGCGGCGAGGTGATAGATCTCGTCGAACTGCTCGCCATTGAGTGTGGGGAGTGCTTGAGAGACGCTCGATTCAATGAAGCGGATCCGATCCTTGCATCGTGCGAGGTTCTGGATCTGCCCGGTGGAGAGATTATCGATGACGGTGATTTCGTCGCCGAGTTCGAGGAGTGCGTCAATCAGGTGCGAGCCGATAAATCCGGCGCCGCCGGTGACGAGCACACGACGGGGTGTGCCAAGCTGCTCTCGCGATGGGTCCTGTGCACCCAATCCGATGCTCCTCGAGAATACAGATGCCTGCGATCAGACAGCCTGCGGGGTTTCCTCTGCGTGGTACTTGTGGGATGTGCGGATATTCTTTCGCATGTACCCGCCCGCGGAGCTTTTGACGCCGTTGACGAGAACACCGAGGAACTCGGCGCGGGTGTCGGAGAGCTCTCCCTTGAGGCGTGCGATCTGCCCGCGTTTCTCCTGGAGTGCTCGTGCAACCAAGATGGTCGCGTCGACATGGGTTGCGATGGTCTGGGCATCGCCCGCGACGATCGCTGGAGCGACATCGAGGATGACGCAGTCGTACTCGCTTGATGCCTGGGCGAGGATCTGCCCCATCATGTCTGTGCCCAGTCGCTCGACAACGCGTTTGTTGCGTGCGCCGGCGGGAAGGATGCTCATGCCTGAGGGCAGTGCCTGGACGGCGTCGCCCAGTGCTTGCTCTCCCGCGAGAACCTCTGCGAGCCCGGGGGCTTCTGCGAGCCCGAAGGCGCTGTGGATGCGTGCGCGTCGGAAGTTGGTATCGATGATCAGGACCTTTTTGCCCGAGGCGTGCATGGCCTGAGCGAGGTTGGTTGCGACACTCGTGGCTCCTGATCCGGGCATGGCGCCGACCACGAGCAGGGTGCGGTGATCATGCGAGGCCATCTTCTTGACGATCCGTGTCCGGAGTTGGCGGTAATGCTCTGCGAGCACTGAGTTCGGGCTGTCCTGGAACAGCGTCTCAAGCGACTGGTGCTTGACCGGGTCTTCTTCCGCGTCGGGAATCATGCCAAGGATGGGTGTGCGGGGGATCATGGCGATGTCGGCGGGGCTCTTCAC
>DDGE01000046.1:38772-82524 GCA_002337545.1 Phycisphaerales bacterium UBA1910 | reverse complement strand
GTCATGACGGCGGCGCGGATGCGGAGACGCCCGCCTGTTACGACACAGGCGCGGATAGCGTCAATCGTCGTGGGTTTGTCTTCATTCATCGATTGCTCGATGCGGGTGGCCATGACCACCCCATCGTCGGTCGCGATCCCGAACAGTGCGAGGAACCCGACCCACACTGCGACGCTCAGGTTGTACTCGCGGATCTGCAGCAGCTCTCGCATGTTCGTACCCAGCAGCTCGAAGTCCATGAACCACGGCTGGGCGTAGAGCCAGAGCATCAGGAACCCGCCAGACCAGGCGACGAACACGCCGGAGAAGATCATGAGTGTCACGCTCACACGCCGAAACTGAAGATAGATCAACAGGAAGATGACCGCGAGCGAGAGCGGAAGGACCACAGCCAGTGTCTTGGCGGCACGCACTTGGTTCTTGTACGCACCGGCAAACTCGAAGCTCACACCCGCGGGCACACGCAGCTCGCCCGACGCAATCTTCGCGTTGATGAAATCGCGTGCATCCTCGACGACACGCACCTCCGCGTACTCGGGGAGCTTGTCGAACAGAACATACGAAACGAGGAAAGTGTCCTCGCTTTTGATCATCTGTGGGCCTCGGGTGTAGACGATCGTCGCAAGCTCACGCAATGGGATCTGTGCGCCGCTTGGAGATGCTATGAGGATGTCGCCGAGCGTGTCGGGTTGGTCGCGGAGTTCGCGCTGATAGCGCACGCGGATCGGGTAGCGTTCGCGACCTTCGACGCTCATGCTCAGGGGCTTGCCTCCGATCGCGACCTCGATGACCTGCTGTACATCCGCGATTTGCAGCCCGTAGCGGGCGATTTTCTCGCGATCGATCTCGATCTCGAGGTAGGGTTTCCCGACCACCCGATCCGCGAAGACCGCTGCGGGTTGCACGGACGGGACCTGCTTGAGCAGATTCTCGAGCTCATACCCGAACGACTCGATCGATTCGAGGGTAGGGCCGAACACCTTGATGCCCATAGGGGCGCGGAACCCGGACTGGAGCATAACGATGCGGGTCTCGATGGGCTGGAGCTTGGGGGCGCTCGTGAGTCCCGGCATCTGGGCGGCGTTCACGATCTCGTCCCAAATGTCCTGCGGCGAGTCGATCCCGTCGCGCCATTGCCGGTAGGGCTTGCCGTCTTTGTCCTCGATGAGATTGCCCATCTCGTCGCGGACGAACTCGTCGCGATCGGTGTCATAGGCGAAGAGCACCCGTCGGTTGTGCTCGTCGACGATATACTCGCTCTCGTACTCGATAATTGTCTCAATCATGGAGATGGGCGCGGGATCAAGCGGTGAGTCCACGCGTCCGATCTTGCCCACTGCACTCTCGACCTCGGGGACGCTCAGAATGCGCCTATCGAGTTCTTTGAGGATATCAGTTGCCTCGCCAATTGAAGCATGGGGCATGGTGGTCGGCATGTATAGGAATGCGCCCTCGTCGAGCGAGGGCATGAACTCCGAGCCCATCCCCGGGAAGTCGTGCGCGAGTCTGATCATCGAATCAGTGGCGCGGATTCGATCGGGCATCCAGCCCCAGACACGATCGAACCCCAGCCAGACGCTGGCTCCCGTTAACACCAGCAACAACACTGGTAGCATCGAGACAAGCTTGTGGCGCAGTGCCCACGCGAGCATGTGCGGAAACGCGAGGCGCACGATCCAGAAGGCAACAAGCAGCAGCGCGATGATCAGCGCGATGAGTAGTCCGTTGCCAAGGAAGCCCGGCTCGGGGCCAATTGGTTCCCACGATCGAGTGAGCAGCACGAGCACAAAGAGCACCACCACAATATTGACTGACCACACGAGCACCCGCGCGGGTTTGGACTTGGCGATGCGGTCAATCATGCCCCGTCTGGGTGTGTATCCGAGGAGCACATGGGCGACGGCGGGGAGGATCGTCAGCGCTATCACGATCGACGCGATAAGCGCGAAGGTCTTGGTGTACGCGAGGGGTTTGAAGAGCTTGCCTTCCGCAGCGGTCATCGTGAAGACGGGAAGAAACCCGACGATCGTCGTGGCGACAGCGGTGAGGACTGCACCACCGACCTCCATTGTCGCGCTGTAGATCGTATCGATGCGGGGTGTACCCTCGGGCGCTTCCTTGAGCTTGCGGAGCATGTTCTCTGAAAGCACGATTCCCATATCCACGATGGTCCCGATCGCGATGGCGATCCCCGAGAGCGCGACGATATTCGCATCAACATGAAAGAGTTTCATCCCGACGAAAGTGCCCAGCACCGCGATGGGGAGCATCGCCCCAATGAGGATGCTCGAACGCAGGTGCATGACCATGAGCACAACAACGATGAGGGTGATGAGGACCTGCTGCTCGATCGCTGAGTTCAGGGTCTCAAGTGTCTCGTTGATCAGCCCGGATCGGTCGTAGAAGGGGACGATGGTGACGCGGGACTCGGTGCCATCCTCAAGAACCTTGGCAGGCAACCCCGGAGCAATCTCATTGATCTTGGTTTTCACGCGTTCGATTGCGGCCATGGGGTTCTCGCCGTAGCGTGCGACCACGACCCCGCCGACGGCCTCGGATCCCTCCTTAGTCAGTACCCCGCGGCGGAGTGCGGGGCCGGTGCCGATCTTGGCAATCTGTGAAAGCAGGATGGGTTGCCCGTCACGGGCGACGATCGCAGTCTGCTCCAGATCCTCGATGGACTCGATGAAACCGATCCCGCGTACGAGGTACTCCGCCCGGTTGACCTCGATTGTGCGTGCCCCGACATCAAGGTTCGAGTTTCGCACGGCGTTCATCACCTGCGGGAGGGTGATCCCCGCGGCGCGCATCGCGTCGGGGTTGACATCGATCTGATACTCGCGGACGAACCCGCCGATGGAGGCAACCTCGGATACACCCTCGACACCCGAGAGCAGGTATTTGATATTAAAGTCCTGGATCGAGCGCAGCTCATCGAGGTCCCACCCGCCGGTGGGGTTGCCGTTCGCGTCACGGCCTTCGAGAGTGTACCAGAAAACCTGCCCAAGCGCTGTCGCGTCGGGGCCAAGCATGGGCGAGACACCCTGCGGGAGGGTGCCCGCGGGCAGGGCGTTGAGTTTTTCGAGCACCCGTGAGCGGGACCAGTAGAACTCGATGTCCTCGTCGAAGACGACATAGATCGTGGAAAACCCGAATACGGAGTACGAGCGGATGTCCTTGACCCCAGGGATGCCCAGTAGAGCGACGGTGAGGGGGTAGGAGATCTGGTCGTCGATGTCCTGAGGCGATCGCCCGGTCCACTCGGTGAACACGATCTGCTGATTCTCGCCGATGTCCGGGATCGCGTCGACGGGGACAGGATCACGCGGGAGATTCGCGATCGACCAATCGAAGGGCGCAACGAGGACGCCCCACAGGATCATCCCCGTAAGGAGGATCGCGACGACGAGCTTCTGGGTCAGGCAGAAGTAGACGATGCGTCCGAGGGGGCCTTGGTGTGTACGCTGATCCATGCTCAGTGCCCTCCATGATCGTGCGCGGGGGCGAACGAGGGCGGATGCTTGGGCGTTGGTTGAGATGCGTCTGGTTCGATGGTGCGCACGATCTCGCCGCACTGGAGCATGGTGGCGCCGAAGTACGGGTTGTCGATCGTTTCGGTGCGCTGCAGCCAGTCTGCTCCCTCGAAGTCGAAAGCCATCGGGCAGTATGCGATGTGCAACGGAGCGTCATCGGGTACTCCGAACCGATCAATGAGCGCGAAGATCGCGTTACTCATGGGCTCGAAGTCCGCGCGTGCGTGTTCGATGTCGTCGTAGGGTGCGCTCGGACGCAGGGCCTTGGCATTGGTACGCCATATGCCCAGGTCTTCGCCCATAAGCCCCGCGGTGGGCACCGCGTCGATCGCATCAATGAGTCGCTGCGCGTGGGTGTTGTAAGCACTCAGATCGTCGTCCGCGAGCGCTTCCTGCGCGTCGAGGTATGCATTGACACTGTCAGTAAACCCGTTGATGAACCCGTCAGGGCGTGAAGTGACAGTGGCAGTGGTGGCAGGAGCTTCGGATCCCATCGACATCATGCTTGGTTTCGCAGCGATCTGCATCGAGCTGTCGATTCGGAACGCGCCCTTGGTGACGATGCGATCATTCTCTTTGAGCCCCTTCAGAACGATGTAGGCATCGTCTGCGCGTTGCCCGATCGTGATCTCGGTTGGTATGTACCGGAACCCGTCTTCGTCGTCGATTTGGGTGTACACGATCGATCGCGTCCCGGTAAAGAGCACCGCGCTGGCAGGCACCACGAGCGGCGGTTGCATATATTCCTCGGGGTTGACCGAATCGATGAGCGATTTGATGGGGACCAGATCCATCGAGCAGATCGAGCACACGCCGGTCTCGTTTTGGACCTCGGTGGGGTGCATCGGGCAGACCCAACGCCCGAGCAGCTCGGGGTCGATCGCGTGCGCCTTCCCGTCGATGGGTACGGTGATTGTGGCGCTCGCGAACATCCCGGGCTTGAGCGTGCGATCGGGGTTCTCGACAGCGACGCGGACTGTTGCGGTTCGAGTGATCGGGTCAATAATCGGATCAATAAACGACACACGACCCTCGAAGGTTTCCCCCGGGTGTGACTCGACGCGGAACCCGACGCGCTGACCCCATCGGATCTGCCCGAGCTGCGATTCGTAGGCCTGCAGATCCACCCAAAGGTGCGTCAAATCCGCGATGGTGAGGATGGGTGAGCCCGTCTGGACATACGCGCCCTCGCGTGCGTCGATGTGGGTAATCGTGCCCCCGCGTGGTGCGTCGATGGTAAAGGTGTCCTGTTCATATCCTTCGCGTTCGATCAGATCGATGAGGGGTTCGTCGATCCCGAAGAGCCGCAGACGCTCGCGGGCGGCGATGAGCGTCGCGACGGAGCTAGTACGGACGATATCGCTCATCGTGCTTGATTGCTCGGCGCTGATGGCGGCCTGTCGCAACTCCTCGAACGCCGCGAGCAGCTCGGGGGCGTACATCTGGGCGAGGTGGTCGCCCTTGCTCACGCGGGCGCCCAGGAAGTTCGCGTACAGGGTCTCGATGCGTCCGGGGAAGTAGGCGCTGATGCGTTCGACGGTGGTCTCGTCGAGTTCGATGGTGCCGAACAATCGGAGGGTGCTCGTGGGGACATAACGCGAGACGCGTGTGGTCTCAACGCGGGCCGCGATGGTCTCGGACTCGGAAAGCACGAGCGTGTTGGGATCGCCCGTGTCGCCCTCGCGTACGGGGATGAGGTCCATGAAACATATCGGGCACTTGGCATCCGGGTCGGGCAGGCGCACGGACGGGTGCATCGAGCAGGTGTACATCTGGGGATCGGTGTCACCACTGTCACTGTCAGATGATGGGTTTTCGTGCCCGTGCGCGTGGAAAGTGACAGTGGGCTCTTCGGTGGTGCCCATGCGGACCCCGATCACGAACGCGATCACGATGAGCGCCAGCGCGATGAACGCAGCGGTGTGGTTCCAGATCCAGCGCACGGGCTTGGGGATGCGTGGAGTCTTCATGGGTGGGTCTCCGTGTTGGTGGGTTCGGAGTCGTTGTGGTTGGCGCTCGCGTCGGAGATCCCGATGAGCTCGTGGATCTGGGCGAGGGCGATGCCCTGGGCGCTCTGAGCGCGGAGGGCGCTGCGCTCGAACTCGAGGAGGGTCCTTTGGGCATCGAGCAGATCGGTGAACCCGCCCGAGCCGGTGCGGAAGGACGCGAGGATGGACTGGATGGACTCGGTCGCTTTGGGGATGAGGGTGTGCTCGTAGAGCCCGGCGCGCCGTTTCGCGTCTGTGTAGTCGAAGTGGGCGCGTGCGATGCGGGCGCTCAGGTCGTTGCGGAGCGCGTCGTGCTCATGGGCGAGGGTGAGCCGGTTGGCGATGGACTCGCGGACCTGCGCGTCGTACTTGTCGCGCCAGATGGGAAGGTTGAGGTTGAAACTGAGGATGAGCGGGTCGTCGCCGCTCTCGGGGGTATTGGGGTTGATCGCGTCGTTAGTGAGGATCGTCTCGATCCCGATGCCCAGCTCGGGCTTGCTCGCGTACCGGGCGATCTCGGTGCGGGACTGCTCCGCTCGGACGCGTTCGCCCAGCGCGATGAGCGATGGGTTGGTGTTGCTGGCGCGGGCAATGAGCTCCTCGAGCGTCGCGTCGAGCGCGGGGATCGGGAGGTCATCGATGGGCGCGACGGGTGTGTCGTGGGGTCGATCGAGGAGCGCGTTGAGCTGGGCGACGAGGGGGACGCGCGAGGATTCGAGTGAGGCGAGCTGATCGTCGAGCATGCCCAGCTCGACCTGCACGCGGACCAGGTCGGGGTGCGAACCCGTCCCGACCCGGTAGCGGGCACGAATGGAGTCCTCGAACGACGCGAGCAGGCTCAGACTCTCGCGGGTGATGTCGATGGTGCCGTCGAGCTCGTGGAGGGTGGAGAGGGTGGTGATGACGCGCCGGGTGATGGAGCGTTCGATCGCGGTGTACCGGACCCATGCCGCCCGGGCCTCGGCGCTTGCTACGTCCTGCGCTGCGCGGCGCTTACCCGTCCATGGGAGCTGCTGGGTGAGCCCGATGCGGGCCTGCTGGGCACCGACGCGGGTCTCGACCTCGTTGGCAAAGAACCCCACGCTCAAACGCGGATCGGGCAGCACCCCCGCCTGGGTGACGCGTTCGCCCATCGCGACCCATTGTTGGTAGGCACGCTCAAGCTCAGGCGAGCGGTAGAGCGCTAGGCGCACATAGTCATCGGGCGTGGCTGGGTTGTCAATCACATCCGATGGCGTGGGCGCATCTGTTCCTTCGCGGAAGCGCGAGGGCACAGGTGCCGAGGGCGACGGTGGGTTGATCGAGCGAGTCAGCGTGTGCGATGGGCGCGGGGCGAGCGGGTCGCTCGAGCACCCTACGAGCGCCAAAGACGAGGCGCACGCGAACAGGATGGTCCGGTTCATGGCAGATGTCCTGGTAAAGTCTGGTCCGATAGAAACGCATCGTGGATCGGCACGCGCAGCGCGTACCGTCCCTCAGAGACGCGTCTCTATCGTTGCCAAACGCCCAAGAGTGCCTGTGCTTGGTTATGGGAGAACCCCGCGCGGATCGAGCCCGTCCGGGCGATCGAGATCAGACGCGTGGGGAGTTCGGTGAGGATAATCTGGATGGATGCGGGCGGACCTCGGACCATCTGCAGCGAATCGCGATCGCGTTGCGGCAGGGGCATGGGCTCATGGGGGCGGCGATCGTCTGCTGGGTTGATGCCACACTCGCAGGGGCCGCCGCTCATCGGGCAGTATTCATCCGATTGATCTTGCTGGCTTTGTGCGATCGTGTCGCCCAGTGGGCAACATGATGAAACGGGCTCAACTTCGGGCGCGGAATGTGAGCCGCACACGCTGGCACAGTCGTTCCCCATCCCAAGAGGCAGTGATATGCCCGAGGCGTACATGACGCCAAAAGTAAACAAGATGAGGGTGTACCAACGGGTCATGTCTTGGCTCAGTCTACCGGGAAGATGCCTTGGGAGCAACAACTTCGTACTGATAAGTATTCCCGAGAAGGTCACGAACTGGGCTTTAAGTATCGCGACTGGTGCAAGTTTGTCATTCTAGAGCGTGTGGCACATCTCGTGAGGTATCGAATCACGAAACTTGCCTACCCTGCGGCTGTCAGTAATCGCATATAGGCGATGTAGCTGTAGACTCTGTCGCGTTGCTTGCCGGAAGTTTCCTTGAGGATGCCGAGCGATTCAAGCAGTTCTATAGCTTTGCGTGCCGTGGGGGCCGTGACTTCTAGGTTTTCTGCGACGCTCGCGACGGTAACGATCGGTTGGACTGGAAGTGCGTCCATCAGCCGAACTGCCGCGATGGTGGCTGACTGCGCCCCGACGACGCGTTGCCGATCGTTGCTCACCAACGAGTGCAACCCGCGTGCCGTGCGAACTCCGTCCTCTGCGGCGATTCGCACGCAGCGAAGGAAATAGGTTGTCCAGCCTTCCCAGTCACCGTTCTGGCGTACGGCACTGAGTCGCTCGTAGTATTCGAGTTGGTCTTGCTTGATTGCAAGGCTGATATAGAGCAGTGGGTGCTCGAGTACGCCCCAGTACTCAAGCAGCAGCGCGATGAGCAGTCGTCCGATGCGCCCGTTTCCGTCGAGGAAGGGGTGGATGCTCTCGAACTGCACATGCGCCAGCCCAGCTCGAAACAATGGCGGGAGAGCATCGTCGTGGTGGATCCATTGCTCAAGCGCGTCGAGCAACGGGCGTACATCTTCGGGAGGTGGCGGGACATAGATCGCGTTGCCCGGGTTGTCCCCACCGATCCAGTTCTGAGAGTCGCGTACAACGCCGGGGAGCGCCCCTTCGCCTCGCACGCCAGTCATAAGGATGCGATGGGTGATACAAAGAAGCTCGACCCCGAGTCCCATGCCGTTGGTTTTTCGTAGTTCTTCGCGTGCAAAGCTCAGTGCATGCACATAGTTGCAGACTTCCTCTACATCCTCGGGGTGCTCGCTCTGTTCGGTGGCTTCAAACTCGACGACATCGCGGAGTGTCGCTTGGGTACCTTCTATTTGTGAAGTGGTGACGGCTTCCTTGCGGACAAAGCCATACAGGAACCAGTCGATGCTGGGGACCATTGAGCCAGCAACTCTGAGCTGGCCCAGCGCTGCCAACGCCTCGGCATGTCGTTGTTTCAGTTCATCGCTCAACAGCAGCGGAGGAGATGAAGGTGGCAGCGGTTTAGGGATGAACGCTTGGGCATCATGCCCAGCAGCGTGTATCTTTCGATATGTGCCCGTAGTTCTCTTCATCCCTGTGAAAGCTCCCTTTTACAGAGTTGTATGCTAAGAAATGATCGTTTCTTAGTCAAGCCCGCTTTGAAAGATTCGTTTCCTTAGCAGGGGTCTAGAGAGCCCAAAAACGCATTGAAATGGCATCGAGCGTTGATATTGGCCAAGTGGATTGCTTTAAAAGGCACACCTGGTCTGAGCAGCATCGTACTCAACTCCGTCACTTCGCCCTACTTCGCGAACTCACGACACCTGTGAGACCTCTTCTGTGTCAGTCTCCAGAGTGGCATTTTTGGCCAGGTGGTCAAACCCAAATGCCGCGACATTTGGCTGTGATCCGAAGTGAAGCATGTACAGTTTGCTGCGAAGGGTTACTTCCGAGATCCGAATAGTGAGTACATGGCAGGGAGCATGAACAGCGTCAGTGCATTGTCCGCAATGATGCCGCCGATGACGACGGTGGCGAGCGGGCGCTGGATTTCTGCGCCGATTCCGGTATTGATGGCCATCGGCACGAAGCCGAGGGAGGCGACGAGACCGGTCATCAGGATCGGGCGTAAACGGATGAGTCTTGTTCGTTCGATAGCGTCATTGACAGACATGCCCTCAGCGATCCGCTGTTTGATGCTCGCCACGAGCACCAGACCGCTGAGCATGGCAACCCCCGAGACCGCGATGAATCCAACCGCGGCAGAGATGGTGATATCGAGATCACGCAGATAGAGCGCGGCGATACCACCCACAAGCGCGAACGGGACGCCAGTGAGGACGATCAGTGCATCGCGTATGGTGCCCATACTGAAGTAGAGCAATATAAAGATCAGCGCGACGACGAGCGGCACGATGATCGTGAGTCGGCGTGATGCTCGTTCGAGGTGCTCGAACTGACCAGCAAAGCGGGCGTAGTAGCCCTCGGGCATGAAGATATCGAGTTCGATGCGTTCGCGGGCTTCCTCAACAAAGCCGCCAAGATCTCGGCCACGAACATTGGTCTGCACAACGATGCGGCGTTTGCTCCAATCCCGGTTGATGACCGAGGGGCTCTCGGTCTGTTGAACACGAGCGAGCCGCCCAAGGGGGATTCGCTCCCCGCCCGGGGCCGGGATCAGAATGTCGGCTACGGCGTCCGGATCGTTTCGGTAGCGGTCATCGAGCTCAAGGGTCATATCGAATCGGCGTTGCCCTTCGCGGACTTCTCCCACACGGATCTCACCCAGAGCTTCGACAACTTCGAGCACATGCTGTGCGGGGATACCGAATCGAGCGATGGCCTGTTGGTCAACCTCGATCGAGAGGAGTGGGGCACCGGTGATCTGCTCGGTCGAGACATCTGCCGAGCCTGGGATGGATTCGATGATCGCCTGGACCTGTGAGGCGATTGTGCGGAGCTGTTCGAGATCGTCGCCGTAGATTTTGATGCCAACATCGGCGCGTACTCCTGCGACCATCTCGTTCATGCGCATCTCAATCGGTTGCGTGAAAATTGCCCTTACGCCAGGGAGCTGCTCAAGGGTCGCGGACATCTGTTCTGTCAGCTCTGCTTGGGTGTGCGCGGCCGTCCAGTTGTCGCGGTCGGTGAGCGTCATGAATGTGTCTGTCATCTCGAGACCCATGGGATCAGTCGCGACGACGGCGGTACCGACACGACTCCAGATATGCTCGATCTCGTCCGGATACTCTCGAAGAAGCATCTCTTCGATCCGGCGGTTGTAGTCGGTCGATTGATCAAGCGAGACGCCGGCGAGTCGGACTAGATTGACAGCGATCGCCTCCTCATACAGGCGAGGAAGGAATGCCGAGCCAAGCTGCGTGAAGAGCACGCCGCCGCCGGTGATCACGGCGATACCGATCGCAAGCGTGATGATTCGGAATCGCAGGGCAAACCGGACAAATGGGCGGTAGATCCATTGGACACCGCGCACTAGCCAGTTCTCTCGCTCGCGGGACTTGCTGCTGAGTCCGAGACTGCAGAGGACCGGGGTCAGTGTGAGCGAGAAAAGTATGGCACTGGCAAGAGCAAAGATGACTGTGAGCGCCATGGGGCGGAACATTTTGCCCTCGACGCCTTCAAGCAGCAGGATCGGGACGAACACGATCATGATGATGAGCTCGCCAAACATTGTCGGTTTGCGTACCTCGATCGACGCATCTCGGACGATGTCGATGATCGATCGGTCACTCCCACGCGCTCGTTCTTCGCCGATCCGTCGAACACTGTTCTCGGTCATGATGACGGAGCTGTCTACGACGAGTCCGAAGTCGATTGCGCCGAGGCTCAGGAGACTCGCGGCGATTCCGAACTGTGCCATCATGCTGAATGAGAACAGCATCGCAAGCGGGATGGCCAGCGCGACGATCATCGCCGCGCGGATATTTCCGAGGAACGCGAACAGCACGACGATGACAAATATCGCGCCAAAGATCAGGTTCTCCTGCACCGTGTGGATCACATGATTGATGAGCTTCGTGCGTTCATACACCACTCGGATCTCAACATTGTCCGGCAGTGTGGTTTTGACTTCTTCCAGCCGCTCCCGGAGCAGCCCTGTGACTTCGTGGCTGTTCTCACCCATGAGCATGAAGCCGAGCCCGAGTATCGCCTCGCCCTCGCCTTGGGCGGTGACGGCACCGCGACGGATCTCGTAGCCTTCTCGGACAGAGGCGATGTCTCGGACAAAGATCGGCGTGCCGTCCTCGGCGCCGATGACAATGTCAGCGATTTGATCGATCGTCGTGGTGAGCGCTACGCCATGGACAAGTGTTGATTCACCTCCACGGGTGATGAGTCCACCCCCTACGGATTGATTGTTCTTCTGCAGCGCTTCGGCGACATCGTCCATCGTCAACCCGTACTCGATCAGCCGGGTTGGATCAACGACTACCTCATACTGCTTTCGCCGCCCGCCCCATGTGTTGATCTCTGCGATGCCGGGAACCTGACGGAGTTGGGGCTCAATCACCCACTCGTGGAGTGTCGTGAGCTCTGTCAGGCTTGCTGGGTTATCGCCTTTACCGGTTACGATGTAATGAAAAACCTCGCCTAATCCGGTCGCGACCGGCCCCATCTGCGGTCGATCGATGCCATCGGGCAGCTTGGCCGAGTTCAGGCGTTCGCTTACAACCTGCCTCGCAAAGTAGATATCCGTTCCTTCTTCGAAGGTGACGGTGAGCTGCGAGAGTCCGAACCTGGAGATCGAGCGTACATCGATCAATCCGGGCAAGCCAGAGATGACATTCTCGACGGGGATCGTGATTTGCTGCTCGACCTCTTCAGGCGTCAGCGATGGAGCAACCGTGTTAATCTGCACTTGGACCGGGGTTGTATCCGGGAAGGCATCGATGGGGAGGCTCCACATCGAGTAGCCGCCCCAGATGATGAAGCCGAGGGTGCCAAGGAGCACAATGAGACGGTTGCGCAGCGACCACCCGATGATCCAGTTCAACATTTGGAAACTCCGGTTAAGCAAGCCAGTCGGTAGGTCGTTGACTCGCTGAGCGCATCCACGCGATTGAGTATGCGTTTACTTGTCAAGGTGACCGACTTCGCAGCAGCCCGCGCCCATCGAATCTTTCAGCAACTCGTTCTTGAGCACAAAGCTGCCGCCAGAGACGACAGTGTCGCCGACTGATAGTCCCGAGAGCACTTCGTAGTGATCTCCCGTATCAAACCCCAGCAACAACTGGACGGGTTGGTACATCGTGCCGTCTTCATTTGCTCGGACGAAAGCGATATTACAGCTCCCGTCCCACTGGACGGCTGATTTCGGAACGGTCACTGCCTGAGCGCCAGCGCCGGCGGTAATAGTTGCACGGCCGAACATAAAGGCCTTGAGCATCTGACCGCCATTGTCGAGTTCGGCACGGGCTTTGATCGTCCGGGTCTTTTTGTCGAGTTGCGTGCTGATCCAAGTGAGGCGCCCCGGAAACTCGCGGCTTGGGATGCCATCGATACGGAAGACTACATCCTGCCCCCGTTTGACGGAGGCGAGGTCTCGCTCGCTGAGGTCGATCATCGCCCACATCACACCCGTATCGGCAATAGCAAAGAGCATGTCGTTTTCGTCGACAACCTCGCCCATAACCGCTGCACGCTCGACGAGCGTTCCATCAAACGGAGCGGTGATACGGAGAAGAGATCCGGTATCATTCTCCTTCGTGACGCGGGCGATATCCTCGTCTGAGAGACCAAGATTCCGGAGTTGCTGCTTTGCGCGAGAAACCGCGATCTTCGCTTCTGCGAGATGTGTCTGGGCTTCCAGCAGGGCTCGCTCCGTGCTTGCACCCTTCTCCATGAGCGCCTGCTCACGCCCTGCATTAGCCTGCCACAGCGCGAGCAGTTCGGTGGACTGGAGCAGGTCGGCTTTGGCGGAACCGAGAGTCATGGACTCGACCGTCGCGATGACATCGCCCTTCTTCAATCGATCGCCGAGATCCTTGTGGACATCCACAATGACGCCAGGTGCTCGGGACGAGAGTCTCGCATACTGATTGGCGTTGTAGACGATCTCAGCATTCCGCTCGATCTCACGGCTCAGATCACGGGTTCCGACTTGGGCGTACTCGAACCCCGCAGTTCGCGCGATGGCGGGCGAGGCAAGCGAGATCACGGTGTTCACTGTGGTGCATCCCGCTTCTGGCGGTTGCTGGGCTCTGCGCGGGTTCTCGGTCATCGCAGTTGATGATGATCCAAGCACACTGCTGGGCTGTTGAGCTGCTGCAGTTTCCTGAGCGGAAACACTTGGTGCAACAACTCCCGTTAGCAGAGCGAGTACAGCGATTGGCATATTGAAGTTCATGGTAATACCTCAGGTATCAACTCCGCGGAGCCGGAGTTGATTATGGGTTGCAGATTGCGCATTGAGATTCGGGCGTGTTGTGCTCGGCGCACCAGTCGCCCGCAGCGATAAACGCGGTCTTCATGAAAGGACGGCACTTTACGCACAGTGCCTCGGCGACATCGTGCCCATTGCAGAAGCCTTCGGATTCGATGAGTGATGGATCACAGAACGGGCATTTCGCCATGGCAATCCCGTGCTCACAGTTCGACGCGTCATCTCCGTCAGTTCCGGGCATCGGACCGCCGTGCACACCTTCTTGGATGTTCTCGGCGAGTTCAGGGTTACATTTGACACACTGCGATTCGGGGAGCTTGTGTTCTTCGCACCAGTCTCCTTGGGCGCGGAATGCGACTTTGATTCCGGGTCTGCACTGCGCACAGATTGCTTCAGGGAAGCCGTGAGCACCGCAGAAACCCTCTGCATTTGCCAGTTCAGGGTTGCAGAATGGGCAAGTCTCGGCCTTGATCTGGTGCTCGCAGCGTCCGTCGGCGCTTACGGTTGTTGTCGTGCCCGAGGCGTCATCTTCTCCGCAGCCGCCGAGGGGCATCGTGCCGAAAAGGCCAAGCGCAAGGCACAGGGTTATCGTCGCGATCGTCTTCATCTGTTTTCCTCCGCCCCGTTTGAGGCTGTGAATGGGTCTGGTTCGAACTGGTGAGATTGGACTTGGTTCGTTGCGGGGAGATTCCCCATGCCGCTGATCGCGGCAACACGCGCACGGGCGACCGAAGCTCTTCCCGCGAGTTCAATCAGTGTGCGCCGTGATTGCATAAGTGTTCGTTGTGCGTCGAGCAGGTCGATGAACGATGCTCGTCCAGCGCGGTACGATTCATCGATCTGTTCGAAAGCCCTCTGGGCATCCGGGACGACTTGGTCGCGGATGACTTCAAGCTGATCGCGTGCTGCCTTATAGGCTCCGATTTCGGCGGCAAGTTCTGAGAGCAGCCGGGTCTGTGTGATTGCTTTGTCTTGGCGGCGTTTCATCAGTTCGAATCGTGCGGACATGATGTCACCCTGCCGGCGGTCCCAGACTGGGATCTCAGCGCTGACACCAATTTCCGCAATGCCTTGGTCACCCTCATCGCTGTAGCCAATGCCGGCGCTCACTTTCAGATCAGGTACGCGTTCTGCGCGGATGCGATCGAGCGTTGCAGCGGCGGCGTTGATCTCTAGGTCCGCGACGATCAGCGCTGGGTGTGCCAACTCAACATCCGCGACGAGTTGTGCCTCATCAAGGGGAGTGGGCATCAATGGGATGTGTTCGTTGAGCCGATCTGCGTTGATCGGCTCGGTGCGGAGCAAGAGACCGAGTTGTTTCTCCGCGGCGATGAGTTCCTGGGCAATGCGCTGTCGATCTGCGCGAAGTTGGTGCACTTCGACGCGGGGTCTGATCACATCAGGCTCGGCGACGGCCCTCGCTTCGAATCGGGTCTCCGCGATACCGAGCGTCTGAGAAGCAACCGAGATGAGTTCGTCGACGAGCTTGAGTTGCGCGTCAAGCTCCAGCACTCTGGCATGGAGTTCAGCAACCCGGCCAAAGACTTTGCGCCGAACGCGTTCGACATCAGCAAGTTTCGCGGCTTCCTCAGCGTCGGCGGCGGCCACCGCTGCACGGAGCCGGTTCCCGATGACAATCGGCTGCGTTACGCCCAAGATCGTATTTGACGAGTCGCCCTCGAAACCGATTTCGCCAGACTTCACGCCCACGGTTGGGTTTGGATAGAGCCCCGCCTGCCACGCCTGTCCCGCAGAAACGCCGACCGCGTACCGCGAAGACCGCAGCTCCGGGTTCGTTTGCTCGGCTCGCCGCAGAAGATCTGCGAGCGTGATATCTGTCGTTGGAAGGATGGTTGTTTCATCCTGCGCAACGAGCAAAGAGGCGCTGGCCTTCTGGTCGGTCTGAGTTGGGCGGGGGATGCCGGCTCGCTCAAGCCTGTCGTAGATGTCGTTCCCTGCCAACGGGCTCGAGCACCCGCTTAGGGAGGCCGCGACGAGTGCAACAGCAGTTGCCACGGGCCATATCTGGTTCTTCATGCACAAGCTCCAAAGTTGTGTCACACGCGCCGCAATGAACGCAGCGCAGAACGACAGCGATCCATGCAGGATCGCTGGTGCACAACATTGGAACTAGAGGATCAGGCCAGTACGCTAGCCGAGAAGCGTAGAAAGAGCAGAAGTGAAGCCATGATTCGGCGGGCCACGCGGGCTCGCGGCACACGAGGACAGACCAAGATTTCGGATCAGCGAATCTGAATCTTCCAGCATCGCGTGACTCATGCCGGACTGCTGAGAAGGGCTGGTAATGAGCTCGGTATCGTGCGTATTGATCGTGATATGTACACAGTCACAATCGCTTGATCGATACTCATCCATCAGCCGCTCAGTTTGCTGATCACGATCAGTTGGGTCTTCAGCGTCACAGCACAGCTCTGGGAGAGATGCCCAAGCTGTTTCCGGTAGATTGATCGAGTAGCCAGTGTCATCACAGCCAATACACAGCAAGAAGTCAACAGCACCCGAGGGCAGGACATGCCCGATGCTGAAAAGAATCAGCAGCAGCCAAGCGCCGGGATTTGTTCGTGGTTGTGGCATGACGATCGTGAAGACTATAAAGCGGTTCTCTTATGGTGTCAAACGAAACTCAACACGGGCTTATTCCATGCGGCCTCTATCGGACCATCAGTCGATGATGTCCAGGTACACCGTACGATAGAGGGTGAACGGACCCGTTCCGTCTCGTTCTTGGTCCGTAAATACTTATACTCATTCGTGTCGCAGTGCAACAATGGGATCGAGGTTTGCCGCACGCATCGCGGGATACATCCCGAAAACGATCCCGATGCCCACTGAAATCACGACGGATAGGCCGACACTCCAAGCGGTTACAGCTGTGGGCATCTGAGCAACGAGCGTGATGATCCAAGGAATAAGGATACCGATCCCTATACCGATCAAGCCGCCGGTTACAGAGAGCACGACGGTTTCAATGAGAAACTGGCCCACGATCTGTTTCCGCTTTGCTCCGATTGCTCGCCGGATTCCGATCTCTTTGGTTCTCTCAGTGACGGAAGCGAGCATGATATTCATGATCCCGATACCACCGATGAGAAGAGATATCCCCGCGATTGAGCCGAGGACGATGCTGAAGGTGCGTTGTGTTGATTCCGCTTGCCGGAGGAGCGCGAGCGGGACACTCAGGCTGTAATCGCCCTTGGGATGATGAATGCTCAGCATGCGATCGATTGCAGCCGCGGTTGATTCCACATGATCGATGGAGTCGACCTGGACGATGATCTGGTGAAGCTCCACCAGTTCGCGAGTACGAGAGCCACTCGTGCGGGTGACGCTCATATCGCCATAGCGTTCGATCGCGACATTGATGGGGATGTAGGCGTCGATGTTCTGGTCAGGCGTTTGCATCGTGCTGGATTGCGACTCCTCTGACTGTACTACTCCAATCACGGTGTAATACCCAGAGTTGATCAATACCTTTGAGCCGAGTGTCTGGCGTCCCGCAAGTAATCTTCGCACGCCGTGTTCTGTCAGCACCACGACATTGGAATGCTCTTCCATATCGCGTTGATTCATGTTTCTGCCCGTAAGCAGGTTCCGCTGGACGAGCTGGGACCATTCGGGTGATGTGCCGACGATGCGTAGTTCCAGCGTGCGACCGTCGACCCGACCCTGTCCTCGAATGAGCTTTGCGGGCACGACGCGCTCTACAGTTTCGTAGCTCTGTCGGATGCGTTCGAGATCGTCGTAGAGCAGGCCGTAGATATTCATTCGCACATTCATCGCTCCAGCTGCGGCCTGCTCAACGGGCTTCTGGGAGTTGATGATGATGTTCTGACTACCGAGCCTGCGAATCTGATCCAGGGCTTCGCGGCTCGCACCTTCACCGACTGCAAGCATTGCGATCACGGCCCCGACACCGAAAACCATGCCGAGCATCGTCAGCATGGATCGCATTTTATGCAACATCAGGGTCTTGATACCGAGGCGTACATTGCGGAAAAACCGAGAGCCGATCATGAGCCATGCCCTCCGTGATCGGATCGCGATGGGTGGGGCGGGTTCTCTGAGATCGACTCAATATTGCCGTCTCGCATCACGAGCTCGTAATCCGCGTGTGCTGCGATGTCGGGTTCGTGGGTGACCATGATGATGGTTTTGCCTTGCGCATGAAGCTCTCCGAGGAGTTCCATGATCGAGTTACCCGTGGCGGTATCAAGGTTACCTGTCGGTTCGTCTGCAAGAAGAACGGACGGGTTATTCGAAAGTGCTCTTGCGATCGCGACTCGTTGTTGCTGACCGCCGGAGAGTTCAGTTGGGCGGTGTTCAAGCCGATCTCCGAGACCAACTCGTGTTGCGAGCTTCGCCGCCTGCTCGGACGCATCGGCGCCGATTATGCCCTGGTAGAACAGGGGAAGGGCGATGTTCTCTTGCACCGTAAGCTGAGGGATCAGGTGGAAGTTCTGGAAGACGAAGCCAAGGTGCTTCAGCCGGATGTCCGAAAGTTCATCATCGCTCGTATCGGCGATGTTCCGACCCTCCAGAAGATAGGTCCCTTTCGTTGGGCGATCGAGGCACCCAAGCAGGTTGAGCATGGTGCTCTTTCCCGATCCACTCGAGCCGGAGATCGCCCAGAAGCTCCCACGCTTGATGGTGAGGTCAACTCCTGCCAACGCATTGACATCCTGGTCACCCATCTGATAGGTCTTCCAGACCTGTTCGAGACGAATTACCAGATCTGTGCCTTCAGCATGAGGAATGCTTGGGGCTTCGGTGTCGCTCTGTTGAGTCATTGTGCTCATCAGGGTCGATTCCCGCCTCCGGATCGCCCTCGAGACGGGCCACCCTGATTCCGAGCAGGCGATGAGTTCGCGGATGCGGATTCGTCCGGGCGTGATGGGGTACCCGACATTGACATGTCATCAGTCAGCGGTGGAACGAGAAGGACCTGCTCACCGGCTTTGAGTCCATCCACGATATGGATCATTGCCTTGTTATCGAGTCCCGTTTGAACCTTTCGAGGTTCGGCCTCATTCCCGTTCACAACATACACGATCGAGTCGCCACCGCGACCAACTACGGACTGCATGGGGACAGAGATCGCATCGATATGTTCTTCGATAAGGATCGTTGCCTGACAGCTCATTCCTGTACGAAGCTCGGGGTGAACACCATCGATCATGACATCGGTGTCATACACCTTGAGGTCAGGATTCATAAACACGGACTGTGCATCGGGAAGGGGCGCGATCTTTGTGACCCGACCAGTGAAGTTCATTTCAGTCAGCGCGTCAATGCGGATCTGAACCGGTTGTCCGATTTTGACTTTCCCAAGTGATGACTCATGGATCTGCATCCGTACCATCATCGACTCCGCGGTCGGAAGGTGGATGAGTTCCTGGCGTTCACGGACCTCCTGCCCCTCGTCAAGCGGTTCTGTGTCGCCACGCCAACTGAACTCGGAACTGGTGGCATAAACCACCATCCCGTCCGCTGGGGCGTACATTTTGGTTTTGGCTATCTGGTCCTCGATTTTGGTGAGTCGATCTTGCTGACGCTTGAGCTCGGCCACTCGCGCACGAAGGCGAGCTTCTGCCTGTACCAGATCACTCGATGCTTCTCGACGAACCCGCTCGAGATTGAGTTCCATCTGCTGGATATTGGAGTCCAGTTCTGCGAGCTGCCGTTTGTGGGTGAAGTTCTTGAGGAGCTTGAGATTCTCTTCAGAGAGCGCGAGCTGGAGTTGGGCGCGTTTCATCGCAAGTTCATCAGCGCGGTACTCGGTTTCGGAGAGGTATTTTTCTTCGTATAGACGCTTGCTCCAGTTGAACTCATCTGTCGTTCGTTTGAGTTCTTCATCCTTGAGCGTGACATCGGTCTCGGCTTCCATAAGCTGCTTGGGCCATTCGCCCTGAAGATACTTGTCCTTGTCCTCGATCGCAAACTGGTTATCAAGCTCTGCCTTGGCGACATTGCTCTGTGATTGGAGCTTCACGACCTCAAGGTTTTCTTTCGCTGACACATGGTCGGCTTCGCTGTTCTCGACTTGAATCTGCTGGTCAACGAGCCGGTCTTCAAGCGCACTCGCGTCGAGTTCAATGAGCAGATCACCCTTCTTCACGAGGGTGCCCTCATCAATCACATAGATGATGGAGGTCCGGCCCTCAACCTGATTCTTGACGATGAACTGATCGCGTGACTTGATCGTGCCGGTCTCAGTGAGTGTGATAGAGAGTGGGGCACGCCGAACCGTGTAGGTTGCCATCTTCGATGTGACTCGGGTCGAACGCTGGTCCGCCGCCGCCATCGCGGCAAGAACACTGCCTGTGAGCGTAAGCCCGACCCCAACGAGGATGAGATTTCTTACTGACTTTCGCATCGTTCTTCCTTCCCGATGACTTACGCGTCACCGTCGATTACTGCGGGGCGGTTCGACCCGATCATCATTCTGATCTCTTCGATATCAATGCTGCTTGGATCAAACTCTACCCATAGCCCGTCGTTACCAACTTCAAGCACGCCCAGATCACGCTGAAGCTCCAACTCTCCGATACGGTAGCTGACCACCGCGTTCGTGAGTGAGTCCTGTGCGGAGTTCAACGCGTTCTGTGCTTCAAGCAGGTCTCGGATTTCCGCTCGACCAGCTTGGAGAAAGAGGTTTGTTGAATCGACTCGGCGTTGAGCAACGCGGACTGCTTCCGCTTGGATCTTGATTGTTTCACGGAACTCAATCAGGTCGCGCAAAACGCTCCGTACATCAAACTTAACGGAGTCCTCCGCATCCTGCAGGGCCCGGATTGTTTGCTCGTAGTTGATCAGGGCGTTTCGATAGCTGTTTCGCTCGCTCGTCCGTTCGAATGGGAGATCGATGCCGAGCAGCAGCGAATAAAACCCGCGGTCTGTACGGAGCTGGGCGTCGGGCTCATCCGCGCTGCTCAGTGACCTGCTTTCGCCGAGCGAAGCCCGGCCAAGAAGGGTTACATCTGCACGCAGATTGTCTGCCGCGATCGCGACGCCGCGCTGTGCATCAACAATTTCGCCAACCGATACCCGTAGGTCGAGTCGGTTCAGCAATGCGATCAAAACGGCGTCATCCTCTACAAGTTCTAACGGTCCGGCGTCTGCCCGGCTCGGCGGGTCGAGTTTCACGGGCGCGTCCGCAGGCGGAACCTGTGTTTCAAGCGTGTCCGTGTTCGTCTCCAAATACCGCTCGTAGCGAGTCAGATTGAGGAGTTTGTCGAACTCCTGAGGATCGAGCTCGATAGCGGAATCCGTTGGAAGGCCGAGCGTGATCTTGAAGTCATCAAGGGATTGTTCGTAACTCTGGATCGCGCTGATCCATGAGTTTCGGGCACGGAGTTCGTCCTGAACCGACTGGTCAACCTGAATCCCTGGGAGTCGTCCTGCGTCAGCAAGACGCCGTGCGCGACGAGTAGACGCAACCACACGCTCGTAGTTTTCCACGGCGTTCTGCACACGATCCTTCTGTTGGAGCACCGACAGGTATCTGCTCGCGATCTGGACCGCGAAGGTTCGTTTGAATCGCTCAAAGCCATATATCGCGTACACAACATCACGCTCAGCTTGTGTCAGCGGTTCGGTCACAACGAACTCACTCGAACCTCGCAGGAGGGGGATCTCCAGACTGGTGTCCAGGCTGAGCCCGGTGGAACTCTCTCGGCTTCCGTTCAGCAGGTTCACAAGATCCACAGCGAGCAAGCTCGTAAAACGCATTCCGTTCTTGAACTGTTTACTGACATCCACCGCGGGAGATGTCACCACACCATTCGTTTCACCGCTCGAACTCAGGAAAGCACTGACAACAGAATCGACGACGCCCGACCATGTTGAGCGGAACGCGTCGCGTTGGAGATCGAGTCGGAGAGCGGCTTGGTAAACCGACTCCTTCTGAGACTGATATCCGCGGTTGTTGTTTGCCGCGACTTGGAGGGCTTCATCGAGTGATAGCAGGATCGGTGTGTCCTGAATGATGGGCTCGGAGCTTGGAAGATATCCTGAGCTGCGATCTTCGATGTACCCATCGTCCGGCCATTGCTCGATCCGAGAATCGTGAGCAGACCCGGCGGAGGCAGGGCTGATCATCGGGAGATCCTGCTCAAGCAAAAGCCGCTCACGGAGCGTCTGCTCGGGTGGTGTGATGGTGAAACCGTCGCTCTGCTTGCCTGTGGCCTGCTCCCAAGCTGTGCTGAGAATATCCTCAGCGACTTGGTCAGCTTCTGCTCGGTACGAACTCGGCGCGCGACACCCAGAGAGGGCAAAAGTCAGCGTGAGCGTAAACGCCACAGTGACAATCTGCCCGACCCGTTGTCGTTGCCTGTTCGGCTGATATATACCCATGCCTTGGGGGTTCGATACCCCAAACGGCATGGATCCGCTTTCTTGACACTGTCGTGTGCGAAGATCCATTGTCATGAGGCGGCTCAACATGCTGAGCTCGCGTAATCCTTTGAGAGTTCCACACCTGTGATACGCCTCGGCGTACCATGAGATAGTTCTAACGCACCACACCCGATCAGGTTGCGACCGGATGAGGAATTGTTCCTGTATTTGATCCTAGACCACAGATTTCCCCGCAGGTATGACACAGAAGATACTCATCAATGCGAAATGGCGAACGCATGCGAGTACAAGCGGCGTGCAACGCTATGCGGAGGGGATCTCCCACGCGATTGAGCAATCAGATCTCAACGCGGAATGGGTCATGCCCGCGCACTCCGGGCGATTCAAAACCGCAATCTGGGAGCAGCGAACTCTCCCGAAGCTCGCACGGGACACAGATGTCCTTTTTTGTCCAGCCAATATGGCACCTGTTCGCACCCCATCGCAGGTGAAGCTTGTCGTCGTGCTGCATTGTTTGCGGTACAGGTTTTACCCCAACAGCTATTCGTCTGCATTCGTGCGCTGGTATGAGCGGATGATACCCAAGATCATCGAGCGTTCAGATCGACTATTGACCGTATCCGACGCACAGAAACAGGAGATTGAGAATGTGTATCCCCACGCTCGTGGGAAGGTAGGCGTTCTCTCCCCCGGGTTGGATAGCGTGTTTTGCCCCAAATCAGGGTGTGCTTCAGAAGAGCCGTACATAATTTGCCTCGCGAACTCCACTCCTGCCAAGAACTTGGGCGTGCTTTTCAGAGCATACGCCATGATGAAGTCACGCCCGAAGCTACTGGTCGCGGGCGTCACATCTGCAGAGTTGGAGATTATGTGTCCGTCTTCCCTCCGCGGTGATATTGAACCGCTCGGCCAGATCAACGATACTTCTCGTCTTGCCGCGCTTCTTTCGGGAGCCCACGCGCTTGTTTCACCCAGTAAGTATGAGAGCTTTGGGCTTCCCTGCTTGGAAGCGATGGGATGCGCCACCCCGGTGATCGCGTCTGATCTCCCTGCGCATCGAGAGGTTTGCCAAGATGCGGCCATCTATTCGAGTACGGTCAATCCCGAAGAATGGGCTGACGCGATCACCCGTGTCATGGCAGACAGAGCTTTGCGTACACATCTCGCTGCCGCGGGATTGGAACGCAGCAGGCATTTCACTTGGGAGCGTTCACTCGGCGCTCTGAAGCATGAACTGGCGAGGCTCGGTTCACAGGTGTTGGCATGACATCCCATGGAAGTGGTGAGACGCGTGATGTTTCCGTCATCGTGGTGACCAGGGATCGTCCCGAGGCGTTGGCATCATGTCTGCGTTCAATCGTCCCTCAGGTGACTGGCAACTCCGAGATCATTGTGATCGCTGGGGCAGAGTCCTGTTGTCCAGCCGAACTGGTCGAGTCCGTTTCCACCACTTGCAGTATCCGGGTTGAGTATGGCGTGGAAGCCAACATCTCCAAAGCTCGGAATCAGGGACTCACGCTTGCAACACATGATACAGTGCTCTTTGTCGACGATGATGCGACCGTGCATGCGGGCTGGGTCGATGCGTACACCGATGCATTCACCCGTAGTCCCGGGGCGTGCATCGCGGGCGGGGTAGTGTTGGATGCTCGCACAGATGATCACTCACCGGAGTTCGCCTTCGGTCTGATTCATCCCACGGGTCGTCAACTTGAAGTACGAGCCGCGCAGACTGACCCTGTTGCCCGCGGCTACTGTCTGAGCATCAAGGGGTGCAACTTCGCACTCAGGCGTGATCGCTCGCCAGTACCTGTCCGCTTTGATGAGTTTTTTCGGTTCGCGTTCGATGAAACAGATCTTCTTCTCACACTTCTTGAAGCCGGGGGCGAGGTAGTACATGTGCCTGATGCGGTTGTCGATCACCTCCATGCACCAGGTCAGTATCGGACAGCATCATCACTTCAGCGAGACTGGCATACGGAGTTTGCCAGCCACACCATGTTTATGCTCAAGCACACCCACGGATTCGAGCGATTGCACGGTTGGGGAGTTATCTGTGGGCGTGTTTGCAAGCACACCGCACGATTTGTTCTGGCTGTGACCAGGGGGAGATGTGCAATGCAGGACGCCTGGCACGCTGTCGGTGAAGCGGTTCTCGGCGTCAGGTCTGCAAAGCAGTCTCGCGGTAGCGCTTAATTGTTTCTTCTACGCCGATCTCGGAGAGCGATTTGCCTTGCTCGATCTGAATGACGCGTGTGCAAGCGGTTTTCACAATCTGCATTGAATGAGTCACGATGACCACAGTCTGATCTGAGTCTATTTTTCCACGGATGAGCCCCGTTGCCTTGTCACGGAATGCTTCGTCCCCTGTCGCGAGTGCTTCGTCGATAAGAAGAATATCGGTTTCGATGAAATAGGCGATCGCAAAGCCGAGTCTTGCTCGCATGCCCGTAGAGTACATGCGGACGGGTTGATCGATGAAATCATCGATATCGGCGAGTTCGATGATCTGCGATTCACGCTCTTTCACGAGCTTGCGTGGCATCCCGAGTTGCAACCCGGAGAGCATGATGTTTTGCCTTCCGGTCAGGCGGGGCTCAAACCCCGCGCCGATTGAAAGCATCGAGCAGCGGATCTTGTAGGGTTGCTCAACAGTGCCCGCATCCGGTGCGATGATTCCCGCGATGATGCGAAGAAGGCTGCTCTTCCCTGCTCCGTTGCGGCCGATGACCCCGAGCGTGTCACCCCGGTTGAGATCGAAGCTCACATCATGCAAAGCCCAGAACGGTGTCCGTTTCCACGGCAACGAACCCTGCCGGGCATACTTGAGCCCGATCCCATTCAGACGCGTGATGGTTCGGTCGGTGCCTGTCATGAACTGAGCTTGGGATAGAGCTTGTCGAAACGATGAATGAGCCCGAGCGAGAGTCCGAGCAGGAACACCGAGAGCAATAGCGGGATGACAAGCTCACTGATCTGCGGAAACTCGTTATGCAGCAGTACTCTGCGGAACTGCGAGATAACGATCGACATGGGGTTCCAGCTCAGGATACTCCGGTATTTCTCAGGCAGGACCGAAAGATCGTAAATAATCCCGCTCACAAAGAATGCGAGCTGAAGAATCGTTGCGAGGATGTGTTGAAAATCCGGCACAAACGGAGAGATCATTGCGGAGAAACAACTAAACCCCGCGATGACAATCAGCTGGACAAACAGCATCAGAGGCAACGAGAGCCACGCGAGACCCGGCGGGTAGCCAGACACATAGAGCACGATGAAAAGGATCAAAAGTGTGACAAGGAACTTCACTGAGTTTACGAGCAGGATTGAGAACGGGAAGACAGACTTATGAAGATTCACCTGAAGCATGAGTTTCCTCGTGGCGATGAGGGAACCCGCGCATCGTAAAACGGTGACACTGAACCATTGCCAAATGATGATCCCAGTAAACAGGAACACGGCGAAGTTCTCTTCACGCGTATGCAGCACAAAGGTGAACGCGATGTAGTACACCCCGAACATGAGCAACGGCTGGATAATCCACCAGAGGTAACCGGCGTAGGTCCTGGTGGCTTCTGCCCGAAGCTCCGCGAATGCGCGATACCAAACAACATGGAGCGCGTGAACGAGCGAAGAGCGTGATGTGCCGAGATGTGTGCGCGCGTCCATGCTCAGGTCCGACGTTTGATCGCCCTCTTTGCGTTGCGGTACATCGGTCGAAGTACAGATCGAGCAATGGGAGTCTTCCGGGCGATGGCCTTTGAACGGTCTAACGCCCACCGGAATCGACGCTGCCGGATGATCTGTACACATCGCGAAGGATCGTTAATCTGTTGCAGATAGCAATCACAGGCGAAGAGGAGCTGATCTACCTGTGACTGCAGATCAGCGTTTTTCTGTGCGAGTTTTTCAGCCCGTTCGTGTGCCTGCGTAGTCTGATTCTCCGCTTCCGCAACCCGGGATTCTGATTCAGCGAGAAGGGCGTACGCATCCTCAACCTTTTGGTGCGACGCTTGAACCGAGTTGCGGAGTTCTTGTTCACGCTGCATCCAACAATCACTCTGGAAGAGGAGCTGTGTGACTTGGGACTCCATCGCATTGTGTTTCGTACGCAGGTCACCCGCCCAGTTCTTATGCGCATCTCGATCCTTTGAGACCTCCGCCAACTGTTGCTCGAGCGCGTGAACAAGCGATTCGTACTCGCTCCTTTGTGATTCGCTCGTTTCCTTGAGTTCAACGATCTGGGAGAGGAGTTTCGGGTCCTCCGGGGATGGTGGGGGACGGAGTTGTTCTCGGAACAACCCGATCCGGTCTTGCAGACGCTGCTGTAGCTTGGGGTAGATATTCCGGTAATACCCATCAGGGCTGTACAGAACATCCGGGTATCGCAAGGCCACGCCTTCTCGGGTCTTTGTTGCGTGCGCGATCATGGTTTCGCCGAACGAATCAGCGTCATATCCCACGGCTCGGGCGATCTCAAGCACGCCCTGTTCGTGTTCAGGAGTTGAATATGAGTAGATTGTTCTGAACGCGTCTGTCCTCAGGCCTGTCGCAGCAAGCAGGGATTGGAACACGATCGGCGTGTATTCGAAACAATGACGGGGTTCGTGTGAGAGATCGGGTTCGTAGAACCAATAAGTCCACGGCGGCATCCCGACCAGAAACTCTTTGAGCGTCTTGTAGGAGACCGCGTTGGGCACTGACATCACGAGTGTGCCGTTCTGATCAAGCGCCAGGTTGATCTGCTCCATGACCCCCATCGGATCCGTGTTGATATGCTCAAGCACTTCAAAGAAGAGGATCGTGTCAAACTGGTCCTCGAAATCCCAAGCTCGTGAGCTGATGTCGAAGTTATGAGACTGGAGGCGCATCTCTTCGTCGCCGATCCGCAATGTGCGCTCGATGAGCGGCTGGTCATTCTCAGGGTGCCACTCAATCCCGATGACTTCCTCATACCCCAGGTAGAGCTTGGCCCACATGGCCATATATCCATAGCATCCGACATCGAGCAGTCGTGAGCCCTTGCGATTTGCTTTCGGGATCATGGTGAGAGTATGCACGAGACGAGCTCTGTGCCCGCGCAAGTATGTGTACTCGGTCTCATCACTATGGGCACCGAGATACTCGAGGGTATCCTCGACGATCTGTTTCGCATCTTCCCGTGATAAATACTCGCGACCAGTGTCTGGCGATTCTGCGAGGCTTGGTAAGGTGTCGATCACATGATCAATAAGCCACTGTTGGTTCATGCCTTCACTCCCTCAGCGCCGACAATCCGGGCAACCTCAGCAGGGATTTCGAAGTGGGGGAACCCATCTTTCGCTTCTTGGTACACCTCACGCGCGCGGTCATGCTGTCCCATGTTTGCCAGGTACACCCCGAGCACCTGCAGCATGACCCATTTGTTCTCATCGAAGAACATTCTCTCTACGAGCGAGCGAAGCAGCGATGTGTTTCGTGCTGCGTCTTGATACCAGCCATCATCGTCTCCGAATCGTGCACGGATCATCTCGGGTGAGATGGGTGTTTTCAGCCTGTACGATAATGATCCGCCCCAACGCATCTCATGCTCAAGCTCGAAGCAGTCATCAAGGAGCAACATCGAGAGGTGGATGTGCGGGTGGTACTGATGGATAAAGTCCTGCTGAATCACGAGTGCGTCATCGAGCAATCGCGGGAAAAATGTTCGCACAACATAGTCAGTGACCGGGAGTGCCTTGCAGAGATCCACGCCGAGTATCTCGATGTCTTCCGCGTCGTCATACCCGGAGAGCATCACATCGCCAGGCCGGATGTCGAGCATGTGCGAGTACTCGTGGAGATTATCTTTGAACACACCGAGGAAACTGCTCTGGCCGACGAAGTCTCGGTTCGGGTAGTTCTTCTGAAGGTGCCCGAGGATGTAATCGTCATCGATGCAGAAGAGGTCGTACACACGGATAAGTCCGTTGAGTTTGTCTCTATTGTCCTCTGACAAGTCATTCTGCATGAGTCCTTGGACGAGGCTCATCGTCGTGCCGCCAACAAAGCACCCCGCATCCACGATGCTGCCTCGGAACTGGAAACGCTTACCCGCATCAAAGTAGATCGCGAAGTCTCCCTCAGTCAGCATTGACGGGAAGTCCATCAGTGAGCGGGGGGCGTCACGGTGGAGCTGGGTGATGAGTTCGGCGGCTCTCTGTTCATTTATGGCCCGACGGGCGTTGAACGAGTGGGCCTCAATCAACTGAGCAGGCTTCGGAGCAGCCGGGGATTTTGGATCGATGTCGGGTTCGTTGCTGATCGGTATCGGAGCGAGGGCTGGGGGTGGGTTTCCAATTCGCTGCCGGTAGTACTCCACCATCTTCCCGCTCGGGATACCTCGCGTGAGACGGGTGTAGAGTGTGGCGTCATATTTCTGGAAATCGAACACGCCGCGTAACGAGTCGAGCGTCCAGAAGAGAAGGACATTGTTCAGCTCACCCTTTGCGTCCTGAAGAATCTCTTCGAGCGTTTCGATAACGGCGGTCTCTGCCCCAGCACGGATACCGTTCTGGCGAAGCTTCATCACGAGATGCTCAGCGGTTTTAATCGCGGTGTTTCCAAGCTGATGTTGGAGCCCGAAGCGTTCAATATTCTCTTTGATGCATCGCCAGATGAATGCCTGCCGACGGATCTTGCCCGAGTTCCATCCCGTGTTGGATATGCTGTCGCTGCGATCACGGTAGGTGATCACGACATCAGGTATATACAGGACCTTCTCGGCGAAGTAATACAGGAAGGGTGTGTGAGGAAGGTCCTCGTGCTCGGCGGCCGGATACTCAAGCTTGGAATCAAGATACATGAACCGGTCGATCAGTGTGCCCCAGGCCCGCATGGGCACATACTGCCCGCCCGGGATGAACGATGCGCCAAGATAGGCCGTTTCACCCGATATGATCTCGCCAGGATGCCCGTTGTGCGACGCGTCGAAGTCGCGATCAAAGCCCAGGCGTTGGCCGTCTGACATGATCCGATCACAACTGCCTACAACAACAGGGCAGCCGCTTGTTCGCGCTTCTCCCACCAGCGTTGAGATCGCACGGGAGTTTGCGAAATAGTCGTCAGAATCCAGGAAGAACAGGTATTCGCCAGACGCGTGCTTCACACCAGTGTTGCGTGCGGGGCCGAGCCCTTGATTGACATCGTGCGTGATAAGCGAGATGCGATTATCACGCGCCATGTATTTCTCGACAATCGTGCGAGCGTGATCAGGCGACTGGTCATCAACGAAGATGATCTCGAGGTTCTCGTAGTCTTGCGTCAACACGCTTTTGATACAGTCTTCAATAAAGTCTTCAACGCCGTAGAATGGGATAATGATCGAAACCTTCGGGTGCTGCGATCGGCCCTGCACGGGCGCGTTCGATTTGAGTTCCACACCCTTGTGGGTCATCCATACCCGCATACCCAGCGTTCTTAAATCTTCCTCGGTGTAGCGCTCGAGCGCCTTCTCAAAGTATGAGTTGGGTTTGCTATCAATCCAGATACGCTCGATCTCGGTCTCAAAATGCTGTCGCATCACAGAAAGCACTTGGCTCGCGCTGAAGAAGTTAGAGCACGATCCAATCATCGACCCGTCGAGGTTGTAGACATACTTGACAATCCCCTCAGCATGCGATTCGGGGATGCCCTTCTCTGTTACGAGAAGCTGTTCCAACTCCATGGGCGACATCGCGAGATGTGCCCAATCGGGGATCGGGTTGTTCTTGGTGAAACTGTACTGAATGGGCGTGGTCTTCCTGTCCCCATCCGCTTCGGTTGTCTCTTCGTGATCGCTGTCTTGCTCGGACGAGAACCAGACATGGTGTCCCAACGAGCCGGCCCACATCGGGCATCCCTGGAAGTAAACGACCCCGTCTGGTTTGAGCAGGCGTTTGATCGCCTCGCACAATCGATCGAAGTCGGGGACATGCTCGATGATGGCGATCCCGTAAATGATGTCAAAGCTGTGATCAGGAAGATCAAGATCACTCGCATCGCCGACGACAAAGTCGACACGATCCGGGAGTGGCTCATCGCTCTTCCAATCACCGATGTTCGTCGCAACGACCGAATCAGCGCCATTGGCCATAAAGAGTCGAGCAGAAGCGAGATGGAAATCTGAACCAACCTCAAGGATCCGTTTGCCGCGCACATCAACGCGATGGCGCAGTTTCTCGAACTCTTCGAAGTGATACTCGGCCGCGGTGTCCCGCACATAGCTTGGTACGCGCAGGGGGCGTGTGTCACAGATCAGATCCGCAGCCGGAGCAATGTGATCGCCGAGCGGTTCGTCCGGTTCGATCGTGTCGTGTTTCTTGGGCTCACCGAGTAGCGTGTTCATCCGCGACCGTTGCGTTTGCACATACGCTTCATAGATGCTCGCAGACTCAGATCTCAATGAATCGATCAGGTCAGGATTGTGGATGAAGTCTCGTGTAAGGTGCGCGAGTTGCTCAAAGCCTTCCGCGTTGTGATACTTCGATCCGGATTCAAGCCCGATACTCCCGCCCGCTGTGGTCAGGATGGGGCACCCGTGAGCGAGCGCTTCGAGCGATTTGATCTTGATCCCCGTACCGCCGCGTTCAGGGTTGATGATCAGATCGCATTGAGCAAAGAAATTGCCGGGCTCCGGAACTCGCCCAACCATTGTGGGGTTCACTCTCGCAAGCAATGAAGCCGGGACAAAGTCTTTGAGTGTTTCACAGACACCCCCGCCGATCAGAATCTCACTCTTCGATCGCAGTTCTTCGTCTTCGGCCCAATGCTTCAGGTATGCCCCGAGGTTTTGTTCGTTGACCCAGTTGCTTGAGCCGAAATACCCGATACGGAGTTTCTCTCCGGGTTCGGGGGACGGCGTTTCAATCTGATCGAAGATGGGGCCGATCACTTGCACCCGCTCAGCATCGACGAGTTTGCGGAATCCTTCCGCCTCGTGTTCCTGCATCGCGACGACGACATCACTCCGCTCGCACGCGAGGCGCTCGCCTTCCTGATCGATGCTGATCCATCCGGATTCGGGGTATCCCTGCGCAAGCATCCGCTTGTTGCGATCGACAAAGCTGTCATGGGTGAGCAGGATTTTGCGTGTGTACGCGTGGACGCGATCAAACACGGCACTCATCCACGGGTAGTTCGTTATCGCGATGTCGTACTCATACCGAGCGCACAACTCGGACACCGCATTCATGGCTTCGATCCCGCACCAGTCATCCACATGGACATTGAGCCCGTTGTAGTTCGCACCCGTCAGTTTGGATTCCACCGGGACCTCTCTGTAGAGGTCGTACTCATACAACGACGAGCGTCGCATATCGGCGTTCACTGCACCCTGGTCGTACATGTAGTACACGACATGGACCAGATATCCTGCGGCTTTCAGATGATCGAGCCAACGACGCATGAGCGTCGAGTTGCCCTCTTGCTTGGCGGGGTGGAAGCTCGTGAAGAATAACGCATACTTCGGACGATCCTCCTCATCAGAGTCGAGTCGGCGTTCCAAGTACTGTTCATTGAGAACATCGCCAGGTGTGTGACGAGAGATCCACACATCAGACTCGGATTTCAGGATCGGGAAACTTGTGCATGTATCGTAATAAGGAACAAACTGAGCTCTCCCACCCAGTCCATGGCGATCAAGCTCATTCTGAATACTGAAGATCTCGTCCTTGCAGCGTCTGCCAGCGAGCAGAAGCCGCACATCCTCGCGCTGTTCTGCCAGCTTCCGGAATGAACGCAGGAGGGGCTCGATCGGGGATATAGATGTATCAATGGGCATATCCGCCGCGATAATCAGCTCATTATCGCTTTGCGTGCCCCGCCCGCTTACCTTTGTCATGCCAGATACCCCCGCGGATGATCGATAAAAAACATCAACCTATGGGGTTGTGTGACCCATCGGCTCAAAGATGATTATTCACGATCACGCGTCAAGGGTCAACAACAGAACCAGCACTGGGTCATTCAAGATCTGCTCTACCCAGTCCGGGCTCCAAGTACATCTGGACATCTGGGGTGTCGATTGCTTCATCGAAGTCCTCAATCGTCTCCTCGATCCGCTTGATGATCGCTGAATAGTAAAGCTCGGTGTGAAAGAAATAACGAGCCACATCCGCATCGACAACCGTGACGGTGTCTTCACCCGGCTTGGGAGTATGAAGAATTTTGCCAATTGTGAAGTTTTTCAGCGATAAAGATTCTTCGCCACCGTTGAGCTCGATGATCTTCTTGAGCATGATCGCACGCTGGAGCCGAACGATGTCGCGAGGGTCTTGAATCAGTATGGTGAAGCGATCGATGCCGTCGGCATTCGGCTGATTCAGATCCCATAGCAGTTGCTGCCAGGTATCCCGATCGGGGCAATCTACGAGCGCGACCTCGGGGATGGGTTCTGATGCGAGATCATGTTGCTCCAACGACTCACGCGAATAGGTGTAGGTGATCGCGATCGCCTTCTCCGGGTTAAGCTTGAAGAAGCTGTCTGGGCTTTGACCGTCGCCGATCTTCGCAAGCATGGAGTCAAGGAATCGGACATTGTAGCCCTCGTAGTCCTTTTCCTCGAAGTAGATGATCCGTTCCGGGTTGATACGAGAATCGACACCCGTCCGTTTGATCAGCTCATACACCATTCGCTGAACGAGCACTTCTTCACCTGGAATAGTGCCCCCGGCGAACTCGCTAAACGGCGGTATATTGGCAAACTCGAAGTTGTTCTTGATCAGAGCCTGCGCGAGATCTCGATAGATCCGAAGCCGCTTGTTTTCCGCAAGGAATCGGAGATCGAAAACATCCTCGGCCCGAATTCTGTAGGCATCACGGAAAAGCTGATTTCCGGTGCTATCGAACAGGTCGTCATCCTTGGGTAGATTGCGACGGATGAGCTGCTCATCGTCCAACACATACGGCGTGAGCACGATTATCACTTCGGTCTTCTCTGTAGACTTGCTCTCAGAACGGAACGCATGCCCGATGAATGGCAGATCGCCGAGCAGTGGCACCTTGTCCTGTGTTATCGAGAGATCCTTGGAGACAAGCCCGCCGATGATCAGCGGGGTTTTGTTATCGATACGCGCGTAGGTCTGGACGCGTCTGGTCGAAACGGTCGGGGCGGAGGCCAGCAGTTCGCCGTCCGTAGAACGGATCTCAAGATCTCGTCCCGGAACCTGCGCAGACACAACCGTGTCGATGAGCATCGATACGACTTCCCCCTTCTCCGCAATACGGGGACGGATGTTCAGGAGGATGCCCGTTGCGAGGTACTTGAAGTTAAACGCCACTTTGTTCGAGTTGCCTGAGAAGCCCTCTTGGCTCGTGGCAATGGGGATGTCTTCGCCGACACGAATTGTCGCCTGACGATTATCCAGCGTCAGCACGCTCGGGCGGGAAAGGACCTCGGCCTTGCCATCACGCACGAGAGCGCGAATCTCGAGCGCCCAGTCTTTGGGGAGGTCACGGCTGTCGACGCTGTTCAATCCAAGCGTGTCCGTTACACCCGTCGCATTGAGGGAGCCGAGCACAAAGTCGAGGGCTCCCTGTTGGTATGACCACTCCACGCCCAGCTCGTCGAGCCCTTCTTCGCTGATCTCGAGAACCATGCCCTCAACGAAAACCTGCTTCGCGGGGCGATCGATATATTCAGAAAGAAGTTGTTCAACGAGACTGAACTGCTCAGGGTGTGCGGGGTGATACACCACCATAATCTCGGATGTCGGATTCATGAGGACATCGTTATTGAGCTGGCTGGCCTTCGTTGGCGTGGAGGTCTGACCAAAGGCGCCTGTTGCGGCGGCTTGGTCACCGACAAGCGCCATCGACGCGGCGGGCGGCTCGGGCATCGTCGCAACAATGGGAAGCTGATCGAAGTTCAGTGTTGCCGGGAGAGTATCGATGCCCCCAACGGTCTGGACCCCGAGCCCCTTCAGAGATTTCATCGCATCGGCGGTATTGATATAGCTGAGTTTGACAATCTGCCGAGAGAGGTCTTTCTGGGAGAGCCCCGTCCGCATCTGTTGAAGTTGGCTTAGATTGCCAGTGACGAGATCCTGCACCTGATCAATGATGGCGTTGGGGGTGATTGTTCCATCCGGGGCGATTTCAATCCCCTGTACCCACACCTGAGGCAACTGCGAGAGATAGCTCACATAACCAAACCGTAAGAGTGATCGGCGACCATCCTCATGATCCAGCACGAGCGTCGGCCCCTTGCTCACGCCCTCTGGGCGAGCGCCCATCTGCGTTTCAACGCCTGGGATCGCGGCCCGGTAACCCTGTTCAGTCTGGATTTTGAGCGTGATAGAGGCGATCAACTCGTTGATTTCCGCCTTGCTCATCCGCTCGAGCTGAATCAGACGCCCCGCATTCTGTGGGATGGTGATCTGTTCAGCGGTCACCGACGGAGCATGATCTTGATCCATCAACTGGGAACTCGCGCGGGTGTCCTCTTCCACTCTGAGCGAATCGTACTCCAGACGATCGCGCATCGAGCTCAGCATTCCAGGGTTGATGCTCGGCTCATGGATCGAATCGAGCGCTGATGCGATCTGGGACAGTGCATCCTCTCTTGAAAGTTCGCCCTCCTCCAAGATCACACCGCCGGAGGTGACTCTTGGGGCTTGAACTTCAAAACCTTGCGAGGTAGTCGACTGTTGTCCACAACCAATCAGCGTGAGTGCACCAAGAAACGAAGCCGTGCCGAGTGCATTCTTCAGCATGTGAGCGGCGCGACCGGTTCGGTTCATGTGGCTTCCCCCTCATCAGATGGGTTCTGTGACGATTTGAGTTCTTCCGGGTACTCATCAGCATCGAAATGGCCCGGTGAGCCGTGACGAGATGTCCGCTCGCTCGGCTCAATATAACCCATCGGTGGAGTCTCGGCGGAATCTTCTGATATTTGGTCCTCGTCCATGGGTTTGACAGGCTCTTCATCATGAATGGGCCCGCTAAAGACGGAAAGTGGGGCGTTCCCGTACTCACGATGGACATAGACACGCGGGGCACCATCGAAGTCGACCTTCCCGTCTCGGATACAGATGACCCGATCGACCAGATCGAGCAGGTTCGCTTCATGGGTGACCATGATAATCGTCCGGTTCTGAACTTCTTCAAAGATCGTTTGGACCAGCGATCGGGAGGATTCACGATCGATCGATGCCGTGGCCTCATCAAGAATCAGGATCGGGGAGTTCTTGAGCAGTGCACGGGCGAGCGTTATGCGCTGCTTTTCGCCACGGGAGAGTTCGACCCCATAATCGCTGAGTCGGGTCTCGTATCCCTTGGGCAATCGCGAGATCATTTCATGAACACCGGTGATCTTGCACGCTCGTTCAACTTCTGCACGCGTCGCATCCGGCCGTGCATAACGCAGGTTTTCATCGATCGTTGCGTTGAAGAGGAAGACCTCCTGAAACGCGATACTGATCCCTGAGCGAAGCGTCGTCAGCGGCAGTTCCGAGGTGTCTCGTTCGCCAATCTTGATCGAACCGCTCGAGGGTTTGAGGAAACGGGGGAGCAGGTTGATCGTCGTGCTCTTACCTGAACCGCTTGGGCCAGTGATTGCCACCCGGGAGCCGTGGGGGATGCTGAATGAGATATCGTGGAGTACTTCAGTCGTGTCGTCGAACGCGAAGCTCACGGAATCAAACACGATCTCATCACGAAGAAGATCGCCCGAGTCCATGCTGGCGCGATGCATGACCCCTTCGTCGTGGATCGGGACTTCAAGCATGTCCATGACGCGGCTGACGCTTGCGGTGGCCTTGGAAGAGTGTCCAACCCCGCTGATGATCTCGAGAACCGAAGGGTAAAGCATCATGACATACCCGAAGAACATCATGAACTCGCCACCCTTCATGTGCCCCTTGATCACCTCGAACGCGCCGTACGCGAGGAGCATGATCGTTCCAAGACCGACAAGCAGGTCCGCTGTTACCTTCTGGGCAAAGTGGTAGCGTTGTGATTTGATCTGTGACTTGCGGCTCTCGTTTATCGCTTCATGGAATGTCTCGCTCTCTCGGGCTTCGGCATTAAACCCCTTCACGACCTCAATCCCGAGAAACTTCTCAACAACTGAGCCATACGCGAGCGAGAGGTTCTCCTGAGCCTCCGAGTGACTGACACGGATCGGGCCCCGGAAAAACCGGTAGGTTACGAACTGGAGCGGGAGAATGATGATCGAAGCGAGTGCGAGGCGAAAGTTAATCACGCAGATCACGCAGATCAAGATCTGGAACTTGAGCAGGTTCAGCATGAGAAGCGGGAGCTTCTCTTGGATGAAGGTCTGGATCTTGTAAGTGTCATCCATGACCCGTGCGCTCACACGACCGGGCTGGTTTGATCGATAAAATCGCAGACTCAACTGCTGCAAGTGGTCAAACAAACGCCGGCGCATCGAAAAGCAGATGTCCTCACTCATCCGCAACGACAGCATCCTGCTCGCATAAAAGAGTGCATTGCGTGCGATATAGCTCAGGAATAACCCTGCCAGGATCAACCCCAGCAGTTTCCAAGCCCCTCCGATGGATTCAGAGTGCCCCCCGCCCGTGAATACATCATCGATCAGCAGCTTGATCGCGTATGGCGGCACCAAGTCCGTCAGTGCTAAAAGAATCAGCAGGACAACTACAGTCGAGAGCTGCGATCCGCGCTCCCGCAAAAGACCGACCATCGAGTTTGATGACGGTGCATTCCCACCTTGTATGGGCTGACTCATCGCTGCTTTGCTCCAACAGATAGCTTCAGTGTCGAATGACACTCACGATACATATCGGTACAAGACGGCACTCTGATCCAGAGTTCCATCGAATCGCTCTCAGAACGGGCGTTTGCACCGTATCAAAGGATACAGGCAAAGAAGCCGATGGGGTTGCAGGAATTGCAAGAAGACGGATTCGATGCAAAAACAAGCGCCCCATTTGGGGCGTTTGTTTGGTGTTGTATCAAGGGAGTCTTAGAGCGGACGCGAGGACGGGTTATTGTCGTCGCCAGCGTTTGTATCGCCGGGGCGGGGGCGACCGCCACCGAACCCACTCGTATCGCAGTAGCCGGGAACCCAGAGGCCACGGTACAACAGCAGATCGGTGTAATCGATGGAGCCATCGCTGTTGATGTCAGCAACAGCATTGCCGTCCTGGTAGTACTGGATGAAGATCTGGAGATCTTGGACATCGACAATGCCATCACCGTTCATATCGGCTGGACAGCTCGTTTGAAGCGGGTTGCAACCTTCAAACACGGGCTCACCGATGTCGGTGCCATAAATCCGGAATCGGTACTCGGTAACCGATTTCTCGTCACGGAAAGCACTGCCAGGAACGCCGTATGGGCCGAGCGAAATAACCATGTCCGCACCAGGCGTTGGGTCCATGCCCGTTTCAGCTTCCTCGCCCTCAGGCATCTCTTCGTCTACACCAAGGTCAATAAAGCTGATGTTCCAGTCACCTGCAGACAACTCGCCCCAATGCTTCCAGCTCAGGAATGAGTGGCGATACAGAGCGTATGTCGTGTTACCGATGATGATGTCGCCATCGGTTTCGGCATCGTCGTCAAGCGGGAAGTCAGGGTCACTCGTGCCGAAGACATTCAATGTCGAAGGCATCTGAAGAACTGAACGCGTTGCATTTGGGCTGTTCAGCGTGATAAACAGATCCGTTGCGCCGGCGCCTTCAATAGTCAGATCAACAACGATTGCTTCAATCTTGATGTTCTGACGCACGCAGATCGTCGGTAGCGAAACAGGGACGCTGCCGGTCATTGACGCGGCACCATCGAGGCCGATCTCGCCATCCGGATCTTGAGAAACAAAGTACTCAGGAGTGGGGATATCCAGTTCGACTTCGTCATCCTCTGTCAACAAGCCTGTATCAAGAAGGATCAAAGGATCGGTGCCGCTCCAGTTCATTGCCTTCTGGATAGCAAGTTCCGCATCCACGACACCGAAACCATACAGGTCGGAGTGGCGGATGGCCTGGTTCGTCACGGAGCCGCCTGTGTAGAGGGCGCTGTTCACCTGCCAGAAGCTGTTGCCGCCACCGGGGCTGACATAGCCACGATTGATGTCAAAGTTCGGCCACTTGATGCGAGCGTCCTTCGGGCTTTCCTGAATGCTCTCGAAAAGAATGTGCTGGATATCCCGGATCGAGAGGTTGGGATTCGCCTCAAGCATGAGTGCGATGACACCGGCACCGATGGCCGCACCACTGAGCACCTCATCGCCAGTCGGGATCGCATCGGTCGTTGCGGGGAAGGTGCTGACATTGCCAGCGCCGGGGATGGAAGTCAAGACGCCGCGACCACCGACGGATTGGGCACCGGCTTGGTATTGGTTTGTTGTGCCGCCGTAGAACGATGCAAACACTGATGCGCCCTGAGCCGCGTAAATGTCCGCATAGATCTCTTCGGGATTGGCAGAGGCACGCCCTTCACCAACGGTCGCAAAGACGAAGTTGCGACGATCGTTCGCCGGGCCGTAGTACGCGACTTGGCCGTTGGGGTAGTACGGGCCGGATGAGTAGCCGTTGGTTAGCGTGATCGAAACTTCATTTTCGCTATTGATCACTTCGTCGAGCGGTGACCATGAATCCGCGGATGCTGCGGGCGGGAAGTTGTACGGATCAGGCCACTTGGGGAATCCACCGAAGAGGACATCGAGGGGGGCGAACAGGTTCATCCCGGTGCTGAACACATTGATCGTGCCGCGATTGTTTCGACCAAACGCGTACGAGTTTCGAAGCGGGATCTGAACGAACTCATCGATGGAACCAATGTTGTAGTTGTTCGATGGGAAGTTGTACCACCCGAATCCGGTGTCATAGAGCTTGATATCGAGTTCGCGATAGTTCCAGTTGTAGGCCTGGTACTCTTGGAACGGGATGGTATCGATGGTGAACGGCCAAGTGAATGTGCCCAGCGTTGCGCCAGGCGCGACACCCTGAATATTGACACCGTCAGCTTCTGCGGTCATGAGACCTGCGAGCGCCGTCATTGGTACACTGTCTTGGAACAGCACCGGATCGAAGGGCATGGACAGATCGAAGCTGTAGTTCCCATCCAGTTCCGTGTGGTCCGTATCGATGTGGGTGTTGATGCCCTGGCTCGCGAGACCGATAGTTACGCCGGTTCCGCTCAGACCCATCGTGGTGTAAATATCACTCGTGATGTTGTTATCTGGGTTGAGATTCGGGTCAGCATCCAGTGTGTTGTTGTAGTGCCATGTGGAGCCGAAAAGCGGATCTGTTGCTGCACCGCGAGGGGACTGTGACGGCATGGGCAGCGGCCGGACACCCGGGAAACCAAACCCCTGACGAGCAGACGACTGGCGGTTGTTGAAACGCGCAAGCACACGCGGATCCTCAAAGGCTTCGTAAAGCCGGGTCGCGAATGTCTCACGCGATTGTTCCAGGTCGACCCGCTCGACACTCGACAGGTTCATGAGCGCCTGGCTCGCCCGTACCGCATCGGCGGGGCTGCCTGCATTGAACAGATAGATGCCGTTATCAGCATCGATCGGGCTCTCCATAACCAACCCGGGAAAATCCTCGAGAATGGCATCGAACTCAGCATTGAATGCATTGATGCTGGTGACCCGGAGAATCAGTCGCCCTGAGAGCACCTGCTGGTCGCTGTAAACCTTCTCGGTGAGCACAGGGGTCGCATCGACACGAGTGCCTGTGGCTTTCTGGCCCTGATTGAACGATTGAGTCGCCTTCTGTGGACCGGCAGCGAGTGTGGAGGTCGCCATCCCGGCGACAGACATGATCGCAAACGCTCGGAAGAGCGTGCTCATGGACGGGTTATTCATCATCGAACGAGCAGACTGGCTCATGGTGTACTCCATTGCGCTCTGGTGTGTGATGGGGTTGGGAACCATTATAGTGCAAACGCAGTGCGTCCGCATCGGAATCTCGGGGTTTTCATCCCTGTAATCGGGTGTTTCGGAGCTCCTCGGCCAATCCCGAAGAGTTCGATAGCGCCCCCCTTGATTATGCAACAATACGAGCGGGAGAATCGCCCGGTTGCACGCAAACTGCAACCGGGCCCAATCCTTACTCTCCGGGCTCTGTCATCGATCGTGGATCAAGCAACTCATTGAGTCGGTCGGCGTCAAGCAGATTCTGTTCCAAAGCCAACTGCCGCACGGTTTTACCCTCGGCGTACGCTTGATACGCAAGTTTCGCAGAAGCGTCGTAACCTATGACAGGCACGAGGCTTGTGCACATCGCGAGGCTCCCCTCAATCAGTTCGGCGCAACGCTCGCGATCAGGTTCTAGCCCTTGGATGAGCTTGTCGTTCATGGTGCTGCAGCAACCCGCGAGCAGGCCGATCGAGTCGAGCACATTCGCGGCCATCATCGGCATCGCAACATTGAGATCCAGCAACGATCCAACCCCGCCGAGACCACCGGTTGTCACCGCAGCGTCATTTCCGATCACCTGGCATGACGCCATCATTACGGCCTCACAAATGACCGGGTTGACCTTGCCGGGCATGATGCTCGAACCGGGCTGAACCGCCGGCAACTTGAGCTCACCGATCCCGCAGCGGGGGCCCGATCCGAGCCAGCGGATGTCGTTGGCGATCTTGGAAAGGCTGACCGCGATGGTCTTGAGCAGCCCCGATACCTCCACGAAACCGTCCTTCGCATGCTGAGACTCAAAGTGGTTGTCCGCCTCACGGAATGCGATTCCGGTGCTTTCACTCAGTTGCTCACATACGAGTTTGCTGAACTCCGGATGCGTATTGATCCCAGTTCCAACTGCTGTGCCTCCGATCGGCAACTCGCCGAGGGTAGAGAGTGCACGCTCCAAACGATCGGTGGCATGGTGCATCTGAGATGCGTATCCAGAGAACTCCTGCCCCAAACGGATCGGGGTTGCGTCCTGCAGGTGTGTACGACCAATTTTGACAATCTCATCCCACGCTTTCGCCTTGTCTTCCAGACCCTGAGCAAGGTCTCGCACTGCTGGGATGAGTTGATTTTTGATCTCCACCGCAGCCGCAATATGCATGGCAGTGGGGAAGGTGTCGTTGCTCGATTGGCCCATATTCACATGGTCGTTCGGGTGCACGGCGTAGTCATGTTCCAAGTATGCCGCGTCTTTGCTTGAGCCCACAGGCGCATTGTGTTTGAGGCAAACCAGGTTCGAGACCACCTCGTTTGTATTCATATTAGTAGAAGTCCCTGAACCGGTCTGGAAGATATCGACCGGGAAGTGGCGTGCAACCCCGCCGCGATCACCCAGCCCAGCGAGAATCTCATCGCAGGCTTCGACGATCGCATCGGCCTTGGGTTTCGGGAGCTTGCCAAGCGTCTGATTTGCGCGAGCAGTCGCGGTTTTAAGCCGAGCGAATGCGAAGATGACTTCGCTCGGGACGGGGCGCCCTGAAATGGGAAAGTTCAGAACCGCTCGCTGGGTTGAGGCCCCGTAGAGCACATCCGCGGGGACATGCATCTCGCCCATAGAATCCTTCTCTATCCGGGTCGAATCTGGGGACATCGTGCTGGTTGAACTCACGCTTTACTCCTTTAGACTGTGCGAAACATCAGGGTTCATGTCATGATAGATCGCGAGCTGACTGTACTCATCGAAACCGGAGTGTTTTCTGGGCGTATGAATCAGTATCAAAGGGAAGACCACGCATGATGAAGATGAGAATCCGTATCGCACCGGCGTTCACGCTAGCAGCAACGCTCTTCGTGTACATGTTCAATGGCTCTGCCACGCATGCGCAGTTGGCGAATCATCCCGACGCCACCCCCCCCGTCGCAGATAATCCCTACATCAGCTACGCGGACCCATGGAGATGGACCCTGCGATCGCAACTCTTTCTGACATCAGGGCAGATCCTCTCGGATGATCCGGGCACCCCCGGACGGACGATCAACGAACGAGTCATCACATCATTCTGGCAGCCAAGCTCGCTCGAGCTGGTGTTTCCGGTCGTCCGCGAAGGAGGGTTCTATTGGTCACCGAATCGCGATATAGAGATTCGATTGCGATTGGATGATCACGAGATATTCTCAAACCTGGAGCGATACAGGCGGCACGGCCAGCAAACTGAAAACCCGATCGACGCCCCCGATTCGCCGATCGAGCATAAGTTCGTTCCAGGAACAAATGCTGAGTACACATTCTGGCATGCCAGTGATTTGCACGACGAATATCGGCAACTCCACATGGAGCACATCTCATATGTTGTCAGCGCGGATACCGTGTTTAATGAGAAGCTCGCGCGGCAGCTCCCTTGGCCCGAGGAATGGTCGCCCGCGGCACAGGCATTCCTCGAACCCGTGGTCGACACCGTTGGTGCGCCGGTGCCAGAGGATGCGGATGACATAATTGACGAACTTGTCGAGTTCTGGGTTGGGGAGGGGATAGATCCTCAATCTGGGTCACAGCTCGATGTCGTGAAGTTCCTGACGGGCAAGGTCGTCGAGTATGTCGCGGTCCGTGGACCCGCTACAGAGTTTACAACCCGCACGAGTGCCGGAGGTCGAAAAGAGTTCTTCGTCACAACCAACGCCTGGGGCGGCCATGTCGTTCGGCCTGCCCATGTGGTCGCGAAAGAGCCCGGTGGAACGAGGCATGACCTTGCGGTCCTGCTCACTTCAGTACTCAGAAGTGTTGGAGTACCAGCGCGAACCGTGATCTGTGTCGACGAGGATGAGCCCGATCGCCTGCTCAATACCGTGAGCATCGTTGAGTTCGCGATGTATGACCCGGAGCGAGACTTGACTTTCTGGGTCCCGATCGATGTTGACCGTGTGCGGCTAAACGGTGCACGAGCGTCGCAGTATCAGCGCAACTGGATGTACTTTGGCACACACGACGAACTCAGTCACATGATCCCGGTCGCGTACTACTTCCACCCGCCAGCTCGGTATCAATCGTACGGCCTGCCGTTGTTGTACGGCATCCGCTCAGTCGACGAAACCCGACCGCTCCCAGAGTATCTGATTCAAACACTTGTCGTTGAGCCGATCATGACCCCGGTCCGTGGCGGAGAGGTGCCCACGAAGCCGTAGGTATCTACGAGTTGGTATGCTTCGCGTGCAACGGCGCGAGAATCGAGAGCACTTCGCTCATTACCATCGCCATGGTGTTGATCGCGTCCACATCGTGCACGAGTGAGTCGTCATAGAGGTCAAGGACGGGGCGGGTCTCACGCTCGTAGACATCGAGACGATTACGCACGACTTCTTCTTTCGCGTCATCGGCACGCTGTTGCTTGATCGCGCGTTCGCGGAGTCGAGCGACCATGGCTTCTTTATCTCGGGCGTTCAGGTGCACGACCGCAAGCACATCGATCAATGGCTCGATAACCTTCGCCTGGGCAACGGTCCGCGGCAACCCGTCGAGAATGAGGAGCATCGTTTCCGGGTCGTAGCTCCCCTCCTCGATCCGCTCGTTCATGTATTGCTGCCAGAGCTGGATCGTGAGTTCATCAGGGACCAGTTCGCCCTTCGTCGAGTACGAGAGGAAGGTTTTGCCAAGCTCTGACTCATGATCGAGCGAGCGGAACATGTCACCCGTGGACATGTGGAAGAACCCCGGGACACTCCCGATGAGTTCGCCCTGAGTGCCTTTGCCAGCGCCGGGGGCGCCGAAGAACAAGATTGTTTTGAACTGTTCCGCCATCGCGGGCTCCTGCTGCGGTTCTCGCCATCTCGTACCTCCCTCTTCTCACATGAAAGAGGAGGATGAAAAGCATAGGTCGGCTGAACCGATTGCGGCCTTCATCGTCATGAATCCGGTTCGAGAAAGAAAAACGGGCGTGGCACGATGTGCCACGCCC
>DDGE01000046.1:31233-38634 GCA_002337545.1 Phycisphaerales bacterium UBA1910 | reverse complement strand
TGGCACGATGTGCCACGCCCGAGAATATGAACGGGGTCAGGTTGCGATCAGGCCGTCGATTACGACGATGCCTCGATGACTTCCTGTTGGAGGTTCATCGGCATCTCGCGGTATTCCTTGAACTCCATCGAGTTCGCAGCACGGCCCTGCGAGAGGCCACGGAGAACCGTGGTGTACCCGAACATCTCGCTCAGCGGAACATCCGCGGTGATCTCCTTGATCATGCCCTTGTCTTCGGTGTCGAGGATCATCCCGCGACGCGAGGACAGGTCACCGGTGACATTACCGAGGTATTCCTCGGGTGTCGTGATGACAACCTTCATGATCGGCTCAAGAAGCACCGAGCCGGCCTTGGAGACTGCTTCGCGGAGTGCGAGGCGCCCTGCCTGCTCGAACGCGACCTGCGACGAGTCGACATCGTGGTACTTACCGTCCACGAGGGTGACCTTGATGTTGATCAGCGGGAACGGTGCGCTCACGCCGCTCTTCGCAGTCTGGCGAACACCCGCTTCAACCGAGGGGATGAACTCCTTGGGGATCGAACCACCGACAATCGCGTTCTCGAACGCGACATTGTCCGTGAAGTCAAGCTTCGCTTCTTCGGCCTGTTCCTTGGTGAACGGCTCAATGTTGACGGTACAGTCACCAAACTGACCGCGACCACCGGACTGCTTCTTGAAGAGGCCACGGCAGCCGTCTGCGCCGCCACGGATCGCCTCGCGGTACGAAACGCGGGGACGACCGACTTCAACGCCGATCTTCATGTCACGGACAAGCTTGTTCTTGATGATCTCAAGGTGAAGCTCACCCATACCCGCGATGATCGTCTGCCCGGTTTCTTCGTTGTACTCCGAACGGAACGACGGGTCTTCGCGGCGGATGGTGACGAGTGCTTCGGAAAGCTTGCGCTTGTCGTCAGCTGTCTTGGGCTCGATCGACATCGAAATGACGGGCTCAGGGAACTCCATCCGTTCGAGGATGATCGGCTCGTCTGTCGAGCAAAGCGTATCACCAGTCATCGAGTTCTTGATCCCGACGACCGCGACGATGTTGCCCGCCCCGATTGCGTCGAGCGCAAGGCGATCCTTCGCGTGCATCTCGAAGATTCGCGACGCGATTTCACGCTTGCCGTTGCCAGGGTTGAGCACGCGTGTGCCCTTCTCGAGCTTGCCCGAGTACACCCGGACATATGTGAGGTCGCCGTGTGTGTCAGAGACAACCTTGAACACGAGACCAGAGAACGGTGCGGTGTCGTCGTGCGGGCGTGAGAGCTCGATCGACTTATCCTTGGGATCCGTACCCTGAACTTCAGGAACTTCCTGCGGATTGGGAAGGAAGTCAATGACGGCATCGATGAGGCGCTGGACGCCGACATTCTTCAGAGCCGAGCCACAGAAGACCGGGTTGCACTCAAGAGCGATGGTGCCCTTGCGGATCGCCTTCTTGATCATGTCGACGGTGATGGAGTCCTCATCCTCGAGGTACTGCTCCATGAGGTCGTCGTCGAGTGCAACCGCGGACTCGATCAGGTCATGACGCCACTGCTCTGCCTTTTCCTTGAAGTCGTCGGGAATCTCGATCTCGGTGACGATCGCGCCCTGCGATTCAACATCAAACTCGTAGGCCTTCATGCCGAGCAGATCGATGATCCCGCGAAGCTCATCGCCCTCGCCCAAGGGGAGCTGCATGGCGATGGGGTTGGCGCCGAGGCGCTTCTTGATCGTTTCGAAGGAGTACTCGAAGTTCGCACCGAGCTTATCCATCTTGTTGATCATGCACATACGGGGCACTTTGTAGCGCTCCGCCTGACGCCATACGGTTTCGGACTGCGCTTCAACGCCTTCCTTGCCGTCGAAGACCGCAACAGCACCGTCGAGAACGCGGAGCGAGCGCTCGACTTCAATCGTGAAGTCAACGTGGCCGGGGGTATCGATCAGGTTGATCTTGTAGTCCTTGCCATCCTTGGTCCATGGACAAGTGGTTGCAGCGGACTGAATGGTAATGCCGCGTTCCTGTTCTTCCTGAAGGAAGTCCATGGTCGCGGTGCCCTCGTGCACTTCACCAAGCTTGTAGTTCTTGCCGGTGTAGTACAGGATTCGTTCCGTCACGGTGGTTTTGCCCGCATCGATGTGGGCACAAATACCAATGTTTCTGATGTTGGAAAGGTCAGTGGCCATCGCGATCAATCCTTTGTGTTCTCACGGTTCGCGTTTGTGATTCGTTTCAAAGACCGCTCAGTCGGGGGAGGGACTCTCTGTCCCCGGATATTCACCCGAAGCGATCATGATGACTGGTTTGTAAAAGGGAACTCTGCCGATCGGCGCGCAATCACGAAAGAGAATCGGCCGGTTCCGGGTCCGATGAATCTTCCATGGCGTGCTCCTTACTGACGGGCGACCATCGCCGCGTCGTACTGGTCTATCTCAAAGTCTTGTCAACGCAAGACATCCGGCAAAGTGACCGCGATACGAGGGGCTTGAGTCCGCCCCGCGACGCGTTTCGCGATAATCGTAGCGCAGCCACGCACCGGATCAAGAAAATCCATCATTACCACCAGATTCTCGGACCTATATCCTCAGTTGGTCAGTGCCCGTCGGGCGTGCTCAAGCTCATCCGGGGTCAATCCACGGATCGGGTCCAGACGCATCTGATCATGGAGCGTGATTGCCCGGGATCCCCAGACCCGTGCCTGCTCGCTGTCGCCCAGCTCCTCGTACATCATCATGATCTGATACGCCAGATGCGGCTCATGGGGAGTGAGGGATAAAGCGGCTTCATAGTGCTCGATCGCGCTCTGGAGCCACCAGTTGCGGTCTTTGGCGTCTCGGAAAGCGGAAGCCCGGCCGCTAAGGATGTTGCCGAGCCATCGGTGCCCCTTTGCGTCCAAACTTTCAAGGTCAAAGAGACTGATAGCCCCGTCCCACGCTCGGGAAGCCTCCTCATCCTGACCAATCCCTTGAAGGACTGACGCCGACCACAGCATCTGCTGAGAAGCAGCGATCCGTGTCGGGGTGTGGTTCGGGCGAGATTCGATGGCCACCAGAAGTGAACCGGACGCCTGCTGCCTCGCCAGAAACTCCGCTCGGTGGATTGCATTGATGATCGAATCCAGGCTGCTGTCCAACGGAAATCCGAGCAACTCGCTGAGTTGATCCGACGCCTGAGCAAGCAAGAGATCCGGATTCGATGCGTCCTCAAGTGCATTGAGCGACCCATGAACTTCCGCTATGACCTGCGCATTTTCAGCAGAAACATGAAGTGCTCGCTCCCAACGATTGATCGGCGCCCATCGGGAAAGCAGGAATACGCCGATACCGAACATGCACACCGCAGCGATCAAGTTACCCAATCGCTCTGGGGTATCTGGCTTTGGCTTCCAGATCGCAACCCCGATGCCGAGCGCCCAGATCGGTGCGGAAACGATCATGGTCCCAGTGACTTCGATCATCGCATGGACGAGCAACACCGAGCCGAAGATAAGCAACGCAAGCCCAAGTGCCCGTTGATCAAATGCGGATCGGATTATCGCAGTTGCGATAGCGCCCCAGAGCACCGCACCGATCATGATCGGCACGAGCCCCGACTGCGACAGGATGGGGGCCTGCATGTTCAGGGACGCGATCGTTGGCACAATAACCAACAAAAGCCCGAGCTTGATCAGTTGATCATCCCCATCAGTCTTTGAAGTGACTGGGTCTTTCGTTTGTGAAAGCGCAACCGACGCCACGGATCGGAACACGATTCCGACAAGGGCGATCCCTCCGAGCCCGAGTGTTGCGATCCAAGCGAGCGCGACATTGTGCGGACTCGCGACATCCTCAGGGCTCAACGCGGGTTTGAGTAGGGCATACCCATCCTGGAACATGCCAGGCCCGATTCCCAGAGCCGGATTCGCGAACCAGACACGAACTGACCCGATCAGGTATTGATATCGAAAGAGCAGGCTCCGCTCGCCAAGCGATTCGCCGATCAATCCTCTCGCAACGAGTCCAAGTATCACGAGGGCACAGAGCCCGATGATGAGATTCCCACGACGGAATGACGGCCGCGCAATCATCACCATACCAAGGGCCACGCCGAGCACGAAAACAGCGCCCCCGCCCTTGGACCCACACAGGTATAACCCGACGATCGACACCATCGCCCCGCCCAAGGCCACGAACCCCATGAATCGGTGTTGTTTCCAACCCGCAACGCAGAGCGTCAATAACCCTGCACCCGAGGCCGCGACAAAGCTCGCAAACACATTCGTCAACCCGAACCACGCGATCGGCTCCGGGTTGGAGAGTCTTCGTTCGTAAGACATCGCCTCGAACGAGTCCGCACTCCACCCCCGTGCCGCGAGGAACGAATCACGGGACTGTTCATACATCCGCATTGTCTCGGGATGCGTCACAAAGACCTCGTAGACCCCGATTGAGGTGAGCATTGCTGCGAATCCAAGGAGGACCCCGCCGATGATCTTTGTCGCTCCCGGTATGGTGTAAATCTGGCTCCCCGTAACGAATGCGCAGATCACCGCGGCGATGGTGGAGGAGTCGAGCACAGATTCCAGATCAACGCTCGCGTGGTACCCGATCACACCCAGACCAATCGCGAGAAGGATCGCGATGAGATTGGACACGCCGAACCCACGCAGGTGCTGCCCGACGAGCGTACTGAACGATGCGAGGATAATCCCGACATTGAGCAGCAACGCCCAGCGGGGCGTCAACCCAACGATCGGCGGCGCAAACACGAACGGATCACTCGACCACCACGGGAACGGATCATGCTCGATCATCGCACGCATCACGCACAGTATCGAGACGAGGACGACACCCGTCCACGCGATCCGATCTCCCAGAGTCATCGGCTGGTGATCACCCATCGTCTATTTCCCCCCGGTCGATGGGGGATCTGTACTCGAACAACGCAATCGCTGCGAGCAACGCGAGCACCTGAACCCCAAGCACAAGCGCCTGCCAAGGGGCCGCCCGTGTCATCAGGAGCCCCGAAATGCCCGTCGCAAGGGTTAGGGCGTAGATCACGAGGATGGTGCTCCGGGCTCCGAGTCCTCGATCGCGGATTCGGTGAGAAAAGTGCTGCATGTCGCCGACGAACGGGCTCTTGCCTTGTGAGATCCGGATCAGGGTCACCGTGACGAAGTCATACAACGGTACCGCGAGGATCACGATGGGCATCAGGACCGCGTACCACCCGCCTGCGGATTCGTCGAGCGGAGTATAAGTTGTCCTCACGGTCAGGAACGCGAGCAAGAGCCCGATGATCAACGATCCGCCGTCCCCCATGAAGACCTTCGCGGGGGGGAAGTTGAACACAAGGAACCCGAGCACCGAACCCACGAGCAGGGCACACACCGCCGCGACAAACCATTGCTCGTTGAGCAGCGTTGCGATCAAGAGCATCGTCCCTGCGATGAGCGCGATCCCCCCTGATAAGCCGTCCATGTTGTCGATGAAGTTCATCGCGTTGATGATCGCGGTAAACCAGAGCACCGTCACAATGACGCTTAGCCAGGTCCCACCGACATACCCGTCGAACAGGGTCATCAATCGTGTGTCGAACAGCGTCGCAAAGATCAACCCGGGGACGAGCATAATCACGAGTTTGCCCATCGGGCCCATCGGGCGTCGATCATCGATCAATCCGAGTACATGCAATCCAAGCACACACGCGATCAGCGTCCACCCGAGTGGGAGCATCGACCTGAGACCGGGCAGGTATTCCCGCACGGGATCAAGGAATCCCGGGAGCGCATCCGCGTCAAGGATCGAGAATCCGATCGCCGCGACGAGCATCGGGACGAGCACACCCAACGCGATCGCGATTCCACCCGTGTTGGGAATGCGGCGCGACTGCGCTTTAACTTGGCCTTCAATCGGTGCGCTGTCAAATGCGCCAGCGCGATGGCTCAGACGCAGCACCACCCATGTCGCCGGACACGCAATCAGGAACGAAACCAAACCCAGGATGAGGATCAGGGCAATCACTGGCACAGTGTAGCGTCAGGGCGTTCGCGAGGGCCCACGAAGCGTGGGGGAGGTTTCTTGAGCACCCCTGTGCGGATGTACATCGAGAGACGAGAGATGCCGTAGATCAGGGCAAAGATGATCGCGGCGCCGACGATCATCCAGATCGTCCGTTGCGGGAACGGTCCGAGTTTGTCCACGAGTGATGCTCCCTCGTGCTGCCCGGCACCCAGATACGAATAGTTCGTCCCCAGCAGGACATTGAGACCAATTGTTGCAAGTGCATACACCACGCCCGCGATCGTCGCGAATCGCAGATCACGCCCGTTGGGTCGATACCCGAGTACAACTATGTCGTACACCGCCACGCCGACGATCTGGATGTGGTTGAGCCAATAGATCCAGAAAGAAAGGTGCCCATACCCCTCCTTGATGTACGGCGTAAAGAAGATCTGCGAACTCAATCCCAGACCCCAGAAAAGGGTCAGGGCCCTCGCCCGTCGATCAAGCGTAAAAAGGTGCCATGCCGCGATGAACACTCCGAGTCGGCACATATGCAGCGGGAGGGAGTCGTGGAGATCGAAGTACACCATCCGCCGGATGAAGATGAACCCCTGCGTGATCAGGATCGACCACGCGATGATTCTGCGGAACTGGTACTCATGATGCTCATCTTTCGCGAGCAATCGCTTCCCGATCACGCAGCACACGATCATCAACGCGAAACAGGTCCCCGTCACGAGCCAATGGAACCCTGTGAACGCACGGAACTCGCTTGCCCAGTTGTATGACTGAACAATCTCGGGGAGTGGGCTGGCGCTGGGAGGCGTGGGCATAGATCGTCAGGATATCAGACTCACGCGGGGGCGTGCTCGTGACGGAGCTGCCCGCACGCCGCGGCGATGTCCCGCCCTCGGCTCGCACGGATATGACAGTTCACCCCGCACTCACGCAGGATGTGCTGGAAATGGTGGACCGCGTCCCCGCCCGGACGCTCGAAGGGCAATCCCTTCACCTCGTTATACCGGATCAGGTTGACATTGGCGCGGAGCTTCTTGACAACCGCTGCGAGTTCTTCCGCGTGCTCGGGCAGATCGTTCACCCCCGAAAGCAGGATGTACTCGAGCGTGATCTCCCGACCGGTCTTCTTGAACCAAGTCGTGCACGCGTCCACGAGCTGATCGATCGTGGTGAACTGCGCCCAGGGGATGAGCTTGCGCCGCAGATCGTCGTTGGGTGCGTGCAGCGAGAGCGCGAGCGTCACGGGCAACTCGAGTTGGTCGGCGAGCTTCTCAATCGCTTTGTGCATCCCGACCGTGGAGATCGTGATCTTGCGAGCGCTGATCCCCATGCCCCACGGCGCCGCGATCGTCCGTGTCGCGTGCACGACAGCTTGGAAGTTCGCGAGGGGTTCGCCCATGCCCATGAA
>DDGE01000046.1:18422-31025 GCA_002337545.1 Phycisphaerales bacterium UBA1910 | reverse complement strand
CCGTCCAACCCACCGATCCCCGTGGCGCAGAACTTGCACCCGACGGGGCAACCGATCTGGGAGCTGATGCAGGCCGTGCGCCGATCCGTGTCTATCGCGGGGATCATGACGCATTCCGTCTGTCGTTCCGTATTGGAGTACGGCATCTGCTGATCCAGGATCGGCAGGCGCGTGTCGTGCTCGACGGATGCTTCGCTCGCATCGATCTTGTTGGATTCGATGTCGTCCGGCCACTCGATAAGCAGCTTCTGCGTCCCATCCGTCGCAAGCTGGTGCGCGACCGTTGGGCCGGACAGGAAGGTCATCTGCTCCGCGAGAAGCTCCCGATCTTTGCCCGACAGGTTCGTCATCTGCATCGGATCGACGATGCCCTTCTCGTAGACCCATTCGAGGATCTGCTTGGCTCGGAACTTGGGCATCCCGCGCTCGACGCACCATGCAGCGAGTGTGTCTGGGGTGAACTCGAAGATGTGATTGGTGGGGTGTTTCAAGATGCGCCACCCGTCGAAATCGTCAAAGGTACCGCGACGGCGCCATATTCCCCCTCCGTGATGATCGGAGGCTCGACCCGGACGCGTCGGTCGCGATGGTCGATATCGTTTTCTTCCATCAGTTTCTTGAGTGTCAAAGGCAGCCCAAACTCCACCGTTTCTTCAAAGACATCCGCGAGATGCAGCGTCGCGCCGTGCTCATCCACAAAGTGGCGGCAGATCGTGCTGACCAGGTCCTCCGGGGCAGATGCGCCCGCGGTGAGCAGCATTCGCTCCTCGCCGGTAGGGTACCAGCTCGGATCGAGTTCGGAGACATCGTCGATCCGCACCCCTCGCGTGCCGGAGTTCTCCGCGATTTCCGTGAGGCGCACCGAGTTGGAGGAGTTCTGCGATCCCACGACGATCACCAGATCACAGTGGGGCGCGATCTGACGCACCGCGGATTGACGATTAGTTGTTGCGTAACAGATGTCCTCGCTCGGCGGGGCTTTGATATTCGGGAACGCCTCTTTGAGCGCCGAGATGATCACATTCGCATCGTCCACCGAGAGGGTCGTCTGGGTCAGGTAGACGAGCTTGTCCGGGTCATCGATCCGCAGGTGGGGGATGCACTCAGCGGACTCGACCACTTGGGTCTGCTCGGGCGCTTCACCAAAGGTCCCGATGATCTCCTGGTGGTTCTTGTGGCCCACCAGGAGGATCTGGTACCCCTGTTTCGCGTACCGGATCGCGCGAGAATGGACCTTGGTGACAAGGGGGCATGTTGCGTCAACGGCTTGTAGATTCAGGGCTTGCGCCTGCTTGCGAATCTCGGGTGACACGCCGTGGGCGCTGAAGACCACAATCGAGCCCTCGGGGACTTCCGAGAGATCATCGATGAATACGACGCCTCGATCGACGAACCGATCCACGACATGCTTGTTGTGGACAATCTCGTGGTACACATAGATCGTTTCATCATCGCCCACAATGTCGAGGACCTGATCGACAACATCGATGGCCATCCGGACACCGGCACAGAATCCACGCGGGTTGGCAAGCACAATCTGCATCCACAGATCGTAGTCCCCGCCCCGCCCAACGGTTCGCTGAAGATTCGATTGACACGCGGGTCGCGCCTAGAGTTGATGCCGGGCTCGGAGCAGCCCTGATCACCCGATGAGGATCATCGACATGCCCAACGGCACCTTCCGATTTATCACCCCCATCCTTGTTTCGATTGCGGCATTGCCGCTACTTGCCTGGACCGGTGTTTCCAGCGAGCCAGAACAGGGTGAAACTGCGTTGATCGAGAAGATCGAACTCGCTGAAAACTCGATGCGTCGATTCGGACTCGCGAACGCGCCCGAGAAGACACCCGGTGCGTTCCGACTCACTACCTACAACATCGAGAACCTCTTCGACGATGTCGATGACCCGACCCTGTCTGGGCGTGACGAAGACATCGACGATACCAAGCCGCATCACCAGAATCTGGCAGTTGCTCGGGCAATCCGCGAGGTTGATGCGGATGTGCTGTGTATTCAAGAAGTTGAGTCCCGCGAAGCTCTCGATTGGTTTATCGAGAAGTACATCCCCGATTTAGGGTACGAGCATGTCATTTCACTTGATGCGGGCAACTCGCGTGGGATTGAAAATGCGGTGCTCTCTCGCTACCCGCTGGGTCATCCTGAGCTTTGGATCGGGAAGGAGCTCGGCGGCGTCCACCCGGACAACTACGGTCCGAACGCAAAGAACTTCTACGCCGGTGAGCCCATCGCGTTCCGTCGCTCGCCGCTCAAGGTCGATGTGCAGATCCCGAGCGGAGACGAAACCGGCTCGGATTGGACGCTGACACTCTTCGTGGTGCATCACAAATCCGGGCGATATTCTGGATACTGGCGAGAAGCGGAAGCAAAGACGATCCTCAAACTCGCACAAGCGGTTGAGGCAGAGCATCCCGGGCGTCCCATTGCGATTCTGGGCGATTTCAATGCCCAGCCAAGTGATGAGAGCGTAAAAATCTATCTCAAGGGTGGGTTTAACGATCTCTTTGCAAACGCAAAATCGAACGATAAGAGTGTCATCACGCACGAATCAGAACGCCGCATCGATCTGGTCTTGCTCAACGAAGCCGCTTTGGAGCGCGTTGCTGCGGATTCCGGGTTCGTTTTGGGGACAGCCGCCCGACCAGAGGGGGTCGATTGGCGATCATTGGATACCTTTGAGGGATACGCAGCGGATCATTACCCGGTCTCAATCGACTTGAATCTTGGAAAGTGAGTTGAGGCAAACCCGTACGGAGTTTGCCCTTTCAGGTGATCCCGGTACAATCGACGGAATCGAACCGACAGAGCCAGAGCCAAAGGCGCAGGGAAACGCGACATGGACAACATTAAACCCTGGCAGATCATCCTCTTTGTGGCCGCGATTGGTGCGCTGGGGTTTTCCGTGTGGCAGTTCGCGTTTTCCAGCGATGTCCCGAAGACCGAGGGCTATCTGACAGTGGATATCATGACCGGGCAACTCTACGAAGTGCGTAAAGGAAAAGCCCGAGGAGTTCCGTTGCCCGCAAAGCACCCGGAAACAGGCGATCGCACGCTGTACCCCGTCAATCCTATTGATGGATTACGATACGAGATACCCGAAGGCTTTGAATCGTACCTCACGGAAAATGTCAGAGAGGGCTCGGTGCTGGACCCGGGCAAGCTCACCGTCACTGTTACAGATGAGAAACCAGTATCCTTCGTGCTCGTTCCTTGAATGAGTTCAAGTCCATTGGGGACTAACTCTTGGAGAAAGACATGAACAAGAAAAGAAGTGCATTTACGCTCATTGAACTGCTGGTCGTGATCGCGATCATCGCACTTCTCATCGGGATTTTGCTTCCCGCTTTGGGTGCTGCACGGGCCACGGCTCAATCACTTGTCTGCACCTCAAACCTGCGAAGCATGGGCACAGCAAACGCGGTCTATGCCGGCAGCTATCGAGATCATTACTCGAGCCCGGTCAATGTCGGCGCGAAATACCTCGGGCGTCTGGTCGTACCGGGTGAGGGGCTTCAGTACGGAGCAGATATCCTCGAGGGAAATACCGATCCGGAGATGCCGACGCAGACCCAGGATTGGATCACGCCCATGCTGGGAGAGTCTCTTGGGCTTTCTTCATTCAGGGCAAAGAAGGCCAGTCAGTTGCACAATGACTTTGGGTGTGCATCGGCCTCATTCTTTGTTGACGCCCCGTACCAGGATAGCGGGGGCAGCGGGAGCCCCGATGATTTCGACGACTTTGCAGACGAGATCATCATCGGTATGAAGCAGCCAAGTTATCTGATGCCATCCGGGTTTGCACACTACGGCAACAACACCACCTCGCAGCGTACCCTTCAATCACTCGTTCAGAGTGTCTCGGGCGACGGGATCTCCGTGAGCCCTGATGTGAGTTCGATGATGTCGCACCCGAGTGCTCCCGAGCAGCCCAACGGGTTCCGTCACAAGATGACTCAGGTTGGGACTGTGATTTCGAGCAAGATCATGGCAGCTGACGGGACTCGGTACTGGACAGATCCTGGGACTGGCGGAGTCGATGGTTTGACCTACAACCCGACAGTGGCTCCAGGCCTATATGGTAACTTCACCGAATCCACCCCAACATACGAAGGTTCTACGGCTTGGGGCAAGGAATCCCTCCCATCTCCTTCTCACACCAACTATGAACTTTCGATGCGACACGGCGAGAACAACATCAACGCGTTGTACTTTGACGGGTCTGTTCGCGGGATGTCGTCCACAGAGATGTGGCGAGATCCGAACCCTTGGCATCCGACCGGCACGGTCTGGGTTCCCGGGGATAACACACAGGAGTCCATTGATTACATGGAATCCCAGCGTCGTGGCCGTACAGATATCAAGATCTGGTAATCTCCAGAAACTCGACCTGCATCTCGCCCTGCAGTCTGCAGGGCGATTTTTATTGCCAAACTTTCCTGATTTGCCCAAATTGACTTGGATTGGTATGGCAATATGGTTAAAAAAACTTGAAGAACTCTGGAATTTTCCAGTTTCGTTCCCCCGAAAATCGCCAGATCGCATATACTCAGTACTGAGAGAAACCATATCCGGCGCGTCTTTGCGTCGGTCTGGCAGAGATTGATGAGAGAGTTTGTACCCAATATGGGAGGGATCTCCGTGAAGAACACAGTTGCACTTTTGACTGTTGGTGGTCTTGCAACCGCCGCATCCGCAGGCGGGCAGGTCATCGCATTTACCAGCTTCGAAAACGCGTTTGTCGGCGACCAGTATGTGGATACCGGCGATGCAAGCGTTGACCACGACCTCGTAAACAACGCAGGCCAGTCGGATGTTGACTTCCTCGCTGACGGCGTTGAAATCGGATTCGATTCCTTCTACTTCAACAGCCGCAACGATGTTGGTCTCACCGATGGCGATTTCGTCGGTGCAACCAACTTCACCGGTACGGTTGGCGCATTTACTGACGGCGTGCAGGGCTTTGAGCTCCAGGACGCTGACGGCACCATGCGGACCACCTTTGACACGGTGACCTCACCCCTCGGTGCTCCCCGCGTCGAGTTTGAGTGGTCACTCTGTCTCGATTACTTCGTTCAGGAAACCGGCTGGGAATCCGACGACCGCATCCGCATCTGGGTTGATGCTGATGGCACCGAAATCGATCTTCTGAACACCGCGGGGTCTGACATTGACGATCTCGGTATCGAAGATGGCTGGCGCACTGCAGTGCTGAACCTCACCGGTTACGCGAATGTCACTCTTATGGTTGAGCTCGAGTCGAACTCCGGTTCGGAATCGCTCTACCTCGACAACATCGTCTTCAAGACCGGTATCCCGACTCCTGGCTCGCTCGCGTTGCTTGGGCTCGGCGGTCTCGCTGCGACTCGTCGCCGCCGCTGAACGATCTCTGACTTCTAATCAATCGAACCCGCTGTCTGACTCGGACAGCGGGTTTTTTCGTGCTATCGTCCATCTCCGATACACCTTGAATCAGGGAGACCTCCATGAGCACCGAAGCGGCACTGAACTGGCTCGATGAGCACGAAGACGACTCGATCGCACGACTGATGGAATGGCTGAGCATGCCTTCCGTTGGGACAGATCCGAGTTACGACGCGCAGACGCGTGCGGCGGGGCAATGGGCGGCGGATCATCTCAGGGCTTCAGGATTCGAAGTCGAACTTCGCGAGACTGGGACGAAGGATGAACCGGGGCACCCGATTGTGATGGCTCATTGTCCAGGGGACGAGAAGTACAAAGGTCCTCATGTCCTGTTCTACGGGCATTATGATGTTCAGCCGGCTGACCCGATCGAACTCTGGGAATCTGATCCGTTTACCCCGGTCCGTAAACCCGCGGAAGGTGTGGTGGGGGAGCGAATCGTTGCTCGCGGCGCATGCGACGATAAGGGACAGGTCATGATGTTTCTCGAAGCGATGCGAGCGGCTTTCGAGACGATGGGTGTCGCGGGTGGGGGTGTGAAGTACACCGTGATGCTTGAGGGGGAAGAGGAGTCCGGTTCTGTCAACCTTGAGAACTTTGTCCGTGACAATGCGGATGAACTCGGAACATCTGATGTGTGTGTCATCTCGGATACCGGGATGCTCGGGCGGGGGAGGCCTGCCATTACATATGGGGTTCGCGGACTGGCTTATACAGAGGTCACCCTCATTGGGCCTGATCAGGACCTGCATTCTGGTCTCTGGGGCGGTAAAGTTCCGAACCCGATCAATGAACTGGCCAAGGTTCTGTCGCAGCTGTGGGACGATGATCGGCGCGTCACGATCCCAGGTTTCTATGACGGGGTTCGTGAGTTGACGAGTGAAGAGCGAGCCCAGTGGGAGGCGCTCGGAGTTGATGAAGCGGGGGCGCTGCGAGGGATCGGACTCGATCCTGAGGCAGGTGTTGGTGAGAAAGGATTCAGCTTCATCGAGCGAGAGTGGGCGCGACCGACGGCAGATATCAATGGCATTGTCGGCGGGTACACCGGGCCCGGCGCGAAAACGGTGATTCCTTCCAAGGCGAGTGCGAAAGTTTCGTTCCGTCTTGTTGACGATCAGGATTCCGCAGTGATTGCGAAATCATTCTTTGAATGGTTGGAAGCACGCACCCCTGCCGGGTGCACATGGTCATTCGAGGATCATGGTGGTGGAGCGCCGGCTACCTGTGCGACAGATTCCACGACGCTCAGAGCCGCAGCTCGAGCCATCGAGCAAGGGTGTGGGGTGGCTCCAGCAATGATCAAGTCCGGCGGATCGATCCCGGTCGCGGGATTGCTCAAGGAATCTCTTGGCTTAGAGACTGTGTTCATGGGGTTCGGGCTTGAGGACGATCGCGTCCATTCGCCGAACGAGAAGTTTGAGCTTGATTGCTTTCGGATGGGCGCGAGATCACATGTGGCGTTGATCGAGCAACTCCGTTCAATCTAGTCCGAGCATCGTGGATCGCTTATGCTGCTTGTGCAGGTGCCGAGGCTTCATTCTCGATCGCTGCTGCGACATTGTCAGCGGCGATCTGTGTTTGCTCGACCGCTTCGATCGGGTCGTGGGTCTCTGGCACACTCGCAGGTATGAGGCCACGCAGCTGAGCATCGCGTAGCTCTCGTTCATACTGGACTTCCTGAATCTGAATGCGCAAATCATGCAGGTCTGTTTCGTGTTCGACGATATTTGTCAACACCCGCATCATCGCGATCACCGTGATGGTGCTGAAGAAGAGGAAGACCAAAATCATGCTTGAGCTCAGTGGCATAACAATCTTGATCGTCAATCCCAACAAGAATCTTTGATGAGATGCACCAGTTTGGGTGCGTGATCGTACAATATTCGGATCCCACGACTCTGGGGGATACTTTGCGACATGCAGGAGGCGTGGTTGATCGTGGATTGTTTGAGCGGATTCGAGCCGATAGAACGCATAAAACGCGTGCTTTGGCACTTGGTCGTCTTGCACATCGCGTTCTTCTGTTGCACCCCGGTTCTTGCACAAACTGGCGATGCGTCAGACGATGAGGTAGAACTCAACATTGCATCATTTGGTGTCGGTGGGCTCACCCGAGAGGGGGATTGGGCCGGGGTTCTGGTCACGATGCAGGACAAGGGGTCGAGCAGCCGGGACATCATCCTGCGGCTCGAAATCCCGGATGTTGATGGCGATATATCGCAATACGATCGTGTGGTGACGGCGAACCCGGGCGTGCTTCAGAGCTTCTGGCTCTACTGCCAGCTCCCATACCAGAGTGCTGGTGATGAGTATGTCCTCAAGGCTTTCGAAGCGATCGACTCAGGCGGGGGTGGAGGTCCTGAAGAGATCGGATTCCGGGCTGGGCAACTCCTCGCTCAACGCCCAATTCTCACGCCCCAAGTCATGACTGCACGCGTGGGATTGATCGGGATCGTGGGGTCGAATCAGGTCGGATTGGATAAGTATGGGGTTCGTGTCCAGAACCAGCCGTGGATGCCGTATGGGCACGAACTTCAGCGTACTTCCGCAGGACTCACGATCGACAACTTGCCTGATCGTTGGCACGGTCTGAAATCGCTCAACACGCTCGTTTGGTCTACGGCCACTACTTCCTCCTATGACCCGAGCCGTTTGACGCCTGAAAAGGCGAGAGCGATCCGGGAGTGGGTCGAGCGGGGTGGGCATCTCGTGATTGTGCTTCAGAGTTCCGGTGATCCGTGGTATCAGGGTGTGCATCCCCTGCGACCGATTCTTCCTGCGGTGCGTGCTCCTGAGCGGCAAGAAGGTGTTTCGCTCGAGCCTTATCGCCCGCTGCTCACGGAATCCGCGGTCGGGACTTTGCCAGAGAACGCGGTTGTCTATTCGTTCGAGGCGCTCGACGATGCTGAACCGCATGAGGCGATGCCTGTGATCAATGCGCCAAGCGGGGAGACCGTAGTCACCCGTCGTCTGCTTGGTTCGGGTATGGTCAGTGTCATCGGTTTGCCTCTGAATCATGGACGATTGCGACAACTTGGTTTGCCTGAGCCAGAGCCACTCTGGCATCGGATACTGGGGCTGAGGGGGAATGTCGTCAGTCCCGAAGAGATCAACAGCATTCAGGGCAATATCAGTTCAAGAAACCCTCAGCTCTTCGATGATGGGATCAGCGGCGCAATTTCCAAGACGGGCACGGCGGTTCAAGGGGTGCTGTTCGGAATCATCGTCTTTATCGTGTACTGGCTGTTCGCAGGGCCTGTAGGATACGCGTTGCTCAAACAACGCAAGAAACCCCAGCACGCGTGGGTTGCGTTCGTGGGAAGCATTGTGGTCTTTACAGCTGTTGCCTGGCTCGGAGCGACCACCCTGCGTCCCAAACGCGTGACCATTTCGCATTTCTCACTCTTGCAAGAGGTGCATGGTCAGGGGATCCAACGCTCACGCAGCTGGCTGAGCGTTATGCTCCCGGAGTATGGAAACGCGACGGTTTCGAGTATTGAGCCATCGGATAACTCATCTGCATTTGGAGCTCAGGAGAGCACCAACTTGATTGTCCCTTGGAGCGCTCCTGAATCGGGGGGGGCACTTACTGATGGATTCCCAGACAACTCTGGCTATCGCATTCAATCCCGGGCCCCGTCGGCGGTGCGCGTACCCACTCGGGCGACTGTCAAGACTTTTACGATGGAGTCGGCCGAGGAAGAAAACTGGCGCATGCCCTATGTTGTTGGTGAGCCGGGAGCGATTGAGGAACCCAAGCTCACGATCGATGGACAGGTTGTGTCTGGCAAGGTTGCCCACGGACTCCCCGGAGCTCTCACGGATGTCCGGATGTTCGTTGTTTCACGCACTGCGCCCATCCGTCGCGTTGGGCAGAATCTGGATCGCGCGATGATTGCTCGCGTTTCGGTCGTGGCGCCGAACTTCGGTCAGGAGGGCTGGGGCCCGGATCGTTCAATCGAGCTTTCCGACCTTACGAGCTTTGATTCTGAGAACCGCCGGACACGCGAGGATCGTTACTTTGAGCTGGCAGTCGCGATGGGAGTCGATACTGTGGGACTCCCGGGGGCGCGTCAGGGCTCATTGACGGATCGGATTGTCGCGGGGTTGTTCCTCTCGCAGTTTGAGCCACCGCGATTCGATGCGCCCTCAAATGATCCAGTTGGAGAACGCCTCGCTATGCGTCGACTTCTCCACGGGTGGGATCTTGGGCGTTGGTTCACGCAGCCTTGCGTGATTATCACTGGCGTTCTTGAGGTGGATCAGGATGATGCAAGCGAAGATGGGATGCCTGCTCCCGTCTGGGTCAATGGGCGGCGTGTACCCGCTTCGGGTACGACCATTGTGGCATGGGTTTACCCGTTGGACCCCGAGCCGCCGTTATACCCTGATACGGACCGGGTGAATACTGATGAACAAGGCGGCGAGGGTTGATCGCCCACGAACGGAGCATGATTCATGCCGATGATTGAAACCATCAACCTGACCAAGCGTTACGGCGACCTCGTCGCACTCAACGCACTCAACCTCACGATCAATGAGGGGGACTGCTTCGGGTTCATCGGGCCCAACGGGGCGGGGAAAACGACAACGATTAAGGTCCTCGCGACATTGCTCAAACCCTCATCCGGACAGGCGCAGGTTGCAGGGCTCACGATCGGATATCAGAACCGACAGATTCGCCCGCTGATCGGATATGTTCCCGACTTCATGGGGGCGTACCAGGATATGGTCGTCCATGAATATCTTGAGTTCTTCGCGTCTGCGTACAACATCAACGGCGTCCAGCGGAAGAAGGTTGTCGCGGATGTGCTCGAACTCACGGACCTCACTTACAAGCAGACCGCCGAGGTCAACTCGCTCTCACGAGGTATGCAGCAGCGTTTGAGCATCGCACGAGTGCTATTGCATGACCCCAAAGTCCTCCTAATGGACGAGCCGGCATCCGGGCTTGACCCGCGAGCCCGCATCGAAATTCGTGAGCTGCTCAAGGAACTCAAGCGGATGGGCAAGACGATCCTGATCTCCTCGCACATCCTCCATGAACTCGCGGAACTGTGCAACACCGTCGGCATCATCGAAAAGGGAGAACTCCTCTTCAATGGCTCCGTTGACGAGATTCTCCGCAGAGCCAAGGTTGGGCATGTCGTTCATATCGGCGTGGCGGAACGACTCGAGGCAGCCGCGAAAGTGCTCGAGACCATGCCCGGTGTCGAGAAAGTCGGGATCGTACAGGGCGACGGGACCGCGCTGGGCGGCGGTTCAACCCAGCTGATCCATGCGCACTATGACGATCGGATGGGCGGCAACTATACCGATATCCCAAATGTCCTGATCAACAACGGTTTCCGGGTGACGCACTTCCAGGAAGAGCCAGTGAACCTTGAGACGGCGTTTATGCGATTGACGAAGGGGCTGGTGCAGTAAGACCCACTTTATGGGCAGCCTTGGTTGTACGCGTTGAGGAAGGCGGAAACATCGAAGAAGTCGAAGAGCCCGTCGCCGTTGAAATCAGCTTCTGGATTCTGAGCGTTGAAGAGATTCAGGAATGCGGATACATCGAAGAAGTCCAGCACTCCGTCGGCGTTCATGTCTGCGGGGCAGAGGGGGATCCAGCCTTTGATCAGCGGCTGGACCTGATCGATGAAGAACTGCCCCTGGTCTGTGTTCAGGATGCCCCCGTCTGGAAAGAGTTGCCATTCAAAGAAGTTGAGCCCATCCGATATCTTGGGCATGATGTCCCAGCTCGGATCGAGGCTGATCCCGAGAATTTCGAGGCAGTTCGGATCAAACGGCTGACCTGTGCCGAAAGCGTCCAGCTCGTTGTATGTGAAAGTCGAGAGGGCGAGTGTGTCAACATGGTTCAGGATGATCGGAGGCTGGCCCGGGACCTTGTACGCGTACACGGCCATGTCGAACCCGAACTTGCCGACAAGCCCCCCGTTCCATCCGATGGGGTCGAGACTCACATAGCGGATGTTTTCTTCGATGGCGAGTTCATCACCGGGTAGGTCGGTCATTACGAGCTGGCCGAGTTCGGATGGGATGGATCGGTGTCCAATCCGGCTTGCACGATCGCACTTGACGATCTCGACACAGATGACCGATGCGTCCCAGAAGTCTTCGTCACATATTGTTCCGGCGGGGACGGCCACCGACCATCGGTCTGTGAGGCCGGTTTCAGTTTTGGTCATCGTGGTACAGAACACGGCGTTTCCCGCCTGCGAACCATTCTTCTGAACGACTCTGGCCCACACGCTCTTAATCGTTCCGACGGGGTCTCCGCTGCGTCTGCATACCACAGTTTCATTCTGTGCGGGCCATGTGTACTTGTTCTCAAACCAACCATCAAAGGTCTGTGTAAAGTCCAGGTCACAGACGGCGTGGGATGTCAGTGCGAAGAACGGGGCTGCGATGACGAGGCGTTTGTAGTTCATGAGGTGCTCCCAAAGTCGAGCACTTGCGTGCTCGATACCGGACGAGTCGGCCGGGAGTACTCACCAAACACACGATCCGATGCGAAGATCGGGAGCCTGAGTTCAATGACGAATTGTCTCGGTTTGAATCAGGCGGTTCAAGCATATTCTGGTCGGATATGATTGATTCAACCCATATATTTACATTCTGCGATATCGGCTGGGTGTCTGTTCGCGTTCGATTTGCAGCGTGTAAGTGTGCTGGGTGCAGCCTGACAGGCTCGCTCGTGGTATCCTTTATATCTGATTATCGCTTGATCACGCAGATCTCAGCGACTTCCAAGTGGAGACCCCAACTATGCGAAAGACAACTTCTCTCTGTGCACTTGTATTTGTCGCCTCAGCTTCTGTTGCGGCACCCCCTGCAACAGAATCTATTCCAGTCACTGAAACGATTCATGGCGAAGAGGTTACGGACAACTACCAATGGCTCGAAGGCGATAACTCAGACCCCGCGAGTATGGGCAAGCTCACCGATGAGGTAGCCGCATGGACGGATGAGCAGAACGGGTATACCCGTTCGATCCTCGACAACCTGCCTGGGCGGAAGGAACTCGAAGAGCGTCTGCGTGAGCTGATGGAGGTTCCGAGCATTGGTTCACCGAGTGTGTATGGGAACCGGTACTTCTACTCCAAGCGAGAAGGCACCCAGCCGCAGGCGGTTCGGTATGTCCGCGATGGGATCGA
>DDGE01000046.1:16295-18208 GCA_002337545.1 Phycisphaerales bacterium UBA1910 | reverse complement strand
TGGCGGATGTGATCCCGGGCAAGGTGAACTTCTCTGGCTGGCTTCCGGATAACTCGGGGTTCTTCTATAAAAACCTTGAAGACACGGACGACGCGTATTCGAGTGTGATGAAACTCCACAAGATCGGGACACATCATCGTCAGGACAAGATGCTGTTCCGCCAGAAGGACATCGAGTTCTTCTACGGCGATATGGGTAAGACCGATGCGGAGATCGAAGCGTTGAAGACGACATGGGGGCCCTTCGGTGTGCCCTCAGAAGACGCGCGATGGATGGTTGTCGGGTACTGGACCGGCACGGCGGGTCTGGACATGTGGGTGGCGGACCTTGATGGTTGGTTCCGCACGGGTGAGCTCAAGCTCAAACCGATGATTTCCGGGAAGCTCGGTCGCACCGGCGGAATGCATTTCGACGGTGATCGGTTCTACATGCAGCACTCTTTCGACGCACCCAACGGCACGGTGTCGATGATCGATCTCAATAACCCGGCGTTCGACCAGTGGGAATCAGTGGTTCCTGAGAATGACGATCTCGTGATTAGCGGCACTTCGTTCGCGCGTGGCATTATTGCGGTGAACTACCTCGATCAGGCGAAGACTCGGATTGCGCTCCATGACATGCGGGGTGAGTCACTGGGTGATCTGGATCTGCCGGGGATTGGATCGGGCGGATTGAGTGTTTCGGATGATCGCACTGAGGCGTTCCTGAGCTTCTCGAGTTACAACATGCCCCGCAGTATCTTCAGGGTTGATCTCGCAACCGGGGATCGTGAACTCTGGGCGCGTCCAGATGTGCCTGTTGATCCCTCGCAGATCGAGGTGAAGCAGGTCTGGTACGACTCGAAGGACGGCACGCCCGTTTCGATGTTCATCGTGCACAAGACTGGGCTTGAGCTTGATGGGAAGAATCCGACGATCCTGTACGGGTATGGTGGGTTCAATATTTCTATGCGTCCCGGGTTTTCGTCGACGATGTTCCCCTGGTACGAGAACGGCGGGGTCTACGCGGTCGCGAACCTCAGGGGGGGCGGCGAGTACGGCAATGCCTGGCACGAGGCGGGCATGCTTGAGAATAAGCAGAATGTCTTTGATGACTTCATCGCGGCGGGTGAGTGGCTTGTAGATAACGGGTATACCAACCCGGATCAGCTCGGTATCGCGGGCGGATCGAACGGTGGGCTGTTGACAGGCGCGACGGTTGTCCAACGCCCCGACCTGTTCAGCGCTGCGATCAGCTCTGTGCCCTTGCTTGATATGGTCCGGTACCAGAACTTCTTGATGGCGCGATACTGGGTTCCGGAGTATGGCACCGCCGAGAACCCGGACCAGTACGAGTTCATCAAGGCGTACTCTCCGTATCAGAATGTGAAGCCGGGGACTAAGTACCCGGCGGTGTTCTTCACTGCGGGCGAGAACGACACACGCGTTCACCCGCTGCACGCTCGCAAAATGGCGGCTCTTATGCAGAACTCAACGGGCTCGGATCAGGAGAAGGAGCCGATCCTCCTCTGGGTCGATCGGGATTCAGGTCACGGCGGGGGCAAGCCGTTGCATTTGCGGATCCGCGATGTCGCCGACAAGCGGATATTCATGATGTGGCAGCTCGGAATGTTCGACTGATCCACCACGCGGCTCAGATTCAAGTCGGGCATCCCGTGTGGATGCCCGACTTTGTGCGCTATTCTTGTGCCTGATGAACGATTCAAAGCACATCGCGATCATTGGTGCCGGAGCTGCAGGGCTCATGTGCGGGATCATGACGATGCGCGAGTGCAGAGATCTCGGCGTTGATGCACGCGTAACGGTTCTGGACGGTGCAAAAAAGATCGGCGCGAAGATCCTTGTTGCGGGCGGTGGGCGTTGCAATGTCACGCACTACAGAGTCCTCCCCAAGGACTATGCGGGATCGTCACG
>DDGE01000046.1:0-16111 GCA_002337545.1 Phycisphaerales bacterium UBA1910 | reverse complement strand
GGTGTTGACCTGAAGCAGGAGAGCACGGGGAAGATGTTCCCGGTAACAGACACTGCGCAGACAGTATTGTCGGCGTTGCTCGACGAGTGCGATCGTTTAGGCGTCATGATCAAAAACCCGTGGCGAGTGGGGGGCGTGAATCGCGGGAGCGATGGGTTCGAGATCATCCCGACGGATGATCGGAACGAGTCGGTTCGGGCGGATCTGGTCGTGCTCGCGACGGGGGGAATGGCCCTGCCTCGGACTGGCTCGGACGGTGCTGGATACCGTATTGCGAAGTCTCTCGGGCATACGACGACGGAGCGGATCTTCCCGTCGCTCGTGCCACTCATCGTGGATGATCAAAGCCTCTGGATTCGTGAACTCTCAGGGATTTCGGCGCGCGTGAATCTGCAGGTGCGATCCGGAACGGGTAAGCGGCTCGCGTCGTTCACGAATGAGTTGCTTTGCACTCACTTTGGTCTATCTGGTCCAGCTGTGCTCGATATAAGCCGGTGGTATCTCGAGGCGAAGCATCATGATGCTGATGCCGCTCTCGTGATCAACTGGATCGACGATGTCTCAGCTGAATCACTGGATGCAGAGCTGCAGGGCTTAGGGAAGCGAACTATTTCAGGTTTCATGCGTGATCGACTTCCCGAACGCCTCGCGCGGGCGTTGTGCGATCAGGCCGGATTGGATCCGAGCACGCCTGGGCACGCGATAACGCGTGAGCAACGCAAGAAGCTTGTACAGGTAGTGACGAGTTGCAAGATCGAGATCGAAAGAGATCGCGGATTCACCTTCGCGGAGGTGACCGCGGGCGGGGTGCCGTTGACAGAGGTGTCAACTTCGACAATGGCAAGCCGAGCCTGTGAGCGCCTCTGGTTGATCGGGGAAATCCTTGATGTAGACGGACGCATCGGCGGCTTCAACTTCCAATGGGCATGGGCAACCGGTACCGTTGCTGGACGATCTATCGCGAAAACGCTGGTCTCAGGAACTCATGTTCAGGCGTGAGTGGGGCACATCGTGCGGATCGCGTCGAGGAAAGTGTCGATCTGCTCGGGCGATGTTCCTGAACCGGGGCTGACGCGGACACCTCCGTCTATTCCCGTTCCGATTGCGTCGTGGAGAAGAGGGGCGCAATGTACCCCCCCTCGGACGGCTATGCCGTACTCTGCGTCGAGTTTGGCCATCACCTCGCGGGGGTGATTCCCTTCGATGTTAAAGAGTACGACGGGGGTTCGCCCCTCGATCGTCGGGAGTCCGTAGATGGTGACTCCATCGAGTGTGTGGAGTCCATCGAGCACTCGTTTGGTCATGTCCATTTCGTGCTCATGAACTTCAGCGGTCAACGCGTCGATCGCAGCGATCAGACCCGCGAATCCTACGGCGTTCGATGTCCCCGCTTCGAGTGCGTCGGGGAGATTCGTGGGCATCTCCAGTCCGGGAGCCATCGATCCTGTTCCGCCTCGGCGTTGGCAGAAAACGCGGGATTTGTCGCAATCATCTGGATACGCACGCGGGCTGACATATAGACCGCCTGTTCCGGTTGGGCCTCTCAATCCCTTGTGCCCGGCGAGGGGAAGCAGGTCGATATCCCATCCTTGCACATCGATCGGGAAGTGACCAGCTGTCTGGGCGGCATCCACCATGATGAGAATGTCTTGGTTGTACTCACGGATGGCCTTGATCGTCTCTGGGATCTTCTGGATTGTTCCGAGGACATTCGACGCGTGTGAAAGGGTCATGAGTACGGTGCAATCTGTGCATGCATCGATCAATGTGTCGGCATGGACATACCCATTTTCATCACAGGGAACGATCGTCATCGTGATCAGATCGCTTGTCGCGTAGCAATGGAGAGTACGCAGCACGGCGTTATGTTCGATCGTGGTAGTCACGACATGTGGCTTTGTGCTTGGGCAGCGTGTCCGCATATCGGCGCGAAGGACGCCGTGGATTGCGAGATTGAGCGCGTCGGTGCAACCGTGGGTAAGGATCATTCGCTGAGGGCAGGGGGCGTTCACAAGCGAAGCCAGCTTATCCCGTGCAGTATCAAGAACCTGCGATGCTTCACGGGCGAGTCTGTGCCCGCCCCGTCCGGGGTTACCGGCCTGATGCGTGAGGAAATGGACCATGGCCTCCCCGACGGAATCGGGTTTGGGCCAACTTGTCGCCGCGTTATCGAGGTATATAAGCTGATCTGCCATTGGTAGCCCAGTATATCCAAAAACAGAGGGCAGATTCCCTGCTCAGAGCGTGCGAAATACTTTCCTAAGCATCGATCTCTGCGGTCTCAATCTCACCTTCGTTGATGATGATGAGCTCACCCTCAGTTGGCTCGATCACACATTGATCGAAGTCGTCTGATGCAACCGCACGCAATCGACGCATGGGCTCGTCGATGGGTTCCTCGCTGAGTTCAAATGTCGAATGGTGCACGGGAAGCAAGTATGATGCCCCGATCTTCTGGAACATACTCCATGCTTGCTCAGGAGTGGCGTGCATATGTTCCCAGGGGTCATATGCACCGATGCCGAGGACGGCGAGATCGATCGCTTCGAGATCGTCGAAAGTCTCCGTGTGGGCCGTGTCCCCGGCGAAGAGAACCCGCTGTCCCTCGCCTTCGACGACATATGCGTTGAAGCCCCGGTGCCGATCAACGAGACTCCGAGCGCCCCAATGGGCCGGCTGCATCGCTCGGATGTGCAAATCCGTGATCATCAACTCGCTGTCTTCAGCAATTTCATGCACGGCTTTGAACCCATAGGGAATGAGATTTCGGCATCCTACAGGAACGACAACAGTTGTATCTGCGTCAATCAGATCGACGAGGGTCGGGCGATCGAGATGATCAAAGTGGGCATGTGTGATCAGGATGATGTCGACACCCTTGAGCGAACGAGTCGGCACGCTGGGCGGGTTGATTCTGGGCAGTCCGATCGTCCTGGAACCAATCCGCATACCGATGCGTGGGCTCATCACGGGGTCGATCAGTACAGAGTGGTTTCCGATTTGTGTAAGTACGCTGGCATGCCCTAACCAGACTGCTGCGAGCTGATGGGGGTACATGTCATGGATCAGTTCCGGCAGGTCGTCATCGTGATGGAGATTGTCTTGCGCTCTCAGCGAGTCGAGTATCGCACGCGGATAGCGCCGGAAACCCGATCGCACAGATCGTACGACTCGACGGAGTCTGGTCTTCATTGGGCCCGTGCTGTTCGTCGGCTTCTTCACTGTGGTATGGTACGATGGATATCGCGAATAGACTCAGGATCGTGCACGGCTGATTAACGACTTTGAACATGCTTGAGCATCTCCCCTCCATCCTAACCACGCTGCTGCTCGTGCTTCACTGGGGAATTATCCTCGGTCTCGGGCTCCGAGTTAGTCTGAAGCGGCGGCCGACGGGATCAGCGCTCGCGTGGCTTTTTCTTATTACCACGGTTCCTTTTGTTGGAGCCGTGATTTATCTCTTCGTTGGGGAAGTCTGGCTCCCATCTCGACGGATTCGTAGAGCGCGAGAGGGGCGTGAGTATCTCCGTGATGTTGCCATGGGGATTGAAGATCGGTGGGAGCTTTCAGATGACAAGCTTCCTGATATTGCGAGGCATCTGAATGCTCAGACGAACTTGCCGATGGGCATCTCAGCATTGGGAGGGAACTCGGTCGAGCTCTATGATCAGTGTGCCAAGTGCATTCGAGCGATCGTGCATGACATCGATAACGCTCGTGAGAGTGTCAGTATGCTTTTTTATATCTGGCATTCTCAGGGGCTTGTGAGGGAAGTAGAGGATGCCCTTATTCGGGCAGTTGAGCGGGGTGTTCGGTGTCGTGTTCTTTTGGATTCTGCCGGCAGCCGGAGGTTTCTTGCGAGTCCGCAGGCGAGACGACTTCGTGATGTCGGCGTTGAACTCGCGGAGGCATTGAGCGTTGGTCGACTTCGTATACAGCTCAAGCGAATTGATATCCGCAATCATCGAAAAATAGTCGTGATCGATCACCGTATCGGTTTCACGGGTTCGATGAATATGGCGGATCCGGCATACTTCAATGTGGGTAAGGGTGTCGGCCAATGGATCGATGTGATGGCACGCGTTGAAGGGCCTGCGGCACGCGTGCTTGAGATGACACTCGCATTGGATTGGGCCACGGAGGCAGATGGGGCCGCGAAGTCAGGGACAGAGGAGTTCCTGAACTCGATCCGAGATTCAACTATCCAGGGCTCATGCGGAGATATTGCCACACAAATCGTTCCGTCCGGGCCAGATCAGCAAGGTCATCTGATTCATGAGATGCTGATAACCCTTATGTACAACGCACGCAAGCGTATGGTGATGACAACGCCTTATTTCATCCCCGACGAGGCAATGCTCCAGGCCATACGCGGCGCGGCGCACCGCGGGGTACGCGTGACGCTGGTCGTGCCAGAACGAATCGATTCAGTGCTTGTGCGCCACGCGAGTAAGGCGTACTTCGAAGATTTGCTCGAAGCCGGCGTCGAGGTTTATCAGTACCGAGGGGGGCTGTTGCACTCAAAGACGGTGAGTGTGGATGATGATGTGGTCATGCTCGGCTCAGTGAACATGGACAAGCGGAGTTTCACGATTAACTTCGAGATCAGCATGTTTGTATATCACGCGGCTTTCCTCAAGGACATGCGTGCCCTGCAGGATTCTTACATCAGGGATTCGATCCGGATCGAACCTGCGGCGTGGAGTCGGCGGCGTGTGCACGAACGGATCATCCAGAATGCGATCCAGCTGTTTTCGCCTTTGCTGTAAATGCATTCATGACAAGAGGTAATGACTTTTGGGTGTCAGCGGTTGCCTTGGTGCGCACCAATGAATCGACAAATGCTGGCGAGTGAGACGATAAGATCGTTGAATGCAGCATGATGCGCATGAAAAGATCGTTGATCTCTCGATGCTGGACACACTCCGATCAGAGCTATCGGCTCGGGGAGAGTCGATTGTCCATTGTCACGGTTGCTTTGATATTGTCCACCCGGGGCATATCCATCACCTCCGATTCGCAGCCCGACAGGGCGATCGGCTGGTCGTGAGTATTACCCCTGACCGGTTCGTGAACAAAGGGCCGGATCGTCCGATGTTCAACGAGATCCTGCGTGCGGACAATCTTGCCGCCTTGGGTTTCGTGGACTGGGTGGTGATTAATGATGCCCCGACCTCCGTCGGGCTTCTGGAACGGCTCCGCCCGGATGTGTACATCAAGGGGGCAGAGTATTCAAAGAACAGCGATCCTCGATTTGAGCATGAACGCGCGATCGTCGAGGAGCATGGCGGTCGTGTTGTGTTTTCTGATGACGAGGTGGTGTTTTCATCATCTGCACTGGTCGATGTGGTCCGGTCAGAGCAACTCAGTAGTTCTTCAGAGTCGGGTTTGTTGGCTCTCGCACGCGGCTTCGATCTGAGCACCCATGCCCTCACGCGGGTTCTTCGAAAGGCGCGTAAGAAACGCGTGTTCGTGCTGAGTGAGAGCATCATCGATCTGTATGCTCATTGTCAGGTCCCCGAGATCGCGCAAGAGCACCCGATGCTCTCACTGAGTCCAGATCACGAAGTTTCGTATGACGGTGGCGGTGCGATCATCGCGAAGCACCTATTTGAGATCGGGCTGGATGTGACCCTTTGCACTCCGGTAGGCCGCGATCGTGCAACGCTGGCATTCGTGGAACGCATGCAAGCATCCGGCGTACACATTCAACCCATCGAATGTGAGCAGTCTCTCCCGATCAAACTGCGTTATCTTGTCGACGGCGAAAAGGTGATGAAAATCGATTCCCCTGTCCGTTATGCCCTTCCGGATGAGTGCGCGGACGAGATCGTCAGTCATGTCCATCAAGTGGGTGGCTATGACGCGATGGTGATCGCTGACTTTGGTCTAGGATTATTCGCGAATGGGCTTGCATCGCGTGTGATCGAAGGGATTCGTCAATCGGTCGATCTCATACTCGGAGATGTGTCGGGTCGACGCGCGCAGCTGAGCGATATGCGGGGTGCCGATGTGCTTTGTCCCTGCGAGGTGGAGCTTCGTCAGATGCTTCATTCAGATGAGCGGCCGGTCGTTGAACTCGCAAATGAGGCACTCGAGATCACACAAGCGCAGTCGATGTGTGTGACGCGTGCTGGAGATGGATTGCTGCTTTTCGATAAGGGGCTTGGCATCCGCGATTTGCCGGCTCTGTGCTTCAATCCCACAGATGTGCTTGGCTGTGGTGATGCGCTTCTTGCAGGGATGACCGCGTCGCTTGTTGGTGGTGCAGACAGAATACAGGCAGCCTACATCGGCTCGCTTGCAGCAGCCGTTGAAGGTGGATTGATGGGCAATCTGCCCGTCAGCGCGAATCAGATTCTGGAGCGTGCGACACAACTCGGTGCCATGCTGGCGGGGGAGCAAGCCGCGCGGTCAGCAGCCGTGGTGGAGCCCCGACTCTGCGATATGAAATCAGTCAAGGCGTGATGATTCATGGCAATCAGTTTTATCATGCCAACTCGGAATCGTCATCAAGTCCTCGCCGAGACGCTCACACGAATCGGTGCGATCAATGCTTCCGAAATGATCGGGTGCTGCGAGCTGCTGATCGTTGACAACGCTTCGGATACACCTGTCGAAACTCCTGCTCATCTTGACAATGGCATTCCAATCAAGCTTCTTCGTGTTGATGTCAATATGAATACGGCCGCACGGAATATCGCGGCGATCGAGGCCGAAGGTGACTGGCTGGTCATGCTGGATGATGACTCATCGCCATTGTCGGATTCGAACTGGCGGGTCCTCGATCAGTTCGATGAGGAGATTGGCGCTGTTGGCGGTGAAATCTTCCTTCCTGCCGGGGATCACGAGGCAGGGGGGCTCCCTGAAGTCTTTGTAGGCTGTGGGTGCGCGATCAGAAAAGAACTCTTCCTCGAGCTGTCTGGGTATGACGCCGCATTTGGGTACTACGCGGAAGAGTATGAGTTCTGCGCCGGGTTGATCCAATCGGGATATCGGGTCGCGCACACGCGATCGATCCGATTTCTCCATCGGAAGTCGGCTGTCGCGCGCGATTTCAATGAGATCATCCGACGCCTTGTCCGCAATAATGCGTGGGTGATGCAGCGGTATGCTCCGGATGCTGTACTGAGCGAGGAGTTGGAAAGCCTGCTCAATCGGTATCACATGATCGCACGCAAAGAGAACGCGATCGCGGGATATGAGCGTGGACGCAAGGAGATCGAGCAGACGCTTCATGAACAGGTGCGTACCCCTCTTTATCCAGAGCTTTGGGATCGGTTCACAGGACGAGCAGCAGCTAGGAATGCGCTCCGTGCGGCCTTTGCAAGCCGTCCTGTTCCTGTGCAGGTCGTCGGTTCTGCTCAGGCGAAAGGAAGGGGAATCATCGAGTCCGAGCTTGCAGAGCTGGGTTGCGACATCGTTGATCAGGGGGCCGAGTCGATCGTCATCGGAACACTTTCGCCCGGGCCAATGCTGGATCTACTGGCCGATTTTCCCGACGCGGTTGTGCCTTGGGCATTCGAGGAACCCGTGCCAACGCACCCATAAATCGCTCTACCCTGCATACGATCTTCATGAGACTGGTTTTCAAGGAAAGGATCCTCGTCCCATGCCCGATCTGAGTGTGCAGGTCAATGGACTCAAGCTACCCAACCCGTTTGTGATCGCCTCTGGCCCGCCTGGGACAAACGCGAATGTGATTTCCAAGGCCTTCGACGAAGGTTGGGGAGGGGTGGTTTGCAAAACTGTCTGCCTCGAGGCCGACAAAATCATCAATGTTGCGCCGCGTTACGCACGCATGCGCGCGCAGAACTCCAAAGAGGTCATCGGTTGGGAGAACATCGAGCTCATCTCCGATCGATCGATCGAGGTCTGGGAGGATGAGTTCAAGCGACTCAAGGACGCGTACCCGGATCGGGTATTGATCGCGTCCGTGATGGAAGAGTATGGCAAAGACCGTTGGTCTGAGATTATCGAGCGATGCGCCGCGTGCGGTGTTGATGGGTTCGAGCTGAACTTCTCGTGTCCGCATGGGCTGCCCGAACGCGCAATGGGCGCTGCGATGGGGCAGAACCCCGAGCTGCTCAGGGAGGTCTGTTCATGGGTTCGCGAGGCCACTGACTTGCCGTTCTGGGCAAAGATGACGCCGAACATCACGCACATCACCGAGCCCGCTCGTGCATCGCTGGAATCCGGCGCGGATGGGATCGCGGCGATCAACACAATCCTGAGTGTGATGGGTGTGAATCTGGACACGCTCCGCCCCGAGCCCACGGTCGAGGGGTATTCATTGCCCGGTGGGTACTCTGGGAAGGCGGTGCGACCGATCGCGCTGCGGATGGTCATGGAACTCGCGACGATGATGTTTGGCGAGAGCGGGGCTTTCCAGGACCGATCTATCTCAGCAATCGGCGGCGTTGAGTCTGGAGAAGATGCGGCCCAGTTTATCCTCCTTGGAGCATCCACGGTGCAGGTTTGCACGGGCGTGATGATTCATGGGTATGGGCATGTGAAACCCATGTGCGATCAACTCGAATCGTTTATGGACAAGCACGGATTTGAATCGATCGAAGAGTTCCGCGGACACGCGTTAAGGTACTTCAGCACGCACGCTCAACTCGTTGAGCGTCAACGCGAAGTGCGTGAAAAGAAAAAGCAGGAGCGTGAGATCGGCAAAGACACCCATTGGGAGGGTGATCGCTTCGTCGAGCAATCGGACATGCTCGTATCAAACAAGTGAGATCTTCGTTTAGAAGTGGGTCGGTACGCGATGGATGAGCTTGCCGCGCCCTGGCTCGTCACCGACGAATACGCCGTCTCGAACCATGACCTTGCCGCGTACGGCAACGACGGATGATCGACCGGTGACCTCCCAGCCCTCAAACCCGTTGTAGTCGACCTTTGATTGGTGCGTCTTCGCGCTGAGTGTATGTGTGTAATCTGGGTCGTAGATTACGATGTCTGCATCTGCACCGACTGCGATTGTGCCTTTGCACTTGAGTCCAAAGATCTGAGCCGCATTCGTTGAGGCCACGCGGACGAAGGTGTTGAGATCGATGCGCCCGGTCTTTACGCCAAGCGTATGCAGGAGATCGATTCGCTCCTGAATCGAAGGGATTCCGTTGGGGATCTTGGTGAAGTCGCCCTTGCCCATGTCCTTCTGCCCGTTGAAGTCGAATGGGGCATGATCGGTGCCGACGGTTGAGGTCACTCCCGACGCGAGCGCCGCCCAGAGGGCATCGTGGTTCGAGCGATCTCTCAATGGGGGCGACATGACATATTTGGCGCCCTGGAACTTGGCCTGCTCCGCGAGTGTGTGATCGAGCGCGAAGTGGGGAATGACGGACTCGACCCAGAGCTTGACGCCGCGTGCTTGGGCGGCGCGAGCGACATCGATGGCCTCGCCGCACGAAGTGTGCACTGCATACACGTGAGCGCCGGTCAGTTCGGCAAAGGTCGCGAGGTGATGCACACCCTCCGCTTCGACTCGGGCCGGTCTGGAAGGTTCATGCCACTCAGGGCCCGTCTTGCCCTCTGAGAGCAGTTTTTTTTGCATCGAGTCGATAGCCGTCGCGTTCTCGCAATGTGCGGTCGTGATGACACCCAGCTCTTTGCCCATAGTCAGAAGATCGAAGAGGTTCTCGTCACTGATGTCGAGTGCGCCCTTGTACGCGAGGAAGACCTTGAACGATGCGATCCCGTATTCAGTAACGATTGATCGGATCTGCTCGCGTGCGAGCTGATCGAAGCGGACGACACCGAGATGAAACGAGTAATCGCAATGTGACTGGCTTTGAGCTTTTGAGTGCCACTCGTTGAACGCGTCCATCGGTTCTTGTTCGGGGGCGGGGCAGATCATCTCAATAAAAGTCGTTGTGCCACCGACGATCGCGGCTCGTGAAGCGCTCTCATGATCGTCTTTCGCGTAGGTGCCCATAAACGGGAGGTGCACATGGACATGCGGGTCGATGAACCCCGGGAATACATACTTCCCTTTCGCGTCGATGACTTCGGTGTCCGACGGGAATGCACTCGCGTCGATGTTCTCTTCGATCCGCGTGATATGCTCTTCCGCGCAGTATATATCAGCGTGGTAGTCCGCGTCCGATGTGATGATGCGCCCGTTCTTGATCAGCAGAGGCATTCGGGTGCTCCGGGTCAGATTTCGGTTGTGCGTGTGTATGTCTCAGGCCGGCGATCTCGGTAGAACTGCCAAACATTGCGGACTTCCTGGATCAAATCGAGGTCCAGGTCCGCGACAACAACCTCGGTTTTGTCACGGGAGCCCTGAGCAACAAACTGGCCGCGAGGATCACAGAAGTAAGAGTTCCCGTAGAACTCGCCGATGTTCCACGGGGCCTCCGTGCCGACACGGTTGATCGCGCTAACGAAGTACTGGTTCGCGACGGCGTGTGCGGGTTGTTCGATCTTCCACAGGTACTCGCTCAATCCCGCGACGGTCGCGGAGGGATTGAACACGATCTCCGCACCATTGAGTCCGAGTTCGCGGGCGCCCTCCGGGAAGTGGCGATCGTAGCAGATGTACACGCCGATCTTTCCGAAACGCGTATTGAATACGGGGTATCCGCAGTTGCCGGGCTTGAAGTAGAACTTCTCCCAGAACCCTGGGTAGAGGTGAGGGATGTGGTGCTTGCGATATTTGCCGAGATAGTTGCCCTCGTCATCGATGACCGCGGCCGTGTTGTACAGCACGCCGGGCATCTCCTGTTCGTAGATGGGGACGATCAGCACCATGCCGTGCTGTTTCGCGATATCTCGCATGAGTTGGATCGTGGGACCATCGGGGATGGGCTCGGCGAGATCGTACCAGCGGGTGTCCTGCTCGGCGGGGAAGTAGGGGCCGTAGAAAAGTTCCTGAAGGCAGCAGACCTGGGCACCGCGATTCGCGGCTTCTTTGATCAACTCGACATGCTTGTCAATATTCGCCTGTTTGATTCTGGGGAGATCTTCTGAATCCGGGAGGGCGTTTGTCGACTGGATGATCGCAGCACGGGTGATTCTGGGCATGGCTCACTCCTGAAAACCAGTTCGGTTCAAATAAACCCTAGACCCGTCTCGCTCGAATCTGGGCGGGTGGGTGAAAAAACGGGGCTGTTGCAAGAATGGGTGGGGTTCCTGTATGATCGCTGGTGCAACCATGCCCGTTGAGCGTGGTATCACGAGCACGGCCATTCGGTCGAACCAATGGGCTCTCACACACGAAATATGTCATACCAAAGGCTTTGTATGTCCAAGTGCACCATTCTCCGATCGGCGGCTGCCATAGCGCTGTTTGCCGGCTCATCCGTGTTCGCTCAGCCCGAAGGGTACATGAGCAACGATGATCTCGCATCGCGACTTAATCAGATCGCTACGAATGATCACGCTTCACTCAGCTCGATCGGTACGAGTCTGGGGGGGGCGCCATTGCATTTGCTTTCTCTCTCCGAAGGTGAAGGGGAGCGACCAGCGATATTGATTGTCGCGGGAATCGATGCCGAATATCTTGTCGGCACAGAAGTTGCGACCCGCATCGCTGAAGAACTTCTCGAGCACCATTCGTCCATGCTCAAAGATATGACGGTTTATATCGTTCCGAGGGCGAACCCGGACGGTGCGGCACGCAATATGGGCAAGATACTGAGTGGCCACTCGGGTAATGCGCGACTTGTCGATGAGGACCGGGATCGGATGCTCGATGAGGATCACGCTGACGACCTCAATGGTGACGGGATCATCACCATGATGCGCCGTCTTGAGCCGACGCTCAACGAGACCCCCTCGCACCTCGCGGATCCTGATGATCCGCGGCTGAATGTCAAGCCGGATAAAAGCGAGGGGCAACGGGCTGTATTTACGCTGTACACCGAGGGGCTCGATAATGACGGTGACGGGCAGATAAATGAGGATGGATTCGGTGCGGTCGACATCAACATGAACTTCATGCACCGTTGGCCTGAGCATGATCCACACGCTGGCAGGTACGCATTGTCAGAACCGGAAGCATACGCACTCGCCCGGTTTGTGCTTGATCATGACGATATCGTCGCAGCAGTGACGATCGGCAAGCATGATAATCTGATCAATCAACCGGACGCGAAGAAAAAGGATATCACGAGCAGGTCTCCGCTTGAGATTGATGCGGGTGATGCAGATCTGTACAAGGAAGCGGGGGCGTGGTTCAAAGATGCAGTCGCCTTCGCGAGTGCGGAGAAACACGACAGCGCAGGGAGTTTTCACGCGTGGTTGTACGCTCAGCGCGGGTTGCCCAGCTTCGCAGTTCATGCTTGGGCTCGCCCAGATGAATCAGAGTCAAAGGGAGATCGTGAGGACAAGCCCGCGCCAAAGCCCGAGCAGGCGGATGACGAGCCACAACTCACCCCCTCGCCCGTGGGGGATATCTCGATGGAGACCCTCGAAGAGCTCCGCGAGGCCTATACCCAGATGACCGGTGAGGAACCCGACGAAACGATGATCAGCCAGATCACTCCAGAGATGGTAGAGCAGTTTGCCGCCCAGTTGGGGATCGAGGTCCGGCGCGTCAAGGAACAAGAGAGCCCCGCCGCAGAAATGCCGGAGTCGGATAAGAACAAGTCCAACAAGAAGAAGCTCAGCGAAGACGCGAAGTGGTTGAAATACTTTGAAGAAGCGGGCATCGAGGGATTTGTCGATTGGCAGCCGCTCGAACATCCGACGCTCGGTAAAGTCGAGATCGGTGGGTTTATCCCCGGCGCAAAGATCAACCCGCCCGCGAGTCTGCTTGACGAGTTGGCCGAGAAGCACACCGACTTTGTGACCCGGGTCATTGAGGCACAAGCGGATATCGAAGTGCTTGGCCCTGAGATCGAAGAAATCGGAGGTGGGTTGTATGAGGTGCACATCGTTCTCCAGAACAACGGAGAGCTTTCGACGACAACTTCATTTTCACGCACCACCCGAAGCGTCAAGCCTGTCATCGTTCGGCTCTCTGTGCCGGTGGACCAAGTCATCCGTGGACAGCGTGTAGATCGTGTATGGGGCATTGAGGGAAATGGCGGGCGATCCGCTCACACTTGGTTATTCCGCACGGTCGACATCAACAACGAAACGATCACGATTGACGATCCTCGCTTTGGTAAGCAGGTCATCAAACTCAGTGGGAACTGAACGGAGAGTCTCTCATGAAGAAGTACACGATAAAGAACTCGATCGTTCGACTTGCGGGCATGGCATTTGTCTTAGGTGCGAGCACATCGGCAGCGATCGCCCAGCAGCAGATTCCCTCGAAAGTCGATATCGCATGGAACCGGTTTTATGACTTTGATGAGTCTGAGAAGATTATCAAAGACCTGGTCAAAGCGTATCCCGAGCTTCTCACCCTTCGATCTCTCGGGAAGAGCGAGCAGGGGCGCGATATGTGGATGGTTATTCTCAATAACCCTGAAACAGGCGAGGATACTGAGAAACCTGCGATGTACATCGATGGGAATGTCCACGGGAATGAGATCCAGGCAACAGAAACGGTCCTGTATTCGATCTGGTATCTAACAAAGAGCTATGGCGAAGTCGACCAGCTTACGGAGCTCATCGATCGGACGGCATTCTATTTCGTACCATCGATCAACCCGGACGGGCGTGCGGAATGGTTCGCCAATCCGAACACGCCTCACAGCGCACGGACGGGGCAGCGTCCGACCGACAATGATTACGATGGTGAACTCGATGAAGACGGGTATGAAGACCTAGATGGTGACGGCCACATTACTCAGATGTGGAAGTTCGACCCCAATGGCCGTTGGCGGCGGAACAAACTCGATCCACGCATCATTGAGCGCGTCCCCGAGGGTGAGCAGGGTGAACTGACCCGCCTTGGTTCTGAGGGTATCGATAACGACGGCGATGGCCGCATTAACGAAGACGGCCCCGGTGGCTACGACATGAACCGGAACTGGGCGAGCGATTGGCAGCCCAACCATGTCCAGTATGGCGCTGGCGATCACCCGTTCGATCGACCTGAGACCAAAGCCGTCGCAGATTTCATCCTGACGCGACCGAACATCGCAGCGGGACAGAGCTATCACAATACCGGCGGCATGCTCCTTCGTGGCCCTGGTGCTTCATATCTCGAGAACCTATACCCGCGTTCTGATCGTCAGATGTATGACAAACTCGGCGAAGCGGGCGAGGACCTGCTGCCCTTCTACAACTACTGGGTCATCCACTCAGATTTGTACACCGTGCATGGGGGGTTCGTGAACTGGCTTGCTGAGGGGCTCGGGATTGCGAGTTTTACGAACGAGTTGTGGACGAACCGTCGCATAATGCCCGATCCGGATCGGGAGTTTTCAGATGAAGAACGCATGCATTGGCAGGATCGGATGCTCTTCGGTCAAACATTCACAGACTACACAGAGTATGACCACCCTCAGCACGGCAAGGTGCTCATCGGTGGTGGGACGAAGTACTCCTCGCGTGTCACGCCACCGTTCATGCTGGAAGAAGGATGCCATCGTAACTTCGCATTTACGATGTTCCATGCGAGCAGCATGCCCGAGCTTCAGTTCAAATGGGCTGGAATCAAGGACATGGGAGATGGGCTTTGGGAACTCACTGTGGAAGTTGAGAACACGCAGATCATCCCGACTCGACTTGCAATCGCGTCACGCAACAAAATCGGGTTCCCAGACCTGCTCACCCTCTCGGGTGCAGAAGTGCTTCTATCGGGTCAGGTCGATGATCGGTTCGATCAGACAATGAGACCAATCAAGGATCGCCCAGAGCGCATGCTGATTGAGGACGGGATTGCGGGCAAGTCGTTCAGTACTTTCCGCTTTCTCATCCGTGGAGATGAGGGCAAGATGATCAGGCTGAAGTATGAAGCAGATAAGGCACGCGATATAGAGATGCGCATACCACTTCGAGAACGGGATGCAGATATAAACTGAGAAATGAGGCCTGTTCCAATTGATCCTCGCTGCTTTGTTGGAACCGAGTCTTGATTGGTTCCATCGAGCTCGAGTGTTGGTGCGAATCGATCTAGAGAACTTGCATTCATTGCATGCGACTACTCTTCGATTAGGGGCGAATGGTGTTTGGGCTTGTGTCGTCAAATACAAAACCCGCTCCAGTGCTGCACTTAGCGGCTCTGAGCGGGCTCATGCGAAAGAGCGGGTGATCGGGATCGAACCGACGACATTCAGCTTGGGAACAAAGGAAAACGCTGAATGTTGGCATGTCCCAATTCGTCCCAGGTCGTCCCAACTCGATCCGCGACAATGACTTGGGAGCGATCGCATGGCCCGAGGGCTCGATTGAGGGCTTTGTTGCGGGGTTCTGCACTACATCAGGATGTGAACGCGCCGTCAATGATAGTTTGGCAGGGTCGAACAACATACTGACGATGTTTCTGAGTTCATTTTGTATTACATAGTCGCGAAATTGCAATTCTAGTGTGCAGTGAGTGTCCACCATGGAATCCGCGTTACTTCGCAGATGCTCATTGTGCTGGGGCGGCACAGCATCGTTCAAAATGCGTGATAGCAGATGATGTTTGTAGCACGCAATTTAAGAGCCTACGAAATTCACAGGGGTTAACCGACGTTCATGGAAAGTCCGCTCGTTGCTTCTACATCAACGCCCTTGTGGTACTCGTCGATATGGCACCAGTCTATTTCAAGTGGCACCAATACGCAACATCCTAAAGGAGCATGGATTGAGACATCGAATCTCAAAAAGGAATTGAAACTGCTCGTTCGACATAAAGCTCCTGCTCGCAGACGCCCTCCTGAATCGATTCTGCCTGGCTAAACTCAACTGTGCTGAAAATATAACATTCTCGGCATGTGGCCAAGCGAGCCTGTACGACTGCATGGTCATGAAATTAGAGCATATATCTCGGAACACTCGTAAAGGCGCATGTCTAAGTCATTAAGTCGCTTTATGGACAGCCATCAGAATATGAGTTGAGGAAGTCCATCACATCCATCGCGTCGAGATGAAGATCGCCATTCATGTCGGCGAGCAAATCACCTGCTAGGTACCTTACAATGAACCCGCTGACATCGTAGAAGTTCAAAGTGCTGTCGGGCATAAAGTCAGCGGGACAGGACTTGAGCCCGTTGTAGTACCG
>DDGE01000008.1:8420-17177 GCA_002337545.1 Phycisphaerales bacterium UBA1910 | reverse complement strand
GGGATGCGAGCTGAGATTGATGCGTCCTCATGCAACCCCGGCCCGCCTCGTGTGAATGTCACCGGGTTCTCATCGAGCATCGCGACACGGAGTTCATCGGGAGTTTCCTGATGCCACCAGATCGACCCCTTGTCGCCGTGGATGCGGAGCGTGAGCCCATTGCCCTCACCGATACAGATCTGCGAAGCCGTCAGGACCCCGTGCCCTCCGTTGGCGAATCGCACCATGACACTCGCGTCGTCGTCGAGTGCGCGTCCGGGCACAAACGATTGGAGATGGGCATGAACCGACTTGATCTCCAACCCCGTGACGAATCCAACCAGGTTCTCCGCGTGTGTCCCGATATCGCCCAGCGCCCCGCCGAGACCCGCCCGCTTCGGATCAACGCGCCATGCTGCCTGCTTCTGACCCGATGCTTCGAGATCGTTCGCCAACCACCCCTGGTGGTATTCAGCGTACACCTTGCGAATAGCACCGAGTTCTCCCGCAGCGATCATCGCTCGCGCCTGACGCACCATCGGGTACCCGGTGTAGTTGTATGTCACGCAGCACACGAGCCCCTGCCGTTCCGCAAGATCCGCAAGCTCCTGCGCCTGCTCGCTCGTGTGCGTCGCGGGCTTGTCGAGCACCACATGGAACCCGTATTCGAGCGCTATCTTTGCGATCGGGTAGTGCGTGTCGTTCGGGGTCACGATCGAGACAAAGTCCACCCGATCGTCCCGCTTGGACTCGCGCTCGAACAGTTCATGGTAACTGCCGTAACTCCGATCTGGATCGAGACCGAGCTGATCGGCGCTGAGCTTGGACTTTTCGGGTGTCGAAGAAAGCGCCCCCGCGACGAGTCGCGCACGATCATCGAGCGAGATCGCTCTGCGATGGACCTCGCCGATGAATGCACCGATCCCGCCGCCGATCATCGCGTATGTGAGTCGATCCGTCATTCCTGTTCTTCCTTATCGAACGCGCTGTCGAATGCCCGACCCGACGCTGGGAAGTCGATCGAACGCACAAACGCGCACGATTCCTCAGCGCCGTGCTCGCGGTCCATCGCGCTGTCTTCCCACTCGATACTCAGTGGCCCCGCATACTCGATCCGGTTGAGCGCACGGATGATCCCGCCAAAATCCACATCCCCGTGCCCAGGTGATCGGAAGTCCCATCCGCGCCGATGATCACCAAAGCCAAGGTGACCACCAAGGACGGAGTTTGTCCCATCGAGTGTCGTCGCGGCATCCTTTACATGGACATGGAAGATCCGCTCCGGGAAGGCATTGATCAGTTTCACCGGGTCGATCCCCTGCCAGATCAGGTGGGATGGATCGAAGTTGATCCCGAACGCCGGGTGATGATCGAGCGCATCGAGCGCGCGCTCAAAGGTCACGATGTCGTACGCGATCTCCGTCGGGTGCACCTCGAGCGCGAACCCGACACCCGCGTCCTTGTACGCGTCGAGGATCGGGGCCCACTGCTTCGCGAACTGCTCGTACCCCGCATCGATATCCGCTTCACTTGTCGGCGGGAAGAAGTAGAGTTTGTGCCAGACGGGTGATCCGGTAAACCCGTTGACGACACCAACACCGAGCTTCTTCGCCGCGTGCGCCGTGTCGATCATCTCCCGCGCCGCCCGCTGCTGCACACCCTCGGGCGAACCGTCGCCCCAGATGCGCCCGGGCACGATCGATTTGTGGCGCGAGTCGATCGGATCGCTCACCGCTTGCCCGACGAGATGGTTCGAGATTGCGTAACACGACAACCCGTGCTCCGCGAGCACATCGAGCTGCCCCTGACAGTACCCGTCCTCGTTCAGCGCTCGATCAACCTCGAAGTGATCGCCCCAGCACGCGAGTTCAAGCCCATCGAATCCCCATTCGCTGGCTTTGCGAGCGAGTTCCTTCAGGGGCATATCGGCCCATTGGCCGGTAAACATCGTGATGGGTCTGGGCATGATCGGGTCTCCAATCGGTGGCGGAAGCAAGAACTTTCTGGTACGCTCTGCGAACGCACGGTTCAGTGTACACAAGCAGGATACACAACGATGTCAGATCAGCAACCCCTCCAAAGGTTCGGCGGCGCCGTCTTCGCTCAACTCTCCGTCATGATGTTCCTCCAGTTCTTCGTCTGGGGGGCGTGGTATGTATCCATGACTGGGTTTATCAATGCCCAAGAAATGGGCGACCTTACTGGTGCCGCCTATATGGTTGGGCCAATCGCCGCGATTGCCTCTCCATTCTTCCTCGGCATGGTTGCCGATCGGTTCTTCGCATCAAAGCATGTGCTCGCCGTCATGATGCTCCTAAGCGGCGTGGCGATGTTCCTTGTGCCAAGCTCCGCCAGCCCTTTCAGCGGCTCAACTGGCGAAGCTTTCACTCATCCATTTATCCTGATTCTCCTTTTCCACATGCTCTGCTATATGCCCACGCTCGGGCTTTCCAGCAGTGTCGCATTGAACAGCATGACCAACTCTGAGAAGCAGTTCCCGATCATCCGTGTGTGGGGAACGATCGGTTGGATCGTCGGCAACATCGCTGTGAGTTTTCTCCCAGGCAAAGACGCTTCCGCGTCGCAGTTCTATCTGACCGGCGGAGCCGCGGTTCTCTTGGGTCTCTTCTCGTTCACCCTGCCGAAGACCCCACCACCGCTGAAGGGACAGCGAGTGAAGGTTGGCGAGATCCTCGGAGTGGATTCACTCAAACTGATGGCAAATCGGTCCTACTTCGTCTTTGTACTGTGCTCATTCCTCATCTGCATTCCGCTTGCTGCGTATTACCAGCAAGCGAGAAACTTCGCTGAGGCAACCGGCACCGTCATCAATGATTCAGCGGTGTTCTCGATGTCGCTCGGTCAGATGTCCGAAATCTTCTTTATGCTCATCATGCCGCTGTTCTTCGTTCGGCTCGGCGTGAAGTGGATGCTCGCGGTCGGCATGCTCGCGTGGGTGCTTCGCTACGCATTGTTTGCTGGAGCAGCAGACGACAGCATCAAATGGATGGTATTTGGAGGCATCCTCTTACACGGCATTTGCTACGACTTCTTCTTCGTAACCGGTCAGATTTATGTCGATCAATCGGCAGGCCAAAAGATCCGGAGTCAAGCCCAAGGGTTTTATGTGTTGATTACCCAAGGATTAGGCATGCTGATCGGTGCCCAACTCATCCAACTGCTCGCAAAGAAAGCGAGCACGGAGGACGGCACAAACTGGAAGATGCTTTGGACTTATCCCGCGATCTTCGCCCTCGTCGTTCTCGTCATCTTTGTGCTCCTGTTCAAGCACCGCAAATCGAGCGAGAACCAAGAAACCGCCGCGATGCCTGATCCGAGCTAGGTCACGACACGCTCAGCGATTCGGTTGTCCCCGATCGCATGCTCCTTCGTTCACAATCGAGCAATCGCGCTACCAACGCGGCATCGTCCATCGATGTCGCATTTTCGTTGCGCCCGGTGATCTGATCGATGATCGCCCGGACCTCGCCGTCGTACCCGCTCAACGCTCCGACATCGATCGAGTCGGACGAATCACCCCGATGCACGATAAGTTGATTGTCTCGGGCGATATCAAAGTCGATCGTCGCCTGCTCGCACACGATTGTGCATCGCATCCGAAACCCAACACTCGGCTGATGATCCCACGCGCCCTGCGCCAGCACATGCACAGGTCCGTCGTCGTAATGGTAGATCGAACTCAGGTGCAGCCCATCGCCCGATGTCGTCACGGCGCTGGGCACGCCGAAGCAGTGCACAATGAAATCCGTGTCGTGGATATGCAGGTCGTAGAGCGCCCCGCCCGAACGAGCTTCGTCGGAGTAGAAATCCGCTCCCCATGTCGGGCGCGAACCCAGACGATGGAACTCGGCGCTGCGGACCCGCCCGTATTGTTCTTGTGTGATCATCTCGTGGATCTTCACCCACGCAGGCCAGTACCGCATGCACATCGCGGGCATGCAGACCCGATCGCTCGAGCGTGCTGCGTCCGCGAGACGCTGAACATCCTTGGGATTAATCGCGATCGGTTTCTCGACGAGCACATGCTTCCCCGCATCCAACGCACGCAACGCGAGTTCGACATGGGTGTCCGTGTGCGTACAAATCGACAGCAGATCGATATCCGGATCCGTGATGATCTCGTCCGTACTCTGCGCGAGCTTCACCCGAGAGAGATCGAGCGCATCATTACCCGTCTCCAGATTCCCCGCGGATGTATCCGCGTCCTCAAGAGTCCGAAGCGAATGGTCCGCGATCTTGACGAGTTCCACAGGGTACCCATCAAGTGCCGCGCTGAGATACGCGCGTGCGTGCGTACGCCCCATGAACCCGAACCCGATGATCCCAACGCGAACATGATCACTCATGATCGCACCCGCTCGATCTGCTTCATCGCCAGGGTGTGCGCGGTGCAGATGTCCTCGACGCGCCGATCTCCCGCTTCACGCTCGATGATCACATCGACTGATCGATCGAGCGCGTGCGTGATCTCAAAGAACGCATCCCAATCGACCTGCCCATCCCCCGCGGGAACCTCAGTTCCCCAAGTCCCGGGCGTGTTTGTCGCGATCGCGTCCTTCATGTGCACCTGGACAATCGAATCCCTCAGCAACCCCATCGATTCAATGGGATCCCCCATGCCATATAGGATCATGTTCGCGGGGTCAAAGTTCACACCCACCTGAACTCGGGATGCAATTGTGGATAACAGCTCTAGGAGCGTTTCCGCACGTTCCTGTCCCGTTTCCAAACCGAGCGTAATCCCCTTCGCGTTGAACACCTCTGCAACTCGGCAGAGCCGATCCACCATGCGATCGTGGAGTTTCGGATCGTCCTCGGGGATAAAACCCGCATGAAGGGTCACGAGGGACACCCCGAATTCATGAGCGAGCTCCGCGCATCGTGTTGCACGCTCGAAGTTTGCGTCCCAGTGCTCATCTGGGCGCAGACCGCCCGTGAGCTTGATCCGCTCCAGCGAAGCGTAATCCTCGCCGACAGTTTCCATCATCCCCGAACACAATGCAATCCGATCAGAATCAATATGCGTCTGCAACTTTGAGCATTCCCCAGCATGCTCAAGCAATGGACACAACGCGATTTGAACGCGTTTCTCACCGCACGCATCCAGACGATCGACCAACTCATCCAGCCCGGACGCCTGCAAAGACCAAGTACACACACCCAAACGATTGATCATCCACATCTCCACGCGACCTGTTGCATTTCCTACGCAACATGGTACTCTGATCGCCCCGGGAAAGTCTTTCCCGGATGATTTCACGACAGAGGATCCCCCATGAGCACCCACGATATGCCGAAATCGGGCGGTTCACGCCGCAGTTTCCTTGCCCAGTCCGCCGCACTCGCCGGGGTCGCCATGGTTGGCACACAGGCAGGCGCCAAGACGATCGAGGCCGCGAACATCCTGCCAACCGTGAAGACCCGCAAGGGCAGCACCCCCAAGGCCGACGAAGCGATTCGCATGGGCATCATCGGGACCGGCGGCATGGGTGGCGGTCACCTCCACGCGTTCATCAACATGACCAACCAAGGCAAGTGCAACGCACAGATCGTCGCGGTCTGTGATGTCTGCGATCTCAAAGCCGAGGACGCCAGAAGAGTCGCTGAGGAAAAACAAGACGGCGTTGAAGTCGCCTCCTACCGCAGCTACCACGACCTGCTCAAACGCGACGACATCCACGCCGTGCTCATCGCCTCACCCGAGCACTGGCACGCCCAGCACATCATCGATGCGCTCGAAGCGGGCAAGGATGTCTACACAGAAAAACCCATGACCCTCCGACTCGATCAGGGCCTCGCGGTACGCCGAGCCATCGAGAAGCACTCCGACCGCATCTTCCAGGTCGGGACGCAGGCGATCATGCAGCCCAAGTACAACAAGGCCCGCGATGTCGTGAAGTCCGGCCTCATCGGCACCCCTGTCTGGTCGCAGACGAGCTATTGCCGCAACTCGACCTCCGGCGAGTGGAACTACTACGGCATCGATGATCGCTGGGAACCAGGGAAAAACCTCGACTGGAACGCCTGGCTCGGGTACCTTGGCCCGCGTGAATGGGATCCAAAGGTCTACGCCCGCTGGCGCCGCTACAAGGACTTCTCCACCGGGATCATCGGCGACCTGCTTGTGCATGTCATGACCCCGCTCATCTTCTCGCTCGACTCGGGCTGGCCGACCCGCGTCGTCGCGACTGGCGCTCATGTGATCGACAAAGATATGGAGAACCATGACCAGGTGAACCTCAATGTTCAGTTTGAAGACGGGCACACCATGATCATCGCCGGCTCCACCGCCAACGAGGTCGGGCTCGAGACCATGATCCGTGGGCATAAGGCCAACATCTACCTGAACTCGCGTCATGTGGAGGTTCGCCCGGAGCGTATCTTCGTCGACGATATCGAATCCGAGCGGATCGAGTGCGAGGACATCGGCAATGACCAGGACGCACTCCGACTCAACTGGCTCGAGTGCATTCGCTCGCGACAGCCCGCCAAGAGCAACATTGATCTCGCATCCAAGGTCATGGTCGCCGTCGATCTCGCAACCCGATCCATGTGGGAAGGCCATGCATTCAGCTTCGATCCCGAAAAGATGCGTGCAACCAAGGCCTGATTCTCAGCCCTTGCGCACGAATGAGCTCGTACACCGATCGCTCAACGCGATGGGGTGTCGTTTCGAACTCATTCTGGACCCGAATGACTCTCCACACGATCGGTTCAGCACCGAAGCGATCGCGGACGAGTTTGTCGATTTGATCCAGGACTGGCATGATCGGTTGAGCGTGTTCACATCGACTTCGATCGTGACGCGGATCAATATGGCACCCGCCGGGCTCCCCGTCCGGGTCGATCGAGACCTGTTCGAGTTGTTGCGTCTGTGTGATCGGCTTTGCGAGGAAACCGAAGGCGCGTTTAATATCGCAGCGGGTACGCTGATGCGCATCCATGGCTTCCGTGATATAACTGGTATTGATGATGAACACACCCCGCTCGATCTTCGCCATGCGTTCTCGCTCAACAAAGAGAGCATGACGATCACGCGGCACGATGAGCGGGTCATGCTCGACTTCGGTGCCATCGCAAAGGGGTTTGTTCTCGACCTGATCGCGCACGAACTCCGCGAATACCAGATCAAACACGCCTTCATCCACGGTGGATCTTCTTCCATCCTGGGTTTCGGGAATCAGGAAGATATGCATCCATGGCGTGTGATGGTTGCTGACACACCCAGCCTACATGCGCAACTCAACTCGATATCACTCGCCATCTCCGAGCATGCGGGCCGGGTAAATGCTGAGGACCGCGGGCACATCATGGACCCACGAACCGGACAACCCGCGGAGAATCAGGTCGAGCGGGTAGTGTGCACCCATCCCAGCGCAGCCATCGCAGATGCGTACGCGACCGCATTGAGTGTCCGGCCAGATCTGATTGATCGGCTCCACGAGCACGGTTGCTCGATCGCCATCGTAACCAAGAACGCTGAGCCCAAGCCCGCGTGGATACGCGATCGCCTCGGCATATTTTCGCATCCCATCTCCGACTGACCACCTCGAGTCCATCGAGTCCCAGCTTTTTGAAGGACCCTTGCATGACTGAAGTTGATCGCCGTACATTCCTTTCCTCTGCCGCGGGTACCGTTGCCGCGATGGCGCTGGTCCCCAACCTGAGCGCCTTTTCCAGCTACTCCCTGACCGCACCACTCCGGGTCGGAGTCATCGGCGTCGGTCGTCAGGGACGGGAGATCCTCGGCGAACTCACGAAACTCCCCGATGTGGAGGTAACGGCCATGTGCGATTCGGACGCACGCCGACTCTCCGCGGGGCTTCGCCGAGCTTCGGGCGCAGAAGGGTTTGATACCGTTGATTCCCTGCTCTCTTCGGGGAAAGTGGACGCGGTCGCCGTCGCGACATCAACACACACTCACAAGGAAGTAGCGCTCAAATGTTTTGAGGCCGGATTGCATGTGTACCTTGAGTGCCCACTCGCGCATACGCTCGACGATTGTATCGCTATCAGCGAGGCCGCTCGCAGCGCGAAGGGCGTGATCGCTGCGGGGCTCCAAGGACGCGCGAATCCAGTATACCAACTCGCACGCGGTTTTTATAAAACGGACTCCGTGCGTGATCCTGTCTCGATGCGAGCCCAGCACCATCAGAAGACAAACTGGATTACGCCGAGCAACGATGCCGCCCGTCGCGAAGCACTCAACTGGAAACTTGATCCAAGCCGCGCCAACGGGCTCGCGGGCGAATGGGGCACCCAGCAGTTCGATGTGTTTCACTGGTACACAGGAAAGTATCCCGTCAAGGTCTTTGGATCTGGGAGCGTCCGTCATTGGCGAGATGATCGCAAGGTTCCAGACACCATCGCTTGCACCCTGATGTTCGAAGACGGGCAGACGATCCACTACGACGCGACCCTCGCCAACTCGTACGGTGGTACCTACGAGGTTCTTTTCGGATCGAACGCCGCGATCAAGCTCGGCTGGTCTCACGGCTGGATGTTTAAAGAAGCAGACGCGCCAACCCAGGGCTGGGAGGTGTACGCGAATCGCCAACAGTTCCACAACGATGAAGGCATTACCCTGATCGCGGGTGCAACCAAGCTCGCAGAACAAGGCAAGCTCAAGGAAGGAATCGGGCTCCCCCATCCGGGAGTGTATTACGCGCTTGAGGACTGGATCAGTGCCATCGCAGGGAACGGATCTCCCGCCTGTTCGATTAGTGAAGCTGCTCGCGCAACAGCGGTCGGGATTGC
>DDGE01000008.1:7399-8248 GCA_002337545.1 Phycisphaerales bacterium UBA1910 | reverse complement strand
TTACGCACAGGACGCGATATGAAACAACGAAATACATTCGAGCTCAGGTCTCTTCCCTACTCGTTCAGAGTTGGGATCGCGCTGCTCGTCATAACCCTCCTTGGAGGGTACATCGTCTCAGGTTTGCACCTGAAGTGGCATTACGACAACCGCGACGAAGAACCCGGGCTCACGATGAACGACTTCATCGGCGCCTATCACGGGGTGCAATCACCATCACCTTTGATCCAATCGCTCGAATCCGGGCATCCTGAGAATCTCTCAGCCCCGGAACGAAGCGCCCTCCTCGAATGGCTGCGAGGCGATCGACTTTCGCAGGATTACGACAATCTCGATCTCGGGGAAAACGCACCATCTGAGATCATCGCATTCAACTGCCTCGACTGCCATACACGCTCCGCGTCTGGCGATGACGCGATGCCCTCCGTCCCACTCGAATACTGGGACGACATCCAGAGCATCGCGTATTCCAAAGACATCCAGCCTGCAGGCACAAATATTGTGGCGATGAGCCAGCATGCCCACGCACCATCGATGGCGATCATCCTTATCGTTATCGCTTGGCTTGCGATCTGCACACGATTCTGGATGGGACTCACAGGTATGATCACCTTTGTCGCCGGACTGGGCTTGCTTGTTGACATGGCCGGGTGGTGGATCACACGCGATTTCGCCCCCTTCGCGTACGCGGTTGTCATCGGTGGTGGGATCTATTCAGCCGGAACTTCGCTGCTTGGATTGATGATCATCATCGACTGTTTCCTCCCTTGCGGAAAGCGCCCCATCGAGGACTAATCAAGCCGACATTTCATCCCGGATGTTTTCCAGAAGCTGCTTTGTCAACCTCGC
>DDGE01000008.1:5322-7167 GCA_002337545.1 Phycisphaerales bacterium UBA1910 | reverse complement strand
TTGCCGTCGCCATCGAACTCGTGCGACTTGGCACTCACCGCCTTGGCGAAGGGCATCAGCTCCTCTGTCCCCTTGTACCGGTCGTACCACGCGTCTGGCTCCGACGAGCGGGACCAGTCCATACAGAAGTTCCCAAAATCAGGCAGCGTGCCGCACATGGGATGGTCGACCTTCTTCATGACTCCCGACAACCATGCCCCGTTCGATGAAAAACCGCCATGGTTCTCCACGATGACATTGATTCCGTATGGCTCAGCGAACTCAGTCAATCGACGCAACCCGTCGGCGGCGAGTTTCTGCTGCTCCTCGTATGACCCGGAACTCGCGGCATTCACTCGAATCGAGTGACACCCAAGCGTCTTGGCAGCGTGCACCCATTTGTGGTGGTTCTCGATCGCCTGCTTTCGTTTCGTGTCATCTGCATCTCCAAGGTTGCCCTCGCCATCACACATGATCAGGAGCTGGGTCACGCCCTGATCGGCAGCACGCGCGTTCATCTCCCGGAGATACGAGGAATCCTCGGCCTTATCTTTGAAGAACGCGTTGACATACTCGATCGCATCGAATCCCATCGACCTGGCTTCGTGTGCGAAATCCAGATTGTCTATCTCTCCTGCGAAGAGGAGTTTGTGCAGTGACCATTGTGCGATGGAGATCCGGAAGAGGGGGGTGTCTGCGTTCATGGTGGCAAAGAGTGGCGAGGAGAGCGCCGCGACGGCGCCGAATGCGCCTATTGCTTTGATTGATTCGCGACGGGTGATGCCTGGCGTGTGATGATCGTTCATGCGCCCACTATACAGGAATCAATGGTGGGTTGAGCACTTGATCAGGCGATGTTTGCGAGAGGATCGACCAGCGAGAAACGATACCCCTCGAGGCATCGAGCACGCCCCACCGCCAAAGCAATCGTTTAAGCAGGACCCAATGCTCGGTAAAGATTGGGAGCATGCCATCCGAGACTGCATCCACAGGGCATTGAGTCAGCTCCAGAAATGTTCGCTCAACTCGAACCGAGTCCCGCCAGGCAAGGCTGATGGAGGCCGAAAACTGATCAAGCGTTGTGCATTCTCGCAGATCAGACTTGAACAACTCCATCGCAAAGTCGGGATTCGCATGGGCGAAGGCGTAAGCCGCTCGCCCGAGGAGATACTCGCGTCTGTGAACATCTGTCGGGGTATATCTGTGATCGTGGGTCACAACTGCTTCAGGTTCGTAGATACACGAGGCCCCGGCTCGGACCATACGCCATGCGAGTTCGATATCCTCGTACCCGTAGTGTTCATCGACATCCGCAACGCCTCCGATTTTCATCGCGAGCGCTCTCGGGAAGGACATATTGAGCCCAAAGCAGTTGCGGTAGTCAACCGCTGAGCGGCGTTCCGGCTGGGTGAAAAACACCATATCGCTCTGCTGCACGATTCGATCGAACATATTGGGTTGCTCGATCGGTTTCCAGATTGCTCTCCCAGCGACGACCCGTGGTCCGATGCCCTCCTTATGCGATCGGAAATGAGCGTCGAGAAGTCCAGCATGGGGGTACGCGTCGTCGTTCATCCAGAGCACATACTGGCCCTTCGCATCGGCAAGCATTAACCTGCGGAGCTTGAGCAGACCTACACGCCCAGGACGGATGATTCGGACATGTTCTTGCAGGTTCACCGGGATCTCTGGTTCTGGGGTGGCATCCAAATCCCCATCAATGCCCAGCACAATCTCGAAATCGAAATCTGAATGCTGTGCCGCGAGTTGCATGAGGCATGTGCGAAGAGCCTCGGGGCGTCGATAGGTTGGGATGAGCACACTCAGATCCATCGCATCCAGTATACTGTCGTAAAGTTGATTAAA
>DDGE01000008.1:0-5117 GCA_002337545.1 Phycisphaerales bacterium UBA1910 | reverse complement strand
GGCATCATTGTTGTCGGGATCGACGACCATGAGATGCTGAACGCGCGGATCGCATCGCTCTCGACGATGGAGTTTGGATACACCCCACCGATCTATCTCGTGGAAACAGATATCAGCAGAGCCCGCGATTCGGCTATTGCACTCGGTTTAGGATCGAGCACGCAGTTTCACGGATTCTTTGGTCCCAACGCGGGCCGGGAGTTGATTTCGTCATTGTCATCGCGCATGAACAAAATCATACTCCCCACCCGGATTGAGTCCTGCGGCACGCATGACCCGCATTTGAATGATTGGATAAGTAAAGAGATTGCCGCCCTCTGGAACGAGCAAGGGCGACGCATCGCGGACTGGAATCAGAAGATTGCAGAACGAGCCGCTTCGCGTGATGCGTTCTACTGGAAGAAACGATTCCAGACATTCCGTGAGGGAGCATCAGCGAACATTCTCATCGTCACAACCCGGTATTCTTCATACATGCAGCACGCCTGCAAAGACCTGAGTGAATCGCTTGAGTTGTTAGGGCATCGAGTGACAGTTCTCGAAGAGCCCGACACACACACGATGATGTCACCCCAGCTATCGATCAAGACGCACCTCGATCTCGATCCCGATATCGTCATCACCACGAACTACCCTCGCGCGACCCGTCCAGAACTCTTTCCAACAGGCTGTGTTAGTGTGTGCTGGATTCAAGATGCGATGCCGCACTTGTTCCGCCCCCTGCCGACTGAGCCAGAATCAACAGATTTCATTGCCGGTCATCTCTATCGCAATGCCAAAGCGGTTCAGGCGTATGGAGAACGAAACCAGTTGGAGTTTCCCGTACCAGTTTCAACACAGAAGTTTCATCCTGAACCAGTTCCTGAAGAGCTTCAAGACCGTTACACCTGCGATATCGCGTATATCAGTCATCAATCGCAGCCCGCTCAAGCGTATCACGAAGATTTTATTGTCCAGTTCCCCGTCGGCATGCATGATCATTTACACGCGATGCGCAATCGACTCGAAGACATTGTTCGCCGCTGGGACTCTTCGCTGGTGGCTGCAGACCTGAAGTCGTTCAATCATGACATGGCCGTCGGTATCGAAGAACTCGATGGCTCACGGATACAGCATCAACTCTGGAATCAATACACGCACCCGATGCTTGAACGCTTGATTCGTCATCAAACACTCGAATGGGCAGCAGAGATTGCTGAGGCAAACCGCCTCGAGCTACGCATATATGGAAAAGGCTGGGAGAAACACCCCACTCTTTCACAATTTGCCAAGGGCGAGCTTCCTCATGGCGAAGCATTACGCGCAGCATATCAGTGCAGTGGAGTGCAACTTCACGCCTCGCCTCTGGGCTGTGGTCACCAGCGTGTTGGCGAGTGTTTTCTTTCCGGCGGGCTGATGCTTGCCCGTCGGAGTTGGGACGAGTTCTATCGAGATAATACATACAGGATGCACGCGTTCCGGTCGCAATCGCCAGAACCCGATGCCTGCTTGCTCACGAATCGTCAGCCCGGCTATTCGCTTCGGCATCACCCTGAACTGCGATCGATTATCGAACAAAGAATGCACATCCCGTCCCCCACGATCGGCTGGGACCACGAACAACTGGGCGATATCGTGTATGCGCAGCCCGAAGTTGTAGACAGACTCCAACCATGGCTTCTCAACTATGATGGAGACGAGCATCGACCGCTGCATCTGCTGGATGATGCCCTCGCCCTGACCTTCTCGACCCGCCAAGAGCTCGAATCAGCCGTTCTCCGTGCGATCAATGACCAACACTGGCGGGAAGCTAGAGCCGTTGGCACACGCTCACGGATCACCAACTCAATATCAATGTATCGATTTGCTGAGTCGCTGATCTCGATGATGTGCGATCAGCTCTCTCTGCACACCGGACCGGTGCTCACAGGGGCTGCGTTATGAGTCCCCGTATTCCGCGTGTTGCGATCGTCAGTCGGGAATACCCCCCATTCTTCGGTGGCGGGATCGGGACCTATGTTCGTTACATCGTCCCCGCTCTCGCCCAAGCTGGCGTGCGGGTACATGTCGTTACCCAAGCGTATGACCGGCTTCGCCCACGCGTCGAGGTTGACGGGCTCGTAACAGTTCATCGCGTGCCCATGGGACTCGGTAAGGGAGGCTGGACAAACGCTGCATTGCGATTCTCAATGAGCGCAGGCCGGATTGTCATCGCCCTTCACCGATCTGGTCAAATCGATGTTGCCGAGTATGCTGAATGCGAAGGCGCTGCATTAATGCCTTTGTTATTCCAATGCCATCATCTCCCAACGATTGTTCAACTGCATACGCCGAGCGAGCAGCTCTTTGTGCTGCGGTCGCTGTCATCGCCCGATCTGAACACATCTCTCAAGGTGTACTTCGAGACCGAACGCATGGCGATGCGACTGGCCGACGAAATCCTCGCGCCTTCCCAGTTCATCGCTTCGTGGGCACACGACCACTATCAACTGGCACAAATGCCGCGGGTCATACCATACGCGACCGGTCCGCTGCCTCCCCCACCAGCACCAGCGCCTGATACAACCCCGCCGACAGTGTTCTATGCGGGCCGCATAGAGCCACGCAAGGGAGTCGAGTCGCTCATTCTTGCATTCAACCGCGTCGCACGCGAGCACCCAACAGTACAACTGAGAATCGCCGGTGCTGACACATCAGGTGCTCCGGGGGGCGGTTCGATGCGTGCATATTTACAGACACTTATCGAGCCACATGCCTCTAGCAGAGTTCATTTTCTTGGGCGTCTCAATCATGGTGCGATGCGTGATGAGTTTGCACGCTCGCTGATTTGCATTATCCCTTCGCTTTGGGAGAACTTTCCTAACACATGTATTGAATCGATGTCGAATGCACGAGCTGTGCTCGTGAGTGATCAAGGCGGCATGAATGAGATGGTCGGCCAGACCGATGCGGGCTGCTCGTTCACTGCCGGCAATCCAGACGATCTTGCCCGTGTCCTTCGGGAAATGCTGGATGAATCAAGAGATCGTCTAGTCGAGCGAGGGCGAATCGCTCGGGATCGCATACAGCAACTCTGTGATCCCGAGCGGGTCGCTGCGCAACGCATCGAACACTACCTAAACACTATTCAGAACTCGATTGATCGCCCAGTATCGCGTGATCGTCAGGCGATGCTCGCATCTTGGTCTCATCTGGAGTCGATTTGCTCGGGGCTGGATCCCGATATCGGCTTACCCGAAGTATCTGAGGGTGTGAGGCGCTGGGTCGACCGAGCCGAGGTCTCGACATGCTGAATGTTGTGCTGATTACCCCTCGGTTTAGTGAGACCGGCGGCAGTGCCGGCCACTACACGCACGCGCTCGCCCAAGTGCTCTGCCGTTCTGGAATCGCGTGTGAAGTCATCTGCTCTCGTTCACAATCACCCCGCCCAGGACATCAAGAATCAGGCCTGATGCATGTGCATCGTTTGTCCGTTCGCAAAGGTACTCACGCAATCGGCTTCGCCGCATATGCCGCGAGACGCGTTCATGAGCTGCTATTGACCAATGGATACATGCCTGTGTTGTGTATCGATTCCCCCCAGTGCGCAGTTCTACTCCGCTCGATTCATGGCACCTCCCTCCCCACCACCGAAATACAAGTCGAAGGTACACCTCAGACCAATGATCCCGTCCTGCTCAAATCTATACCTATCGCTCAAGACCTCTGGTCTCCGCCGATTTTCCCAAACCCCACTATCATGATGTTCGGGGCAGATACCCCGGTTGATCGCGCGACCGCAATCGAGTCATATCGAGCAAGCGGTGCACGCTCTGCGGGTTGGTCGCTGGCGATGCTTGAATCAGACGGCACATGGATGATTCGAGAACACGCACCAGACGCACCGCGTCGGCAAGAATGTTTTCTTGTCACACTGAAGGCCGGGCTCCCGGTTCTTCCCACGCTGGCTTCGCAACACCAGATCGCGAGCATCATCCACGATGAACAGATCCTGCAATCTACCAATGTCATTGCTCGACATCGACTCACAACTGATTCGCTTGCAAACTCAATCGAGCTGGCGTGTCAACTTCATCCAGATCAGCGGGCATCAATCGCCGGCGCGATGTGGAACAACGCCTTGATAACCAACTCAAATGACACGATCGTCAATCAAGTTCGGTCACTGTGTAGAACAACAAGCAGTTTCGAGCCGCAAAGGATCATGCGATTCTGGAAAAACCTGGAACACCAGCTCACACCTACTGGCATTGGAGCAGATCAATGAGCACGCTGCAATACAGATGCGAAACCGATGATGCGCCTATTTCGGGTGTGATCCATTTGAGTGATCAGAGCCCGTGGACCACTCTGCTGGGAACAATGCCACTCCCTGCAGCCGGTGCGATTGAAGATCTCAACGAAACTCTGAATGCGAACCGGATGGATTCTGTCCTGCTTACAGGCGAACCTGCCGCTTGTCTGCTGCCGCTTATCTGGTTTCGCAGCATCTGGACATCTCCGGGTACACCTGTTCAGATCGAATGGGTTGTTGATGATCTTGAGTCAGGATCCCTTCAACGCCAATCAGCAGCACGGCTTGCTTGTTTACTTGCAGATCGTGTTGTGTGTGATCAACCAGACAAAGTCAGAAGACGCTGGGGTTTCGATCCTAGTTCGCCCGGTATCGCGGAAGAAGCATACGACCTACTCATTCACCTCATCGACATATGGGACCCCGATCTTCGGCTTGCCAATCTTGGAGAAGATTGGAGTGAAGCAATGAAGAAAACACTCGCACGCTGTGCTGTCGACGGCCAGCATCGAGTTGGAATCTATGGAGCAGGCACGCACACACGCGCGGTAGGCGACGCCTTCATGCAAGCGCCTACAGAAATCTGTTGCATTATCGACGACGATGTTCGTCGTGTTGGCGAATCGCTCTGGGGTTTCCCGATCGTCTCACCCCACCAGGCAAGCCAGATGAACCTCGATGCTGTCATTCTCAGCGCGAACTCTATCGAAGACTTGCTCTGGGAGCGAGCGAGTATACTCCGTGAGCACGGTATCGCAACAATTAAGATATACGGGCGGAACGAGAGGAATCAGGAGCAAATCAATGCCCGTATCTGATCGGTATTCATCAACCGCTGCCAACA
>DDGE01000035.1:415-8979 GCA_002337545.1 Phycisphaerales bacterium UBA1910 | reverse complement strand
TGCCGCGAGTACGGGCACCCGTCTTTTGGTTGATCTGCGGCTCTTCGGATCGCGGGGATGGACAAGAGGCCCCCTCCGTTGTGCCTACGGCGGATCGGTCATAAACGGGGGAGGATGCGGGTGAGGTGGTTGTTGGTGTGTCTGGTGTGGTGCTGGGGCGGGATGGTTGTTCGCCGCACTGCGCGGCGTTGCCGCGAGTACGGGCACCCGGATCGTCCGCAGACACATCACTCTCGGGTGTGGGCGTTGATGATTTGCGGAGGGTGGTGGCGGCTTTGCGGACGGTTTCGGCGTGGGCGGGTGTTTCGGGGCGGTCGCGGAGGAGGTCGGTGAGGCGTGCGGTGGCGAGGGTTTGGGCCTCGTCCTCGAGGAGTGCGCGGCGGGTTGCGTTGGCGCTGGTGAAGCGGGCGCGGGCGTTGTCGAACTGGGGGGAGGAGAGGAGGTCGTCGAGCTGGTCGAGGGTGAGTTGGTGGAGCTGGCAGAGCTCGGCGGTGGTGATGGAGGGGTTGAGGAGGTCCTCGATGAGGGAGGGGAGAGAGGGATTGGGGATTAGGGATTGGGGATTGGGGGAGGAGAGGGAAGACCCCTCCGATCCGCCTTCGGCGGACCACCTCCCTCGTCCGCCACAGGCGGATCGCGGGGAGGGACAAGATGCCCATTGCGTCTTGCTTTGCTCGGCGCTTGCCTCGCTGGTGTGGGGGAGGCCGGAGTTTGGGAAGAGGGGGTGGGGGAGGAAGGTGGGGGTTGGTTTGGTTGGTGCGTGCATGATCGGCTCCCTTTGCGGTTGTCGCGTTTGGGGGCGGGGGCACGGGCGGTTGGTTTGGTCACATGGGGGTGTGTTGGGGGAATTGTACTTTGGCGGCACGCGGCGTCAAGGTTGGGTTGGGGTAGTGCGCGAAAACAGCGCACAAAGGGGGAGATAGGGGGGAGATTTGTACGCAGAGGTGGGAGCGGGCGTGGGGAAGATGGGGGATTGAGAAAAGAACCTGCATAAACCGCGTCTTCGCCGCGGCGTATGCAGGGCACCCGGCACAGTTATGTGGAATCAGAAGAACGACACCCGGTGGTCATGTGCGAATCAGTAGGAGTTGACAGGATTTGCTGTCATTGTTTCGTGTATACTGATCAATAACACGGGAATGGAGAATCGCATTGAAATCGCTTGAAGTAAAGTCAAACTTTGACACATTGATGAGGATGGTGCATACAAGCGCTACGTACAGCGAAGTAAAACAGCTACTAAGTGACGCCAAGCTGCTCGACCGGGATCGCGTGAAGCTGAGTGCGTCAAACAAGTCTGATCTTATAAATGTTAATCTATCAGATGCTGTAAAAAATGGCGTTATTCCAAAGCATAAAGTTGCGGCCTTAGTCCAGAATGCGGAGGAGAACGGCAAGCAGCATGTGTTCTACTTCAAGGCGAAGAGCAGGACTGTTGCCAATAAGTACTCGAAAACATCGACTATTGGAAAGCAGTTGTTCACGAAAAAAGAGTTGGCTAGCTTTCCACTATTTGTAGAGATGCCGCGTGAGTACAAGTGGATTGATTTTCGCACTCAGGAGACGGGCAATCTAAGCAACGATGTAGTCTGGATGGCAAAGGCTGCTGGAGTTGAGCAGGTCGAGGTGACGCTAGACTCAAATCAGCGTATCGACTCGACTCGATTTGCAATCGTCAAGCAACTTGAGGATGCTAGGGTTGTTTTGGTTGCCCTTCTGCGATCTAGCGGCCTACTGGAAATTCGCGTATCTCAAGTCGATGTTGGTGGCGACAAATTCATTCAAATATATGACCACTTCATAGCGATGCTCGGTGACGCAATCGACATGGATGACTTTGAGTATCTTGATTTTGATGTAGTCCGCAAGAATCTGTTTAATCGCAGAGTTCGAAACGCAAAGCTGTATGAGCTAGGCAATGCTCGCTTGAGAGATCTGGCTAATGGCAGCGCTCAGATCGTCACTTCCGGCAGGGGAGATCGGCTTTCAAATGAGCCAATCAGGATTGAGGCAGTTAAGAGTTACCTCAAAGAGGGGAGAGTCTTGGACTCGCTTGTGGTCTTTTTTCTGAAAAACTCGAAAATCAACGGTCTAGAAGAGAAAGATGTTCGTATAGTGGTAGGGCCACGAAGGAGCACGGCAGAGCGCAATGAAGTGTTTGTCTCTGCTCAGGCTACAAGGGCAACCATGGACTATGTCACTGCTCAACTTATCAAATTTAGCAAATGAGCATCCCGAGTATGAGGATGTTTGGGCTGCAATTAAGCAGTATGCGAGATCGCATCCTGCGGCAAGCTATATACCTGTCAGAAAAGTGCTCCGGGAGCTACGGCGTCGTGATCCACTAGACGTTTTAAATGCATTTGAAATACTTGTTGAAACAGGTTTGTCAAAACGTGTGTTCATTGTCGTACTGCCTGCTACTGGAGATGTCGTAGGCGATGTTTATGACTCTGTTAGTGAAGTGCCAGAAGTAGTTGACGGTACATTTGATGAGCAGATAAGGACTGCTGAGGCTGAGATCATCCCCTGCTACACACTCGGTGATGATGGATGATGAGCAAGCGGCAAATCGAGGATTGCAAAGCGCTTGCCGTAAAGCTCTTCACTCAAGTGGAGTATGTTCCAGAGCGTCAAAGGCTAATGCGTGTTTGGTACAATCAGTGGAGAAGTAAGCACGGTGATGATCTTGCTGATCAGGGGTGGGCATTAGTGCAAAGCCACTTAGATGCACTGGAAATCGGTGCAAAACACGAGCGCAAGTCCAGCCAAAAAAAATGGCATGAAGTTTGGGCTGCTCCAATTATAGTTGGCATTGTTATTGCAATATTTACTTTTGGATTAAGTCAATGCAGTTCTTCTTCGCAGCTTAATAACAGTAACCGACAAAATGGCGAGAGTGGCTCAGATTAATCGATCATCACTCGCGATGCCATGCGCCGGGGCGGTGTTGAGCTGCACGACGACCTCGCCCTGCACCTTCTTCGCCTCGTCCGGATCCACATAATCGCTGTGGCAGGCGGCCTTGCCTTCTTCGGCGCCGACGACCTTCTTGGTCTTGGAGGCGAGTTTGTGGATCTCTTCGGGGGAGAGGTAGCCGCGGGTTTCGAGGATTTGGCGTTGTTCTTCGGTGAGGGCGTCGGATTTGATGGGGGCACCGCGTTCGAAGCCCTCGGCCTTGCCGGATTGGAACTCCTGGATCTCTTTGGAGATGCGGACGGAGCACCAGTCGTGGCCGCACATGGCGCAGAAGTCGGTGTCGACATCGAGATCCTCGTCGTGGTAGGCGCGGGCGGTGTCCTCGTCGAAGGCGAGCTCGAAGTGCTTGTTCCAGTTGAGGGCGGCGCGGGCCTTGGTGAGCTCGTCGTCCCAGTCGCGGGTGCCGGGGATGCCCAGGGCGACATCGGCGGCGTGTGCGGCGATCTTGTAGGCGATGCAGCCTTCTTTGACATCGCCCTTCTTGGGGAGGCCGAGGTGCTCCTTGGGGGTGACATAGCAGAGCATGGAGGCGCCGTGGTAGGCGATGGAGGTGGCGCCGATGCAGGAGGTGATGTGGTCGTAGCCGGGGAAGACATCGGTGACGAGCGGGCCGAGGACATAGAAGGGTGCGCCGTGGCAGATGGTGCGCTGGAGCTTGGCGTTGTATTCGATCTGGTCGAAGGGGACATGGCCGGGGCCTTCGACCATGACCTGGACACCGCGTCGCCAGGCGCGTTCGGTGAGCTCGCCGATGACCTGGAGTTCGCCGAGCTGGGCGAGGTCGGTGGCGTCGGCGAGCCCGCCGGGTCGGAGCCCGTCGCCGATGGAGAAGGAGACATCGTGCTCGCGCATGAGGTCGCAGATGTCGTCCCAGAGGGTGTACATGATGTTGTCCTGGTTGTGGACGAGCATCCACTTGGCGAGGAGCGAGCCGCCTCGGGAGACGATGCCGATGGCGCGCTTCTTGACATATTTGAGGTGGGCCATGCGGACGCCGGCGTGGATGGTGAAGTAGTCGACGCCTTGTTTGGCTTGGTGCTCGAGGGTTTCCATGATGAGGTCGCGATCGAGGTCTTCGATCTTCTTGCCGATGATCATGGAGTAGATGGGGACGGTGCCGATGGGGACCGTGGCGTTTTCGAGGATGGCGGCGCGGGTTGCGTCGAGGTCGCCTCCGGTGGAGAGGTCCATGACGGTGTCGGCGCCCCAGCGCTCGGCCCACTGGAGCTTTTCGACTTCTTCGTCGGTGCCTGAGGCGACGGGGGAGGCGCCCATGTTGGCGTTGACCTTGGTTTTGGAGGCGCGGCCGATGGCCATGGGATCGAGGTTCTTGGCGAGGTGGGCGCGGTTGGCGGGGATGATGAGTCGGCCTGCGGCGATCTCGTCGCGGACCTGCTGTGCGGTGAGGTGGGGCTCACGCTCGGCGACGCGGTGCATCTCGGGGGTGATGATGCCGAGGCGGGCGGATTCGAGCTGGGTGATGGGGGTGAAGCCGGGGGGTGTGGTGACGCGGCGGGTGATGCCTTTGGCGTCGGTGAAGACATGGGCCTCATGAGCGCAGGGGGATGAGGCGGCGGGGGTGGTGTCGTCGTCGACGATCTCGACGGACCAGTCGTCGGGGAGGAAGTCCCATGCGGTTTTGTCGGAGGGCTTGGGCATCCCGGGGGTGTCGGGGGATGAGAACATGTAGGGGCCGCCGATGTCGGGCTTGTGTGCGAATGAGCCGGGCGTTGGGACATCGGCGTCGGAGCCGGGGTTGTATGCGCCGTGGACGGGGAGTGTGTACTTGGCGTCGGGGGTGGAGGGGCCGCCTTGGACGGTGCGGAATGCGTTGCGCATGTCGTCGGCGGACTTGTATTTGGTGGTCAGCGCGACGGCCTTGCCCGCGGGCGAGGTGATGGCGAGGTGATCGGGGTTGGTCTTGGGGTAGGTGGTCTGGTTGGTCATGCGCTATGTCCTCAGTGTTGATGCACCGTGGGTCATGCGCGGCAGTTGGTCCGCTTAAGAGGGCGGCCCGACTGTCTGCATTCCCTCCGCCGGTGCGAGCCGGATCAGGTTCAACGGGTGCTTCTCAGCGGCGTGGCCGCGCCCCGTGCAGTTGGTGATTGTAGCAGGTGGGTTCTGGGTTCGTGCGCGGGGTTGGGGGCGTGATATGGGGGCAGTTGGCGAATTTGCGGGTCAGGGCGGCGGTGCGATGAGGTACGCTGGGTGCTTGGGTCGTTGGGTTTGGATGGTCTGTAAAGGGGGTTGTTATGCGCGGGATGGTCTGTGGGTTTGTGTTGGTTGGTGTGCTGGTGTCGTCAGTTGTTGCGCAGCCGAGTGGGGAGTGGGTCGGGTGTGCATGGGATGGGACGCCTGCGGCGATCAATGCAGTGGCGGTCTGGGATATCAATGGTGATGGGACCGGCGCGGTCGCGCCATTCCTTGCGACTGACAGCGGGGTGTATTCCAAGGGATTGACTGGCCCGGGGATACAGCTTGCTTTTTTCAGTGGTTCCCGGGTGACCAGCATTGCGACATGGGATCGTGATGGTGATGGGCCGATGACGCCGGAGCTTGTGGTGGTGGTGCAGGATTCTTTGTTTATGCCGGCGGAGGTGTATTCGGTGGTTCTTGGATCGGGGGGGGCGGAGTTTTCGCTGCTGGCGATCTTTGATAGTGATGTCAGGGGATTGACGAGTTACGACACGGATGGTGATGGGGTCGATGAGTTGGTTGCGGTTGGCGCGTTCGAGAGTGTTGTGGTCGATGGTGTGTCTATGCCGATGACTCGGTCGGCGGTGTTTGATGGGACAGCGTGGAGCCAGTTGGGGACCGCGCCGAACTCGGCTTGTGAGGTGGCCACGGTGGTGGCGTGCTCGCCGGCGGATTCGGTGATCCCGTGCGAGGGTGATTCGACGCTTGTGATCGGCGGGTTCTTTACGCAGGCGGGCGGGCAGACTGCCGAGGGGATCGCGTGCTGGGATGACAGCGCGGGCGACTGGGGGCCCTGCACGGTGGGCACCGGTTTGAGCGGCACGACCGCGGTTCGCGAGGTTGTTGGTTGGGATTCCGATGAGGGCCCGCAGCTGATTGTGGGGGGCGTGAACATCTGGGTGGACGGGGTGCCGAGCGGTGACATTGTTCGGTACGATGGCGCGAGCTGGGTTCAGATGAGCGGGAGCACATTCGGCAGCCCGAACGCGTTGGCGACATGCGATGTTGATGGCGACGGGGTGCCCGAGCCCGTGATGGCGGGGCTGTTCAATCAGGGTGGATCATTCCCGTATTTGGTGGCGTACTGGGACGGGAGCGACTGGGTTGTGCTCGATGGGGGCCAGATGACCTCCGGCGGCGCGACCCGGGGGAATGGCTTTGTGCAAGTCGATCCCAATGCGCGTGGTGCTGCGAGGCCGGCGCTGATGGTGGTTGGTCACTTCGACACGATCGACGGCGTCTCGGCGGAGAACCTGGCGATCTGGACGCCGGAGGGCGTGGGCGGGCCGTGCAACGACGCGGACTATGCCGAGCCGTTCGGGTCGTTGAACTTCTTCGATGTGTCGGCGTTTCTGATGCTCTTTGCAGCGCAGGACTCGGCGGCGGATCTGAACAGCGATGGGAGCTGGGATTTCTTCGATGTCCAGGTGTATATCACTGCGTTTGGGCAGGGGTGCCCCTGAGCGGTGGGGGCTGTCGTGTTTCGGTTTTCGGGTGGCTGACTCGGTGCGCAATGCTGCTGAGATGTGCGTAGAGTTTGGGCGGTGAATCTTCGATCGTTCGTGATCCTGATCGGTGCGGTTTCCGCGTGGCTTTGTGGCGCGTGGGCGGGGGGGCATGCGCTTTCCGGCGGGGCGGAGGTCGTGCGTACGCCCGGCGGGCCTCAGCCGGTGTGGATCGGGATCGGTGAGTTGGGGATTGTCGCCAGTGAGCAGCGTGAGTCGGGCGGCGGGGACGATGGTCCTGCCGCCGCGGTCTGGGTTGCTGATGGGTTTGAGCGTGATTCGCGTTGCTCGGGCCTGGTTTGTGGTCCGGTGTGTGAGGTGCGTTCGTCTCGCGGTGGGGCGGTTGGTGCTCGTTCTCCGCCGGTGTGATGGTGATTCTTTGCGTGTGTCGCGTTGCCGGTGATGTATTCCGGTAGGCGATGTCATTGAACACGGTCACCCGCTGCGATGTTCGCCGCGGATTTTGCGAGTCCAAACTATGAATCATGAAGACACGGACGCGGGGTCATCCCCTGCGTCGGGTATCGATCGTGCGTCAGTGCACGAGGATCAATCGGATCAGGCGTACAGCAGTCTCAAGGGTTGTTTGACCCTTGTTGTGATGATCCTTGCGTTTCTGGGCGCATCGATCGGGCTGGCGATTCTGACGAAATGAAGCGTGGCTGATCAGCGATCGAACTCGCCCGATTCTTCGGGTTGATACTCGAGCGCGTCTACGCGGAGTCGTCGTTCGCGAGATCGGGTTCTCATGGCGATGGTGTCGCCGACGCGTCGTGCGAGGAGCTCGCTGCCCAGCTCGGAGTGGATCTCCACGGGTTCGACACCCGTGGGGATATCGTGCGCGCACTCGGCGTCGTAGAGGAGTGCGACTCTGCGGAGCTCGAGCGTGTCGAGGTCGATGAGTCGGACGATTGAGTTCATGGTGACCATGTCAGATGGGACATGGGCTGGGTTGATTGGGCGTGCGTGCTGCATGCGCTGGAGAAGGCGCCCGATGTGCGCGGGTGTGCACCCGTTGACAAGGGAGCATGAGAGTGCCTCTGTTCGGGGGTGGGAAGCGTCCGCGAATGATTCGAGGATGCGGACACGATCGAGTCTGTTGATGACGGGCGTGTTCTGCATGGCGTTCTCCCAACGCGGCGGCGTGCCGTGTGCGGGATACGGTACCTCGGATTGCGAATGAATCCCAGTGTTAAGATTTCGGCAAGGTCTTTCGTGGGGTGAAAATCGTACAGGGGCGAGTCGGAAAGTTGGTTATCAGCACCGGGGCAGCGTGCACGCACGGCGGTGAGTCAGGGTTGGCGTGTCCAGTTCTCGTCGAACATCTCCGCGAACTCGCTCCATGGGCGTGCGTTCTCTGGAGCGTTTTCGAGTGGGTGGACTTCGATGAAGCCGATGCCGCACATGACTTCGTATTCGCCGATGGTGTGGTCGAGCATCAGGAATGTGAGTGCGTCGGTGCGATCGCCGTCTTCGGGTTTGCGCCAGTGTGCGTAGATCTCGACCCCGATCTTCGTCTCGTCGTGGTAGGCGACGAACTGGATGCCGTCGATGTCGATTGTGACACCTTCTGATTTGATTCCTCGGCACCCGTCCTCGAATCTTGGGCGAAAGCGGATGACTTTCCATCCGGGAATCTCTGGGGCGGCATCGCAGAGTTGTTCGACTGAATCGGCTGAAGAAGCCATCCCATTGGCACTGATGATGATTTCGAAAATCTCTCGCTCGCCGTACCCGATGAGGGCACAGAGGGATTCGTCGTACTTGTAAAGCTCGGTCGATACTGCGTCGAGTATCTCCATCCCTTCTAGTTTTCTGAGCTTCTTGCTGTTCTTGGAAAACCAGTTCCAGAACTTGGCTTCGGGCGTGATGTTCTTTGATCGG
>DDGE01000035.1:0-212 GCA_002337545.1 Phycisphaerales bacterium UBA1910 | reverse complement strand
GGAAGAGCATTCGGGGATCATACACCCAGTGAATCCACCCAATCCCGGATCAGTTGGGTCTGATCGGGTGTGAGCGGGTCTGCGTGGTCTTCGGGGGGCATAATGTCCGGGTCGCCTGCGGGGAGCTCGATGAGGTAGACAAGGTCGGACATGTCCGCGTCGCCTCGCACGATGATCTCGGGGGTGTCAGCGAGGACGAACGCGAGCGCGTC
>DDGE01000012.1:54077-76972 GCA_002337545.1 Phycisphaerales bacterium UBA1910 | reverse complement strand
CCCGCCAGGGCAAAGCAGGAACAAGCGACGCCCAACAACCAACACCCTTCTGGGTGCCCGTAATCGCGGCGAAGCCGCGCATTGCGGCCAAAGCCGGGTGCCCTGCTCACGCGCAGCTTGAGCAGGTTCTTCGAATCACAAACACACGCATAAACCGCGTCACCAACTCGGCGTATGCATGCCACCCACTCTTCTCCCCCTCTTCTCTGCGCCCTCTGCTACCTCTGCGTACCCATCCCATCTCCTCCCCTGCCCCTTCAAGCCCTTCGCGATCTTCGCGTTCAATCCAATCCCCCCAAACCCCTGTCACCACACCGCCTATGATCAAACTCACAACCCCCATCGTCGGGGGCGATTGACGGTGCCGAGGACGCGAGGATCGTGATCCGGTTCGGCAAGGGCCCTGCACGGGGCACACAACCAGGAAGCACAATGAGCGACAAATATCGCGATTCGGACGCACCAAACGCGTCAACAGGCGGCGGCAAGAGAAGATCACGAGGCGGCAAGAAAGGCGGCGGCGGACGCAGACGCGGAAATCGCGACGCGGGAGCCGACAAAGAGCCAGAACGCAAACGCACAATCAGCGAGCCCAAGGGCGGCTGGAACCCCGAAACATTCGAAGTCGACAAGACTTTCGCCGACCTCGGGCTCAAGGACTCCATCGTCAAGGCCATGGACGAACGAGGGTTCAAGCACCCCACCAAAATCCAGGCCGCGCTCGTACCCCTCGCCATGACCGGCGTCGACATCCTCGGCCAGGCAAAGACAGGCACCGGCAAAACCGCAGCCTTCGCGCTCCCGCTCCTCAACATGATCGAGCCAGGCGATTCGATGATCTCCATCATCCTCGCGCCAACACGCGAACTCGCCATTCAGATCAAACAGGACATCGAAGAACTCGCCCCACACACGGGGCTCAAGGTCTGCGCCATCTACGGCGGACAATCCATCAATGTCCAAGCCAAGCAGCTCGAAGACGGACCCGAGATCATCGTCGGCACACCCGGACGCGTCCTCGACATGATCGAACGCCGATACCTGCACCTGCACGATATCGAGTTCGCTGTCCTCGACGAGGTCGACCGCATGCTCGACATCGGCTTCCGCGACGACATCAAGAAGATCCTCAAAAAGTGCCCCAAGGACCGCCAGACCATCTTCGTCTCCGCGACCTTCACCGACGAGATCGAACGACTCGCCCGCACATTCATGCAGGACCCCGAGAAGCTCGAGGTCTCCGCCGGCGCGCTCACCGTTGACCTCGTCAAGCAGCAGTATGTCACCGTCGAGCCGTGGGACAAGCGCCGCATGCTCGCCCACCTGCTCACCCACGAGGAACCCGCGCTCACCGTCGTCTTCTGCCGCATGAAGCGCACCGTGGACTCCGTCGTCCGATACCTCGATCGCAAGGGCATCCCCGCCCACGCCATCCACGGCGACCTCTCCCAGTCCAAGCGCAACCAGGTCATGACCAAGTTCCGCGGCGGCGATCTCAATGTCCTCGTCGCCTCCGATCTCGCGTCACGCGGCATCGATGTTGAGGGCATCACCCATGTCATCAACTACGACCTGCCCGAAGACCCGGACCTCTATGTCCACCGTATCGGCCGCACCGCCCGCGCCGGACGCGACGGCCACGCATGGTCGCTGGTCACGCCAGCGCAGGGCTCCCTGCTCACCGAGATCGAGCTGCTCGTCAACGCCGAGATCCCCGCCCAGCAGTACGACGACTTCGAGCCCCGCCCCCGACCCGACGACTGGAAGGACGAACCCACCGGCGGGCGCCCAACCTACGAGGTCAAGGGCGCACCCAGCGAGCCCAAGAAGAACCGCTTCCAGCAGGACGACGCACCGGAGGTCGAAAAGATGTCAGAAAAGGAACTGGCAGCCAAGTTCCCCGGCGGCATCGTCCCCTCCAAGCGGCCCGGCAAGATGATGGGCGGCAAGGCCAAGCGACGCGGACGCTAACGCAGCGATCCACAACGCCGACAACCGGCAGCATCTATACACAACAAAGGGCCCCTCGATCCGAGGAGCCCTTTTTCATGTATTCAATCTTCGGCCCCAACGCCCAGACAGTCAGCCAGCCAGTCAGCCCGGTTCTCACGCCGGGGCCAGTCGTAGGACCAGTCGCCGGTCCCCAATCGAGGGGCCAGTCGGGGTCAACTCAGCGGACTCCCGCGGTCTCCGGCGTGCGGTCCATGTGCTCCGAACCGATCGAGCCGATCACCTCGTGATCATCCTTCGCGCGGGCATTGGCGTTCGTGGTTCCCTTGGGCTCAACGCTGCTCGACGCCTCAGGCTGCGTCTCCGGGGTTTCCATCGCGTCACGCATCTTGCGTCCGACCTTGAACTTCACGGTCCGCTTGGCGGGCACAGGGACACGCTCAAGGGTCTTGGGGTTCTGGGCCATGCGGGGCGCACGCTGCTTGACCTCGAAGACGCCGAAGTCACGGAACTCAAGGCGGTTCCCCTCGCCGAGCTCAACGACCACCTGATCAAGAAACTCCTGGACGACCTGCTTCACGGCGACACGCTTCATGCCCGTGCTCTCAGCGATGCGGTCGATCAGGATCTTCTTGGTGATCGTGTTACTCATTATGTCTTATCCTTCCCTCACGCTCAGGCGTTCGGACGGTCAATCTGATGTTTGCTCCCCTACGATCAGGGAGCGGCCTCGTGTCTTGGATCGGGCCTGCGTCCAACCCGGCTTCGGGAAGCACGGGTGGGACAATGGGTCGATCCGACAACCCTGAGTATGGCAGACACAACCCGCTGGGTCAATGGGGGACGCAATGACTTTTGACGCGCAAGGCGGAGCGCACAAAGCACTTGCAATTCCAGATCCGCCGTGCTATGGCATGACCAGATGAGCGATACAAACCCCAATCCGGACCATCAAGGCCATGTGCCGCGACGCTCAGGGACACTCCTGGCTCCGGGTGTCCGTGTCCGGGACGAGGACATTTCAATCACTTTTTCACGCTCTTCGGGGCCGGGCGGGCAGAATGTCAACAAACGATCCACAAAGGCGCAGCTCCGCATCGCGCTCTCGGCCATCCCGCTGAGGGACCGGGCCATGATGCGCTTGCGTCGGCTCGCGGGGAACGCGATCAGTTCCAACGATGAGTTGCTGATCGAACGCGACGAAACACGATCGCAATCCCGCAACCGTCGGGCCTGCATGGACCGGTTGCGTGAGCTTGTTGCGCGGGCGGTGATCGAGCCCAAGGAGCGCCGCGCGACCAAGCCGACGAAGGGGTCGATCCGGCGTCGGCTGGACAGCAAGTCTCGCCGCTCGGAGACGAAGCGACTCCGCAAACCACCCAAGGATCACGAGTGAATCATGTCTGAGAAGAACCGCTCCATCACGCTCGGGATCGAGATGTCTAACCCCGGCGCGCACGCGCCGGGCGAGGAGGCGCCGCACGCCGTGGCGCTGTGGGACGCGGGCGGGCGGTGCCTTGGCTCGGCGCCGTTGCCCGAGTCGACGCGCGGCTCCGACGCCGTGCTGGACGCGATCTCGAAGCTCGCGGGATCGTGTTCGATCCAGCCGTGCGATATCGATCGCGTTCTTGTCTCTGTTGGCCCCGGCGGATACACCGCGCTGCGGATCTCGACGACGAGCGCCAAGGTTCTCGCGGATACGCTGGGTGCCGATCTTGTTGCGGTCCCGACGGCGCGCGTGGTTTCGGTCTCGCTTGATGCGTCGGCTCGGCCCGCGCTGATCGCGTTGGCGTCCAAGAAGGACAGGTGTCATGCGAGCATCCTGACTTCTGATGGTGTGCTGCGCAGCGTGGGGATCATCGAGGCGGATGCGCTGGGATCGTACGGGCTGAAGTCCATTGTGGCGGACCGGCACTTGCCGGGCTCGTTTCGTGAGGCGGCGTCGGCGATCGGTGTGGGGGTGCTGTCGCTGCGTCTGGATGCGCGGGACCTGGTTCGCGCCGCGGAGGGGATCGATCCGATCGACCCGCTGCGCTGCGAGCCGATCTATGCCCGGGAGCCGGATGCCGTGACTCAATGGCGTGCCCGAGCGTCCGGATAATGGTTGTTGGTTGCCAGAGCGGCTGATAACTGCCGCGGAACCGGCGATGGGTGTGAAGTAGGGCAAACTCTGCGACGATATCCGACTGGGCGAAGTTGCACCCTCAACGCACCCTATCGGAAGGACCCGCATGGTGGCGACGCAGAACAACGAAGACTGGTCAGAGAAGAAGGTGTTCACCACGGGTGAAGCCGCGAAGGTCTGTAAGGTCAGTCAGCAAACGATTATTCGTTGTTTCGACTCTGGTCGTCTCAACGGGTTCCGTGTTCCCGGCTCTCGGTTCCGGCGGATTCCGCGTGAGGAGCTGATCCGTTTCATGCGTGAGAATGAGATCCCGCTGGAGACGATCGGTTCGGATCGGAAGCGTGTTCTGATTGTTGATGATGAGCCGGAGATCGTGAGTCTGATCACGGATCTGCTTGAGTCCGACGGGCGTTTCGAGGTTCGCAGCGCCGGAACAGGGTACGACGCGGGGATCGAGACGGCGCGTTTCAAGCCCCAGCTGATTGTGCTTGATTACATGCTTCCCGACATCAACGGCAACATCGTGTGCCAGCGTGTTCGTGAGAGTGATGCGAGCGTGGACACGCGTGTGCTTTGTGTGTCTGGCGTTGTTGAGCAGAGCGAGGTCCAGCGGCTTCGTGATGCTGGCGCGGACGACTTTCTGAAAAAACCATTCGACCTGCGTGAGCTGGTTCAGAGAATCGAGACCCTCCTGGAAATTCCGAGCGGCTCATGAGCGAACTTGATTCGGGCCATCCTGATCAGGACGCGCAGAAGCTCGAGGCGATCCTGGGCGGCATCGATCGGCTCCCGACGCTGCCGAGCGTTGCGACGCGCCTGTTGAGCGTGAGCAGCGAGGAGGATGTCGATCTTGATGAGATCATTCATCTGATCGAGTCCGACCCGGCGATGAGCACGACGATCCTGCGTATGTGCCGCACGGCGGACAAGGGTCTTGGTGATCGCATCACGACGGTGCGCCGCGCGGTGATCATGCTTGGTCTGGAGACGGTGCAGGTTGCGGCGTTGAGCGTTCATGTGTTTGCGCAGCTGCAGTCGGATGATCACGAGGGCGCTTTCGATTACAACGGTTTCTGGGTGCATTCGCTGACGGTCGCGAGCGGTGCGGAGGCGATTGCGCGTGCGCATCCCTCGCTGGGTGTGTCGCCCGAGGAGGCGTACCTCGGCGGTCTGCTGCACGATCTGGGCAAGGTTGCGCTGGACCTTATTCTTCCGCGGGCGTACGAGCGGGTTCTGGAGATGGGGTCCAAGAAGCGTTGCGCGTTGTGTTTGATCGAGCGGTCGATGCTGAATATCGATCATCACACGGCGGGCAAGCGGCTGGCGGAGCACTGGGGTTTGCCGGAAGCGATCCGCGATGCGATCTGGCTGAACGATCAGCCGCCTGAGTCTGTTCCCAACGGCCCGAGCAAGGCGCTTGTGACGCTTATCACGCTTGCGGAGTCGTGGTCGCGTGATCTGCACCTTGGTTGGTGCGGCGACTTTGGCGAACCGCTTGATCCGCACGATATCGCGATGCGGCTGGGGATTGATCCGGACTTTTTCAAGAACAACACGGCGGGTGTCATCGAATCGGTGGCGCAGCGTGGCGAGATTCTGGGTCTGGGAGAGCACACGAATCAGAATCTGTTGATCGAATCGCTCACTGGCGCGAATCGTCGGCTCGCGGCGCTGAACTCGGAGCTTCGTGCGAAGGCGACGCTGAGCGCATCGACGGCACGGGTTCTTGATGCGCTGGATGAGTTTATTGAGTCGCTGTCGGATGACGCATCGCCAGAGCAGGTTTTTCAATCGATGGTTCGCAGTGCCGCGATGCTGGTGGGGTCGGAGCGTGCGGCGGTGATTTTTCAGCACAGCGCTGACTCGCCCTGGCGTTCGATGCTGATCGATCAGGGCCGGGTTGTGCAGCGTCCGAACCGTGTGGATGCGCCGGGGAACTCGGAGGGAGCGATCCGGCCTGCGGATCTTTCAGAATCGGGAATCGTTGCGTCGCTGGATCTGAGCGAGCTCGGCTGGCTCCGTGAGTTGTTCTCGTCGGTGCGTGAGGTTGGGATGCCGCTGCTGATCGGGTCTTCGATCGATGCCGGCGATTCTTCGCCTTCGTATCTGATTGTGATGCCCCGGATGGGGAGCGGGACGGACCGTGTCCTGAGCTCGGGCGAGTTTCAGCGTGTGCGTACGCTGTGGACCCGCTCGCTTGTGCAGTCGATCGCGATGGAGCAGTCCAAGCGTGTTGGCGAGGAGCTGGCGTCGGCGAATCATGCGATGACTGCGCTTCGGAATGAGCTTACGAGCAAGGAATCGCTTGTTCAGCTTGGTCGGCTCGCGGCGGGAGCGGCTCATGAGATGAACAACCCTCTGAGCGTGATTCTTGGGCGTTCCCAGCAGCTCTTTGAGCGTGTGGGGACGAAGCGAGAGCGTGATATATCGCTTGCGATCTCGGACTCGGCGCAGCAGCTTTCTGACCTGATCAGCTCGTTGCGGATGATCGCTGACCCGCCGAAGGCGCAGATGCAGGCGGGTGATCCTGTGCTGCTTGTGCGTGAGGCGATCGAGATTGCGCGTCATCGCTGTCACACGCAGGGGATCCGTGCGCGGGTTCATTTCAAGACAGACAACAGCTTCATTGATCCTGTGACGATGGACATCCCGCTGCTCGCTCAGGCGGTCGCGGAGCCGATCATCAACGCAATTCAATCAGAACCTGGCGAACTCGTGACCGTTTCGATTGAACCCGACCCCGCGTTTGCCCGATTGAGTATTCGGATCAGCGATCAGGGACGCGGGTTCTCGGAGGATTCGATCAGGCACGCGTTTGATCCGTTCTATTCCGAGCTCCCGGCTGGGCGTCGGTCCGGGCTTGGGCTCTCGCGTGCGCGTGGGCTCGTTGAGCTTCACCGTGGAGAGATCGAGCTCGGGAATCGGCCCGGGGGGCAGGGTGGGCTCGTGATTGTGCATCTGCCTACGACTACACACGCGGCGAGTGCCGCATAAACAACGCGACCGCGTTTGACATTGAGAGAGCATGATGAGCGAGTACAAGCGAAACACACAAGAGGGCACACCCAAGCCAGCGGCACTCTCCGGTGTTGCTGCGCAGCAGAGCGATGAGATGCCGGGCGTGCGTGCCCTTGTTGTCTCTCCCCGCGCGTCGGTGCGTCGTCGTGTGGCGTCGATCCTGCACGGTCAGCTGGACATCGTGGAGTACGCGGACAACTGCACCGAAGCGGTGCAGCGTGCGTCGTCGAACGATTGTGATCTTGTGATCATTGAGCGTGCGCTGGATGATGCGGACGGGATCGATCTGCTTGAGCGGATCAGCACGATCCACCCGGCGATCGTGGGCGTGATCCTCGGGCAGCTCGAGAATACTGAGGATGCTGTTCGTTCCATGCGTGCGGGTGCGAGCGACATTATCTCGATCCAGTCTCGGAACGCGGAGACCGCGCGTCGCCTGCTTGGTTGTGTGAAGCGTGCGCAGCGGATCCGGATGCGTGACGCGCGTGTGATGCGGCTCGAGAAGCTGTGCCACAAGCTCGATCATGCTCGTCGCGAGGTCTCTGGGCAGGTGGGGGACCTGTGCAACGATCTGGTGGAAGCGTATAAGGATCTTTCCGAGCAGTTTGGCGATGTGAAGCTGGCGACTGAGTTCAACGCGATCGTTCGTCAGGAGCTCGATATCGAGTCGCTGCTTCGGACGATGCTGGAGTTCACGCTCAGCAAGATCGGGTCGACGAACGCGGCGGTGTTTCTGCCGACGAGCTCGGGCGATTACTCGCTCGGGGCGTATGTGAACTATGACATCCCCAAGGATGCCGCGGAGGTGATGCTCGATCATCTCGCGGACACGATCGCGCCTCGCTTCGAGCAGACCGACGGCGTTGTGTCGCTCGCGACTGATCGGGAGATGGACGAGGCGCTGGGTTGCGACGCGCACTGGCTGGAAGATCATGGCGCGATGATTATCTCGTGCTCGCATGAGGACGAGTGCCTCGGTGTGCTGACGCTGTTCCGCAATCAGACGCGCCCTTTTGATGCGGAAGACGAGCGGACGCTGAGCATCATCTCGAAGCTCTTTGGCGAGCAGCTTGGTCGTGTGATCCATGTGCACCATCGGCATCTGCCCAAGGACGAGTGGGGGAGCATCGATCCGATCGAGCCCGAGTATGGGGACGACGACGATTTTCTGGGATTTGATGACGGGTACGGGTTCGCGGCCTGATCGCGGGTTGATTGAAATGTGATTCTGGATGCCGCGCTGAAACTGGCGCGGCGTTTTTCCAAATATACTTGTGTTTGGGGCGAAACGGGATGCCCCGCAGGGGTTTCACGAAGACATCACTGTCGGACCCATCGTGGTAGACTATCCTGCGGGCATCATCGCCTTGCGGGAGGTTTTTTGACATGATGGACATGCTCTTTGGCGACAACGCGGTTTGGTTTACGGCCCCGGCATTGCTGGGTACGGGCTTCCTGCTGATTCAGCTGGTGCTCGGTGAGCTCGGCGGCGACGGTGCGCTGGATGTTGATCTTGATGTCGATATCGATGGCGATCATCCGGGTGCTGAGTTTGGTTGGCTGAGTGTTCAGTCCGTCTCGGCGTTCTTTCTCGGGTATGGCTGGATCGGGTTTGCGGCGTACCGGTTCCTTGATCTTGGTTTTACCGGCTCGGCCGTGGTCGGTGTCGCGGCGGGCTTCGGTGTCGCGTGGATGATGATCTGGCTGCTGCGGACCTTCCTGAAGCTGCAGAACAATACGAATGTGTATATCCAGCAGGCCCGGGGCATGGTGGGTGAGGTCTATGTGACTGTCCCGTCAGGGGGCTCGGGTCGCGGTGAGGTGGTGCTCGTGATCAACAACTCGCGCCACTCCTATTCCGCGATTCAGGACGGCGAGAACGCGTCGGAACCGATCGTTACGCACACGCGTGTGCGTGTGCGGGATGTGGATACCGCGAGCAATATTCTTATCGTCGAACCCGCATGATGCGTTTGTGGGTCTCGTTTTTCATCGCACGGTTGATACAGGAGAATCAATGCAGGGAACATTAACGCTCGCCCAGGCGAACTCGGGCAACTCAGGGATGTTTGTTATTATCAGTGTGGCGGTCGCGCTGTTCGTCATGCTCTTTGTGGTGCTGTTCCTTGCGAGCAGGTACCGGCGGTGTCCGTCGAACCGGATCCTTGTGATCTGGGGTACTGGTTCCAAGAGCAGTGCGCAGTGTTTCCACGGCGGCGGCAAGTTTGTGTGGCCTGTGATCCAGGACTACGCGTATATGTCGCTGGAGCCGCTGGTGATCGAGATCCCGCTGGAGGGTGCGCTGTCGCTCAATAACATCCGCGTGAATGTTCCCTCGACCTTTACGGTGGGTATCTCGAAGGACCCGGTGCTGATGAGCAACGCGGCGGAGCGTCTGCTGGGGCTCACGCAGGGGCAGATCCAGGAACAGGCGCAGGACATTATCCTGGGTCAGCTTCGACTGGTGATCGCGACGCTGTCGATCGAGGAGATCAACAAGGATCGCGAGAAGTTCATGTCGCTCGTGAACGAGAATGTCGCGGAAGAAATCAACAAGATCGGTCTCACGCTGATCAATGTGAACATCCGAGACATCACGGACGAGTCGGGGTACATCCAGGCGATCGGTAAGCGGGCCGCGGCGGAAGCGATCAACCGTGCAAAGGTTGAGGTCGCGGAGCAGGAGCGCGAGGGTGCGGTTGGTGAAGCCGCGGCGATGCGTGCGCGGAATGTGCGTGTTGCTGAGGAGCGTTCGCTGGCCGAGCAGGGGCAGAAGAACGCGGAGCAGGAGCAGCGCATCGCTGTTGCTGACCTCGAGGCCAGAGCCGTCACGGGTGAGGCAGAGTCCCGCCGAAACCAGGAGATCGCGATCGCGGAACGCGAAGCGGAAACCATCGCGGCGAAGAAGCGTGCGGAGCAGGAGCAGCGTATCCAGGTTGCGAGTGCTGAAGCATCCGCGGTCGACGGTGAGAACCACTCATCGGCGAAGGTCGCGGAATCGAACGCGGAGCTCGCGGAGATCCGTGCTGAGGCGAGCCGGCGTTCGGATGTCGCTGCTGCGGAAGCGCGGCAGAAGATCTTCCTCGCGCAGCGTGAGGAGGAGCTTGCGAAGCTGGCGAAAGAGAAGCTTGCGCCGCAGGAGATTGAGAAGAAACGCGTGGAGATCGAGGCCGAGGCCAAGGCGGAGCGTGAGCGTCGCGAGGCACGGGGTGAGGCGGACGCGATCCTTGCGAAGTATGAGGCCGAGGCGAAGGGTATCCAGCAGGTGCTTGAGGCGAAGGCCGAGGGGTATCGCAAGCTCGTCGAGGCGTGTGCGAAGAGCCCGGAGGTGGCGCCGACGCTGCTGATGATCGAGCAGCTTCCCGAGCTGGTGGCGCAGCAGGTCAAGGCGATCCAGAACCTCAAGATCGACAAGATCACGGTCTGGGATTCGGGGTCCGGCGGTTCCAAGGATGGGAAGAACGCGACTGCGGATTTCCTGTCTGGGATGATCGGGTCGTTGCCGCAGGTTCATGAGCTGGCGAAGCAGGCGGGGATTGACCTGCCGACGGCGCTTGGCAAGGTTGTGGAGCACGAGGCGCCGGTGCCCAAGTCCAAGCCGGTCGTGAGCGATTCGCCCGAGGGCGAGCCGGCGTAAGCGAGTTTGAAGTATCTGGAATGAGAACGCCCCGGAAGGTTCCGGGGCGTTTTTTCGTGGGGTTGTTCTCTGTCCTTGGCGTTGGGTGGCAAGGGGGTGATTGACTGAAGCTCCGTGGGTGGTGCTTTAGTCGTCGAAGTAGAGCGATGCGTCGTCGGGGAGGTCGAGCATGAGTGCTTCGCGGTCGATGTCTTCGAGGCTCATCTCGCCGTCGAACTTGCCGGTGACCTGATCCGGTGTGTAGAGCTCGGTCTTTCCGGAGGCGCTTCGTTGTCGTCGTTCCACGCGTTTGCGTGCGCGGAGGATGAGTCGGATGGGCACCTCGTCGAAGGGGAGCACCTCGCGGAGGCGGTTCATGAGGAATCGCTCGTAGTTGTTGGTGAAGAGGTCCGGGTCGTTGACGACGAGGACGATTGTCGGCGGTGAGGTTTTGACCTGGGAGGCGAAGTAGACCTTCGCTTCGTGCCCGAGGCGGTTGCTCGGTCCGCGTGCCTCGAGGATGCCCTTGACGGTGCGGTTGAGCTTGCCGGTGCTGACGCGTGTGTTGGCCTGCTCGAAGAGCTCGTATGCGAGTTCCATGGTGTCGGGGATGTTGAGGCCTTCCTTGGCGCTCATGAACGCGATGGGTGCGAAGCGCAGCCCGCCGAGTTCCTTCCGGAAGTACTCTTCGTATTTCTGCGGGGTGACCGGGCGTCCCTTGTCGTCGGTCGCGTCCTTGGCGACATCCCATTTGTTGACGACGATGACGACGGGCTTGAAAGAGTCGACGATCATTTTGCCGAGTTGCTCGTCGACCTGTGAGATCTCTGTCGTGGCGTCGATCATGAAGATGACGACATCGCATCGGGAGATGGCGCGCTGTGCCCGGTCGAGCGCGTAGTACTCGATCTGGTCCTGGAAGCTTTTTTTGCGTCGCAGGCCTGCGGTGTCGATGGCCATGATGGTTCGTTCGCCCATCTCGATTTTGACATCGACGGCGTCGCGTGTGGTGCCCGCGATCTCGGAGACGATGACGCGTGGCTCGCCGGCGAGGGCGTTGACGAGCGTGGATTTGCCGGCGTTTCTCTTGCCGACGATGGCGAACTTCATGTCGACTTCTGGCTCTGGCTCGTCGCTGTTGACGGGTGTGAGCTCGTAAAGCTCGTCGAGGAACTTGCGCCGGAAGTTTTTGGTTGTCGATGAGACGAGCAGCGGGACGCCGAAGCCCAGTGCGCTGAGCTCGTATGCGTGTGGCTCCCATCGTGAGTCGTCGACCTTGGTGGCGACGATGTGGATGGGCGTCTCGTGGCCGTCGTGATCGCGCTTGCCGAGTTTCTGCTCGCGGAGCATCTGTGCGATCGCCTCGTCCTGGGAGGTGATGCCGGCCTGCGCGTCGACGGCGAAGAGGATGAGGTCTGCGTTGGTGACGGCTTCAGCGATCTGGTGCTCGATATCGCCCGTGAGTGAGGCGAGGTCGGCACCGATCTCGTTGTACCGTTTTCCATCGGCGACATAGACGCCGTACCCGCCAGTATCGACGATTTCGGCTTCCTTCTCTGGCCCATTGAGATCTGGGTGGACGAGCGAGACGATCGTGGAGATCCTGTCTCGTGTCACGCCGGGTGTGGGGTCAACGATGGCGATCCGCTCGTGGGCGATCAGGTTGAGCAGAGAGCTCTTCCCGACATTGGGGCGTCCGACAATGGCAATCCGTGGGATGGGCATAGTCGGGAATCATATGCACGATCCTCGAAAAGCAAGCCGGGTTGTTCTCAAACGCCGAGAGATTCAGGGGTTACATCCGAGAACGGAGCTCGTCGACGAGCTCAGCGTGGGATTCCACGATCCGATCCGCTCCGGCTTGTTGGAGGGCGTCGGGTGGTGTGAGTGCTGCGAGTGCGATGGCCCGCATCCCGGCGGCTTTGGCGGCCTTGACGCCGCTTACCGAGTCCTCGATCACGATGCAGGACGCCGGGTCGTGGCCCATGGTGCTGGCCGCGTGGAGGAAGAGGTCCGGTTCGGGTTTCCATTTTTCGATCTGATAGGCGCTGAAGAGTGTTTCTCGGGCTGGGTCGTCCCGGTGCGCGAAGCGTTCGATGAGCCCCGAGCCGGAGAGGGTCATTTTCATTTTTCGCATGGGAGCGTTTGTTGCGACGCAGCGGTGTGGGGCTTGCAGTGGCGCGTTCTGGGTGATTTCATCGAGGAGATCGAGCAGGTCGTGGATCCCTTCGATCGCTGGCACGCCCTCGGACTCGAACACCTTGTAGCAGATCCTCCGGTAGTCCTCGAGGAGCGTGGGGAGGGGTTTGCCGATCTGCTGCTCGACTTCCGCGTGGATCTCGTGGAGGTTTCGTCCCTTGAAGTGCGTGACGGAGTATGCCGCGTCGATTTTCCAGCCGGCGTCGCTGACGCACTGCGCGAGGAGTCGGTTCGTGATGGGCTCGGAATCGACGAGTACGCCGTCACAGTCGAAGATGATGAGTTCCGCGTCGCGCATGCTTCACGATATGCAGGGGAGCACGGCCGTGTTGGTCGCGGTCATGCCGCCTGTGATTGATCCCCGGGCTCGTTTGAGAGCTGGGGGATGGATCCCACGCATCGCTGGAACTCGTCGACGGTGAATGGCGTGGTGAGCAATCGGGTCTCGCGCGTCGAGGTGATGGACTCGGGCATGTGGAGGGTGCTGGAGTCGGAGAGCACGATGACCGGGGTGGCGACGAGTTTGTTTCTGAACTCGGTGTGCTTGATCGTTTTTTCTGCTTCCGTCGCGTCGCGTCGGGTGCGGAGCCGCACGACGAAGAGGTTTGTGGCGTCGAGGTCCTCTTCGAAGTCTTCCGTTTCGCGGAGCGATTCCACCCAGCAGCGGATCGCGTCTGTTTCCTCGTGGCGAGAGATGTACACGGGGTGGAGGGCGTTGTCTTTGCAGATGCTTTGGGATTCGTTGGTGGCGCACGATCCGAGATTGCCGAGCATGGCACTCCGCATGTCCTGGACGGCGTTGGGGAGCTGTTCCGTGATGTTGGAGAGGAAGCTGCCTCGGATCTTCAGCGCCTGGAAGTGCTCTTCCGTGGGGTAGATCGCGAGGTTGCCGCTGCATCCGAGTGAGAGCGCGTGCGCGAGTCTGTCCGCGAGTGAGACGATGACGACGGGTTCGACACGGTCTGGGCAATCGATGTCGATGGAGCTGAGGCACTTGTGATGGTGGACGATGGGTGCGATGAGCTTCTCGCCGATTCTCCATTGTTTGAGGACGATCTTCATGACTGAAGCGTGATCGATCCCGAACATGCGTTGCTCGATGGGGTCGAGTTCGAGATGGTTTTCGCGTGCGAACTGGATTGCTTCCTCGTAGTTCACGCCCAGCGATTGTGCGAGGATGATGCGGCCGATGTCGTGGAGGAGCCCGGCGGTGTAGGCGAGCTGCGGGTCCATGGCCCGGGTTTCTCTGGCGATGATGGCGCTGGCCATGCCCACGGCGATCGAGTGCTCCCAGAACAGGCGCGGATCGATGGTGTTGGAGCTTTGGCCTGAGAAGGTGTCGATGATCTCGAGGTTGATGACATTCTGTCTGATATGCTCCAGCCCCAGGCGTCGGACCGCTTCGAGAGGGGTGGTGACGGGCTCGGTTCGAGCGAATGCGGCGGAGTTGGCGATCCGGATAATCTTGACGGCGATGGCGGGGTCTGATCTGATCGCTTCGGCGACGGTCTCGAGTGTTGCGTCTTCGCTGCCGGTGAGCTCGATGACCTTGGATGCCGTGGGTGACATGGCGCGGAGTTCTGAGAACTCCTGGACGGCTTGGGTGACCTGCTCCTCGCTCATCAGCGGGGGGATGGAGTTGTAGAGCTCTTCTCGGTCCTGCTCTGATCGGATCTTCGGTCCTGAGCCGGGCAGCCGTGGCTTTGGTGTGTGCGGGGCTTTGTTGATCTTGCTGTAGCGATTCTTGCCGAGCAACGATTCGACCTTCGCGTAGAAGAGCTTGATCATGAACTCGCGTTTGATCATGGCCTGTACGACGCGCTCCTCGAGGACTTCGAGGTGCTTTGACTGATCAATCTCGTCTGTAAGGAGCAGGAAGGCGGGTGATGTGTCGAGTGCTGCGCGTGCCTGCTGGATGAGCTTCTTTGCGTGCCCGTCGGGGAGTTCGAGTTCGTGGATGATGAGGTCTGGCTGATGGACCTTGATGGTCTCCGTGGCATCGCGGATGGACGACGCCGAGATCGTCATGAACTTCTTGGCGTTCAGCAGGACGGTCATGCACTGTCGTGTCATGGAGCACGGATCGACGATCAGGATGGTTGGTTTGGTAGATGCCATAGAGTCGATCTCCTGTGTGTCGGATCGCACAGTAGATTTCGACATATGGGGGGCCCTGTTGAATCAGGACTTGGGAGCAGGGCGGAATTGGTGCCAGTTTCAGGCGTTATTGGGGTGTTTGACGCACTTGGGTGGGTTCGGATGTAGGGGGTGTGCGGGGGCTGTGTCCGGCGGGGGTTATGCCCCCAGCAGGCCGTTGAAGAGTTCGCGTCGATCGAAACGCGCTCCGCATTCGGGGCAGTGCCCGCGCACGCCCAGCCCGTCGAGGGGGTAGCTGCAGGCGGGGCAGTCGATGGCGATGTCGCAGACCTGTGCGTCGGTCATGTTGGCGAGCGGTGGCTCGGTCTCGTAGCAGGGGGCGAGGGCTTCCGGGCCGTGGGTCTGGAAGATCATGTCCAGGACATCGTACTTTGTGCCGCAGCGCTGGCAGGGGCCGAGTGGGCGTGCGATCATGATGGGCCAGTCGCAGCCGGGGCAGTTTGGGATGAGCTTGCGGTCGAGCTTGGAGAGGTCCGGTGCGATATCGTTTTCCCAATCGGGATCGATCTCGGGCGGGTTGGTTTCGAACTGCTTGAGGAGTTCTCGCGCGAGCGTCTCGTTTCGTTTGCTGGGGATGACCAGTTCGTATGCGCCCTTGTTGAGTGTGCTCGCCATCACATGGGTGATCGCGGACATGGAGCCGTCGATAACGCCGGCCATGAGCCCGTTCTCGCGCAGGTGTGCCGCTGCGAGGTGTGCAAATGCAGAGGAATGGAACGAACCGATCTTGAGCATCAGGCGGGCTCGGTCCCCGGTGCGGGCTCTTTGGCGTCGGCGCGCATGAACATGACCTCGCCCTTGCTGATGGTCTGCCCGACGCGTAGGGAGTGCTCGCCGGTCCATCTGGCGAGTTCGCTCAGTGGGGCGACGAAGCCGGATGCGTGGTCGTTGGGGTCGGTCAGGTGGTTGCAGTTCCAGTCGCGCCAGAGCTGAGCCATCTTTTCGGGCATGGCGGGGCTGAGGATCAGCGAGGCGATGCGGAGGGCTTCGGCGCAGCTGTAGAGGATGGTGGCGAGGGCTTTTTCGGCGTGCTCGAGCTCGCCCACGCGCTTGGCGAGGGTGAAGGGTGCGCTGTAGGAAATGAAGTCGTCGACATAGCGGACGATGGAGCGACCGGCGGCGAGCATGGCTTCAAGGTCGAGTCTGGCGAGCGCGTCCGTGGCTTCATCGAGGGCCTTTGAGGTCATGGTCTCGAAGTCGAAGGTGCGTGATGGGTCGTCTGGGGATTTGCCTGCGTCGTCGAGTGCCTGGATGGCGAGCTGGAGTGCTTTGCCGCCCTCGAAGCCGAACTCGCCGTTGCAGGTGCGTGTGATCTCGCCGTCGAAGTACTTGTTGACCATGTTTCCCACGCGGCTCATGGAGTTGCCGATGGAGTTGGCCAGGTCGGCGTTGTAGACCTCGATGAAGCGTGCGTGCGCGAAGTCGGCGTCGTTGGCGCCCAGCGGGCCCTGGGTGGTGAGGAACCAGCGGACGGCGTCGAGCGAGTAGCGGTCGGCGTAGGCGCGGAGCTGGTCGATCTCGATGAAGTTGCCCAGGGACTTGGACATCTTGGTGCCCTCGCTGATCCAGTAGGCGTGGGCGTAGACGGTGTCGGGGATCTTCTCGCCCAGGGCGTGGAGCATGGCGGGCCAGATGACGGCGTGGAACCAGAGGATGTCCTTGGCCATGAGGTGCACGACCTCGCCGTCCCAGTATTTGTGGCGTTCGTCGGTATCGACGGTGGAGCGGTAGTTGCAGAGGGCTTCGATCCAGACATAGATGCGGTGAGAATCGTCGCCGGGCATCCTGATGCCCCAGTCGGGGTCGCCTTCTTTGATTTTTCGAGAGACGGGGACCTTCATGAGTCCCTGCTTGAGGCGTCCGAGTGTTTCGTTTTTGCGAGCTTCTGGGAGGATGCGGATCGCGCCCGACTCGATCTGTTCGCGGAGCCAGTCTTCGTATTTATCGAGGCGGAAGAAGTAGTTTTGCTCGACGCGTTTTTCGAGTGGTTTGCCGGTGACGGGGGAGTTGTAGTCGTGCTCTTTGGCGACGGTCTCGGTGAGGTATTCCTCTTGTGAGGGGTCGTACCAGCCCTCGTAGTCGCCCAGCTCGATATCGCCCTGGTCCATGAGCTTTTTGATGTAGGCGCTGGCGCGGGTGATGTGGCGATCTTCGGTGGTGCGGACGAAATCGTCGTTGCTGAAGTTCATGAACGCGAAGGCGTCTTTGAAGCGTTCGGCGTTGATCGTCGCCCACTCGTAGGGGGTTTTATCGTTCTCGATCGCGGTTTTGGAGACCTTTTCGGCGTGTTCGTCGGTGCCGGTGAGGAAGAAGGTGTCTCGCCCGACGAGTCGCTGGGCGCGTGCGGCGACATCGGCGATCAGCGTGGTGTAGCAATGCCCGATGTGCGGGCGATCGTTGACATAGTAGATCGGGGTGGTGATGTAGTACGGCTTCTGGTTGGTCTGGTCGGTGCTCATCTGTTTGGATTGTAGAATCGATGAATCCGCATTGGCGTGATTTGGGGTTAAACGGGGGTGGTTGTTGGATTCGTCCGAGAAGTGAAGAACCTAACTGATCGTTCTGCACTATAATGCGTTTCCCCCCGGAATACGCGTGTGTTTGTGGTGGTTTTCTTGAGAGAAGAAGGGCGGACCGTTTGGAGCGTCAGAAGTTCGAACAACTCGCCCTTGAGCACTTGGATGCTGTGTATCGCATGGCGATGCATCTTGCTCGCCGTCCTGAGGAAGCCGAGGAGCTTGTTCAGGAGGTGTATACCCGAGCGTTCCGTCCAGGGACGATCGAGCGTTTCGAAGACAAGAGTGATCCGGATGATCCGACCTCGGGCTCCGGGGGGATGAGATCCTGGCTGTTCGCGATCTGCCACAATGTGTTTTATACACGGATCAAGAAGCAGTCTCGGCAGCCAACGAGCGTGGATTCGTTCTTTGATGAATCTTCGACAGAGTCTCTTCCTGATGAAGCGCCTCCGGTTTGGGATCAGGGCGATCTGAACTGGGAGCATGTCGACGGGCGATTGAAATCGGCCATCGATGGTTTGAAGGACGAGTACCGCGAGGTGCTCATGCTCTGGGGTGTTGATGGGCTCAAGTACCGCGAGATCGCAGAGATCATCGAGGTGCCCATCGGGACGGTGATGAGCCGTCTGCACCGTGCGCGTAAGCTTCTGAGCGATGCGCTGATGAGCGACGACGAGATTGTGAATGAGCTCGGGCTTCGGTACCACCAGGCCGCGAGTGAGAATGAATGATTTGTTAGGGCATAGAGGGATGATCTGGAGTACGAATCGACGATGACACACGAACAGTCCCATCACGAACACGCACAGGACGCGTTCATTGATGCGCTCTTTGATGAGTCGCCGGTCAACATCGCGGCGCTTCTTCGCGCATGCGCTGACGGCGAGCTCACCCCTGAGCAGTGTACCCGCCTTGGTGATCTGCTCGCAGAGCACCCCGAAGCGGATTCTCAGCATCAGTTCGAGGAGATGCTCCGCGCCTGCTGCAAGACGGCGATGGTGAAGCCGTGCTGCCCGCAGGCGCTGCGTGATCGCGTTGGTGCGATTGTTGCGGGGACCGGCGAGGCCGCTTCCTCTGATGCGGATGGGTACGCCGATCGGATCGAGGGCGCAGGAACCTATACGACGAAGCGGTCGTTCTGGGCGCGATCGCCGATGATGGCGATCGCCGCGGTGCTGCTGCTGAGCGTGGCGGGTGTGCTGATCTGGCAGAGCACGAACCTGATCTCGTCAAACAATGGACTGATTCCCCAAATCGGTCAGGTGAGCTATCCCGAGCGTGTTGGTGAGTTTGTGCTCCGTGAGCACAACCGATGCTGCGTCGAGGATGCCGCGGACAGGAAGTTTACTGAGCGTGATATCGCCAGCGCGGTTTCGCATTTCTCTGAGCAGTTCCAGCGCCCGGTCACGACGCCCGATCTGAGTGGTCATGCAGACCGCGTGGAGTTCTATGGCGGGGGTGCCTGCCATGTTCCGATGACGACGCACTCGGCCCACCTGCGTTTCGACGCGACGGATGCGAGCGGGAACCGGATCGCGCTGAGTCTTTTTATCGCTCCGGACCCGGGCGAGCTCAAAATGGATGAGAATGTCACCTATTCGGTCAACTCCAAGGCCTGTGCGGATGCCGGTGTGAGTCTGTTTATGTGGGTGAACGACGGCATCCAGTATGTGCTCGTTTCCGAGGCGACGGATGAGACATGTGCGATCGTCCGATCGATCATGAACGCTCCGGACCAGCTTGACTCGATCTGAATGTACCCCCAAGCTTCTCAAACCCCGCGTTGCGGGGTTTTTTCTTGATCTGAGCACTTCTCGCATGCCATGCGCGTGATTTCTCCGAACCGATCACCGTATCAGCCGAGTACAATACGGTGCGGATGAAAGAAGGTGCGATATGCCGATCAAGACCCATACAGCTAAGCCGATGATGACCCTGTCCCTTGCTGGGGCAGCGATGCTCCTCGCGATTTCGAGTCCGGGTGCTTGTGCACAGGATGCGCTGGGTGATGGCACGGCGCTGGACGCGAACCCGGGCCAGTACGGGACCAAGAACTCCTATACGCGTCCGAGCCTTGTGGATGAGCTGAAGTTTCGCAACGCGATCGCGACGGGCAACGCGCCCGGCGGGCTGAGTTTCCGCGGCGATATCGGGTATCGGGCGGCGGGCGAGTTTACGGGGGATCTCGGTTCCGATTCGCTCTTCGCATTCCGCCGTGATTCGCTCTACTCGGGGCTTGCCGGGATGGGGATCCGCGGCACAGATGCCTTGCAGTATCAGTTCGCGCTGACGACGGGTTCCGCGCCGCCTCGCAATCTGATCGGGAACCTCTCCTACACGCGGGACGACATGTACTCGACGGGTGCGGCGTTCCAGAATCTCGATGGGCGTCAGCAGCAGTCTGTCACGATCGGGATCAATCAGGAGGAGCGTGATCTCGACCCGATGGGGCAGGCGTTGTCCACGGATCCGATGATCACCGGCCTGGATTCGGGATCGATGATGGGCACGCTCCGGTCCTCTTCGACCTACAACACCACGAGCACGATGCAGCCCTCGCTGATCAGCGTGTATTCGGAGGGGATCGATCAACGCCCCGTGGGTCTTGTGGCGTCGCCGCTGCTGGGCGTGACACCGACGCCGCTGGTGGATGAGAAAGCCAAGCAGACCAACCCGCTTGTTGCGCGTCCCGCGAATGCGGACACGGACCCGGGCGTGCCCGGCGGCTTGCCCAGCACGCGTGTCACGACTTCGTACGACGAGCTCGTGTCACAGATGCGTGAACGCGTCCAGAGTCTGCGTGAAGAGAGCATGGTGGAGGGCACAAACACAACGATCAAGCCCGAGGAATCCAACGATGCCTGGCTTGTCCGGCAGATGGATGAGATCCGCAGACACCTCTACGGCGATCAGAGCACCCAGCAGCAGGAAGACCCGAACGCGCCGAAGGATCCAAACGCGCCGGTGACAACGGATCCCGCGTCTGGCAATGCGGGTGATGAAACGGAGGGCGAGAAGGGGACGCCAACCGGGCCGGGCTCGGCGATCTCGATCCCGGACAACTCGAACAGCCCGCTGGGTCAGCGGCTCACCGAGGGGCAGAAGCGTCTCGAGGATCTCAACCGCGAGTTCGAGTTCAACGACCCGACGAAGATCGCGATCGATCGTGAGACGATGGAGATCCTTCGGGGGAACGCGGCCAACGAGGTGGAGCAGCTCCTCGTGCCCGGCGAGAGCGACGATGATCTGTACACCAAGCACATCGTGATGGGGCAGCGACTCATCACGGCGGGCCGATACTTCGATGCGGAGGAGCGGTTCACGCAGGCGTTGTCGCTTCGTCCTCGCGATGTGATTGCGCAGCAGGGGCGTCTGCACGCACAGATCGGTGCGGGGATGCTCCTGAGTGCGTCTGTCAACATGCAGACCCTCTACTCGGAGAATCCCGAACTCATCACCCAGCGGTACTCGGACAAGCTCCTGCCCGACGCGGAGCGGATCGCGGCGCTGAAGAAGCGTCTCGGCGAGCGGGCAGGGATCATTGACATGGAGATCCGCACCCGTCCGTTGGAGGGCGATCGCGTTCGTGTATCTGCGGCGATGCTCTACGCGTACATCGGGTACCAGTCTGGTGATCAGGGCGTGGTCGACCGGGGGCTCGAGGTTGTTTCAGAACTGGGCACGGATTCGGATCGACGATTCGCGGGTTTGCTCAAGCAGCTCTGGGTAGTCCCCGGCGAAGAGGAAACGCCCTGATCGAGGGGCGCAACGCAGACGCGATCCATGAAGAACTCGGCTCCCGAACTCGCGCCAACACCAGGGCATTCGCTGCGTGACTATTGGACCCACGGGACCATCGCTTCCCTGTGCGCATCACTGAGTACGCTCGGGGGTGTGCGGATCGAACTCCGCGACGAGCAGGGGTATGTGCTTGATTCCGAGTCGTACCGTGATTCGCCCGGGGTGATCTCGCCCATCCCTGAAGGATCGAGAGAGATCCCGGTTATCGTCTCGGACGAGCAGCTGGGCACGATCGTCGTGCATCCGCATGATCATGATCTGTCGCAGTCGGCGTTGGTCGATCAGATCGCGGACCTGATTGCCAAGACCGCCGGGGAGATGTGCACGGATGTTGCGAATCTCCGGTATCGGATCAGCGAGGTCGGTGTGCTCTACCGGCTCAGCTCGCTGCTTGTGCGAGGCGGGCGCGTGCATGACACGCTGCGGCTCACGCTTGAGATGGCGCTGGATGTGCTGGGGCTCGACGCGGGCGCGATCATGCTGCTGCCCGAGGATTCCGAGGCCCTCCCGCGTGTGGATCGCGAGAACGAGCTCGAGCGGTCCGCGGACATCGGCCTGAGCGACAGCTGGCTCGACAACCCCATCCCGCTCTCGATCGATCGTGAGTTTGATCGGCGTTGCCTCGCCGGGGAGGTCGTCTCGAGCCCGGATCTGCGTGTGGACGAGCGTGTGCTTGTCCCGGATGATTGCCGGACTGAGAACCTTGCCGCGTTCATCGGGACGGGCATGGTGTTTGATGATCAGCCGATCGGTGTGATCCGCCTGTACTCGCGTCAACCTCGCAAGTTCACGAGCGCGGAGCGCAAGCTCATCCGCTCGATCGGTGAATCAGCCGCTGCGTCGGTTGAGCAGGCGCGATTGCTCAAGATGCAGGCCCGGCAGCGTCGCACGCAGCGTGCCCTGCGTATCGCGGGTGCGGTGCAGAAGCGGATGCTGCCCGAGGTGACCCCCAAGCTGGCCGGGATTGATCTCGCGGCGAAGTATCAGCCGAGCCAAGAGATCGGCGGCGACTTCTACGACCTGTTCAAGGTGCACGACAAGCTCGGGATTCTTGTGGGCGATGTGGTCGGCAAGGGGGTTGTTGCGGGCATGCTGATGAGTGCTGTTCGCGCGACGGTGCGTGCCTACGCGGACTTGTCTGAGACGCTGGATGTCGTGATGAACCGCACGAACGACGCGGTGTGTCGTGACACGACTGTTTCCGAGTTTGTCACGATGTGGTACGGGACGATCTGCCCCGAGACCCGTGTGCTCTCGAGTGTTGTTGCGGGGCACGATATGCCGCTGCTTCTGCGACGCGATGAGCACGGGCGATACGGTCTGGTCAAGATCGCGGGCGAGGGGATGGTTGTCGGCGTGATCCCCGGCGAGCGGTACACGATGAACGAGATCCCGCTGCAGCCCAACGATGTGTTGATCGCGTTCACGGACGGCATCACGGACGCCGCGGACTTCGAGAATCAGCGTTTCGGGAAGGGTCGCCTGCTCGATTCCGCGATGGGTTTGCTTG